>JBDTWY010000020.1:0-54282 GCA_040006455.1 Betaproteobacteria bacterium | reverse complement strand
GGACGCGCGATGCGCATCGCGCCCTGGATCCAGTGCGTGCCGAAATGCAGGTAGCGCACGCCGTCCTCTTCGCTCACTTCGATCGACATGGCGGACAGGGCGGCGGGTTGAGCGACGTGAGGGAGCGGCGGCGCGGACGGATCGCCGGCGCGCATCGCGGGCGCCGCATGCGCGACGTGGCGACCTTCAGTGCTTAAGTCGCGGCGGCGGCGTCCACACTGGCAAGGGCAGCGTCGGTGCGCGCAGCATGCGGATCATCCGCACGGCGGTCTCGCGCCCCTGGTAATAGCCTTCGATGCGCAGGCTCTCGTCGAAGCCGAGCTGCCGGTAGAGCGCGTGCGCGGGCGGATTCGATTCGCGCACCTCGACGTGCACCGACGACGCGCCGGCGATGATCGCCGACTCGATCAGCCAGTTGGCCATCCGCCGCGCGATGCCGCGACGCCGGTGCGACGGGCGCACGGCGAGCAGCACCAGATGCGCGCGCTCGTCGCCGAATTCCATGATCGCGAAGCCGACGATCCGCGAGCCGTCGCGCGCGACGACCGCCGTATGGTTGGGGCTCGAGATGAGGCGCGTGATGCGCTCGGCGCGATAGCTCCACCCGAGCCCGGCCTCGACCCAATCGCGTGTCATCGTCGACAGCACCTGCGCGTCGCTGATGGTCGCGAACTCGACCACGATGTCACGAAAGTCCATGCCGCCAATTGTGCCTGCGATGCGCCGATGACGCGAGTGGCCGTCGCACGGCGTTACACATTCGTGCAAAGCATGCCATGATGGTGTCATGCGCAGCGCCAGCACTCGGCGACTCCTGCGGACGCTCGGCGCGATGGTGGCGCTCGCGTGCGCGGCGGTTGCGCCCCGGGTCCTTGCCGCCGCCGATCCCGCCAAGGTCCTGCACATCGCGTCGCCGGACATCGAGACGCTCGACCCTGAGCAGTACGACGACTCGCCCTCGTACGAAGTCACCACCGCGATCTTCGAGGGCCTCTATCAGTTCGACTACCTCGCCGTGCCGACGCGGCTGCGACCGGCGACGGCGACCGCATTGCCGGCGATCACCGACAACGGCCTGACGTGGACCGTGCACCTGCAGCCCGGCATCCGCTTCACCGACGACCCGGTGTTCGGCGGCAAGGCGCGCGAGCTGACCGCCGCCGACTACGTCTACTCGATGAAGCGCTGGCTAGATCCCAACCTGCATCGCGGTGGCGAGGCAGCGATCACGCAGCTCGTCGTCGGCGCGCGCGCGATCGTCGACGCGGCGAAGAAACCCGGCGCAAAGATGGACTACACGGCGCCGATGGCCGGGTTGCGCGCACTCGACCGCTACACGCTGCAGGTGAAATTGACCGAGGCCGTGTATCCGCCGATCGAATTCCTGCTGACGCTCGGCGCGTGCGCACAGGAAGTTGTCGAGGCCGCCGGCCGCGACATCGGCGCGCGTCCCGTCGGCACAGGCCCGTACCGGCTGAAGGAGTGGAATCGAGGCTCGCGCGTCGTGCTCATCGCCAATCCGCATTACCGCGAGCTGCGTTTTCCGCCGGCGAGCGCGACCGCGTATGCACCGCTCGCCCGACAGATGGCGGGCAAGTCACTGCCGCAGATCGGCGAGATCGACATCGCCATCATCGAGGAGGAAAGTGTGCGCGTGCTGGAGTTCGAGCGCGGCAACCTCGACTACATCACGTTGCACGGCAACATCGCCAACCGGCTGCTCGTCAACAAACGGCTGCGTCCCGACCTCGCTGCGCGCGGCGTCATCCACTACGCGACCCCCGAGCCCTACGTGTTCTTCATCTACTTCAACATCGGGGATCCGGTGGTCGGTGGCATGGGCAAGGAAGGCATCGCGCTGCGCCGCGCGATGATGCTGAGCTTCGATGCCAAGGCGGCGATCGACGTACTGGCCGGCGGCCAGGCGCTGCCCGCCAACCAGCTCGTCGCGCCGCGGGTCGTCGGCCACGATCCGCAGTTCGGCGACAAGTCGCTCTACGATCCGGCGGCGGCGAATGCGTTGCTGGACCGGCTGGGATTCGCGCGGCCGGTGGCAAGCGTGTATCGCAACCGGCCCGATGGCAAGCCGCTGGTGGTGACGATGGGATTGCGCACCGGCGCTTCATCGACCGAGCTCGCATCGCTGGTGCGGCGCAATTTCGACGCAATCGGCATCCACATCGAGTTCCACATGGCGCCGTTCCAGGACATCATCAAGGAAATCGAGCTCGGCAAGTTCACCGCGTACTACGGCGGCTATGGCGGGCTGCCGTTCGCGTACGGCATCCTGCAGCAGCTCGACAGTCGCGCGCCGTTCGTGCAGAACATCTCGCACTTCAGCATGCCCGAATACGATCGAGCGATGGATGCGTTCTTCCACACCGACGATCCGGCGCAGCAGACGGCGGCCGCGCTCAAGATGGCGTCGATCGCGCGCACCTACGTGCCGATGTTCCCGGTGATGTACCGGCTGCAGAACGAGTTCGCGCAACCGTGGCTGTCGGGATTCGCGCCGCAGCTCTTCGCGACCTACTGGCAGTACCTCGACATCGACATGGCGCGCAAGCAGCGCGCGCGCTGAGCGCTCAGCACGCGCCGCGGCGCCGTCGCGCACGCGGCGTGGGCGCTCAGGGCTTCTTGACGGCGCTGCGCCTGGTCACCGCGCGCTTGATCGCGGGTGTCTTGGCGGCGGTTGCGGTGGTGCGCTTGGTCGCGGTCTTCGTCGTCTTGCGTGTCGCCGCGCGCGCGGTCGCGCCGCCCGCCGCCGGCCGCGTCGCGCGCTTGCCGGCGCGCGGGCTCGCCGCGGGCGCCGGCTCCTCGACGCGCGGGGTGCGCTTCACCGCCGCGCGCTTGCGACCACCGATCGGCGTGCCGCTCTTCTCGGCCAGCAGCGCGAGCGCTTCGTCGAGCGTCACCGCATCGACCTTGTCCTTGTCGGGCAGCGTGGCGTTGACGGTGCCGTGCTTGACGTAGGGACCGTAGCGTCCGGCATGCAATTCCACCGGCGCGCCGTCACGCGGATGCTTGCCCAGCACGCGCAGCGCCGCGGCGCGCTGCGGGCGGCCGCGCTTGCCCTCGCCCTTGGCCTCGAACTCGAAGCCGACCTTGCCATCGGGCTGCCGCGCGAGATACGCGGAGAATGGACGGCGCGTGCGTGCCGACACGAACTGCAGCAGATCGGTCTTGCCGTGCGCCAGCAGCTTTTCCATCTGTGCGCGCTCGATCGGCCGCTGCAGGATCGTGCGACCCGAGCGGAAATCACAGGTGCGAGCAGGCCCCACCGCGTTCTCGCACACGTAGGCGGTCGGTGTTTCGAACACGCGCCCGCCATCCTTGGGGCAAGGTCCCAGCGAGGTTTGTCCGGAAAAGTCGACCGGCTCGTCGTCGTCGCCCGGCCGCGGGCCGAAATCGAACTCGACTTCGTTGGCGTCGTTCAACTTGAGCTTCGCGGAGAACGCGCGACCGAGACGGCTGCGGAATCCTTCGAGCGGTCCCACTTCGCGGTTCGCCAGCAGGTCCTCGGCTTCGACGGGCTCGAGCTGGCGCCCGCCCATGATCTTCCAGAAGCCGAAGTCGCAGTTGATGCACTGGAATTTCTTGTATTGCTCGTGCACTTCGCCGCCGCACTTGGGGCAGCGCACCGTCAGCGTCGCGAAATCGCCGGGAATCGTGTCGCTCTCGTAGTTCTTCGCCTGCGCGACGATGTGCCTCGTCATGCCGATGATCTCGCGCATGAACGCGTCGCGCTTGAGCTTGCCGTGCTCCATCTGCTTCAGCTTGAACTCCCACTCCGCCGTCAGCTCCGGCGAGAAGAGCTCGGGCACGCCCAGGCCGTGCAGCAACGTCATCAGCGAGAACGCCTTCGCCGTGGGAATCAGGTCGCGTCCCTCGCGATAGATGTAGCGCTCCTGGATCAGGCCCTCGATGATCTGCGCGCGCGTTGCCGGCGTGCCGAGGCCCTTCTCGCGCATCGCCTCGCGCAACTCTTCGTCCTCGATCGTCTTGCCGGCACCCTCCATCGCCGACAGCAGCGTGCCTTCGTTGAGGCGCGGCGGCGGGCGCGTCGTCTGCGCGACGGCGTCGATCGTCTCGGTCTTCACGCGCTCGCCCTGCGTCACCGGTACCAGCGACGCGTCGTCGCCCTGCGCTTCCTTGCCGTACACGGCGAGCCAGCCCGGCGTGACGAGCACCTTGCCCTCGGTCTTGAACGGCTCGCCGTCGACGCGCGTGATGCGCGTCGTCACCTCGAACTCGGCCGCCGGATAGAACACGGCGATGAAGCGCTTGACGACGAAGTCGTAAAGCTTCTGCTCGATCTCGTTGAGCGCCTTCGGCGTCTGCAGCGTCGGGATGATCGCGAAGTGGTCGGAGATCTTGGAATTGTCGAACACGCGCTTGTTCGGGCGCACCCACTTTTCCTTGAGCACCTTGCGCGCCAGCGTGCCGTAGGCGTTGGTCTCGCCCAGCACCTCGAGCGTCGCCCTCACCGTGTCCTGGTAGTCCTCCGGCAGCGCGCGCGCATCGGTGCGCGGATACGTCAGCACCTTGTGTTTCTCGTACAGCGCCTGCGCCAGCGACAGCGTCGTGCGCGCCGAGAAGCCGAAGCGGCCGTTGGCTTCGCGCTGCAGCGTCGTCAGGTCGTACAGCAGCGGCGGGCTCTGCGTCGACGGCTTCGACTCCTCGCTGACGATACCGGGCTTGCCGCGGCACTGGTCGGCGATCGCGAGCGCGCGCGCCTCGTCCCACAGTCGCTCGGCGCGCGCGTCGGGATCGTCGTCGCGCTTCCTGAACGCCTCGTCGAACCAGCGGCCCGTGTATTCGCCGGCAGCGGCGCCGAACGTGCCGACGAGCTCCCAGTAGTTGCGCGGGCGGAACGCGCGGATCTTTTCCTCGCGCTCGGTCAGGATCGCGAGCGTCGGTGTCTGCACGCGGCCGACGGTGGTCAGCTGGAAGCCGCCCGACTTGGAATTGAACGCGGTCATCGCGCGCGTGCCGTTGATGCCGACCAGCCAGTCCGATTCGGAGCGGCAGGTCGCGGCGTCGGCCAGCGGATGCATCATCGCGTCGCTGCGCAGGTTGGCGAAGCCGTCGCGGATCGACGCCGGCGTCATCGATTGCAGCCACAGCCGCTGGATGGGCTTGTCGGTCTTCGCGTAGCGCGCGATGTAGCGAAAGATCAGCTCGCCTTCGCGGCCGGCGTCGCAGGCGTTGATCAGCCGCGTCACGTCCTTGCGCTTGACGAGCTTGAGCAACGTCTTCAGCCGGTCCTCGCTCTTTTCGATCGGCTTCAGCGCGAACTTGGTGGGGATCGCCGGCAGGTGGGCGAACGTCCACTTGCCGCGCTTGACCTCCTCGTCTTCCGGCATGCCGATCTCGATCAGGTGGCCGACGGCCGACGACAGCACGTGGTCGTCGCTTTCGAAATAGTCACCGTGGCGCGTGAAGCCGCCCAGCGCGCGCGCGATGTCCGCGGCGACGGACGGCTTTTCGGCGATGATCAGGTCCTTGGCCAAGCGCGAATCCTTCATTCAAGAGGCGGCGATACTACAGAGGAAGCCGGCGCGCCGGCAACCCGCGCCGAAAAACCAGCCGACGCCCGCGAGGGTACACGGGTCGCCAAAGGTCGCCGGCGACCGGCGACCGCCCACGGCCGGGATGGCGTCGACGGCGCCGCTAGTAACGCCGCTGCCACTTGCCGCCGGGCAGCGCCGCGACATGGCCGTCGATCTCGAGCGCGGTCAACTGCGCGGCGATCACCTGCGCCGCCAGTCCCGACCGCTGCACCAGGCGATCGAGGTCGACGGGTGCGGCCCCCATCGCGTCGAGCAGCGGCGCGAAGGCCGAGTCCACGACGCGCGGCGTCGCCGTTCCGGCCGGTGTGGCCGCGCCGAGTCCGAGCTCCGCCAGTACATCCTGCGCGGTTTCGACCAGCTTCGCGCCCTCGCGGATCAGCTTGTGGCAGCCCTTCGACAGCGGCGAGTGGATCGAACCCGGCACCGCCATTACTTCGCGGCCCTGTTCGCCCGCGAGGCGCGCGGTGATCAGCGATCCCGACGACAGGTTGGCTTCGACCACCAGCACCGCGCGCGCGAGTCCCGCGATCAGCCGGTTGCGGCGCGGGAAATGCCATGGTTGCGGCGGCGTGCCTGGAACGAACTCGGACAACAGGCTGCCGCGCTCGGCGATCGCGTGCGCAAGCTTGCGATTGACCGCCGGATAGACGCGGTCGAGCCCCGTGCCGACGACGGCGAGCGTGCCACCCGGTGCATCCAGCGCGCCCTCGTGCGCTGCGGCGTCGATGCCCTGTGCGAGGCCGGACACGATCGTTACGCCCGCCCCGGCGAGCGCGCGTGCGAACGCGCGCGCGTCGTCGAGGCCCTGCGGCGTCGCCTGGCGGCTGCCGACGATCGCCACCGCGGTGCGGTTCAGCAGTTCTCGCCGGCCGATGTGGAACAGCACCGGCGGCGCTTCGCCGATCTCGAGCAGTTGTCGCGGATAGTCGCTGTCGTCCCATGTCACCAGTTGATGTGCAGGCGTTTCCAGCCACTTCAACGTCGCGGCGATCACGTCGGCCGGAGGCGCGCGCAGCGCCGCCAGCGTGGCCGGGGCGATGTCGACCTGCGCGACGCGGCCGCGCGAGGCGAGCAGCGTTTCAGGGTCGCCCGCCGCGCGCAGCAGCGCGACCAGGTCGCGTTGCGGAAGCTGGCAATGCGCGAGCGTGACCCAGGCACGCAGGCGCGCATCGGCCATCGGCGGATCGGCAGCGTCCGGCCAATGACCGGCATCGACCTCCCGCGCGCGGGAATCGACGCTCGTCATCGGGAAGCTGTGCCGGACTGGCGGACTAGGGTTTGCGGAAGACGTCGCCGACGACCACCGGGTCGGTGGTGTTGACCAGCAACGCATAGGACACGCGATCGAATGCGCGGAACACGAACATCAGCCCCGTGCGCTCCTCGGGAACCTGCAAGTAGTGGTCGGGCGTGAAATACGTCGTCTGGTCGAGATAGCGCAGCAGCTGCGGCGTCGACGTATTGGGACGCGGATCGACGATTGGCGGCACGCCATGGTAGACCGCCATCACGTCGCCGAGCTCGATGCCATCGGTGAGTCCCTTGTCGATCGTGACGATCGCGCCGCGGCCGAGCTCGCTTTCGTTGCGGTACGACGCGATGATGCGGCCGCGGATGTCCTTGTCCGGCGCATGCGGCACGTAGTTGAGCAGCGTTTCGCGCGGCACCGGCACCAGACGATCGCCGACGAACACCTCCTCGACGGATTCGCTGATCGTCAGCGTGCTGACTTCCGCGAAGCGGTCCACCTTGGCGCTGCCGATGTAGCGGTTCTCGAAGCCCAGCACTTCGTGCGTATCGGGCGAAAATAGTGCCTTGCCCGGCCGGTAGATGAACCACGTGTCGCCCGCCTTGGGGTCGAGGCCGACCGCGTACACGCGGTCGTTCTGGCCGCGCACCACGCGCGAGCGGTCGCGGCCGGCGACGATCTCGCCCGAATTGACGAGTCCTGCCTGCGACGTGACCAGCGCACGCGTCAGGTACGGACCGATGTCGCCCACCGGAATGGAGGGCACCGCGCCGACGTCGAGCGATTCGACGCGCGTCGTCGGCGACAACCGCACGGTCTCGCGCGTACCCGATCGGCCGGCGATCGACAGCCGCGGGCTGCCGTTGGGTCCCAAGCGGTCGAGGACGACGACGTCGCCGGGGTAGATCCAGTGCGGATTCCTGATCTGGTCGCGGTTGAGTCCCCAGATCTCAGGCCAGCGCCACGGGTCGCGCAGGAAGCGCCCGGAGATCGCCCACAGGGTGTCGCCTTTTTGCACCGTGTACGACGACGGCGCGTCGGCCGCGAGCTGGATCGGGTCGGCGGCGAACGCCGGCGACGCCAGCAGCCACGTCGCGGCGACCGTCGCGGCCGCCCGCTTGAGCCATGTGCTAAAGTGTTGACGCATAAGACCTCTTCGTAGGCCCGCAGGCCTTGCAAACGTCCTAAATCGCCGCAAAATAAGGACTTAAAGGGGATTCTGCATCCGACACATGCATTTGGCAAGCTTTCCCGCCGGGCGGCACGTCGAATCGCCCTCAAGCGTTGTATGCCGGCTCGAACGGCATCCGGACACCGCGCCACCCTTGATGCGCGCCGGCTTTCGCCCCACCATCTGAACCATGATTCTGCCGATTCTCGAATACCCGGATCCGCGCCTCAAGAAGATCGCGAGCCCGGTGCGCGCGTTCACGCCCGACATCGTCAAGCTCGTCCGCGACATGGCGGAAACCATGTACTCGGCGCCTGGAATCGGCTTGGCGGCGACGCAGGTGGACGTGCACAAGCGCGTGATTGTGATGGACATTTCCGACACGCGCGATGAGCTGCGCGTATTCGTCAATCCGGAGCTCCTGGCCAGCGCAGGCGAAACCGAATGCGAGGAAGGCTGCCTGTCGGTGCCTGGCTACTACGACAAGGTGACACGCGCGGAGCGCGTGCGGGTGCGCGCACATGACGAACACGGCAAGCCGTTCGAGCTCGACGCCGACGAGCTGCTGGCGGTATGCATTCAGCATGAAATGGATCATTTGGTGGGCAAGGTGTTCGTCGACTACCTGTCGCCGTTGAAGCGTGCGCGTTTGTCGAGCAGGCTCAAAAAGAAGCAGAAGCTCGCCGGGTGACGCCGCTGACTGTCGGTTTTGCCGGCACGCCGGCGTTCGCGGCGACGGCGCTCGACGCGCTTATCCGCGCCGGATACACCATACCTGTCGTGCTGACTCAGCCCGATCGTCCGAAAGGCCGAGGTCTTGCGACGCCGGTGTCCGAGGTCAAGGCGCTGGCGATCGATCATCGGCTGCGCGTGCTGCAACCGCTTGCGCTCAAGTCCGACGCCGCGCGCGCGGCGCTGGCCGCGATCGACGTCGACGTACTGGTCGTCGCCGCCTATGGACTGATCCTGCCGCAGGCGCTGCTCGACTGGCCGCGCTTCGGCTGCCTCAATATCCACGCATCGCTGCTGCCGCGCTGGCGTGGCGCGGCGCCCATCGCGCGCGCGATCGAAGCGGGGGACCGCTCGAGCGGCGTGACGATCATGCAAATGAATGCGGGGCTCGACACCGGCGCGATGATCGCGCAACAGGCGCTGCCGATCGACGCACGCGAGACCGCGGGGACACTGACGGCCAAGCTCGCGGCGCTCGGCGCCACTGCGATCGTCGACGTGCTGTCGGCGCTGGTGGCGAAGGGCACGCTGGCGGCGACGCCGCAACCGTCCGACGGTATCAGCCACGCGCGCAAGGTCACGCGTACCGAGGCGTGCATCGACTGGACCCGCGATGCTGGCGCGATCGACTGCGCGGTGCGCGCGTTCGACCCCTGGCCCGCGGCGTGGACGACGCTCGACGGCGCCGTCGTCAAGGTGTGGCGCGCCGTGGCGTTGCCCGAAGCGACCACCGGCGCGCCGCCGGGCGCGATCCTGCGCGCGGGTGCGCAGGGCATCGACGTTGCCTGCGGCGGCGGCGCGCTGCGCATCGACGAGGTGCAGCCCGCCAACACGCGGCGCATGTCGGCGGGCGCGTTCGTCGCTGGCCGTTCGCTCGCTGCGGGCGCGCGGTTCGGCGGCTGACGCGGCAACGCGTCCGATCGATGCAGCAATCGCAACGCCAGGCGGTCGACATCATCGCGCGCGTGCTCGATGGCGGCGCCGCACTGCCGGCGGCGATGGCCGCGGTCGACCTCGACAGCGCGGGCCCGGCGCGCGCGCTGGTGCAGGAACTCGCCTACGGCACGCTGCGGCATTTCGGCAGGCTCGACGCGCTGCAGCGGATGCTCGCGTCGAAGCCGGTCGTCGATCGCGACATCGCGCTGCTCGTCATCGTCGCGCTGTACCAGATCGCGCATACGCGCGCGCCGGCATTCGCGATCGTCGACCAGGCGGTCGACGCCGCGGCGGCGATGGGCAAGCCCGCGGCCAAGTCGCTCGTCAACGCATTGCTGCGCCGGTACCTGCGCGAGCGTGACGCACTCGATGCACGCGTGCGCGACGGCGACGATCCGGTGGCGCGCTGGTCGCATCCGCGCTGGTGGATCGCACGCGTGCGCCGCGACTTTCCCGCGCACTGGCGCACGATTCTCGCCGCCGGCAACTCGCGACCGCCGCTGGCATTGCGCGTCAACGCGCGCGCGACCACCCGCGACGAACTGCTCGCGCGCTTCGCCGCGGCGTCGATCTCGGCACAGCCTGCCGGTGCGCACGGCATCGTCGTCGAGCCGCCGCTGCCGGTGGCGACGCTGCCCGGCTACGACGACGGCGCTTTCAGCGTCCAGGATCTCGGCGCACAACTCGCAGCACCCTTCCTCGCGTGCGCCGACGGCATGCGCGTGCTCGACGCGTGCGCGGCGCCCGGCGGCAAGACGACGCACATCCTCGAGTCCGCGCGTGTCGACATGACCGCGCTCGACCGCGACGAGTCGCGGCTGCCGCGCGTGCGCGCGAACCTGGCGCGTCTCAAGCTGCAGTCGCCGTCGGTGCGTGTCGTCGCCGGCGACGCACGCATCCCCGACACGTGGTGGGATGGCGCGCCATTCGATCGGATCCTCGCCGACGCGCCCTGCACTGCCTCGGGCATCGCGCGCCGGCACCCGGATGCCAAGTGGCTGCGGCGCGCGACCGACGTCGCCACCTTCGCCGCCGAGCAGCGTGCGATCCTCAACGCGTTGTGGCCGATGCTCGCGCAAGGTGGACTGATGCTCTATGTGACCTGCTCGGTATTCCGCGACGAGAACGCCGCGCGCATCGATGAATTCCTCGCGACGACGCCCGGGGCGTTGCGCGAAACACTCATATTCCCCGGCGAAGTCGCGCACGAAGACGGTCAGGTCTTGCCTTCGGCCGACGCCGCACCGCACAATCGGGACGGATTCTTCTACGCGCTGATTCGAAAAGCGTGACGCTCGAGCGGCGGCCGCGTTTCGCAACCCACATTGCGCGCGTGTCGCGCAGCCGGCAGTCGATGCTCAACGAAGGCGCCCGCGCCCGCCGGCATGCTCCGCCCCCGCCCATCCCGCCGTCATCCGTCAGAGCGGTCGCTCGCGCAACGCGCGATCGCCGCATGCGCGATCGTGCTGATGTCGTGCGGCCTCGCTGCGCGCGCCGACACGATCGCCGTGCGCTCGGCGGAGTTGCATGAGGAGGAGGGCGAGGTCCTGCTGAGCGCCGATTTCGCGTTCACGCTCAACCCGACGCTCGAGGAAGCGCTGTCGAAAGGCATCGCGCTCTATATCGACCTCGAGTTCCACCTAACGCGGCCACGCTGGTACTGGGTCGACGACAAGGTCGTCGACAAGGTGACGACCTACCGGCTGTCGTACGCGCCGCTGACGCGCCAGTACCGCGTCGGCAGCGGCCTTTTGTCGCAGGGCTTCGCCACGCTCGACGAGGTCGAGCGCTTCATCGGCCGCGTGACGTCGCGGCCGGTCGCGAACGCGTCGGAGCTCGCCAAGGGCACGCGCTACGACGCCGCGTTGCGGCTGCACCTCGATGTCAACCAGCTGCCCAAGCCGCTGCAGGTGTCGGCGATCGCGTCGCGCGAGTGGCAGCTGTCGTCGGACTGGTTGCGATGGAGCTTCACGCCGTGAAGATTCCCGGCTCGCGCCGCTGGCGCTGGGTGCTGCTGTGCGCGGCGTGTCTCGCGGCGATCACGCTGTTTCTGCTGGCGAGCGCGACGTCGAACACGCAGTTCCTCGCCGGCGGCTACGACAAGCTCGTCATCGTCACTGCGGCGATGGTGGTGCTGCTGATGCTGGTCGTCGGCTGGCAATTGTGGATGCTCCGGCGCAATCGCCGCGCCGGCGTGTTCGGATCGCGGCTCGCCGTCCGCCTCGTGCTGCTGTTCTCGCTGGTCGCGCTGCTGCCCGGCATGCTGCTGTACGCGGTGTCGGTGCAGTTCCTCGGACGCAGCATCGAGAGCTGGTTCGACGTGCGCGTCGATCGCGCGCTCGACAGCAGCCTGAACCTCGGACGCAGCGCGCTCGACTACGTGCTGCGCGACGCCACCAACAAGGCAGGGCAGCTCGCCATTTCGCTGTCCGATGCCAACACGTCGAATTTCGCGCCGGTGCTCAATCGCGCCGCCGAGCAGCTCGGCGTCTACGAAGCGGTGCTGTACACGTCCACGGGGGGCGTGCTCGCCGTCGGCGGCATCGGCAACTCGACGGCGACGCCGGATCCGCCACCGGCGGCGGCATTGCGTCGCGCGCGGCTGCAGCAGACCTTTGGCGCGATCGAGCAACTGCCGAAGCGCGGCCTGGTTGCGCGCGTCGTCGTGCCGGTCAACAGCGGCGATCGGCTCGAGCCACTCAAGCTGCTGCAGGTGATCGAGCCGGTGCCCTCGGCGCTGTCGCAGGAGGTCGATCGCGTCGAGGCCGGTAACCGCGACTACCAGGAGATCACGTACTCGCGCGGCGCGCTGAAGCGGCTCTACGAATGGACGCTGACGCTGACGCTGCTGCTCGCGCTGACCTCGGCGCTCGGGCTCGCCGTGGTGCTGTCGGAACGCTTTGCCGAACCGCTCGGGCTGCTCGCCGAAGGCACGCGCGCGGTGACGAAGGGCGACTTCACGCGACGCCAGCCGGTGACGTCGACCGACGAGCTCGGCATTCTCACCGAGTCGTTCAACACGATGACCGCGCAGCTCGCCGATGCGCACCTGCGTACCGAGGAGTCGCGGCGCGCGATCGAGACCACCCGTGCCTATCTCGAAAGCGTGCTGGGCAACCTGTCGGCTGGAGTGCTCGCGTTCGACGACCGCTACCGGTTGCGCACGGCGAATCCCAGCGCGGCGCTGATCCTGCAGCAGCCGCTCGCCGACCTGGCCGGGATGTCGCTCGCCGACTGGGGCAAGCGGTTGCCCGCGCTCGCGTCGTTCGCCGAGCTTGTCGCCGACGGCTTTCGCGCGAGCCGCGACGGCAAGTGGCAAAAGGAGGCCGAGCTCGCCGTCGCCAACATGACGCGCACCTTGCTGTTGCGCGGCACGCGGCTCGCAAACGCGCCGAATGCCGGGTTCGTCGTCGTGTTCGACGACGTTTCCGCGCTCGTCGTCGCGCAGCGCGACGCCGCATGGGCCGAAGTCGCGCGCCGGCTTGCACACGAGATCAAGAACCCGCTGACACCGATCCAGCTCTCCGCCGAGCGCCTCGCGGTGAAGCTCGCGCCCCGGCTCGACGGCGCCGACCAGGAAACGCTCAAGCGCGGCACGCAGACGATCGTCACGCAGGTGGCGGCGATGAAGAGCATGGTCGACGACTTCGCGATCTACGCGCGCCAGCCGCGCCCGGGGCAATCGCAGCTTGTCGATGTCAAGTCGCTGTTGCATGACGTGCTGGGCCTGTACGAGAATCTGCGGCCGCAGATCGCCCTTTCCCTTCCCGATGCGCCGGTGCTGATCCAGGGCGAGCCCACGCGCCTGCGGCAGGTGCTGCACAACTTGCTGCAGAATGCTATCGACGCCCAGTCCGACATCTCCGACCCCGGATACGCGATCGAGCTCGGCGCGCACAATGGCGAGGCGATACTGGCATTCACCGATCGCGGCGCCGGTTTCGGCGACGCGGTGCTGAAGCATTCGTTCGAGCCGTACGTGACGACCAAGGCCAAGGGCACGGGGCTCGGCCTGGCGATCGTGAAGAAGATTGTCGAGGAGCATGGCGGCCGCGCGAAGCTCGAGAACGTCGAGCCGCGCGGCGCGCGCGTGACGCTGGTTTTTCCGCTCGCTAAAAGCGCGGGCGTATAAGGGATCCGGATGGCGCAGGCAAGGGAAATTCTGGTGGTCGACGACGAGGTCGGCATTCGCGAGCTCCTGTCGGAGATCCTGCAGGACGAAGGCTATCGTGTCGCGCTCGCGGAGAACGCAAGCGAGGCGCGCGCATACCGGCAGAAGCAGCAGCCATCGCTGGTGCTGCTCGACATCTGGATGCCCGACACGGACGGTGTGACGTTGCTGCGCGAATGGGGCGCGTCGGGCGCGCTGACGATGCCGGTGGTGATGATGTCGGGCCACGGCACGATCGAAACCGCCGTCGAGGCGACACGCATCGGCGCATTCGATTTCCTCGAGAAGCCGATCGGCTTGTCGAAGCTGCTCGCGACCATTGCGCGCGCGCTCAAGGTCGCGGCGATCAAGGAGCCGCGGCACGTCGCGCTGACGACGCTCGGCACCAGCGCGCGCGTGCGCGAAGTCGAGCGCGCGCTCGAGCAGCTGCTGGGCTCGCGCAAGCCGATCCTGATCCTCGGCGAGACCGGCACCGGCCACGACATCGCCGCGCAGGCGATGAAGGTTGCCGACGTGCCGTGGATCGTACTTTCCAATGGCGCGCGACTCGCGAATCCGGTGGCGCTGCTCGAGGAGGCGCGCGACGGCGTGCTGGTGTGCAGCGAGATCGGCCAGTACTCGAAGGCCGACCAGCGGCTGCTGTCGTTCCTCGTGCCGAAGCTCGAGCGCCACAACGTGACGCTGGTCGCGACCAGCGCCGAGCCGCTCGGCAACATGGCGGCCGAAGGCCGCTTCGACGCGTCGCTGCTGTCGCAGCTTTCGGTCGGCGCGGTGATGCTGCCGCCGCTGCGCACGCGGCGCGAGGACATCCCGCCGCTGATCGAGCGCTTCTGGCGCGAGGCGACGCACAGCGACCCGCAGGCGCCGCTGCTCGCGACGCTGCAGCCGGCGGCGCTGGCCGCGCTGTCGAATGCGCACTGGCCCGGCAACCTCGAGCACCTGGCGAACGTCGTGTCCAACCTCGCGCTGCTGCGCGGCGACATCACCAGCGAGCACGTCAAGCGCCTGCTGGGCGAGGCGGCGTCTCCGGCGCAGGCGATCGCGCCGGAGATCACCGCGCGCTTCTTCGAAGTGCCGCTGCGCGAGGCCCGCGAGGCGTTCGAGCGCATCTACTTCGAGCAGCTGCTGTCGCGCGAGCAGAGCAACATGAGCCGCGTCGCCGAAAAGGCGGGCCTCGAGCGCACGCATCTGTACCGCAAGCTGAAGCAGCTCGCCATCCGCTTTTCGCGACGCACCGAGGAAAACACCGGTTGAGATCCGCGTGATGAGCGCGCCGCCTGCCTCCCACGAGCCGCGGCCGATGGCGCCATTGGTACTGGGCGCGATCGGCGTCGTGTTCGGCGACATCGGCACGAGCCCGCTCTACACGATGCGCACCGCGTTCAGCGGACATCACGGATTGCCGCTCAACCCGGACAACGTGATGGGAATCCTGTCGGTGATCTTCTGGGCGCTGATGATCATTGTCACGCTCAAGTACATCACGCTGATCATGCGCGCCGACAACCGCGGCGAAGGCGGCATCCTCGCGCTGACGGCGCTGGTGTCGCGCGGATTGCAGCGCGGCGAGGTGCGTCGCCGCTGGCTGGTCGGGCTCGGCATCTTCGGCGCGGCGATGTTCTACGGCGACGGCATGATCACGCCGGCGATCACCGTGCTCGGCGCGATCGAGGGCCTCGAGGTGGCGGCGCCCGCGCTATCGCACTTTGTCGTGCCGCTGTCGGTGCTGATCATGATCGCGCTGTTCGCGATCCAGAAGCGCGGCACTGCCGCGATCGGCGCGGTGTTCGGCCCGGTGATGATCGTCTGGTTCATCGTGTTGGGCGTGCTCGGGCTTTTGCAGATCATCCACTCGCCGCACATCCTGCTCGCGCTCAATCCCGCGGTTGCATTCGTGTTCCTCACCACCCACCCCGGGGCGGCGTTCATCGCGCTTGGCGCCGTCGTGCTCGCGGTGACGGGCGTCGAGGCGCTGTACGCCGACATGGGACACTTCGGCGCATCGCCGATTCGCCGCGCGTGGCTGATGTTCGTCGGCCCCGCGCTGGTGCTCAACTATTTCGGCCAGGGCGCACTGATCCTCGACGATCCGACCGCGATCAGGAATCCTTTCTACCTGCTTGCGCCGGCGTGGGGAGCGCTGCCGCTGGTGTTGCTGGCCGCCGCCGCGGCAATCATCGCGTCGCAGGCAGTGATCTCGGGCGCGTTCTCGCTGACGCGCGCGGCGATCCAGATGGGGTACTGCCCGCGGCTCGCGATCCTGCACACCTCGGAAAAGACGATGGGCCAGATCTACGTGCCGTTCATCAACTGGATGCTCCTCGCCGCCGTGGTTCTGCTGGTGCTCGGCTTCCGGAGCTCGGAGAATCTCGCCGCCGCATACGGCATCGCAGTGACGATGGCGATGCTGATCGACTCGATCCTGATCTTCGTCGTGATGCGCAGGCTGTGGGATTGGTCGGCGCTGGCGGCGACGGCGATCGCGCTGCCGCTCATCGTCATCGACGTCGCGTTGCTGTCATCGAATGCGCTGAAGATTCCCGACGGCGGCTGGTTCCCGCTGGTGGTGGGGGCGGTCGTGTTCACGCTGCTGACCACGTGGAAGCGCGGGCGCGCGATGGTCAGCGAACGCCTCGAGCAGGATGCGCTGCCTCTCGAGTCGTTCATCGCCAGCATCGAGGTCGCGCCGCCGACGCGCGTCGAGGGCACGGCGGTGTTCATGACCTCGGCGCAGGATCGCGTGCCGCATGCGCTGCTGCACAACCTGAAGCACAACAAGGTGCTGCACGATCGCGTCGTGTTCCTGACGATCATCACCCGCGACATCCCGTATGTCGCCGACGACGAGCGCATCGAGATCTCGCCGTTGGGATGCGACTTCTACCGGTTCCTCGCGTTCAGCGGCTTCAAGGACGAGACCGATATCCCGTCGCTGCTCGAGGAGGCCGGCCGCCGCGGCTTCGCTTTCGACATGATGGAGACATCGTTCTTCGTGTCGCGCGAGACGCTGATCCCGTCCGCCGGCACCGGCATGTGGCTATGGCGCGAGCGCCTGTTCGCGTCGATGTCGAAGAATGCCGTCAAGGCGTCCGACTTTTTCCACGTGCCCACCAACCGCGTCGTGGAACTGGGGACGCAGCTGGAGATTTAAGGATAAAAAAACGCCGGCGCGAGGCCGGCGTTGCGATCGATACAGTGCGCGTCAAGCCACGGCGGCCATTGCGCCCTTCATCTGCTTCATCGCCTTCGACTCGATCTGCCGGATGCGTTCGGCGGACACGCCGTACTCGTCGGCAAGCTGCTGCAGCGTCAGCGGATTCTCCTCGCGCAGCCAGCGCGATTCGATGATCCTCCGCGACCGCGCGTCGAGCTTCTTGAGCGCATGCGCGAGGCCTTCGCTGCGACGCTCCGCCGTCTGCTTCGCCTCGACGATCTTCGCCGGCTCGTCGTCGGCGTCGGTCAGGTAGGCGATCGGCGAATACGCGTGCTCGTCCTCGTCGACCGGCGTCGGGTCGAGCGTCAGGTCGCGGCCGGTCAGCCGCGTTTCCATTTCCAGCACTTCCTCGCGCTTGACGTTCAACGCCTTGGCGATCACATCCGCCTCGTCGTTGGTCAGCGCCGCCGAGCGCTTTTTCATGCTGCGCAGGTTGAAGAACAGCTTGCGCTGCGCCTTGGTCGTCGCGACCTTGACGAGTCGCCAGTTGCGCAGGATGTACTCGTGCATCTCGGCACGAATCCAGTGCAGCGCGAACGACACGAGCCGAACGCCGCGGTCGGGATCGAAGCGGCGGACCGCCTTCATCAGGCCGACATTGCCTTCCTGGATCAGGTCCGCTTGCGGCAGTCCGTACCCGAGGTAGTTGCGCGACACCGCGACCACGAGCCGGAGGTGCGACAGCACCATCGCGCGCGCGGCTTCGACATCCTCGTGCTCCTTCCAGCGGCGGCCGAAATCGGCCTCCTGTTCGGCCGTCAGCAACGGAAACCGATTGACCGACTGGATGTAGTTGTCGAGGCTTCCGAGCGACGAGGGGGTCGGGAACGTCAGGGCGCTACCAGTCATCCAAATCTCCTTTCAGTCGGGGCAAGGCGGTCGATCAGGACCGTTTCCCGATGCCAAGTGCCAATTTTAGCACTCGTGAAATGAGAGTGCTAAGGGCGTGGAAAGTTCCCGAGTGATTTTGTCGGGATTGACAGCAACTCCCTAGGCCCTTTCCGCCAGCGCGTCTGTTGGTGGTCACTGAAAGCTGAATTCTGCCCACCCTAATCCGCGGCGTAACCGTCATCGAGGTCAAGCCCGACTTCAGGCACGACGCGAGACAACGCGCACCAGCGCGCCGCATTGGTTCTAGGTACCGCAAATCCGGTCTGGTACTCAGTCGGTCGATGGCGGTTCGCTATCTCTTACGACCTGTTTCGGGACGGTCTTGAGCGTTGCCCACCGGCGGCTTTCCCAGGCAGCCTTCAGGAGCTACGGATGATCTCCGGGCTGTCGAAGCAGCTGACGGTCCACCAGGGCGGCGTCGACCTACTCGGCTTGCCGTACGGCGGACCCGAGCTCCTCCCGCTCAGGAAGCGGTACGGCGGCAACTTCAAGGCGTTCTGCAAGTGGGATCCGGACGACCTGTCCCTGAATTCAAGGCGTGTTTGGAGGGGTGTGACCGGATCTTCCAACGCAGCCGTGAGCTCAGCGTGCAGGAGATGGTCATCGTCGGACCGAGGGGGGGCGGGCAAAACCGCAATGCCTTGCAGGTACGCATCGTGCCTGGTCCGGACGACAGTGGCCGTGGCTTTTTGCTGCGCCTGGCACAGAGCGACGGGATCCTGGGCGGAGTCGTCAGCTGCAGTTGGCACCGCCAACCTCTGGTTGAGCGTTGCGCGCACTGCGGGCAAAACCTCACCTGGCTGCGACCCGGATTGGACGTCTGTTGCTGCGGCCACTACCTGACGTCTGCGTCAGCTGTTCAGGTAGTGTCCGACACAGCGATGGAAGGCTCAAGTCTCGGGTTCGTGGCAGACCATTTCGATGTTGTGCCCGTCTGGGCCAATGACGAAAGCTGCGTAGTAGGTCGCGTTGTATTGCGGGCGCAAGCCAGGTGCTCCGTTTTCCTTGCCACCCGCCTCCAGTGCCGCGCGATAGAAATCGTCGACTTGATGGCGATTCTCGGCAGCGAACGCCAAGTGAAGATGCGCTGGCTTCTCCTCGGTCTGGTACAGGCAAAGTGAAGCCTTCTCCTTGGAGCAAAGCTCCACGCCGTATGCCGGCGACCCCTCCGAGCCCACAGCGACGCCGATCGGTTCGAGTGCCTTGAGGAAGAACGCTTTGCTCGCCGCAAAGTCGCTGACTCCGAATTTCACGTGGTCAAACATCAGTTCTCCTGGAATGCGGAAGCGCCCCGAGCCGGTCCAGATCGACCAGCATCCGTGACCCCAACATCTCGAGCGCTACTCGAGCGAGCCGGCTTCGACGATCAACTCGCGCGCCCATCATCGAGGCGATCTGGATCGAGCCCTCGCGTCGCCGTGAGACCACGAAACCGGACGAAACGCCGCCGGCTTCTGCCCGCTCGAACATTTCGCGCGCCGGCCCGGCCAGCGTTCGGCGATCAATCACTTCATCCCAGAAGAAACTGTCGCTTCTTGCGCGCACGACGGCCAGCAGCGGATCGGTCATCGCGTAGCGCTCCCGATCATAGAAATGAAGCCAGGATGTCGGGAACGCGCCGAAATTGGCCCAGTCGAAGCCGGGCATCGCACTCGACTCGCCCGCAAGCGTGCCGAAGAAGAATTGGCCGATGCCGAATTCCGGCAGGATCGCCCGTCCAGCGTCGACGATCTGTGCTGCGGTATGGGCGCCCTCCATCATCAGAGCGCTTTCGAAGATCCGGTCGCCGATGCTGGGTCCGCGCTCAGCATTCCGCGCACAAAAACCTGCGGCTGTTCGGAGGTCGTCGAAGTCGGTTGGATCGAGCTCCAACGCCGAGGCCAGTCTGGAAACCATCACCTCGCTTGGCTTCGCCCGCCCGGACTCCAGGAAGCTGAGATGGCGAGGGGAAACCGCCGCATTCGCGGCCAATGCCAGCTGACTGAGCCCACGTGCGTGCCTCAGTCGCTTTAGGAGATCACCGAAGCCGGGTGTCGCGGTCATCTGTCCTGGTCTCAATGGTTGTGGGGGGCTTCGTTCACCAGACTCAGGGGCAGTCGATTACCTGCGAGGTAATCGACTGCGCCTTCGCCCCGTGCCAGTATGCCGTGGCGCTCGCCAAGGGACCACAGAAATCGCTCACCAGACGCCCCTCAACCTCTGTCTGCCAGTGGAGGAAAGTTCATGCGACAGCTCATCGAAATAACATTCACTAGCCTCGACGGCGTAATGGATGCCCCGGATATTGCGCAAGAGGCCCGGCCGTACTTCAGTTCCAGCGAAGAGCAGGACTACCAGAAGAGGCGTCTTTTTGCGGCAGATGCACTGCTACTCGGCCGAAAGACGTACGAAAAGTTCTCGCAGGCATATCCAGACATGGCTAAAGCCGGCGAAGGCGCACCGATGGATTTCGTGAATCGCATGAACAGCATTCCGAAATACGTGGCTTCTACTACCCTCCGCGAGGCGACTTGGAACGCGAAAATCATCCGCGGAGACATCGCGAACGAGATTCGAAAGATCAAAGAACAGCCGGGTGGGGACATCATCAAATACGGAACAGGGTCTCTCGACCATGTCTTACTCCGCGAAAAGCTCGTCGATGTCCTGTGCATCATTCTCTATCCGTTCGTACTAGGCCACGGCACGCACTTGCTTGAAGGATTTGCGGGCAATCCGCATCTGCGGTTGTCGGACGTGAAGCGGTTTGCGAGCGGAACAATGGTGCTGGAGTACGTTCCTAAAGATTAGCAACCACAACACCGGAGCTGAGTATGAAGTTCATGATCCTGGTCAAGTCCAACCCAGATCTCGAAGCCCGAGAAGCAGCGATGAGCGCCGCGCAGAAGAAGAATCAGATGGCCGAGATGGAGGTCTTCAACAAGGAACTGAAGAAGGCCGGCGTGATGAAGGACTGCGATGGCCTGAAACCGAGTCGCGAGGGAAAGCGGGTGCGCTTCGACGGCAAGTCGCGCACTGTCGTTGACGGGCCGTTCACCGGAGACCTCGTCGCCGGATACTGGCTCTGGGAGCTGCCATCAATGGACGACGCCGTCGCCTGGGTCAAGCGCTGCCCGAACCCGATGTCTACGCCGTCGGATATCGAGATCAGGCCGATTTGAAAACGGTGACCGAGCAGGATTGAAATCCCGCCGCTGGACGAGCGATGGCGGACGTGAGCTGAACGGAGTCAGTTGATGGCGAGAAGAAGGAAAATCGCAAGCTGGTTGATCGTGAGCGCCGCGATTTCGATATTGGCCGGTTGTGGCGCACCAGGTGTAGAGCGAAGTCAGTCGGTCACGGACGCGCGACGCGCCGTGCCAGACAAAACCGGTTACGCCGACGTCAACGGCGCACGCTTTTATTTCCAGACCTACGGTGATCTCGGTTCAGGGAAGAGGCCGCTTTTGGTATTGCACGGCTCTTTCATGTCGTCCGAAGCGATGGCACCCTTGATCGATGGCTTTGCAGTCACGCGCCCGGTGATCGCCTTTGATGCACGGGGACACGGCCGAACGGGCGACCTGCAAGGGCCGTTTACCTACGCCCAGATGGCTGATGATGCCGTGGGCGTTCTGAACGCGTTGAAGGTGCCAAGTGCAGACGTGCTCGGCTATTCAATGGGGGGTGTTACGGCCGTGGTGATGGCCGTCCGCTTTCCTGACAAGGTCGGCAAGCAGGTCATCGTGTCGGGCGTGTCGCGTCGTGACGGGTGGTATCCGGAAGTGCTGCAAGGGATGGCGCGAATAACTCCCGAGACCTTTGCGGGAAGCCCGCTCGAAAAAGAATACAAACGGCTGTCACCGACGCCAGAAGCTTTCCCTGCTTTGGTCGGAAAAATTCGGGAGCAAGAGGCGGCAGACTACGACCAAGCTGACGAAGCAGTACGAGCGATTCAGAACAAGACGATGATCATCGTCGGCGATGCCGATGGCGTGCAGCTCGATCACGCCCTTAAGCTGTTTATGTTGCGCGGCGGCGGTGACAGGAAAGCGGCAGCGCAAGGGTTCTTGCCCGAGGCACCACGCGCTCGGCTTGCGGTATTGCCCGCCACATCGCACATCGGCATCATGGCCAGCGGGCCACTGATCAGTGAGCTCTCAATTCCTTTCTTGGACGATACGAAACCGGTTGTCCCGCCTGGATTCCTCAAATAAATTTCTTGACGACGTGGGTGCCTCGTCGCGTGTCGGTGCGAGCGACGTAGAAAGCATTCCATTCATGGAAAGCAGACGATTGCTAGCCGACGGGCAAAAAGGGTCGTCGCATCACCGGAGCTGACATGATGAGCAAATCCACCCTCGTCCCTGCGGCCGAGCTCGCCACCAAGGCGAGCAAGCCCTACCCGAACGACAGCGCCCAATATCGCCATGCGCGAACTGCGTTGCTCGCCGAGGAGATCGAGCTGCGCCGGCACATCGAGCGCGTCGCCGCGCAGCGGCGTGACCTACCGCTCGGCGGCCGGGCACCCGACTACGAGTTTCTCGACGAGAAGGGCAAGACCCTCGCCTTGGCCGACATGTTCGCCAAGCACGACACGCTCATTACCTACTTCTGGATGTACGGCCCGAAGCGCGAGCGGCCCTGCCCCATGTGCACCGCCCTGCTCGGCGCGTTCGACATCCCGGCGCGCGACCTGACGCAGCGCGTCGCGCTCGCCGTGATCGGCCGTTCGCCGGTGGCGCGCCAGCTCGCTTTCGCGCGTGAGCGCGGCTGGCGCAATCTCGCCTTCTACCAATGCGTCGGCGACGACTTCGCGAAGGACTATCGCGGCCTGGCGCCCGACGGCAGCGAATGGCCGGCACTCGACGTCTGGAAGAAGGACGGCAAGTCGGTGCGCCACTTCTGGGCCGGCGAATCGGGCGGCACCCAGGACCCGGGGCAAGACCCGCACGGTGCGCCCGATCCGACGCCGCTCTGGACGCTGCTCGATCTCACGCCCGAAGGCCGCGGCACCGACTGGTACCCCAAGCTCGAGTACCCGGCCACCAGCGATTCGTCTCGGTGACGCTCTCTGGGCTCCGACGCGGGGACAGTCAATTCATCGTCAGCGGAGGATTGGATGATCACGCTCTACGCTTTTGGCCGCATTTTCCCGGAGGGCGCGGTGAGACGAAGGACCTCTGGGCGCAGTGGGCGCTCGAAGAGCTGGGCGAACGGCAGACGAGACCGTGCGCTCGGCGACCGAAATCGCGCAGGGGGTCGGCGCGCTGGGTGGTGGTTTCGATGAATTCCGTTTTGAATGAAGCAGGTTGGTTCGAGTTCCGTCTTCAGTGACGCACCGGTTTCGTTTACTCGGAGGCAATCGCTGATAAGCACTTGGTCTCGGGCGTGTCGTCATCCCGGTTCCAACGAACAACGACAAGCGCGGCAGCTGCGTCAGGCATCGCCAAGCCGCGGGCGTAAGTGTCTGCTTACTCCTCGGGTGGAATCAGCGCGTCGGCGAACTCATTGGCGACGAAGGGCCGCAGATCGTCGACCCCTTCGCCGACGCCGATGAACGCCAGCGGAACCGGGTGCTGCGTGGCAATGGCCGCCACCATGCCGCCCTTGGCGCTGCCGTCGAGCTTGGTCAGGATCAGCCCGGTCAGGCCGACCGCGGCGTCGAACGCCTTGACCTGCGACAGCGCGTTCTGGCCGGTGTTCGCATCCAGCACCAGCAGTACCGCATGCGGCGCGGTCGGGTCCGCCTTGGCGAGCACGCGCCGGATCTTCTGCAGCTCCTGCATCAGGTGGGCCTGGGTCGGCAGCCGCCCGGCGGTGTCGGCCAGCACCACGTCGATGCCGCGGGATCGCGCCGCGTTCACCGCGTCGAACATCACCGCCGCCGGATCCCCGCCCTGCTGGGCGATCACCGTGACGCCGTTACGCTGGCCCCAGACGGCGAGCTGCTCGCGCGCCGCCGCACGAAAGGTGTCGCCCGCGGCGAGCAGCACCGACAGTCCCTGCTCCTGCAGCCACTTGGCGAGCTTGCCGATCGACGTCGTCTTGCCCGCGCCGTTGACGCCCGCCAGCATGATCACGTACGGCCGCGCGGCGCCGACTTCGAACCGCTGCTCTAGCGGTGTGACAAGATCGCGCAGGGCCCCGTTCAGCACGACGCGGGGGTCGGCACCGGCGCCGGCGCGCTTGTAACGCGTGGCGAGGTCGCGCAGCAGGACGGCGGTGGCGTCGACGCCGACGTCGGCTGACAGCAGCGCGGATTCGAGCTCGTCGAGCGCTTCGTCGTCGAGCGTGCGCCGGCGAAATGCGTGCGTGATCGCGCCCGACAGCTTGCCGCGCGAAGCGGAAAGCCCGGACTTGAGCCGCTCGGTCCAACTCTTTTTCGGCTCCGCGGGAGGGGATGTCTTGAAGAAATCGAACACGTCGATACGAGCCGTTGCGAAGCCCCGATCTTACCGGCCCGCCTTGGCACGGCCCCGCTGCGTGCGTCGTTGATGGCCAGGCCCGCCAACCGGCTGAGGATCATCGGCGGTACGCACCGCGGTCGCGTCGTGCGCTTCGCCGATGCGCCCGGGCTACGGCCGACGCCCGATCGAGTGCGCGAAACGCTGTTCAACTGGCTCGGCCAGGAGCTGACCGGACTTACGACGTTCGAGGCGTACGCCGGCAGTGGCGTGCTGTCGCTGGAGGCGCTGTCGCGGGGCGCGGCGACCGCCGTTGCCGTGGACCGCAACGCGGCGCTGGTGCGTGCGCTGCGCGACCAGGCCAGCGCGCTCGCGCTCGACGGGCTCGAGACAATCTGCGGCGACGCGCTCGCAGTGCTCGCGCGCGAATCGCGGCGCTTCGACGTGATCTTCCTCGACCCGCCGTTTACCGACGATCCCTGGCCGCGCCTGTTTCCGTTGTCCGCGGCGCGGCTCGCCGCCGACGGCTACATCTATGCCGAAGCGGGGCGCGAACTGCAACCGCCGGAGGGCGTCGCGCTCTGCCGGCACGGCCGCGCGGGGCAGGTGCATTATCATCTGCTGCGCAACGCAATCCCCTGAACCTTCGGCGCCCCGCATGCTGACCGTCGTCTATCCCGGCACCTTCGACCCGTTCACTCGCGGACACGAGGATCTCGCGCGGCGCGCGGCACGACTCTTCGACCGCGTGGTGATCGGCGTCGCCGCGAGCGAGGCGAAGAAGCCGTTCTTCACTGCCGACGAGCGCGTGAGCATCGTCCGCGAAGTGCTCGGCGACCTTCGCAACGTCGAGGTGCTGCCGTTCGCGTCGCTGCTGATGGATTTCGTGCACGCGCAAAGTGCGCGCGTGATCCTGCGCGGGTTGCGCGCCGTGTCCGACTTCGAGTACGAATTCCAGATGGCGGGAATGAACCGCCGCCTCTACCCCAATGTCGAAACGTTATTCCTGACGCCATCCGAGCAATACATGTTCGTTTCCGCGACCATCGTCCGCGAAATCGCGCGCTTCGGCGGCGACATCTCGAGCTTCGTCCACCCTTCGGTGGCCGGGCGGCTCAAGGCGCGTGCGTCCGAAGGCACCTGACGATGGCGCTGATCATCACCGATGAATGCATCAACTGCGACGTCTGCGAGCCCGAATGCCCCAACCAGGCGATCTCGCAGGGCGCCGAGATCTACGTGATCGACGCCACGCGTTGCACCGAATGCGTCGGCCACTTCGACACGCCGCAGTGCCGTGAGGTGTGCCCGGTCGACTGCATTCCCTTCGATCCCGACGTCGTGGAGACGCGCGAGCAACTTCTGGCGAAGTACGCGGGGCTGATGGCTGGGAAAGTGTCCGCGAAGGCCTAAGCGAAGCTTAACGGCGGGAAGGAGCGTTGCCGTCACCCGATGCATCACGCCGACGACACTGGGTTCCCGCTTTCGCGGGAATGACGGCCACGGCTTTCGCGGGAATGACGGCCACCGTTTTTATGGGAATGACGGCCACGACTTTCGCGGGAATGACGGCAATCGCTTTCGCGGAAATGAAGCCCACCGCTTTCGCGGGAATGACGACAATCGGTCAGCCGTTGGCGGCCAGCGGCATTTCCGGTTGCGCGACGACGTCGTCGATCGCGGCGATCTCGGCCTTCAGGCCGCGGATCTGCAGGTTGATCGATTCGGCCTGCTGCTCGAGCTCGACGATCCGCTCCTCGAGCTCGTCGCCGGCGCGGTGGATGCGCTTGATGCTGTCGAGCCGCCGGCGCAACTGCACATGGTGCTCGCGCACCTGGGTCTCGAGCGGCGCCATCACCGCCTTGAGCCACGCCTCGACGTCGCGGTTGGCGATGTCGTAGACGTGCTTGACGCGCGTCGCCACCGTCTCGAAGAACCGCCGCATCAGCGCGAACTTGGCCTTGCTGGCCATGTTCCACAGCGTATTGAAATGCTGGTTGTAGGCGCGTTCCAGCCGCTCGACTTCCTTGCGATACTTGAGCACTGAGAACGCCGGCGGATCGTAGAGCTCGACGTTGTGCTCCTTGGCGAAGCGCGCGTACATCGCGCGCATCATTTCGTGAATCTCGGTCGACTGCTTCGATGCCTTGTCGAGGTCCTCGCGGATGTTGCCGAAGAAATCGCCCAGCGCGCCGCGCACGCCCTTGGTGAACAACGAGCTCTCGATTGCGCGCCGCGTGCGGCCGGCGTTGAGCTTGAGCGCCTCGAGGCCGATGTAGTCGAGCAGCTTGGTCGTCTGCTCGGTGAATACGTTGCGCAACGCCGTGTAGCGCGCGAGACCGCGCTCGAACAGGGCCTTCTCTTCCTTGACGCGATCCATCATGTGCTGGATGACGTCCTGGTTCTTGCCGCGCAGCGCGCGCATTTCCGCGAGCTGTTCCTCGATTCCCGACGCGCGCTGGCGCAGGATCGTGCGCACGCTGCGGATGACGTCGCGCACCTCTCCTTGTGTCGCCGCGCCGACGATGTCGCGCTTGGCCGGGATCAGCTTCTGCGACAACGCCGATTCGAGCTGCGGCAGCTTGCTGCGCGCGAGCAGCACGTCATCGCCGTTGACCTTGGCGAGCAATCCCTTCTGCGCCGACACCGCGTAGACCTGCGTCGGCGGGACGTTGAGCACCGCCGCCGTCTGCCGCACCTGGCGGTCGATCTCGGCTTCCACTTCGGCCGTGCTGCGCAGGTCGTCCCACAGCCCGTCGATCTTGTTGAGGATCACCAGGCGCCCCGCCTTGGTCGCCTCGTCGTCGCCGGCCAGGTAGTCGTTCCATACCTCGAGGTCGGTCTTGGTGACGCCCGCGTCGGCCGACAGGATGAACAGCAGCGCATGCGCGTTGGGCAGGTGCGACAGCGTGAGCTCGGGCTCGGTGCCGATCGCGTTCAAGCCGGGCGTGTCGAGGATCACCAGGCCCTGCTGCAGCAGCGGATGCGGGAAATTGATCACCGCGTGACGCCAGCACGGAATGTCGATCGTGCCTTCTTCCTTGCGGTCGAGCGACGCGATCAGGTCGTCCTTGTCGTCGAAGAGCCCATAGCGGCGCGCGAGCTCCACCGGTACCGTCTTCACCTGCGACACGCGCGACAGCACCTCGCTCATCCGATCGGCGGATGCGAGGTCGAGCGGCAGCGTCACCCACTCGTCGGCGTAATTCTTGAATTCGGCGACCGTTGCGTCCTTGAGCCGCGTCTCGATCGGCAGCAGGCGAATCGATGGCGGGCGGCCGGCGTCGTAGAGCAGCTCGGTCGGGCACATCGTCGTGCGTCCTGCGGACGACGGCAGCAGCCGCTGGCCGAATTCGCTGAAGAAAATGGCGTTGATGAGCTCCGACTTGCCGCGCGAAAACTCGGCGACGAATGCAACGACCAGCTTGTCCTGGTGCAGCCGCTCGAGGAGCTGCTGCACCTTCATGTCGACCTGGGCGTCGGCCAGGTCCTGCTGCGACAGCCACTCGTGCAGCGAGGAAATGGCGGCCGACAAGCGTCGGCGCCAATCGGCGTAAGCCTCGAATCGAACCGCGAGATCGCGGGATTGCACCATCATGGGTACCCTCGGAGGTCATCCGGCGCGCATTTTCTGGCAGGTGTCGCCGGCACAGCCTTGTGCTGTCAAGCACAACGCATGCCGTGTGCGGGACCGACCGACGAAGGGTCATTGGGCGCTTGACGGGCGCAAGCGCCGTTGACAACGGTCATCGTCGGCCCGACCCCGGGCGTCGCTCCGTTGCCGGTTTGCGGCAAGCCGAACGTTGTGAGTCAGTGCCTACTTCTGACAGGTCGGGCAATAAAACGTGTTGCGCTGGCCGACGTAGCGCGAGCGCACAGGCGCCGCGCACACGCGGCAGGGCTTGCCTTCGCGGCCATAGACGAAGTGTCCGTGCTGCGCGCGTCCCGCCTCGCCGCGGCCGTTGACATAGTCGCGCAGCGTCGACCCGCCCTGGTCGATCGCTGCTTGCAGCACGTCGCGCACAGCGGCCGCGAGCCGATACATGCGCGCGCGCGACACGCGCCGCGCGGGCGTCGTCGGACGAATGCCGGCGCGATACAGTGCTTCGCTCGCATAAATGTTGCCGACGCCGACGACGACGTCGCTGTCCATCAGCAGCGTCTTGACCGCGACGCCGCGGCCGCGCGCCGCGTGCCACAGATGGGCGCCGTCGAAACCCGATTCGAGCGGCTCGGGCCCGAGCTCACGCAGCAACGGGTGCGTATGGGGGTCATCTGTCGTCCACAACACCGCGCCGAATCGTCGCGGATCGTGGTAGCGCAGCGTCACGCCGTCGTCGAGCAACCAGTCGATGTGGTCGTGAGGCCGTCGTGCCGGCGCCTTGGCAAGGACGCGCAGGCTGCCCGTCATGCCGAAATGGACGATCATCGTCCCGACCGCGAAGCGGAAAAGCAGGTACTTGCTGCGGCGGTCGAGCGCGAGCACGCGCTTGTCGGCCAGGATGCGCGGCAGGTCGGGTGGAACCGGCCAACGCAAACGCGGGTCGTATACAGTGACCGCTGCAATGCGCCGGCCGACGACCGCCATGACGATGTCGCGACGCGTCGTTTCGACTTCCGGCAGTTCGGGCATGGCAAAATCGATGCGTGGATTCGACGGTGGCGGACAGCGTTCGCCGCCCTGCGATGCAACGCACCGGGGCCTCCGCATTGTGCAGCATCCCCACTGAAAGCCGAATCGCCGATGCCATTTGCCCGCAAAGCCCTTCCCGTCGTTGCCGCCCTCGCCGCGCTGATCCCGGGCGCGCGCGCGTTCGCCCAGACGCCGCCGGAAATTCCCGACGCCGCGCACAAGCCGCCGGGTGTGTCGGCCGCGCCATGGCCGTCCGCCGGCGGGATGTCGGCCGACCTCTTCTACCGGATCGTGCTCGGCAACGTCGCGCTGCAACGCGGCGAGCCGGTGCTGGCGGCGCGCGCGTTCTACGAAGCCGCCAAGGAAGCGCGCGACGTCAACCTCGCGCAGCGCGCCGCCGAGATCGGCATCCGCACGCGCCAGCGCGATGTCGCCGAAGCGTCGGCCAAGCTGTGGAGCGAGCTCGACCCCGACGCGGCGCGACCCCGGCAGATCATCGCCGCCGCCCAGAGCGGGACCATGGGCGCGCAACCGCTCGAGGAAGAAGGCGGCGCGCTCGAGGCTCGGCTGCGCAACCTGATCACCGATGCGGTCACCAACAACAAGAACGTCGGCGAGATCTTCCTGCAGCTCAATCGCGCGCTGGCGCAGCAGACCGATCCGCTGACTTCGTTCAAGATCGTGCAGGATCTGGTGAAGCCTTTTCCCGACATCGCCGAAGCGCAGTTCGCGCTCGCGCTGGCCGCGGTCAACACCGGGCTCGCGTCGACGACGATGGTCGCGACAGCGTCGCATGCGATCGATCGCGCGCTGGTGCTGAAGCCCGACTGGGATCGCGCAGCGCTGTTGAAGAGCGAGATCCTGTCCAGCGCGTCGCGCTCGTCGGCGATCGACTACCTGCAGGGCTTCACGCGCGAGCACCCCGATGCCAAGCCCGCGTGGGGCGCGCTCGCGCAGCTCTATGTCGAGGACAAGCGGCCCGCGGATGCGCGGATGGTTTTCGAGCAGTTGTGGAAGGCCAGTCCCGACGCGCGCGAATTCGAGTTCGGCGTCGCCGCGCTGTCGTTCCAGATGAAGGACTGGCCGCGTACCGAGGAATTGTTCCAGGACCTGAAGAAGGCCGGCTACGGTGAGAACGGCATCGTCGAGCTCTATCTCGCGCAAGCCGCCGAGGAGCAGCAGCATTACGACGAGGCGATCGCACGCTACAAGGTCGTGCCGGAAGGCGAGCGCGGATGGGTCGCGCAGTTGCGCATCGCGTCGGTAATGGCGAAGAAGGGCGAGCTCGCGGCCGCACGCCGCTATCTCGACGACCTGCCGGCGGTGACGATCGAGCAGCGCGTCGAAGTGCGCCAGACCGAAGCCCAGTTGCTGCGCGACGCCAACGACAACACCGGCGCGTACGCAGTGCTCACCAAGGCGCTCGTCGAGCACCCGGATTCTCCGGAGCTCCTGTACGACGCGGCGATGGTCGCCGAAAAGCTCGACCGGAACGACGATTCGGAGGCGAAGCTCGCGCGCCTCGTCGAGTTGAAGCCCGACGACGCGCATGCGCTCAACGCACTCGGCTACACACTGGTGGATCGCGCGAAGCGCGTCGACGAAGGCTATGCGCTGATCCAGCGCGCGTTGAAGCTCGCGCCCGATGATGCGTTCATCCTCGACAGCATGGGCTGGGCGCTGTTCCGGATGGGCCGGCTCGACGACTCGGTCGACTACCTGCAGCGCGCGCTGAATGGTCGCGCCGATCCCGAGATCGCCGCGCACCTGGGCGAAGTTCTGTGGGCCAAGGGCGAACAGGCGCGCGCGCGCACCATCTGGCAGTCGCAGTTGCGCGCCACGCCGGACAATCCGATGTTGCTGGAAACCGTGCGGCGCTTCACGCCGTGAAGTTGCCGCGACCGTTCGCGCCTTGACGTCACGACGTCGACTTGTGCCGTGAGGCGCGCGGCGCGCTGCGGCGCGATGCTCGTGGCCGCGGCGCTGGCGGCGTGTGCGCAGGTCACGCGCATCGATCATGAGGCGAGCCCCGTCGCCGACTCGCCGTTCACCGCGGCGGGGCGGCTGTCGGCGCGGCATGCGAGCGACGCGCTCAGCGCGAACTTCAACTGGCGGCACCTGACCGACACCGACTCGATCGCGCTGGCGACGCCGCTCGGCCAGACGCTCGCCACGCTCGAGCGCGAGCATGACACCGTGACGATCGTGCTCGCCGATGGCCGCCGCGCCAGCGCCGATACGTTCGACGCGCTGACGGCGAAGACCTTCGGCGTGCCGTTGCCGGTGTCCGGGCTCACGTGGTGGATCCGTGGCCATCCGCGCGCCGGCGCGGCGTTTTCATTGGAACGCGACGCGGCGGGACGCGCGGACGTGCTGCGCCAGGACGGCTGGGAAATCGTCTATACCTATGCCGATGATGCAACGCTGCTGCCGCGTCGCCTGACGCTTGCCTACCCCGACATCGACATCCGCGTCGTCATCGACCAGTGGCAATGAGCACCGCCCCCTTGACCCTGCCGGCGCCGGCGAAGGTCAACTATTTCCTGCACGTCACCGGCCAGCGCGACGACGGCTATCACACGCTCGAAACGCTGTTCGTGCTGGTCGACCTGGCCGACACCGTCACGCTGGCGTTGCGCGACGACGGCGTCATCGCACGCAGCCACGACGTCGACGGCGTCGCCATGGAGACCGATCTCACGCTGCGTGCGGCGCGTGCGTTGAAGCGCGCAGTGGCGCGTCGCGCGGTGCACGACGCGCTTGGCGTGACGATCGGACTTGCCAAGCGCATCCCGATTGGCGGCGGACTCGGCGGCGGCAGTTCCGATGCGGCGAGCGTGCTGCTGGGACTCAACCGGCTGTGGTCGCTCGGACTGTCGCGTCGCGCGCTTGCGGGCATCGGGCTGACGCTGGGCGCCGACGTGCCGTTCTTCATCGGCGGCGACAATGCGGTCGCGCGCGGCGTCGGCGACGTGCTGACGCCCGCATCGGTGCCCACCGCGTGGCTCGTGCTGGCGCTGCCCGACGCGCGTGCGTCGACGCCCGAGATGTTCGCGGCGCGCGAATTGACACGCAATGCGACGTCGGCGAAAATGGACGTCTTTTCCGAGACTTATGGCCGCAACGATCTCGAGCCCATCGTCCGGGCAAGGGTTCCGGCGGTGGCGGACGCGATCGACGCGCTGCGCAAGGTGTCGGCAGGCGCGCGGATGACGGGATCGGGCGCTTGCGCATTCGCGACGTTCGCCCGGGAAGTCGAGGCCCGCGCAGCACTCGCGGCGCTGCCGCGCAGGATGCGCGGCCTGATGGTGCGGACGCTGGCCCGCCACCCGCTTGCGTCGTTCGCGAGCTGAGCGCATGACGTAAAATTCGGCGACAGGCAATTCGCCAAGGTTTCAACGGCGCGCATCCCGCTTGCATGATGGCGGCGATGCGCGATCTGAGGTTTCGAGTGGTTCCGCTGGGGAGTCGCCAAGTGGTAAGGCACCGGATTTTGATTCCGGCATTCGTAGGTTCGATCCCTACCTCCCCAGCCATCCGCACTGCGAGGCAAGCCGCGCGTTCGCGCGGCTTGCCTCTTTTGTCTGGCGAAAGGTAATTTCCGCCCATGGCCTTCGAACGGATGCGCATCTTCACCGGCAACGCGAACCCCAAGCTCGCCGAGGCGGTGTGCAAGCATCTCAACATCAGCCTCGGGCGCGCGGTCGTAGGGCGCTTTTCCGACGGCGAAGTGATGGTGGAGCTGCTGGAGAACGTCCGCGGACGCGACGTCTTCATCCTGCAGTCGACGTGCGCGCCGACCAACGACAGCCTGATGGAAGTGATGGTGATGATCGACGCGCTGAAGCGCGCGTCGGCGGCGCGCATCACCGCGGCGATGCCGTACTTCGGGTACGCGCGCCAGGACCGGCGGCCGCGCTCGGCGCGCGTGCCGATCTCGGCGAAGGTCGTCGCCGACATGCTCGTCACCGTGGGCGTGCACCGCGTGATGGTGATGGACCTTCACGCCGACCAGATCCAGGGCTTCTTCAACATCCCGGTCGACAATATCTACGCGACGCCCGTGCTGCTGGGCGACCTTTGGAAGCAGAACTTCGACAACCTGCTGGTGGTGTCGCCCGACGTCGGCGGCGTGGTGCGCGCGCGCGCGATCGCCAAGCGCCTCGACTCCGATCTCGCCATCATCGACAAGCGTCGTCCCAAGGCCAACGTGTCGGAGGTGATGAACATCATCGGCGACGTCGAGGGCAGGACCTGCGTGATCATGGACGACATCGTCGATACCGCGAACACGCTGTGCAAGGCGGCGACCGCGCTCAAGGAGCACGGTGCGCAGAAGGTCGTCGCGTACTGCACGCACGCGGTGCTGTCGGGCGGCGCCGTGCAGCGCATCGCCGAGTCGGCGCTCGACCAGATGGTCGTCACCGACACGATTCCGTTGTCGGCGGAGGCGCAGGCCTGCCCGCGCATCCGCCAGCTCTCGTGCGCGCAGCTCCTTGCCGAGACGATGACGCGCGTGTCCAACGAGGAGTCGGTGTCGAGCCTGTTCATCGACTGATGCGCCGCCCCGGGCCCAAGTGGCGTGGCTGGCGGCGCGCGGGGCCGGTTGCCAGACGCTCCATTTCCGACGTATAATCAACGGCTTTGTTGCGCCGCGCCGGCCAAGCGCCGCGCCACATGTCGCCAACCGCGGACGACCCGTCCGGCCCGCACTCCATGCGGGGACCGCGAAGGGAAGGCCGCAGACACCGAGGAGTTTTCCGCCATGGCCAAGACCCATATCGAATTCACCGCTTTCCCGCGCGACGGCGAAGGCCGCGGCGCGAGCCGCCGGCTGCGTCATTCCGGCAAGACGCCCGGCATCGTCTACGGGGGCACCGACAAGCCCGCGTCGATCGAGCTCGACCACAACGCGCTGATCCATGCGCTCAAGAACGAGGCGTTCCATTCGTCGATCCTGACGATGAAGCTCGACAAGGGCTCGCAGCGCGTGCTGCTGCGCGACGTGCAGATGCACCCGTACAAGCCGCTCGTGCTGCACATCGACTTCCAGCGCATCGCCGAGAACAAGAAGATCCACATGAAGGTGCCGCTGCACTTCATCAACGCCGAGGTGTCGCCGGCGGTGAAGCTCGGTGGCGCGATCATCAGCCACGTGCTGAACGAAGTCGACGTCGTGTGCCTGCCGAAGCACCTGCCCGAGTTCATCCAGGTCGACCTGTCGACGATCGAGATCGGTCACTCGATCAAGGTGTCGGACCTGAAGCTCGACGAAGGCGTGGTCGCGGTGACGCATGGCAAGGATCCGGTGGTCGCAACGGCGGTGGTGCCGAAGGTGATCGCCGAAGCCGAAGAAACCGCCGCAGCCGAAGGCGAAGCGCTGGTGACGACGGCCGCGGCAGCGGCGCCCGCGGCCGACGCCAAGGCGGGCGAAGCCAAGTCCGGCGACAAGAAGGAAGCCACGAAGGACGACAAGAAGAAGTAACCGGCGATAGCGCGAAGCCCGTCGGCCGATGCGCCGCCGGCTTCGCGCCCGCCCGGTCACGAAGGCCCGTCCGACGATTCAGGGCGGGCCTTTTTGCTGGCATCGATGACCACCAACATCCGCCTGGTCGCAGGCCTCGGCAATATCGGCCGCGAGTATGTCGCGACACGACACAACGCCGGGTTCTGGTTCGCCGACGCGCTCGCGGCGCGGCTTGGCGCGTCGTTCGCGCGCGAGTCGCGCTTTTCCGGCGACCTCGCCAAGGCCGGAGCACTGCGCATCGTCAAGCCGTCGACGTACATGAACCTGTCGGGACAAAGTGTCGCGGCGCTCGCCCATTTCCACGCGCTGGCGCCCGAGGAAATCCTCGTCGTCCATGACGAGCTCGACCTCAAGCCCGGCGAGGCGAAGATGAAGCTCGGCGGCGGCGTCGCCGGCCACAACGGGCTCAGGGACATTCGTGCACGCCTCGGCACGCCGGATTTCTGGCGGCTACGGCTCGGCATCGGGCATCCGCGCGACTCCGAATTTACCGAGCAGCCGGTCGTCGACTACGTATTGCGGCCGCCGCGCAGCGACGAGCGCGCGGCGATCGGCGCCGCGATCGACGCGGCGCTCGACGCGTGGGCCGACATCGCATCAGGCAATTTCGAACGCGCGATGCTCGCGCTGCACACCAAACCCAAGGACGCACCATGAGTCTCAAATGCGGCATCGTCGGCTTGCCGAACGTCGGCAAGTCGACGCTGTTCAACGCGCTCACCAAGGCGGGAATCGCCGCCGAGAACTATCCGTTCTGCACGATCGAGCCCAATGTCGGCATCGTCGAGATTCCCGACCCCAGGCTTGCGCAGCTCGCCGCGGTGGCCAGGCCGGAAAAGGTGATTCCGGCGGTGGTCGAGTTCGTCGACATCGCGGGCCTCGTCGCCGGCGCGTCGAAGGGCGAAGGGCTCGGCAACCAGTTCCTCGCCAACATTCGCGAGACCGACGCGATCGCGCATGTCGTGCGCTGCTTCGTCGACGACAACGTGGTGCACGTCGCCGGCGGCGTCAACCCCGTTTCCGACATCGAGACGATCAACACCGAGCTTGCGCTCGCCGATCTCGCGTCGGTGGAAAAGCAGATGCACAAGGTCGACAAGATCGCGCGCTCGGGCGACAAGGACGCGAAGCGCACGCACGACGCGCTCACGAAGGTTCTGGCGGTGCTCGACCAGGGCGCGCCCGCGCGCAACGCCGACCTGTCGGCCGAGGAGCGCGTGCTGATCGCGCCGTTCTTCCTGCTGACGATGAAGCCGACGATGTACGTCGCCAATGTTTCCGACAAGGGCTTCGCCGATAATCCGCTGCTGGCCGCCGTCGAGGCGCACGCGCGCAAGGAGAATGCGCCGGTCGTTGCCGTGTGCGCGTCGCTCGAGGCCGAGATCGCCGACCTCGATGGCGACGACAAGCTCGCATTCCTCGCCGACCTCGGGCAGACCGAGCCGGGACTCGATCGCGTGATCCATGCCGGCTACAAGCTGCTCGGATTGCAGACCTACTTCACCGCCGGGCCGAAGGAAGTGCGCGCGTGGACGGTGGCCGTCGGCGCGACGGCACCGCAAGCCGCCGCGGTGATCCACACGGACTTCGAAAAGGGCTTCATCCGCGCCGAGACGATCGCGTTCGACGACTTCATCCGCTGCAAGGGCGAGCAGGGCGCGAAGGAGGCGGGCAAGATGCGCCTCGAAGGCAAGGAGTATGTCGTCAAGGACGGCGACGTCATGCATTTCCGGTTCAACGTCTGACACCTGGCGAAGGAAATCGAATGAGCACGGCATTGCTGCTGATCGACCTGCAGAACGACTATTTTCCCGGCGGCGCGATGGAGCTCGAGGGTGCGGACGCGGCGGTCGCGCGTTGCGCGCGGCTTCTCGAGGCGTTTCGATCGCGCGGCCTGCCGCCGATTCACGTCCAGCACGCGTCGACGCGTACGGGCGCGACGTTCTTCGTGCCGGGCACCGGTGGCGTCGAGATCCATCCGGCGGTCGCGCCGCGCGACGGCGAGGCGGTGTTCACCAAGCACTTCCCGAATGCATTTCGCGACACGCCGCTGCTCGCGCATTTGCGCGCGCAATCGATCACGCGGTTGGTGATCGCCGGCATGATGACGCAGATGTGCATCGACACGTCGACGCGCGCCGCATCCGACATGGGCTTTGAATGCACGCTGGCGCACGACGGCTGCGCGACGCGCGCGCAATCGTTCGGCGGACGCACCGTCGCCTCGGCCGACGTGCAGGCTGCGTTCATGGCGTCGCTCAACGGCCTGTTCGCGAAGGTGATCACGACCGACGAGGCGATTGCGCTGATCCAGCTTCGCCTGCCCTGAGAGGGGGCCGGCGCCGGTCGCCACGGTGACCTGGACGATAATCTGATCATGCTCATGAAACGCTTCGTCCTTTGCCTCGCGCTTGGCATCGCCAGCTGCGCCGCGCTGGCGCAGTTTCCATTTGGACCGTTGCCGCTCCTGCCACCGGAAGTCGCGCTGGATTCAATATCCGCGGTGACCATCGGTACGCAGGGCACGCAGGCGCGGGTGCGGCTGTCGGTGCGCAATCCCAACGGCATCGATCTCCCGGTGGACAGCCTCGACTACGCGATCACGCTCGACGGCCGGCATTTCAGCACCGGCACGCTCGCACGCCCGGTGAGGCTGAAGGCCAATGCGGTGACACCGGTCGACGTCGATGTCGTCGCCGACCTCAACATCCTCGGCAATGCGCTCGACCGCGCGATGCGCAATGGCGGCATGCCGTACGAGATCGATGGCGACGTGCTGGTCGCCGGCGGCTTGCGGTTACCGTACCACCGTCGCGGAGAATTCGATCCATTGCGCGGCCTGCTGCGATGACCGGGATGCCGGGCTTGCGTTTCGCCAAGATGCACGGCCTTGGCAACGATTTCGTCGTGCTCGACGGTGTCACGCAGCAGGTCGCGCTGACGCCCGTGCAAGTCCGACTGCTCGCCGACCGGCACTTTGGCGTCGGCTGCGACCAGGTGCTCGTGGTCGAGCGACCGACGCGCGACGACGTCGATTTCCGCTACCGGATCTTCAACGCCGACGGCGGCGAAGTCGAACAGTGCGGCAACGGCGCGCGATGCTTCGTCGTGTTCGTGCGCGCGCGCGGCCTGACCGACAAGCGTGAAATCCGCGTCGAGACCGCCGGCGGCGTCATCGTGCCGCGGCTCGAGGACAGCGGCGAGGTCAGTGTCGACATGGGCGTGCCGCGCTTCGCTGCGAAGGACCTGCCGTTCACCGGCGGCGGTGGCGGGGTGACCGACCTGCTCGACGTCGATGGCGAAGCGGCGGAAGTGTCGGCGCTGTCGATGGGCAACCCGCACGCGGTGCAGGTGGTCGCGGATGTCGAGACCGCGCCGGTGACGACGCAAGGCCCGCGCATCGAGCGCCATCCGCGCTTTCCGCGCCGCGTCAACGCGGGTTACCTGCAGGTAGTCGATCGCGCTACCATTCGGCTGCGCGTATGGGAACGGGGCGCCGGCGAGACACTCGCCTGCGGCACCGGTGCCTGCGCCGCGGTCGTTGCGGGCGTACGCCGTGACCTTCTCGACAACGAGGTGAAGGTCCACGTGCGCGGCGGCACGCTGACGATCGCGTGGAACGGCGATGGGCGGCCCGTGCGGATGACCGGGCCGGCCGTCACCGTGTTCGAAGGTGAATGGAAAGGCTGATGCGCGCCGTGCATCGAAGCCTCATCCAGCAAAGGACGCCGCGTCGTCGATGAATCCCAAAGAAATCGCAGATTACCTGCGCGACAATCCCACGTTCTTCGACGACCATGCCGACGTGCTCGGCGAAATGTCGGTGCCGCATCCGCATGGCGGACACGCGATCCCGCTCGCCGAGCGCCAGGTGCTCGCGCTGCGCGAAAAGAACGCCGAGCTCGAATCGAAAATGCGCGAGCTGATCCAGTACGGCACCGACAACGACGTCGTCAGCGAAAAAGTGCACCGCTCGACGCTGGCGCTGTTCGCAGCCCCCGATCTCGAGACGACGCTCGCCGTGCTGCACCACAGCCTGACCGAGGATTTCGCGGTGCCGTCGGTGGCGGCGCGGCTGTGGGGCAAGGTGCCCGAGCAGTCGTACCTGCCCGAGCTGGCCGCGGTGTCGGCGGAGACGCGCGGTTACGCCGATGCACTGGGCACGCCGTACTGCGGTCCCGAGGCGGCGTTCGAAACGCACGAATGGTTCGACCATGCCGACGAGCTCGCGTCGTATGCGTACCTGCCGCTGCGCACCAGCCATACGTTCGGCCTGCTGTCGCTCGCGAGCCCCGATCCCAATCGCTTCCATCCGGGCATGGGCACGCTCTACCTGATGCGCCTCGCGGAACTCGCGAGCGTCGCCATCGCACGCTTCCTGCCTGCCGCCTGACCCGCCTGTTTTCGCGATGAACCAGACGACGCACGCTGCCAACCAGGCGCGCGTCGCACGCTTTGTCGCAAGCCTCGCCACCCGCGCCGCGCACACGCGCGCCGCGTACGCGCGCGACGTCGACGCGTTGTGCACGCTGGCGGCCGACGAGTCGCTGTCGGCGATGACGCGCGCCAAGCTGGCGCGCTGCCTCGCGACGCTGCATGGTCGCGGGCTCTCCGGACGCAGCCTCGCGCGGATGCTGTCGGCGTGGCGCGCGTTCTATCGCCACCTGCTCGAAGTCGAGCCGTCGCTTGTCGACGATCCCTGCGCGGGATTGAAGCCGCCGAAGTCGGCGCGCAGGCTGCCCTCGGCGCTGTCGCCCGACGAAGCCGCGAAGCTGGTGACGATCGACGACTCCGATTTCCTGGGCCTGCGCGATCGCGCGATGTTCGAGCTCGCGTATTCGTCGGGGCTGCGCCTCGCGGAGCTCGCGGGCCTCGACCTCGACGGGCTCGACATCGCCGGCGGCGAAGTGCGCGTGATGGGCAAGGGCTCGAAGGAGCGGATCGTGCCGGTCGGCGCCGCGGCACGCGACGCGCTCGCGCGCTGGCTCGCCGAGCGCGCCAAAGTTGCGCACGTCGATGCGCGCGCGATGTTCGTCGGCCAGTCGGGGAGGCGCCTGTCGCCGCGCGCGATCGAATTGCGGCTCGCGCAATGGGCGGTGCGGCAGGGCCTCACGCAGCACGTGCACCCGCACATGCTGCGCCACTCGTTCGCGTCGCACCTGCTGCAGTCGTCGGGCGACCTCCGCGCCGTGCAGGAGATGCTCGGCCACGCGTCGATTGCCAGCACGCAGGTCTACACACACCTCGACTTCCAGGCGCTCGCCAAGGTGTACGACGCCGCGCATCCGCGCGCGAAGCGCCGCAAATAGAGACGACGAAGCGGTCGATCATGTAGACGACGGGCTCGGCGATCGCATCGTCGATGCCGTGCTGGACAATCGCAAGCGCCGAGAATTTCGACGGCACCGCGCCAAAAAAATGGGCGCCTGATGACGGGCGCCCATGAGGCCGTTTGGAGGAGAAACGGGCGGGGCGTGAGCCCCGTTTGCAAACGTCGCCGGCGACTCAAACCGGCGGCGAGTGACCTTCGTTCAATTCAATTTGTGATGCAGCCCGGTAGCGTGGCGGCGACCGGTTGCTGCGCCGGTCGCCGCCACGCGAGGCGTCATTCGACGCGCTCGCCATGCAGGCTGATGTCGAGGCCTTCGCGCTCCTGCTCCTCGGTGACACGCAGGCCGATCACCAGGTCGATCACCTTGAGGATGATGAAGCTGCCGACGCCGCTGTAGACGAGCGTCGTCAGCACTGCGCCGAGCTGCACCATCAGGTCGCCGTCGACGCCGCTGATCTCCTTGACGTTGAGCACGCCGGTCAGCAGGGCGCCGACGATACCGCCGATGCAGTGCACGCCGAATGCATCGAGCGAATCGTCGTAGCCCAGCGCGCGCTTCACCGAAGTGGCCGCGAAAAAGCAGATGACGCCCGCGGCGATGCCGACGACGAGCGCGCCCGTCGCGCCGACGAACCCCGACGCCGGCGTGATCGCCACCAGGCCGGCGACGGCGCCCGACGCGATGCCGAGCACCGACGGCTTGCCCTTGGTGATCCACTCGGTGGCCATCCATGCGAGCGCGGCGGCGGCGGTGGCGAGCTGCGTGACGAACATCGCCATGCCGGCGCGCCCGTCTGCGGCGACCGCCGAGCCCGCATTGAACCCGAACCAGCCGACCCACAGCATCGATGCGCCGATCAGCGTCAGCGTCAGGTTGTGCGGCGCCATCGGCTCCTTGCCGTAGCCCAGCCGCTTGCCGAGCACCAGCGCGCACACGAGGCCGGCGATGCCGGCGTTGATGTGCACGACGGTGCCACCGGCGAAGTCGAGCACGCCCTTGCCCGCCCAGAATCCGGTGGGCTCCCACATCATGTGCGCGATCGGCGAGTAGATCAAAAGCGACCACAGTCCGATGAACCACAGCAACGCCGAAAACTTCATCCGGTCGGCGAACGCACCGGCGATCAGCGCGGGCGTGATGATCGCGAAGGTCATCTGGAACATCATGTAGACCGACTCGGGAATCGTGCCGGCGAGGTGCGATACGGTGAGCTTGCCGGCTTCCTTCTGGAATAGCATGCCGTTGAGCATCAGCCGGTCGAAGCCGCCGAGGAACGAACCACCGGGCATGAACGCGATGCTGTAGCCCGCCACCACCCACAGGATCGACACGAGGCAGGTGATCGCGAAGCTCTGCATCAGCGTCGCCAGCACGTTCTTCTTGCGCACCATGCCGCCATAGAACAGCGCGAGCCCGGGAATGGTCATCATCAGCACGAGCGCGGTCGACGTCATCACCCATGCGGTGTCGCCGCTGCTGATCTTGTCGGCGGCGACGAGTTGCGGCGACGTCGCTGCGGCGGGCGCCGCGGCCGCCGGCGCTGCCGCCGGTGCCGTTGCGGCGGGTGCGGCCGCAGCCGCGTCGGGCGTCGCCGCCTTGTCCTGCGCGAATGCCGGCGCCATGCACAGCGCACCGGCGATCGCAAGCCATGCAAACAGTTGCTTCATCAAAGCTCTCCCCTCAAAGCGCGTCCGCGCCGGTTTCACCGGTGCGGATGCGCACGACCTGCAACAGGTCGAAAACGAACACCTTGCCGTCACCGATCTTGCCGGTGTTGGCGGATTTTTCGATCGCTTCGATCACGCGGTCGAGGAGCTCGTCGGAAATCGCCGCCTCGACCTTCACTTTCGGCAGGAAATCGACCACGTACTCGGCACCGCGGTAGAGCTCGGTATGGCCTTTCTGGCGGCCGAATCCCTTGACCTCGGTCACGGTGATGCCCTGGACGCCAATCGCCGACAGGGCCTCGCGGACCTCGTCCAGCTTAAACGGCTTGATGATGGCAGTGACAAGTTTCATGGTGTCCCCGGATGTGTGTGAGTGCCGCGCGGGCGTTTGCGAATGCGCATCAGAATGTTCTTGTGCATGCGCATCAGAATGTTTTCTGCACGAAGCCGACGACCTGCGTGTCGGAAATGTCCTTGCCGAAGCGGTTGGTGTAGAGCGCGCTGTCGGCGTCCGTGCCGGTGACGAAGATGCCGACGTTGAAGCCGGAGACGTCGGCCTGCACGCCGCCCTTCCAGTCGGTGTAGCTGAAGTCGCCGGCGTTCTTGTAGCGCTGGTGGCCGACGTGGCCGATCAGCGTGACCTTGCCGATCACGTCGTTGACCTTGTCGACGACGTCGTACGACAGGTTGCCCTCGATGTAGTCGCTGCCGCGCGAATCGGCGAAGCCGAAGGTCTTGTTGCCGACGACGTAGCTGTACTTGACCGACAGGAATTTCCAACCCAGGCTCGCATAGAGCTCGGTGGTGTCGGCCTTGACCGCGCCATCCGGGTAGCTCCCCGGGTAGTAGTACTGCAACACGCCGACGTCACCGCTGAAGTCGTTCGGCAGCGCGAACTTGTAGCCGCCGTAGAAATCCCATTCCATGCTGACGCTGGCGTCGGGCAGCCCGTCGGATATCCAGCTGACGTTGGAAGCCCACGTGCCCGCATAGAAGCCGCTCTTGTGGCCGATGTCGAACCCGCCCTGGATCGCCGGCTTCTCGTTGGTCTGTGAAATGCCGCGGAAAACGTAGCTGCTGAAAATGCCGACGTTGGCATTGAACGTCCAGTCCGGCTCGGGCGCGGCGGCGGCCGGCGCGGATTGTCCCCATGCCGCGCCCGCGCAACACGCGGCGAGTGCGACGGTGACCAACGACTGCGTAAAGCGTGCGCTGCGATGCATGCGTATCCCCTTTGAGGTTGTGCAATCAGCAATGACTTCGGTCAATGCTTCAGCACGCGCCGTGCCATCGACAAATCGTGTTTTCGATCAGCGGGTTGCAGGAATTCGCAAGCAGCGGGCACACTGCGAGGCACCGTTGCGGTGCGAGCGCGCAACCGCCATGCACAGCTTAGGGGCGTTGCGGAGTCGGACATCGTGGCCACGCATCGCGATATACGCGTACATGCACGGCGCTTGATCCTGCATCGCCCGATCCCGCGATCCGACGCACGACGAGCGCGTGATTGCAGGCGCAAAGATGTACATGACTTCGACGATTTCACAACGACCCGTCCTTGACGGATTCGACAGCGAGCCTCTAAACTCCACTCGCACACATACAGATGACTTAGATGTCCAGGCAGCAAACGCCTCCGGTGGCCCGAGCCTGGAGGTCGCGAATGCATCGTTGTTCCCACGCGCCCGCGCCTGCTTCACAATCAGCGGGGCCGACCGTGAATCGAAGGAGGAGAATCGTCATGCATCCAACCATTCGTGCCGTGGCGTTGCCGGTGGTCGCCGGCCTCGCGTCGTGCCTGTTGGCGTGGGGTCCGGCCGTCGCGCAGGACAGGTACCCGTCGCGCCCGATCGAGTTCGTCGTGCCATGGGGTCCGGGCGGCGGCGCCGACCAGGTCGCGCGCAAGCTCGGGCAGATTCTCGAGGGCGAGCTCAAGGTGTCGATTCCGGTGATCAACGTTCCCGGCGCCACCGGGCAGACGGGTCACGCCAAGATGCTGTCGGCCAACCCGGATGGCTACACGCTGGAGATCATGACCGGCGACACGTTCGCGCTGCTGGCGCAGCCCAACGCCACGCTCAAGCTCGCCGATTTCATTCCGCTCGGCATCCTGATCCAGCAGGCGTCCGGCTTTTTCGTCGCCGAGAACGGCCCCTTCAAGACCTGGGCCGACGTCGAAGCCGCCGCACGCAAGCGCCCGCTCAAGGTGGCGATCACCGGTTTCGAGAGTCCCGACGACCTGACCGTCAGCTATTTCGCCGCGCGCGGCTTGCAGCTGTCGCCGGTGCCTTACGCGAAACCGGGCGAGCGCTACACGTCGATCGTCGGCGGGCATGCCGACCTGCTCTATGAACAGGCCGGCGACGTGCGCAACCTCGTCGACAGCAAGCAGATTCGGCCGGTGATCTTCTTCTACGGCAGCAAGGTCGGCGCGTTTCCCGACGTCCCCAACTCGACCGCGCTCGGCCATAACATCACGCTCGCGCAATTCCGCGTCGTGCTCGTCAAGGCGGGCACCGATCCCGCCAAGGTGAAGATGCTCGCCGACGCGATCGCCAAGGCCGCCAATACCGCGGACTTCAAGACCTATCTCAAGGACCAGTACGCCGACGAGGCGAGCTTCGTGCCGGCGGAAAAGGTGAAGCCCTACATGGAAAAGTGGCTGGCCGAAGCACACCAGCTGATGGCCGCGATTCCCGCGAAGAAGTAACCGACGCTTGATCGTCGCCGGTCGCGCAGCGTGGCCGGCGTTCGCACCAGGAGTGCTGCATGGTTGATCGGCTGCGCGCGATTGCGCCCTACGTGGTCGTGCTGGCCATCGCCACATGGCTGTTCGACGTGGCGCTGCATTTCCGCTTCAGTCCCCGCGCGGGCTCGCTGGGGCCCGGCCTGTGGCCGCGCGCAATCCTCGCGCTGACGATCATCGTCTGCGTGATGCGCATCGGCTACGGCCTGTTCGCACGCCGGGCCGCCATCGAATCCGGGACGGGCGACCTTCTGCACGACGTCGCCGCCGGCATTCCGCAGGCAGCCGGGCCGGCGGCGCCGCCCGCGCCGCGCTATCCGCTGCTGCTCCTGGTCGGCATCGCGCTCACCATCGCGTACGTCGCATTGCTCGGCACGCTCGGCTTCGCGCTGGCGACGTTCGCCTACATGGCGGCGATGATGGCCATCGGACGCTATCGGCGCCGCGGCGTCATCGTCGTCGTTGCGTTGCTGGGGAGCCTCGTGCTGATGTTCATCTTCATGAAGATCGTCTACCTGTCGCTGCCCATCGGCGTCGCACCGTTCGACACGGTGTCGCTCACGCTGATGAAGCTGATGGGCATTCGCTAGGCCGCCCGTTGCTCGACGTCGCGCAGCAGCTCGCAGGCGGCTTCCACGCGCTGCTGCAGCTTCCCAACCTGATGGCGCTGGCCGTCGGCCTCGTCGTCGGCATGCTGGTGGCGGTGTTGCCGGGGCTCACGCTGGTGATGGGCGTCGTGCTCGCGCTGCCGTTCACCTACGGCATGGCAATCACGCCGTCGATCATCCTGCTCACCGCGATGTACATCTCCGGCACCTACGGCGGTGCGATCACGTCGATCCTGTTCCGCATTCCGGGCGAACCGATGGACGTGCCGTTGCTGTGGGACGGCTGGACCATGGCGCATGCGGGCGAGCCCGCGCGCGCGCTCGGCTGGACGCTGTTCGCCGCACTCACCGGCGGGCTCATCACCGCGCTGGTCATGGTCACGCTGGCGGTGCCGTTTGCCAAGGTCGCGCTGTCGTTCGACTCTCCCGAATACTTCGCGATCGTGCTGTTCGGCTTCACCAGCGTCGTGACGCTCGGCGGCGGGTCGCTCGCGAACGCGTTCATCAGCCTCTTCGTCGGCATGCTGATCTCCACAGTCGGCGTCGACGAGATTTATGGCGTCGACCGCTTCACGTTCGGCACGTCGATGTTGCGCGACGGCATCGGCTACCTGCCGGTGATGGTCGGCGCGTACGGGCTCGGCGAGGTGCTGGTGCGCCTCGAGCAGGGATTCGCGTCGACGCCGATGACCGGCGACGCCGCGCTGAGGACGCGCATTCCGAAGCTGCGGGAGGCGTGGCAGATCCGCGGCACCTTCGCACGCTCGTCGCTGATCGGCGTGATCTGCGGAATCATTCCCGGCGCCGGTGCGACCATCGCGTCGTTCATCGCCTACGGCGTCGAAGGCCAGTACGGGCCGCGACGGCACAAGCTCGGCAGCGGCATCCCCGAAGGCATCGTCGCACCGCAGGTCGCGTCGACCGCGTCGGTGGGCGGCCACATGGTGCCGCTGCTGACACTGGGCATTCCCGGCAGCGGCGCAACCGCCGTGATCCTCGGCGCGTTCCTGCTGCACGGCGTGCAGCCCGGGCCGCAGATCTTCAACACGCAAGGACCGCTGGTCTACGCGATCTTCGCGTCGACGTTCGCCGCGGTAATCGGCATGGGCCTGCTCGGTTACTTCGCGATCCGGCCACTCATCAAGGTGCTGTATCTTCCGGAGGCGGTGGTGTCGGTGTTCGTGATCATGTTCTGCCTGATCGGCGCCTATTCGGAGCACAACAACATCACCGACCTGTGGATGATCGTCGTGTTCGGTGTCGTCGGCTACCTGTTCGAGCGCTACCGCTTCCCCATCGCGCCGATGGTGCTGGGCGCGATCCTGGGTCCGGTCGCCGAGAATGCGTTCCTCACTTCGATGATCAGCTACCGCAACGACTGGACCATCTTCTTCACGCGGCCCGTGAGCTGCGTGGTGCTGCTGATGGCGATCGTCGCATTGCTGTTCCCGCTGTACGGCCGCTATCGCCGCCGCCACGTCGCGCCGGCGGCGCACGGATGACGCTGCCCGACGACGTTGCGCGCGACCCCGCGATCGACGCGCTCGTCGCGCGCGGGCGCACCGCGCAGCGCCGCTTCGCTGCCTTCGACCAGCACGCGGTCGACGACGTCGTGCTGGCGGCGGCGTGGGCGATCATGGAGCCGTCGCGCAACCGCGCGCTCGCCGAAATGGCGGTGCGCGACACCGGGCTCGGCGACGTCGCCGACAAGCTTGCCAAGAATCATCGCAAGACGCTCGGGCTGTTGCGCGATTTCAAGGGCGCGAAATCGGTGGGCGTTATCGGCGAGGACGCGGCGCGCGGCATCACCGAGATCGCGCGGCCGGCGGGGCTCGTCGCGGCGATCACGCCGTCGACCAATCCGGCGGCAACGCCCGCCAACAACGTGCTGTGCGCGCTCAAGGGCGGCAACGCGATCGTCGTGGCGCCGTCGCCGAAGGGCTGGAGCACCGGTGCGCGGCTCGTCGAATTCATCAACGCCGAGCTCGCCAGGGTGGACGCACCCGCCGATCTCGTGCAGATCGTTCCGGCACCGGTGACGCGCGCGGCGACGCAGGCGCTTATGGCGGCCGCGGACCTGGTCGTCGCGACCGGCTCGCAGGCCAATGTCCGCTCCGCGTATCGCAGCGGCACGCCGGCCTTCGGCGTCGGCGCCGGCAACGTCGCGGTGATCGTCGATGCAAGCGCCGACGTGCGCGCCGCCGGGGCGAAGATCGCCGCGTCGAAGACTTTCGACAACGCCACCAGCTGCTCGTCGGAGAACAGCGTCGTCGCGCTCGAGGCGATCGCCGCGCCGTTGCGTACCGCTCTCGAAGCCGAGGGCGGCGTGTTCCTCGACGCCGACGAGAAGGCGCGGCTGCGCGATGCGATGTGGCGCGCTGGCCGGCTCGCCGCAGAGATCACTGCGCAGTCCGCGCCGCGGATCGCCACGCTCGCGGGACTCGCGCGTCCGGCGCTGCAGGCGGCGCGATTCCTCATCGTCGACGAGGACGGCGTCGGCGCCGATCATCCGTTTTCAGGCGAGAAGCTGTCGCCGGTGCTCGCCTTCTACCGCGCCGCCGATTTCTCCGCGGCGTGCGCGCTCGTCGAGCGCATCTATGCGTACCAGGGCGCCGGCCACTCGGTGGGAATCCACACCCGCGACGACGACCAGGCGCTGGCACTCGGGCTCACGCTGCCGGTCGCGCGCGTCATCGTCAACCAGGCGCATTGCTTCGCCACCGGCGGCAGCTTCGACAACGGGCTCGCGTTCTCGCTGTCGATGGGCTGCGGCACATGGGGTCGCAACAACTTTTCCGACAACCTGAATTACCGGCACTATCTCAACATCACGCGCGTCGCCCGCGTGATTCCGGAACGCGTGCCCACCGAGGTCGAGATCTTCGGCGCATGGTTCGCGCGTCACGGCCGATGAACGCCGCTCCGGCGATCGGCAGCACGTTGCGTGACGTGCTTGCCGCGCATCTCGCCGTCGCGCCGGATGCGCCGTTCCTGATTGCCCCCGAGACCGGCCGGGTGATGCGCTACCGCGACGTCGCCGCCGAGACCTGCGCGCTGGCGGCGCTGCTCGCCGCGCGCGGGCTGGCGCCTGGCGATACCGTGGGACTGCTGCTGCCCAACGGCTACCGCACGACGGCGCTGTTCCTCGGCGCGATGCTGGCGGGCTACGTGGTCACGCCGTTCAACCTGCTCGCGCAGAAATCGCAGCTCGCGCACTGCGTCGGTCACAGCGATTGCCGCGTCGTGTTCACGACGGCGGCGGAATTGCCGCGCCTCGCCGAAGCGATCGCAGCACTTGCGCCGGCGCGGCGCGCGACGATCGCGACGGTGGTGGTCGACGTCGATGTGCCGGGCGCCGATGCGGTGGAGAATGCAACCAAAAAGTTGCGCGAGCTGGCACCGGTCGCTGCGCAGTCGCCCGCGCTGCTGATGTACACGTCGGGCACCACCGGCACGCCGAAGGGCGCGCTGCTGCGCCACGCCAATCTCGTCGCCGCCGGCCGTGCGGTGGCGGGCTGGCATGGCCTCACCGCGACGGATCGCTGCCTGTCGTCGCTGCCGCTCTATCACATCAACGGACAATGCATCGCCACGATCACCCCGTTCGTGTCGGGCGGCAGCATCGTCGCGCCGCATCGGTTCAGCGCGTCGGCATGGTGGTCGCTCGTCGAAACGCATCGGCCGACGTGGCTCAACATGGTGCCGACGATCATCGCGTACCTGATCAACGGCGCCACCGCCGATGACGCCCGGCGATTCGGCTACGTGCGCTTCGGCCGCTCGGCGTCGGCGCCGTTGCCGCCGGAGCAGCATCGCGCGTTCGAGCAGCGGTTCGGCATCGGCGTCGTCGAGGCGATGGGAATGACCGAGTCGAGCTCGGTGATGCTGTGCAATCCGCAGGATCCCGCGCGGCGCAAGGTCGGCTCGCCGGGCTTGCCCTGCGGCGTCGAGGTCAAGGTCGTCGCACCGGGCGATCCGCGTGGCGCGCCGCTGGCTGACGGCACGCCCGGCGAGCTTTTGCTGCGCGGTCCCAACGTGATGTCGGAGTACTACAAGGAGCCCGCGCTCACCGCCGCCGCGTTCTCGTCCGACGGCTGGCTGCGCACCGGGGACCTCGGCTACCGCGACGCCGACGGCATGTACTTCATCAGCGGGCGGCTGAAGGAGCTGATCATCAAGGGTGGCGAGAACATCGCGCCGCGCGAGATCGACGAGGCGCTGCTCGCGCACGACGCGATCCTCGAAGCTGCGGCGGTGGGCATTCCCGACGCGCACTACGGCCAGGACATCCTCGCCTGCGTCGTGCTGAAGAGCGGCCATTCGTGCACCGAGGACGAGCTGCACGACCATTGCCTGCGCGAGCTGGGACGCTACAAGACGCCACGCATCATCCGCATCGTCGGCGAGCTGCCCAAGGGCCCGTCCGGCAAGATCCAGCGCCTCAAGCTGCTCGACCTCGCGTGACGTCGCGCGCGCACGATCCTAACGCTGGCCCAGCACGCTGAGATAGCGATGATGCGTAGTGCGCACGTAGCGCACGCGCGTGTCGACCGGTACGTCGCGGTGCGCGTACGCGGTGCGGGCGATGCGCAGCACCGGCGCCGGGTCGGCAAGGCGCAGCAAGCCGCGCACGCGCGCGTCGGCGATCGCCGCGGTGATCGATTCCTCGATGCGCACGACGGTGATGTCGTAGCGCGACTGGTAGAGCGCGTAGATCGTGGTGTCGCGCTCGCTGAACACTTCCTTCGTCATGTCGGGAAACAGCGCGCCGGGAAGGCGGATGCGGTCGAGGATCACCGGCGCGTGGTCGAGCGACAACAGCGCCTCGATCTGCAGCATCGGCGCGCCGGCGGCGATGCGCAGCGTCTCGGCGCTCGCGGCGTCGGCGTGCGTGCGACGAAATGCCAGCGTCTCCGAATGCGGGAAGCGCTTGTTGCCGTCGCGGTCGACGATGCGGAAGAAGCGCGTCAGCATCACGTCGCGCGTGTGGCTCGCGACGAACGTGCCGCTGCCCTGGCGGCGCACGAGGATGCCTTCGGTGACGAGCTCGCCGACCGCGCGGCGCAGCGTGCCCACGCTGGCGCCGAAGCGCTCGGCGAGCGCGGGCTCCGGCGGCAGCACCTGGCCGTGCCGCCACGTGCCTTGGTGCAGCGCATCGGCGAGCCGGCGCTTGACGTCCTTGTACAGCGGCAGTGCGCGCGGCATCGCTCGATTCCCCTCGACTTTAACTCATGTACATGATAGCACGCGTGCATGGGCGTTTTGCATTTGACTGGCTCCCGCGCGCCGCGCGATAATCGCCGCAAGGAGATATACATGAATCGAGCGGCACCTGTCGTGCGCGCACGCGGCGAGGGCGAACCGGCATACCGCGATGTCGGCTGACACCGCGATCCTGGTCGGCGGCACCGTCGCCGGCTCGCTGGTGTTCGGCATTTCCGGATTCGCGTTCGCACTGACCGCGTCGGTGATCTGGCTGCAGGCGATGACGCCCGCCGAGGTCCTGCCGCTTGCCGTCATCTGCCCGTTGGTGCTCAACATCGTCACGCTGCCGCTGATCCGCCGCGACGTCAGCATCGCCAAGCTGCTGCCGTTTGTCGCCGGCTCGACGCTTGGTGTGCCGATCGGCGTGCTGCTGGTCGCGCGCCTCGACGCGGGCGCGCTGCGCGCCGGCATCGCGTTGCTGCTGATCGCCTACAGCGTGTTCGCGCTGTCGCGGCCGCGGCTCCCGGAGTTGCGACTCGCGCACGCGACCGGTCGCGCCGCCGATGGTGGCGTCGGCTTCGTGGGCGGCGTGCTGGGCGGCGTCGCCGGCCTCTCCGCAGTGCTGCCGAGCCTGTGGATCGCGCTGCGCGGCTGGCCGAAACCGGTGCAGCGCGGGCTCCTGCAGTCGTTCGGCTTCTACAGCCAGGCGCTCACGGCGCTGGTGTTCGCGGGCTTCGTCGGTTTCAGCGATCGCACGCTGCATGCGCTGATGATCTGCCTGCCGATCGCGATCGCCGGCAGCCTCGTGGGGCTCGCCGCATTCCGCAAGTTGTCGGGCGACGCGTTCCGGCGTGCGGTACTTTGGATCGTGCTGTGCGGCGGCGTGGGCCTGCTGCTGCGCGTGGCGAGGTGAGGCGCCGATGATCGACGCGATCGACCTTCACCTGCTCGAAGTGCCGCTGACCCAACCCTATCGGCTGGCATTCGGCCCCGTCGACCACTACGACACGATCATCGTCGAGCTCGCCGCCGCCGATGGCCGGCGCGGCTTCGGCGAAGCCACGCTGCTGACCGGCTACACCGACGAGACGCTCGCCGAAAGCTGGCCGCTTGCGCGCGAGCTCGCGGCGTCGCTGACGGGACTCGGTGACGCCGCATTCGCGCAGCGCGTCGACGCGATCACCGCGCGTGCACCGTTCGTGGCGACGGCTTTGCGCAGCGCGCTCGACATGCTGCAACGACATCCGCTGCTCGACATCGACGCGCCGCTGCGCGTGCCGATCCTCGGCTTGCTGCAGGGCGACGGCGAAGGCGCGCTCGCCGACGCGTTCGCGCGCCTTCACGCCGATGGCTATCGGACGGTCAAGGTCAAGGTCGGCTTCGATGTCGCGAGCGATGTCGCGCAGGTTGCATTGATCCAGCGCGTCGTCGCCGGTCGCGCGGCGATCCGTGTCGACGCCAACCAGGGCTACGACGCAACGGCGGCCGCCGCGTTCATCGCCGGCGTCGATCCGACCGGCATCGAGCTTTTCGAGCAGCCATGCGCGGCCGGCGACTGGATCGCGCATCGCGCCGCGGTCGCGGCCGCCGCGCGCACCGGCCTGCCGTTGATGCTCGACGAATCGATCTACGGCCTCGCGGACATCGAGCGCGCGGCGCTCGAAAAAGCCTGCAGCCACCTGAAAGTCAAGCTGATGAAGTTCGCGAGCCTCGATGCGCTCAGCGCCGCGATCGAGCGCATCCGCGCGCTGGGGATGCGGCCGGTGCTCGGCAACGGCGTCGCTTGCGACGTGTCGTGCTGGATGGAGGCCTGCGTCGCCGCGCGCCACATCGACAACGCCGGCGAGATGAACGGCTTCCTCAAGTCGAAGCGCATGCTTCTCCACCCGCCGCTGCGCTTCGAGGCCGGGCACATCGTGCTCGAGCCCGGCGCGCATCCCGCGCTCGACGCGGGTGCGATCGCGCACTATGCGGTCGCGCACGCCGCGGAGCGTCGCGTCGTGCATGCGCCGTCCAGCCCGTTGCGCGCATGAACGGCGCACCCCCGAGCGCCGCGCGACGCTTCACGCTGGTGACCGGCGTCATCGGCGCCGACACGCACATCGTCGGCAATCGCATCCTGTCGATGGCGCTGGAAGAAGCGGGCTACCGCGTGGTGCAGCTCGGCGCGCTGACGCCCGCCGGCGATTTCATCAAGGCGGCGGTCGAGACCGCCGCCGACGCAATCCTCGTGTCGTCGCTCTACGGCCAGGGCGAGCTCGACTGCCGCGGCTTTCGCGACCTCTGCGTCGAAGCCGGGCTCGACGACATCCTGCTTTACGTCGGCGGCAACCTCGTCGTCGGCAAGCAGCCGTGGGAGGACATCGAAAAGCGTTTCCTCGACATGGGATTCGATCGCGCGTTCCCGCCCGGCACGCGGGTCGACGACGCGCTGGCGGCGCTCGCCGCCGACTTCGCGTCCCGCACCGCGCACGCGGGGGAGCCATGAGCGTCGCGTTGCTGATCGACTTCGGGAGCACGTACACGAAGCTGCGCGCGCTCGATCTGGGCAATGGCCAACTCGCGGCGACCGCGCAGGGGCCGTCGACGGTGACCACCGACGTCAACGTCGGGCTCGACGCCGCGCTGGCGACGTTGTCGCGTGCGATGGGCGGGCTGCCGCACTTCGCGCATCGCCTCGCCTGCAGCAGCGCCGCCGGCGGATTGCGGATGATCACCGTGGGACTCGTGCGCGAGCTGACTGCCGAAGCGGCGCGCCAGGCGGCGCTCGGCGCCGGCGCGCGCCTGGTTGCGAGCTTCGCGTACCGGCTCACCGCCGGGGACGTCGCGCGCATCGTCGCCGACGCGCCCGATATCCTGCTGCTGTGCGGCGGCACCGATGGCGGCAACCGCGCCGTCGTGCTGCACAACGCGCGCGCGCTGGCTGCCAGCGCCTTGCAGTGTGCGATCGTGGTCGCATGCAACCGCGAAGCGACCGACGAGGTGGTCGCGATGCTTGTCGACGCGGGTAAGCTGGCGATTGCCACCGCCAATGTGCTGCCGGCGCTCGACCTGCTCGACATCGAGCCCGCGCGCGGCGCGATCCGCGACGTGTTCATGCACCGCATCGTCGCGGCGAAGGGCATCGAGCGCGCCAGCGCGCGCTTCGACCAGGTGCTGATGCCAACGCCCGCAGCGGTGCTGGAGGGCGCGCGGCTGCTCGCCGATGGCCTGCCGCAGCGCAGGGGTCTCGGGCCGTTGCTGGTGATCGACCCCGGGGGCGCGACCACCGACGTGCATTCGATCGGCAGCGGCGAGCCGTCGCAGCCCGGTGTCGTCCGCTACGGACTGCCGGAGCCCCATGCGAAGCGTACCGTCGAAGGCGACCTTGGCATGCGCTACAACGCCGCGGGCATCGTCGCCACGGTGGGGATTGTCGCGATCGCGGCGGACGCGGGGCTCGATGTTGCCGCGGCGCTCGCGGCGCTCGAGCAGCTGCATGCGAATGTCGAGGCAGTGCCGCACGACGATGCGCAATTCCGCCTCGACGAGGCACTCGCGCGCGTGGCGGTGCGCATCGCCGTGGCGCGCCATGCGGGAACCGTCGAGACCGTCTACACGGCGCAGGGACCGGTGGGTATGCAGCGCGGCAAGGATTTGAGCGACGTGAAGCTCGTCATCGGCACCGGCGGCGCGCTGGTCCACGCGCGCGATCCCGTGGCATTGCTCGCAGGCGCCGCCGCCAGCGCCGACGATCCGATGTCGCTGCGGCCGCAGGCGCCGCGCTTCGCGATCGATCGTCATTACGTGCTTTACGCAGCGGGATTGCTCGCGAAAGTCGCACCGGAAGCGGCATTCGACATCGCCAGCAGCAACCTGCAGGTGATCGAGGAAGGAGTCTTGCCATGAACGACATCGTGAGCTCGAAGACACTCGCAGCGGCGCTGTCGGAGGCAGCCATCTGCGCCGAGGATTTCGCGCGGATGCGCGACGCCAACCTTGCGCGGTGGCCGACTGGTGCCGCCATCGACTTCGACGAAGCGGTCGCGCATCACAAGGCGCTGCCGCAAAAGAAGCAGCTCGCCGAGGCGATGCGTCGCGCGCACGCCGAGCGCCGCTGCCTGACGCAGCCGCGCGGCGGCTTCGCGACGCTGGCGATGCAGAAGGAATTGATGCAGGCGCTCGACCGCGACGGACTCGCCGACATCGTGCCGACGACGACCGACAGCTACACGCGCAACGAGCAGTTCGCCGCCGCGCA
>JBDTWY010000019.1:0-54298 GCA_040006455.1 Betaproteobacteria bacterium | reverse complement strand
GTCGCACCCATGTCCAGGCTCCATCGGAACAGAAACAACCTCTTGACGCTTCACATTTAACGCGCAGGGTGATTTGGGCGTGCGGTGATGGAGCACGGCGACGGCGCCGCCCGGCTCGCGGTGCGCGGCGCGAATCATCGCACAGCAGCCTGCGAGCGAACCGGCGCGCGACACGATAGGCAGTGTTGCGCTATTCTCCGCGGCGTCGTCACGTCGGTAACCCAGAGGCCGCCATGCCAATCGAAGCCACCCCTGTCATCGCCCACGCGATCCAGCTCGCGATCACACCGGTGTTCCTGCTGACCGGCCTGGCTGGGTTGCTCGGCGTGATGGCGACACGCCTTGCGCGCGTGATCGATCGTGCGCGGACGTTCGAGGCGGCGTGGCCGCAGATGAGCGAAATGGCGCGCATCAAGGCGCGCGCGGAAATCACCACGCTCGAAAGGCGCCGGCGTGTGTGCAGCTGGTCAATCAACTACTGCACGGCGGCGGCATTGCTCGTCTGTCTCGTCATCGTCACCATGTTCTTGGATGCGTTTTTCGCGACCGACCTCAAGTGGCTCGCGGGCGGCCTGTTCGTCGCGGCGATGATCGGCGTCATTTGCGGGCTGTCCTGCTTCCTGCGCGAGGTCCACCTCGCCACGCACACGACGATCCTCGATTCCGGCAACTTCGGGTGACCGGCGGCGCGGGAATCACACCGGCGTTGTCGCGTATCGCCGCGCCCGGGCCACGGATCCTCCGCTAGTCGCGTTGCGCGAGGCGCAACTGTCGCGCCGCTTCTTCCATGCGCACGTCATCGATTTCACGGATGACGCTGTCGAGATCGACCACGGTCTCGTCGCGCTCGAAGCGGCCTGTCAATTCGACGGCGGGCGTCAGTGCAGCTGTCGCGTAGATGGCCCACAGCTCGCGGCCGTAGTCGGTCTCGAGCAGCGCGGGTGCCGTGGCGCCGAGAAAGCGCCGCAGGTTGTCGACGTCGCGCAGCAGCAACCGTTGCGCATGATTATTGCCCGCGGCATCGATTGCCTGTGGCAGGTCGATGATCACCGGTCCGTCGGCAGCGAGCAGGATGTTGAATTCGCTCAGGTCGCCATGGACGATGCCGGCGGCGAGCATCCGCACGACTTCGCGGATCAGGCGGCCGTGCAGCTCGACGGCCATCGCGGGCGTCAGATCGACGTCGTTGAGGCGCGGCGCGGCGTGGCCCTGTGCGTCGGTTACCAGCTCCATCAACAGCACGCCGGAATGGAAGCTATAGGGGCGCGGCACGCGTACGCCGGCCGCAGCGAGCCTGAACAGCGCGTCGACCTCGGCGCTCTGCCAAGCCTTCTCCTGCGCATCGCGGCCGAAGCGCGTGCCCTTGGCGATCGCGCGCGCGTCGCGGCTGTTGCGCGTCTTGCGATTTTCGGTGTAGTCGACCGCCTGGCGGAAGCTGCGCTTGTCGGCTTCCTTGTAGACCTTCGCGCAGCGCACGTCGGCGCCGCAGCGCACGACGAACACCATCGCTTCCTTGCCGCTCATCAACTGGCGCACGACGGTGTCGACGAGTCCGTCGTCGACGAGCGGCTGCAGCCGCTTCGGTATTTTCATCGGACCAATATACGCCAGCCGTTGATCGCCAATGCATTTCGATGTGGGGCGGCGCCACGTACGAGGAGGCAAGCCAGGTTGCGCAGGCTGGACATGGTCACCGGTTGCCGCGGTGTCCAACGAAGCCGACGGTTTCGGCTTCTACTATGCGTGTGGAAAACCCATGCGAATGATCGCCGCGCCACCCCGTTGGCGCTTCCGCCGTGGCTGACCTCGTCGTTGCACGGTCGGAGGGCCTCTTTTGCCCACCGGGCGGCTTCCACATCGATCCGTGGCGTCCGGTCGATCTCGCGGTAATCACGCACGCACACTCCGATCATGCGCGCGGGGGCAGCCAGCATTACCTGGCGACGCCGCAGAGCGAGCGCGTGTTGCGCGCGCGACTCGGTGACATCGACCTGCAGACGCTCGCGTATGGAGAACGCACGACGATCAACGGCGTGGCGGTTTCGCTGCATCCGGCCGGCCACGTGCTGGGCTCGGCGCAGGTACGCATCGAGCACGGCGGCGAAGTGTGGGTGGCGTCCGGCGACTACAAGACGCAGCCCGATCCGACGTGCACGCCGTTCGAGGCGTTGCGCTGCGACACGTTCATCACCGAATCGACGTTCGGCCTGCCGATCTACCGCTGGGACGATCCGGCCGATACGTTCGCCAGCATCGCCGCGTGGTGGCGCGGCAATGCCGAGGTGAAGCGGACCAGCGTCGTCTACTGCTACGCATTCGGCAAGGCGCAGCGCGTGCTCGCGGGCCTCGCCGCCGCCGGCGCGCTCGATTGCGGGCCGGTCGTCTGTCACGGCGCGGTGGAAAACCTCAACGACGCGTACCGTCTGACTGGCGTAGACCTGCCGCCGACGCAGCGAGTCGACACGGTGGACGCGGCGCAGATGCGGCGCGCGCTGGTGCTGGCGCCGCCGTCGGCGGCCGGCACGCCGTGGCTGCGTCGCTTCGGCGATCTGAGCGACGCATTCGCGTCCGGGTGGATGCGGCTGCGTGGCGCGCGCCGGCGACGCGCGCTCGATCGCGGCTTCGTGCTGTCCGACCACGCCGACTGGCCAGGGCTGCAGGCGGCGATCATCGCAACGGGTGCATCGCGGGTCATCGTCACGCATGGCCAGGTGCCGGTGATGGTGCGATGGCTCGGCGAGCAGGGACTCGACGCATCGGCGTTCGCGACCGAATACGACGAGGACGCCGCGGAGGCGGGCGCGTGAAGGACTTTGCGCAACTCTATGTCGAGCTCGACGCGACGACTTCGACCACCGGCAAGCTCGCCGCGCTGCAGCGCTATTACGCCATCGCCGGACCCGCCGACGCCGCGTGGGCAACGTATTTCCTCGCCGGCGGGCGACCGCGGCAGACGGTGCCGACGCGACTGCTGCGCGAATGCGCGATCGAATACTCGGCGCTGCCGCCCTGGCTGTTCGAGGAGTGCTACCAGGCGGTAGGCGATTTCGCTGAAACCGTCGCGCACGTTCTACCGCCGGCGGAAAACGAGTCGGACATCGGCCTCGCGGCGTGGGTCGCGCGGTTGCTGCCGTTGCGCGTCGCTGACCCGGATATCGTCCGCGAGCGGTTGTTCTCGTTCTGGAACGAGCTCGACTGGAACGGCCGCTTCCTGATGCTCAAGCTGATCGGCGGCGGCTTTCGCGTCGGCGTCTCGCGGCTGCTGGTCACGCGCGCGCTGGCGGCGCACGCCGGCGTCGACGCCAAGAGCATCGCGCAACGGCTGATCGGCTACACGCACATCGGTTCGCAGCCCGACGCGACCGTGTTCCTGGCGCTGGTCGCGCAGGACGCCGGCGCGCTCGCCAATCCCGGCCATCCGTATCCGTTCTTTCTCGCGCAGCAGTTGACGCATGCGATCGACGCGCTGGGCGATCCGCGCGACTGGATCGTCGAGTGGAAATGGGATGGCATTCGCGCGCAACTCGTCGCGCGTGACGGCGAATGCTGGCTGTGGTCGCGCGGCGAGGAGCTCATCACCGAGCGCTTTCCCGAGCTCGACGCGCTCGGCAGGCGATTGCCCGCCGGCACGGTGATCGACGGTGAAGTGGTCGTGTGGCGCGACGGTCACGTGCAGCCATTCGCCGACCTGCAGACGCGGATCGGTCGCAAGACGCTGGCGCCGAAGATCCTCGCGCAAATGCCTGCGGCGCTGGTCGCCTACGACCTGCTCGAATGGCAGGGCGGCGACCTGCGCGGGCGCCCGCAGCACGAGCGCCGCGCCATGCTTGAGCGCGCCGTTGCCAGCATCGACGACGCGTCGCTCCAGCTGTCGCCGCTGGTCGAGCGCCCGACCTGGGACGCGTATGCTGCCTTGCGCGAGGAATCGCGCGCGCGCGGCGTCGAGGGCTTCATGCTGAAGCGCCGCGATGCGCGCTACGGCGTCGGCCGCACGAAGAGCGACGGCACGTGGTGGAAGTGGAAGGTCGACCCGATGACCGTCGATGCGGTGCTCGTCTACGCGCAGCGCGGCCATGGCCGGCGGGCGAGCCTCTACAGCGACTACACGTTTGCCGTGTGGACCGAGGACGCCGAAGGCCGGCGCCTCGTGCCGTTCGCCAAGGCGTATTCGGGACTCAGCGACGAGGAGATCGCCAAGGTCGACGCGATCATCCGCAGGACGACCGTCGAGAAATTCGGCCCGGTGCGCAGCGTCACGCCGTCGATGGTGTTCGAGCTGGGCTTCGAGGCGATCCAGCGTTCGCCGCGCCACAAGTCCGGCATCGCCGTGCGCTTTCCAAGGATGCTGCGCTGGCGCATCGACAAGCCGGTCGACGAGGCCGATACGCTCGCCACGCTCTCGGCGCTGCTGGGCGAATCATCGGCGTGAACGGGCTGTCAGTATTCGCGTCGGCGCTGCGCCCGCGGTAGCATGCCGGCGATGCAGCGTCCTGTGGCAACCGCGGTAGCGGAAAGGCTGCGAACCGGAGGCGATCCATGCCCGAGCATTCACGACACGTAGACGGCCTTGCCGCCGTCGTTCTCGCGCCGCTCGCCGCGCCCGTGCGTCCTCCGCTCGTGATCGCCCAGGTGATCGTCCGCAACGCGGTTCCGGTCGTCGGCATCCTGGTGTTCGGCTGGCAGGCGTTCAACGTGCTGGCGCTGTATTTCATCGACACGCTGCTGATGATCGGCACGTTGTGCGCTGGCCTTGCGCGCGCCTTCCTGCCGGTGGACAAGGACAGCCTGGCCGGCCGCGCCAACACCGAATTCGGCTTCATCGGCGCCGGCATCATGATTGCCGGGATGATGGCCATTCCGCTCGGCGTGCCGCTGTTGTTCATGGTTAACGGCGACATCGCCACGATCAAGGCGACGTTCACCGATCGCGGGTTCTACATTGGCGTCGCGATCCAGGCGGCGATGGCGTTGTGGATGTACCTGGGACTGCGTCGCGCCATCGATGCGGGAAGCACTCCCGGGTCATTGCGCCTCAAGCGTCGCTTTGCGCTGATATTCCTGCGCTGGATCGTCGTGCTGATGGTGGTCTATACCGGTATCGGCCTCGTGTTCGGGCGCTTCGCTGCTTTGCTGTTTGTCGTGGTCTATGTGATTGCAACGGTGGTCGCCGAACTCGCCCCCGATCGTTTCCTGCGCGCATTGCCGGGCGGCGCCGAAGACGCCGGCGCGCAGGCGAAAGCGCCCATGGAATCAACGCGCGGCAACACGCGTTAACGCATCAATGAGTCGAACAATCCCTCCCCGTCCGAATCCCACCCACGATCGGAGTTCCCCGATGAGATCCATGATTGCGATGGCCGCACTCGCACTTTCGATGGCCGCGTTGCCGGCGGCTGCGGCGTTGAAACCGGGTGACAAGGCACCGGACTTCACCACCCAGGCGTCGATGGACGGCAAGGTATTTTCCTTTTCTCTCGCCGATGCGCTGAAAAAGGGCCCCGTCGTGTTGTATTTCTATCCGGCGGCGTTCACCACGGGTTGCACGATCGAGGCGCACGATTTCGCCGACGCGACCGACGCCTACCATGCGTTGGGCGCCACCGTCATCGGCGTGTCGCACGATGACATCGCCACGCTGAACCGTTTCTCGGTGAGCGAATGCCGCAGCAAGTTCGCCGTGGCGGCCGACGGCGACCAGCGCATCATGAAGTCGTATGACGCGGTATTCGCCGCAGCGCCCAAGTACGCCAACCGCGTGTCGTATGTGATCGCACCCGATGGTCGCATCGTCTACGAATACACGTCACTCGACCCTGACAAGCACGTGGCGAATACGCTCGACGCATTGCGAACATGGTCCAAGCAACGCAAGTGACCGGCGCGCCTCGACGTGGCGCGTCGCGGCAGCGCGGCGGTGCCTCGCGCAGTCTGCCTGTACCGCCAGCCGGATTTGCCGCGGAGCAGGTCGGTGGCGCCTAGCGCTTGCTGTGGAAATGCTCGTAGGCTTCAATGGCCAGACCGGCAATTCCCGCGACCACAACGACCATGATCAGCGCGCCGATCACCGCGCGCCCACCTTCGAGCAGGCGCAGAAAGCCTTCCCATGTGCTGCCGTATCCCCAGTGGGAGGCGACCTGGAAGCATACCGCCGCGGGCAGCAGCACCACTGTCGTGCACACGACGAACCACAGCCACGCGCGAATGCGATCCCAGACCCGGGTGAGGACGGCGAGACGCCGATTGCTCGGCACGTCGGCCGCCGCGCGCCAATACTGCACCGCGCGTTCCCACCCGCTCCATGCCGGATCGACGATGAGACGCGCGTAGGTCCATACGCCCGCCAGATAGACCAGCGCGCCGGCGATGAACAGCGCGGCGTGCTGCACGACGTCGCGATGCAGCAGCGCCGCGATCGGCGAATCGCCTTGCGGCAGCAGCGCAGTCCACGCCTGGCCGAGCAGTGCTTCGGAGAAAGGGTCGTGCGCGCGCAGATAGACGGCCAGCACCATCACGCCCACGCCGACCTTGCGATAGACCATCCGCCACGCGCGCATCGGATTGGCGATGGGCGCCGCATCGGGGACGCCCAGCCAGCGCCAGATCGTGCCGGCGACGTTGGGCACGAAGTCGTTCGGCGCTTGCCAGTAGCTGGTGTGGTCGGCGAACGTGCTGCTCCAGTTGGTCACCTTGCGGCCGGTGAAGCCGGGCAGCGCAGCATCGGTCTGCCATCCGTCATCGGCGCGCGCGAACGCATGCTCGAACAGCAGCGGCCCGCCCGGCACGGGATCAGAGGACGCATACAGGTCCGCCCATTCGAATTGCGGATGCGCGAGCACGTCCTTCATTTCGCGGTTCAGCATCACGTCGAGCTTGCGCTCGTAGTCGGCGGCGTACGCGGAGACGACGAGGAACAGCAGCAGCAGAACCAGGAAGTACGTGGCGACCAGCGAGCCGACGCGATCGCCCATCGCGCTGGCGCCGTTGTGGATCAGCGCGTCGTGGATGTAGCCGAACCCGAGCCAGCCCAGCAGCACCGTCAATGCGGTGAACGCCCACAGCAGCGGACACACGCGCACGATCCACGGCGGATGCCCGGCCTGGCGCTCGAGCTCGACCAGCTTGCGGATGCCGGCGCCGTAGGTGACGAGACGGATGCGGCTCAAGTCGTCGAGCGAGCGTACGAGGTCGTATGCAACCGCCGCGCCCTGTGAGTGAGCGAGCACGACGACGGTCTGGGTGCGCGCGAGCATCCATTCGAAGTCGCGGCGCACGCGCGCCTGGATCGCCTGGTGGATGGCCACGTTCGACGCGAACACGTTGGCATCGCCGATCAGCGCCGACGCCGTCAGCATCAACTGCTTCGCCATCGTGCGCAGCCAGCCGATGGGTATCTACGCCAGCATGCCCAGCAGCAGGAAGAAAATCTGCACCGGCGCGACGACGATCATGCACGGCAACATCGACGCCCAGCCCCACATCGCGTCGAGCCACTGCAGGTCCCAACGCCCGCGGCCGAGCGTGCGCAACCCGCGAATCCACGCCGACCAGCGGAACAGCATGTGGCGGACCATGATCCAGCTGCCATAGCTCAGCAGCCATGAAAGCAGCGTCGCGTAGGCGGGTGGCGGAAAGACGTCGGCCCACCAGCTTTCGGCGAGCAACACGCGATAGGACTTTTGCGCGCGGTCGATCTCGACGCTGAAATGCGCGGGATCGGTGGACAGTGCCTCCTGCGGCCGCAGCACCGCATCGCCCGCCTTGTAACCGCGTCCGCCGGCCATCGCGTCGAGCAGCGGAGCGGCGATCGCCAGCAGCGTCTCGCCCTGCTGCTGGTAGCCGATCCCGTGCACGCAGAGGATGCCGAGTGCGGATTTCGGTTCGGGCGTGTCGGGTGGCGGGTCGGCCATGATCGGTTGAGTCGAACGCCGGCGCGTATCGTACGTCAACCGGCCCGATCGCGCGCGCCCCCCGTCGGCGCCGCGTGCACTGCAGTACTACATCGGCGCCTTGAGATTGCCGTATGCGTATTGCGTCACATAGTGGGGTGCACCGCCGGCGCCGGTGTTGAGGCTGTTTTCCACGCGCACCGCAGGCCCGCTCCGCTTGTCGATGGCCACGACGCCGTCGTTTGTTGCGCCCTTCGCTGACCGCATGCGTGGCGATGTTGGCCACGGCAACGCCATCGACGAGAGTAAGTAAATGCGAACACGGCGCGGAACTCTCATTCCGCGCCGGACCCGATTGTTTTTACCGAAGCTGCCTACAACGGGCCGTAATAGTTGTCCACGCGCCCGGTGTAGCCGGTGTCATATTCCGGGATGCGATCTTCCGGATACTTCGGCGCCGCATCAAGCTTCGTCTTGTCCAGCGGCACGCGATAGCCGCCGAGCGACGTGTCGTACTTCAGCATGCTCCACGGAATCGGATAGCGATCGGCCCCCATGCCCAGAAATCCGCCGAAATCCATCACCGCGTATTGAACCTTGCCCGAAATCTTGTCGATCATCAGGTCGTCGATCGATCCGAGCTTGTCGCCTGTCGAGTTGTAGACCGAGGTGCCCTCGACCTTGTCCGAAGAAATGACGCTTTGATTGACCATGCTGCCCTCCAATGACGATTTTGATCGCGAGATCGAGCCCGGTCCGGTGCCGGGGGCAAGCTTCCATCAGACACCCACGATGTCCTTCGCGCAGCCAGACTGACACCTGACCCAATGTGAGACAGGGATGACGGACAGTCTTGATGGCGGGTTGACGCGTTTTGAGCGCCGGCCGGCTGTCGGTCATAGTCCGTCAAAAGCCGTTAAGCAGCCCGACGTGTCCGCTCCGGACATCCGGCGGTGCGTTCGTGCCGTTGCTGACATACCTGACCACTCGCGGGCGATAAAGTGGGTCCTACGGAATCTTCCCGTATTGCCATTGAAGGAAAATGCTCATGAATACAAGTCGAACGATGAAGCACGCACTTGTCGCGACGGCGGTTGCGTTTGCGATCGGCACATCAGCTGCCTACGCCAATGACACGCAGACCAACGCGAATGCCAACGATCAATCTTCCACGAAGATGACCGGCAAGCAGAAGGCGACGGCAATCGGTGCGGGCAGCGGGGCCGCAGCGGGCGCGCTCGTCGGCGGCCCGATTGGTGCAGTGGTGGGTGCGGGCGTGGGAGCGGTCGTTGGCCACGAAGGCACGGATGCCAAAGGGCATGTGACGGATTCGCCGATGCACCGTGACAACAAGGTGTCGAAGGCGCAGTCGGCGCTCAACGACAAGGGCTTCAATGTCGCCGTGGACGGCAAGTTCGGTCCTAACACTGAAGATGCGGTTCGCAGCTTCCAGGACAAAAATGGACTGACCGCGACGGGCACGCTCGATGATGCGACGCTGGCTGCGTTGGGCGTGAAGAGCTAGTCCGCAGTGCTGTCGATCCGCGAGACGGCCACCGCGAGGTGGCCGTTTTTTTCTGCAGTTGTGTGCGCAATCCGGCCCCAGGGTCGGCGACCATCCGCTCTTCTCGGCGTCCCGCACAAGCATCCCCTGCCGCAAGCCATGCCGGGCTGGTCCGGCGTCGATGCGTCGGCAAGCGCGAGACTTTCGCGAGCCTGTGCGCGCGTCAAATGCGTGGCGATGTCGTGGCAGTACTCGGCGTACTCCTTGTTGCCGCCGCGTGCGGCGATTGCATATTTCGCGTAGGCGAGTGTCTTGTCCACGGATAGCCGCGGCCGAACTCGTACATCAGCCCGAGCCGGTATTGCGCTTCCGGATCTCCCGGCTCCGCGAGCGGCCGCAATTCCTTCGCGGCCCTGCCGAAGTCGTTGTGGCGGAGCGCATCGAGGCCCGCGGCGAGGCCGGCAAGCGCCGGACCGCAGGTCAGGATGGCGACGGCGAGCGTGATGATGATTTGCACGCGAACAGGGAGTCGCATCGGATCGCCTGCGAACGTTGCGGCGCGCGATTGGGATGACGGGCCGGAAGGCTGGCCCGTATGTTGCGTCGGCGTGCGACGCGGCCGGTCAGCGACCGGCGTCGTTCGTGATGTAGGGAGTCGGGTCGGCGTCGCTTTGCCCGCGATCGGCGTCATGCGCGACCTGCATCAGCGCGAATGCCAGAAATCCGACGCATCCGCCGGCCCAGAGCACCAACATCATCCAGAAACCGCCCATCGTGTTTCCTCCGATCGTTGCCGCAGGCCCGTTTCCCCCGTAGCTACGCGCGCCCGCCGGGCCCGGCGGGCAATCGCTGTCGGTAGGTGCGCGTTGCTGGACTAGTCCCAGTTCAACGCACCGCCCGTCTGGTATTCGATGACGCGCGTCTCGAAAAAATTCTTTTCCTTCTTGAGGTCGATCATCTCGGCCATCCACGGGAACGGATTGTCGGCCTTGTCGTACAGCGGATCGAGGCCGATCTGCTGGCAGCGGCGATTGGCGATGAAGCGCAGGTATTCCTTGAACATCGGCGCGTTCAATCCCAGCACGCCCCGCGGCATCGTGTCTTCGGCATAGCGATATTCGAGCTCGACGCCCTGGCGCATCAGTGCGGCGATCTCGGCCTTGAACTCGTTGGTCCATAGGTGGGGGTTCTCGAGCTTGATCGTGTTGACGAGGTCGATGCCGAAGTTGCAGTGCATGCTCTCGTCGCGCAGGATGTACTGGTACTGCTCGCTCGATCCCGTCATCTTGTTCTGCCGGCCCATCGCCAGGATCTGCGTAAAGCCGACGTAGAAGAACAGCCCTTCCATGATGCAGCTGAACACGATCAGGCTCCTCAGCAACGCCTGGTCGGATTCGGGCGTGCCGGTCTTGAAGTTCGGATCGGTCAGCGTATTGATGAACGGGATCAGGAAGTCGTCCTTGTCGCGAATCGACTTGATCTCGTGGTACGCGTTGAAGATCTCGGCTTCGTCGAGCCCGAGGCTTTCGGTGATGTATTGGTACGCGTGCGTGTGGATCGCCTCTTCGAACGCCTGGCGAAGCAGGTACTGGCGGCACTCGGGCGCGGTGATGTGGCGATAGGTGCCCAGCACGATGTTGTTGGCGGCGAGGCTGTCAGCGGTGACGAAGAATCCCAGGTTGCGCTTGATGATCAGGCGCTCGTCGTCGGTCAGGCCGTTGGGGTTCTTCCACAGCTCGATGTCGCGCTGCATGTTGATTTCCTGGGGCATCCAGTGATTCGCGCAGCCGGCGAGATACTTGTCCCACGCCCACTTGTACTTGAACGGCACCAGCTGGTTGACGTCGGCGCTGCCGTTGATCACGCGCTTGTCCTCGATGCGCACGCGGCTCGAATTGGCATGCGACGCCTGGCGGTCGACGTCGAGGTCATGCACCGGTTCGCGCGACAGGATGCCTCCGGCCACTTGCGCGCGGATCGTTTCCGGGCTCATCGCGGCCTTGCCGGGCATCGTGCTGGCCTGCATGTCTTCGTCGAATTCGAGCATCTCTCGTATCTCCTGAAACCTTCAATTAGATGGGGGCGAAAGCCGTATTTCCATGCGGGCCTTGCCGCCATTTTCCTGCCGGTGCAACCCGTCCTCCCCCGCGCGTGGCGGGAGAGGAGGGCCTTTGCTGCGCGCGCTTCGCCCGACCGCCAATGCCGGGAGCGCCGATGCCGCCAATCTCGTGTCAGTGCACTGCGCCCAGCTTGTCGTAAAGGAACTCCGGTGCGAAATCCTGTCCGTCGAGCCACGCGATCGAAGCCAATCCGTAGTCGATGTAGAACTGCGAAAAGCGGCCGGTGTCCCGCAGCGGCTCCATCGTTTCGCCGACCAATTCATCGACGAGATCGACGACGCCCTTGCGTCCATCGTTGAACTCCAGCCAGACGTTGTAGTCGCCGAGGTAACGCGCTTCGACGACATGCCGTGGTTGCGACTCGTAGCGGGCCAAGAGGCACTCCTTTCACGGTGATGGCGAACGTGATCACCCGGAAGAAAACCGGCGCGTGGCGTGACCCGGCCACGCGCCTCCGGTGCTGCACAAAGGGCCTGCACGCCGCTAGGCATGCCGCCATCGGTACGATCGTCCCGTGCGCTTCGTGCCACTTGAAGCTCCTGTCCAGGTTCGCGCTCCAGGTTCAATCTCGCTCGTCGACACGTCGCCGCAGTCGAGTGTTTCCGCTGCCGGCATTTCCGTGAAGTCGGCGTACCGTCAAGTCTGTGTCGTATCACCCTTTACTCGGCATTCCCGCCTATGCGGGAATGACGGTCGTGACTGAACGCCGCCGGGTTCGCGCTGGCGCGGGAATGACGGTCGTCACTGGCACGACTCGCATGTCGGATCGTCGATCACGCAGAACTTCGGCTCCACGTCCGCCATCACCGCGAGATTCGGAATGCCCCCCGACGACACCGAGTTGAGCTCGCCGCCGCGTCCCGTCGATTTCTCCGCCGACGACGCCGACAGGCTGCGCAGGTAGTACGTGGTCTTCAGTCCGCGCACCCACGCGAGCTTGTAGGTTTCGTCGAGCTTCTTGCCTGATGCACCGGCCATGTAGATGTTGAGTGACTGCGCCTGGTCGATCCACTTCTGGCGCCGCGCACCGGCCTCGACGATCCACGTCGCGTCGACTTCGAACGCCGTCGCGTAGAGCTTGCGCAGCTCGGCCGGCACGCGGTCGATGCGCGCAAGCGAGCCGTCGAAGTACTTCAAGTCCGCCACCATCACGTCGTCCCACAGGTCGAGCGCCTTCAGGTCGCGCACCAGCTGCTCGTTGATCACCGTGAACTCGCCGGACAGGTTCGACTTGACGTAGATGTTCTGGTACTCGGGCTCGATCGACGCGGCAACGCCGATGATGTTGCTGATCGTCGCCGTCGGTGCGATGGCGACGCAGTTGCTGTTGCGCATGCCGTGCTCATTGATGCGAGCGCGCAATTGCGTCCAGTCCATCGCTGCCGACTCGTCGACCTCGACGTAGCCGCCGCGCTCGTCGCGCAGCAACTTCAGCGAATCCTGCGGCAGCACGCCGCGGTCCCACAGGCTGCCGGCGTACGACGCGTATTTGCCGCGTTCCTGGGCGAGCTCGGTCGACGCCCAGTACGCGTGGTAGCAGACCGCTTCCATCGACGTGTCGGCGAACTTGAGCGCGTCGCGCGATGCGTACGGCGTGCGCGTCAGGTGAAGGCAATCCTGGAAGCCCATGATGCCCAGTCCCACGGGCCGGTGCTTGAGGTTCGAATTGCGCGCCTTGGCCACCGCGTAGTAGTTGATGTCGATCACGTTGTCGAGCATGCGCATCGCCGTGGTGATCGTGCGCTTGAGCTTGTCGTGGTCGAGCTTCCAGCCGTCGCCATTCTGCACCATGTGCGCAAGCAGGTTGACCGAACCCAGGTTGCACACGGCGATCTCGGTGTCGCTGGTGTTGAGCGTGATCTCGGTGCACAGGTTCGAGCTGTGCACGGCGCCGACGTGCTGCTGCGGCGAGCGCACGTTGCAGGCATCCTTGAACGTGATCCAGGGATGCCCGGTCTCGAACAGCATCGACAGCATCTTGCGCCACAGCTGCACCGCGGGGAGCTTGCGGAACAGCTTCAGCTCGCCGCGCGCGACCTTGTCCTCGTACGCCGAGTACGCCTTCTCGAACGCCGAACCCCACTTGTCGTGCAGGTCCGGAACGTCGGACGGCGAGAACAGCGTCCAGTCACCGCCTTCCATCACGCGCTTCATGAAGAGGTCGGGAATCCAGTTCGCCGTGTTCATGTCGTGCGTGCGGCGGCGGTCGTCGCCGGTGTTCTTGCGGAGCTCGAGGAACTCCTCGATGTCGAGGTGCCAGGTCTCGAGGTACGTGCACACCGCCCCCTTGCGCTTGCCGCCATTGTGCGCGAGGCCCGCGACGGTCATGTACGACTCGTCGGTGTCGACCTTGAGGTCGACCACCAACGGTTTCGGCGTGATGGACTTTACCGACTTGACCCGCGAGTAGATCGTGTTGCCGTGCGTGATCCAGTTGCGCTTGGCGATGGCCTTGCAGTCCACGAGCTCCGCCACTTCGGCGACCGCCGGTATGCGCAGGTCGTAGGCCTTGCAAGTACCCGAGAACGCAATGGTCGAGCCGTCCGATCGCGTGCCGCAGTGCGCGTTGTCACGCTCGCGATACTGCCCGGCCACAGGAACGCCCATGCGCAGAAGCTGATAGCGCAGGCCCTCGGCCAGCGGTTGCGACGCCGACGTGAAGTAGATTTCCTTGCCCCTGGAAACGCCGCCATCGGTCTCGAGCAGACCGCGCACCAGCGCACGCGCCTGCGGCCGCGGCAGATGCGCGAAGCGCGGCGCGATGCGCTTGCGATGTTGGTCGTCGTACAGGTCGGCATAGGCGAACGGCAGGCTCGGCGCTCCAGCACCGGAGATCCGCCCGGTGGTGCCGTCACGCACCACGCCCACGCCCGACGCCCAATGGACCTGTGCATACGTCTCGCCGCGACCGGTTTGCCAATAGTGAATGCCGCGCTCGGCGAGATAGGCGCGAACGAACTCCAGATGCGCGTCGTTCTTCGGATTGCCCGAGACACCCCATTGCATGCCGTCTTTTGACAGGTGCCCGTCGCCGAGCAGGATGCCGTACAGGCGCGCGTCATCCTCGCCAAATCCATCGACCGCGACCGTTTCAGCGGGAATCGTGAAGCCGATGTAATCGCCGCGCGTGAGCTTGCCCGCGTCGATCCATTCGGCGCGAACCTTGCCTTTCGCGAGCCACGCGAGCGTGCGTTCCGCCGCCTGTTCCATCGGCACACCGCGAATCGCCCAGAACGGATGCCCGTCGGTGACTTCGATCGGCTCGATCGAGTGCTTGACGTCAATGGCGACCATGGGGTCGTGCTGCTCATAGACCATCTTGTCCAGCACTTGGCGGTACATTCCGCTATTGCCTAGCACCAGGTCGCCGCTGCGCACCTGGCGGATGGGCAAGACGCCGCGTGCCGTGTACACAGGTGTATCGGGCGCGAAGCATTGATTGACTGCGACCGCGGTGTCGTTGACGACCTTGAGGAAGGGCACGACACCCTGCGACTTGCCGTTGGTGCCCTTGATGTGCGAGCCCATCGCGCGCACGTTGGTCCAGTCGTTGCCCAGGCCGCCGGCGAACTTCGACAGCAGCGCGTTTTCCTTGATCGCCTCGTAGATGCCGTCGAGGTCGTCGGACACCGTCGTCAGGTAGCACGACGACAGTTGCGAGCGATGCGTGCCCGAGTTGAACAGCGTCGGCGTCGAGCTCATGAAGTCGAACGTCGACAGCACGTTGTAGAACTCGATCGCGCGCGCCTCGCGGTCGACCTCGTTGAGCGCGAGTCCCATCGCCACGCGCATGAAGAAGCACTGCGGCAATTCGAAGCGACGCCCGCCGACATACTGGTCGACGAGGAAATAGCGGTCGTACAGCGTCTGCAGGCCGAGATAGCCGAACTGGAAGTCGCGGTTGGCGTCGAGCGCTGCGCCGAGCTTCTTCATGTCGTATTGCGTCAGCGCCTCGTTGAGCAGGCCGATCTTGATGCCATGCTTGATGAAGCGCGGGAAGTATTCGGCGTACTTCGCCGCCATTTCGGCGTGCGTCGCTTCCTCGCCCAGCGCCTCGAAGCGCAGCGCATCGAGCAGCAGGCGCGCGGTGACGTACGAATACGCCGGATCTTTTTCGATCAGCGTGCGCGCCGCGAGCACCACACCCTTGCGCACTTCCTCCATCGGCACGCCATCGTAGAGATCCTTGAGCGTCGACTTGAGGATGCGTTCGGGCTCGACGTCGGTGAGCCCTTCGCAAGACGTCTTGACGAGCGTGGTCAGGCGCGCGATGTCGAGCGGCTTGCGGGTGCCGTTGTCGATGACGTTGATCGTCGCGTCGGCCACCTTCGACGAATCCTTGCCCTTTTGCGCCGCGCGTTCCTGCGAGCGGCGCTCGCGATAGAGCACATACGCACGCGCGGCCTCGTGCTCGCCACCGCGCATCAGCGCGAGCTCGACCTGGTCCTGGATTTCCTCGATGTGGATCGCGCCGCCTTCGGGCTTGCGCTTCATCAGCGCCGACACGACGGTGTCGGTGAGGTTCGTCACCTGCTCGCGCACGCGCGCGCTGGCCGCGCTCTGGCCGCCATTGACGGCCAGGAACGACTTGGTCATCGCCACGGTGATCTTGGCGGGCTCGAAGCCCACGACCGCGCCGTTGCGGCGGATCACCTTGTACTGTGAAAACCGCGGGTCCATGCCGCTCGCCACCGCGCTGCCGGGTTCACCCACGACCAGCTCCCGGGGAGGCGCAGGCATGGAATGGGATACGGCGGGGGTGGCTGCTTGCATGGACGTGTCTCCTTGTTGCTACGCGTTTTCCTGGCCGGTTTTCGGGCCTGCGGCATGGTGATCGCCCGTGCCGCTCGTCCCGAACCCAATCTCGGTTCCCGTCTGTTGCCGCTGCTCCGGACGGGCTCACCGATGACGACGGCGTAAAACCCGGGCGGATCCTGTTCGCAGCTGGAAATCTACTATATCTAGTGGTCAATGCGAGCCCCGACACAAAGCATAGTGTCTTGTGCCGCGAAGCGCAAGCACGAATCCATCCACAGCGACCTGGATGTGATTACATTGAACTATCAACGAGTTAAGGGTCAATTATCGATTTCCGCACCGTTTTTCCCGACACCGCCCACCGGGTTGTCCACAGCTTGCGATTTTTGTCTGACGTTGCGTGCATACGACATTGATTCGACACGCCGCGGTGCGGCGAATTCTCTCGATTCGCGGCAAAGCCACGCCGGGCGCGGCATCAGGTCCTGTGCGGCAGGCGAACGAGGCGCTGCCCGGCGATCGCGACGATGATGTCGCCGTTTTCGAACGCCATCGGCGCAAGGCCGGTCAGGCGGCCGAACGCCGGCAGGATCGCGCGCCGCGGACCCAGCACGAAGCAGGGCATCCGCACCGACGGTTCGGCGGGACCTCCGACCGACACTCCCGGATGGATGTGCCCGCACAATGCATAGCCGCTGCGCGGCTGCGCGGGGTGATGGCAGCCGAGGAAGGGCGGCCACGGGTACGGCTCGCCGACGACATCGACCTGCCACGCGGCCGGCGGGTCGCCGGCGTGCGAATCGTGATTGCCGCGCACCAGGATCATCGTCACGCCGGCATGGCGCAGGCGCCACGCACGAAACGCGATATCGAGTGCGTCGACGCGGCCGCTCGCCGCATGCAGGAAATCGCCGAGCACGACCAGCGTCGCCGCGCCCGTGGCCCCGATCAATGCGGAGAGGCGCGCGAGGTCGCTCGCCGTGGCGCCGCGTGGCAGCGGGATGCCGCCGGCGCGCAACGCGGCAGCTTTGCCGAGATGCACGTCAGCGACGAAAAGCTTGCGCTCGCGCGGCCAGTAGAGCGCGCGCATGGCGTGCAGTTCGACCGGTTCGCCGCCCAGCACGAACGGCAGCACGTGATCGGCAAATGCGGCGGCGGTGGAAGCGTCGGAAAAAAGCGGCAGCGCGGGCACGCGTGATGGTCGGTCGACTGGGGTTTCAAGGGCATTGCGTGGGACCGTAGCCCGGCGCAAACTGCGGCGCCTGCATTCTACCGTCACCGGTGAGCCAACGATGCCGCGCTTTTCGGCGAACCTCGGATTCCTCTTCAACGAAGTGCCGTTTCTCGAGCGCTTCGGCGAGGCCGCGCACGCCGGATTCCGCGCGGTGGAATTTCCCTTCGCCTACGACATCCAGGTCAAGGACATCGCCGGCGAGGCGGAGCGCCACAAGCTCGACATCGTGCTGATCAACGCGCCCCCGGGCGATTGGGCGGCCGGCGAGCGTGGGCTCGCGTCACTGGACGGACGCGAGCACGATTTCGCGGCGGGACTGGTCAGCGCGTTTCGCTACACGCAGGCGTTGCGCTGTCCGCGGCTGCACGTGATGGCCGGAACGATCGATCCCGAGGCCGGGCGCGTCGAGCGCACGCAGCGCCGCCGCACCTATGTGCGCAACCTGCGCTTTGCCTGCGAGGAAGCCAAGCCGCACGGCGTCACGATCCTCATCGAGCCGATCAACACGCGCGACGTTCCTGGCTACTTCCTGAACACGCAGGCCGAGGCGCATGCGATCCGCGAGGAGGTGGGAATGCCCAACCTCAAGGTGCAGATGGACTTCTATCACGCGCAAATCGTCGAGGGTGACCTGAGCGAGAAGGTTCGTCGCTGGATGACGCACATCGGCCACTTCCAGATCGCAGGAGTGCCGGGACGCCACGAGCCCGATTCCGGCGAAGTGAACTACGCGTACCTGTTCCGGCTACTCGACGAGCTCAAGTACACGGGCTTCGTCGGCTGCGAATACCGACCCGAGCGCGGCACCGTCGAGGGCCTCGCATGGATGTACAAGCTGATCGACCGCGCGCCCGCGAAGGCCGGCGACTGACCCCGATTCACATGTTCACGCTCATGCCGCCGTCGACGAAGATCGTCTGGCCGGTGATGTAGCTCGCCGCGTCGGAGGCGAGGAACACGGCGATGCCGGCGAGCTCCGACGGATCGCCCCAGCGGCGCATCGGCGTGCGCGAATCCACCCACGCGACGAACTCGGTGTTGTTCAACAGTGCGGCGTTCATCTCGGTGCGAAAATAACCAGGGGCGATCGCGTTGACGCGAATGCCGTGCACCGCCAGCTCCACCGCGAGCCCGCGCGTCAGCTGGCGCACGCCGCCCTTCGAGGCCGCGTAGGGCACGATGTTGGGCCGCGCGAGCTCGCTCGTCAGCGACGCGATGTTGATGATGCTGCCGCGGCTGCGTCGCTGCATGCCGCGTGACGCCGCCTGCGCGACGATGAACGGCGCGGTCAGGTTGGTGGCGATCACCGCGTCCCAATCCGCCATCGAGAATTCGCCGACGGGATTGCGGCGCTGGATGCCTGCATTGTTGACGACGATGTCGAGCGCGCCATGGTTGCGCTCGATCGCCGCGATGCCGTCGCGCACGGCGTCGATCTGCGTGACGTCGAACACCTTGCTGTCGGTCGCGCGCTCGCGCGGCAGCTTGGCGCGTGCCTTGTCGAGCGCGGCCAGGTCGCGGCCGTTGTAGACGACCGTCGCGCCGGCCTCTGCAAGGCCGGCGGCGATGGCCTCGCCCAGGCCCCTCGCAGCGCCGGTGACGAGCGCGACGCGCCCGCTCAAATCGAATGGATTCGCCATTGAGTGCCGTGTCGTGAATTGATCGTGGACCGATATACTCGCCGAAGCCGGCGGGCCGCGCAACGCAGCGTCGTCGTGGCGACATCCATCGCAACCGGTAGCGCGCACCCACGCGCGGCCGGCGACCAAGCGCCTGGATCCGCCAGCGCGCGATCAGCGCCGGCTGTTGCGCGCCACCGACGGCGCGCCGCCGGCTTCCGCCTCGAGCTCCGCCACCATGCGCGCAACCCGCGTTTCGAGCGCCTCGTTGGATAGCGACTCGCGGAAAATCTCCACCATCAACGGAAACGCGAATGGCGTGGGTCGCGGCGAGTCGCGCACCACGGCGGGACTTCCGCGCAGGCGCGCGAGCGCAGCTTCGAGGCGAGGCGCCTCGAGGTGCCGTTCCATCACTTCGCGCACCGCCTGCGCCAGCAGCAAATTCTGCGGGTCGTATTCGGCGAACACGTCGTAGAGCAATCCGCTCGACGCCTGCAATTGCCGGTTGGACTGACCCTGCCCGGGGAATCCCTGGAACACCAGACCGGCGACACGCGCGATCTCGCGAAACTGCCGGCGCCCCAGCTCGGCGGCGTTGAGGCCGGCGAGGATGTCGCGCTCGACGTTGTCGGCCGCGAGCAGCGTACCGATGTCGGCGAGCGTCAATCCGACCGGCTGCGGCGACATCAGGCCGAAGCCGTAGTCATTGATCGTGATCGTGAACGTGCGCGGACGCATCTGCGCCAGACGGTACGAAAAGAGCGTCGCAAGGCCGAGATGCGCGAGCCGGCCTTCCATCGGGTAGAAGAACAGGTAGTGGCCGTCGCGCAGCGTGATGCGCTCGATCAGCCATTCGTTCATCCGCGGCAACCCCGACCACTGCCGCTGCAGCTCGAGCAGCGGCTTGACGAAGTCGAGCTCGGCCGATGCGTAGATGCCGTCGGCGGCGTCGCCGATCAGCTTGCGCGTGCGTTCGGCGAGCAGCGTGGACAGCGGCATCTTCGCGCCCATCCAGCGAGTGATCAACGCGGACTTCCTCGATGCCGGCTTTACCCACGCGGTCATTTCGCGCACGCGGACGAACTCGAGCACCTTGCCGGCGAATACGAAGCAGTCGCCGGCGCGCAGATGCGCAATGAACGATTCCTCGACGGTACCGAGGCGCCGCCCGTTGCGCATCTGCACGACGATGCTCGCGTCGGCGACGATCGTGCCGATCGACTGGCGATGGCGTTGCGCGATGCGGCGGTCGGGCACGCGCGCAACGCCGTCGTCGCCGATCACCACGCGCCGGTATTCCGGATAGGCATTGAGGCTGGCACCGCCATGCACGACGAAATCGAGCGCCCATTGCCACTGCATGTCGGTGAGATCGCGATACGCGTGCGCGGTGCGGATCTCGGACTTCAGCGCGTCGGGCTCGAAGCCGCCACCGAGCGCGCAGGTCACCAGGTGCTGGACCAGTACATCGAGCGAATTCTCGATCGGCTGCCGCGGCTCGATCCTGCGCTCGCTGGCGGCTTCGCGCGCGGCCGCGGCTTCGACGAGCTCGAGCGCATGCGTGGGCAGCACCGTGACCCTCGACACTTCGCCGGGGCGGTGGCCGCTGCGCCCGGCACGCTGCAGCAGCCTCGCCACGCCTTTCGGCGAACCGATCTGCAGCACCTGGTCGACCGGTGCGAAGTCGACGCCGAGATCGAGGCTCGACGTGCAAACGACGGCGCGCAGCTTGCGATCGCGAATCGCCGATTCGACCCACTCGCGCACGTCGCGCTCGAGCGAGCCGTGATGCAACGCGATCGTGCCTGCCCAATCGGGACGCGCCTCGAGCAACGCCTGGTACCAGATTTCCGCCGACGAGCGCACGTTGGTGAACACCAATGTCGAGCGCGCGTTCTCGATGGCTGCCACCACCTGCGGCACGAGGCGCGTGCCGATGTGTCCGGCCCACGGAAAGCGCTCGATCGTAGCTGGGTGCGCGGTGTCGATGACGATCGTCTTGGTGTCGAGCCCCTTGATGATGCGCGCGTGGATGGTGTTGCCCATGCCGACCAGGCACTCGAGCGCCTCATCGAGATTGGCGAGCGTCGCCGACAGCCCCCACGCGCGAAGCGTCGGCTGCAGGCCGCGCAAACGCGCGAGCGCGAGCTCGACCTGCACGCCGCGCTTCGACGCAAGCAGCTCGTGCCACTCGTCGACGACGATGCCCTGCAGAAGCGCGAAGCGCTCGCGCCAGTCGGCGCGCGACAGCAGCAGCGACAGGCTTTCCGGTGTCGTGACGAGCACCGTCGGCAGCCGCCGGTCCTGGCGCGCGCGCACCGAGGCGGGCGTGTCACCGGAGCGCATGCCGACGGTCCAGAACGGGCGCAGCGCGCCGGTTGCGCGCGTGATCGCGAGCGTGGTGTCGGCAGCCAGTGCGCGCAGCGGCGTCACCCACAACAGCGTCAGTGGCGGCGGATCGTCGGCGCCGCCCTTCGGCCCCTTGACCAGCGCGCCCATCAGCGCCGCGTACGTCTTGCCCATCCCGGTGGGCGCGTGGATCAGGCCGCTTTCACCGGCCGCGTAGGCCGCCCACACCGCTTCCTGGAAGTCGAAGGGGTTGAATCCCTGGGAGGCGAACCAGGCGCGCGTCGCCTCGAGGAGATCGGCGCTCCGATGATCGTCCGGCATTGCCGCATTGTACGGCGTTTGCCCGGGCGTATCGAACGATCGTTCAGTTCGGCGGTGGCTGGCGGCCGCGCCACATTTGCGCGGTCGGGGTCCGATCAGGCGGTGGATGCGCGTGCCGACGCGAGCGCGGCCTTGACGCGTTCAGCGGTGAACGGCACCGTGCGCATGCGCACGCCGACGGCGTCGAAAATCGCGTTGGCCAGCGCGCCGGCGACACAGACGCACGCAGCCTCGCCGGCACCGAGCGGGGGCTCGGTCAGCCGCTGCACGATGTCGACGTGGATTTCCGGCGCGTCGCTGAAGCGCAGGATCGGGTAGCTGTGCCAATCGCGGCTCGTCACGCCGTTGCGGTCGAACGCGACTTCCTCGAACAGCGTGCGCGACAGCGTTTGCAGGATGCCGCCCTCGACCTGCGCCTTGACGCCATCCGGATTGATGGCCAGCCCGCAATCGTGCGCGCAGGCGACGCGTCTTACGCGCACCGCGCCGTTCGCGCGATCGACGTCGACCTCCATCACCATCGCGATGTACGTCTCGTTGTTTTTGTAATGCGAGTACGCGAGGCCATGCCCGCGGCCGCCAAATTGGCGGCGTGCATCCGTGTCGCGCGGCGTCCAGCCGAAGCGCGCGGCCGCGCGCCGCAGCACTTCGCTGCCGCGCGGATCGGTCACGTGGCGCTGGCGAAACGCAAGCGGATCGACGCCGGCGGCGAACGCCAGCTCATCGGTCAGCGCCTCGACCGCGAGCACGTTGGCGATCTTGCCGGGCGCGCGGATGTTGGAAGGCCGCAGCGGCGCGCCCTTCAGCCAGTGCACGACGACCTCGACGTTGGCCACGCCGTATGGCGGATCGCCGTTCTGCGTGATGAGGCCCGTGGAGATGCCCGGTGGTTGCGCGATGCCGGCTTCGTCCGGACCCAGCAACGGCACGTTGGGCAGGCCCGCAGTGGCGCGTGGCAGCCACATCTCGGTGCGCCACGCGTCGATCGTGCCGTCGGCCGTCACGGAGGCGGTCATCGCGACCAGCTGCGGAGGCCCCTTCGGGTCCCAGCCGTGCTCGTCGCCACGCATCCATTGCACGCGCACCGGCTGTCCCGTCGCCTGCGACAGCAGCGCCGCATCGGCGGCCGCGTCGTCGTGGCCGTTCATGCCATAACATCCGGCGCCGTCGAGATAGACGAGGCGCACGGCGTCGGTGGGCAGGCCGAGGATGCGCGCGAAGGTCGGCCGGTACTTGTGCGTCGCCTGCGACGCCGTATAGATCGTCGCGCCGTCGGCGCGCACGTCGGCGACCGCGCACGACGGCCCGATCGAGCCGTGGGTCTGCATCGGCCAGAAGTACGTGCCGCCGCATTGCGTGCCATGGCGGCCGAGCGTGCCGGCGACATCGCCCTTCGTGACGAGCGATTGCGTCGCTTCGAACGGGCCCGCGCGCAGCCACCCGGCGACATCGCCCGCGCCGGCGAGCGGCGGCGCGTCCGACCACTTGAGCGCGAGCGCGCGCGCCGCGCGCACCGCCGTCCACTCGTCGGCGGCGACCACGCCGATGAAGTCGCCCTTGCGCACCAAGCGCGCACCATCGAGGCCGATGATCGAGTTCGTGTCGACCTCCAACAGGCGCGCACCCGGACGCGGCGGCCGTATCGCGCGTCCGTGCAGCATGTTGAGCACCACGAGGTCGTGCACGTACACGTGACGGCCGGTGAGCTTGGCGGGCAGGTCGGGACGCGGCAGCGGCTGGCCGACGACGCGGTACAGCCGAGGGTCCTTGAGCGCGGCCTTGGGATCGAGCTTGACGTCGAAGCGCCGACCACCAATCAGCGCGCCGAAATCGACGCCGCTGCCGCCGTCGCGTGCGCGCACCGCGCCATCGACGACCATGAGCTCGCTGGCCGGACGCCCCATCCGCTGCGAGGCGAGGGCGAGCAGCGCCGCACGCGCGGTGGCCGCGGCCTGGCGGATCTGCACGCCGCCGCGCATCACGCCGCTGCTGCCCGCGGTGGGGCCCTGGTCGGGCGTGAGCGCCGTGTCGCCTTCGACGAGCGCGATGCGGTCGACCGGCACTTCGAGCTCCTCGGCCGCCATCTGCCGGATTGCGATACGCAGTCCCTGGCCGAGGTCGACCTTGCCGCAGTAACAGGTGATCGAGCCGTCCTGATGCACGGCGAAGAAGCTGTCGACGCTGGTCGTGTCGATCGATGGGGCGGGCGCGCGGTCGGCCGCGGTGGCGCGTTGCGCGCCGGCGATCGACGGCATGCCGAATGTGACGACGAGCGCGCCGCCGGCCTTCAGCAGCGCGCGCCGGGAAAGCGTTGCGGCCATCATGTCGGCGTGCGTCCCGATGCGCGCATCACCGCGCGCAGCACGCGCACGTGCGACCCGCAGCGGCAGAGGCAGCCGTCGAGTGCCGCGCGCGCCTCGTCGTCGCTCGGATGCGGATTGCGTTGCAAAAGCGCCACCGTGGTCATCACCATGCCGTTGCTGCAGTAGCCGCATTGCGCCGCTTGCTCGGCGATGAAGGCCGCCTGCACCGGATGCGGCCGGTCCGGCGTGCCGAGGCCCTCGAGCGTGGTGATCTTGCGCGATCCAACTGCCGACACCGGCAGCGTGCACGCGCGCGCGGCAACGCCGTCGACCAGCACCGTGCACGCGCCGCATTGGCCGAGTCCGCAACCGAAATGCGGACCGTGCAACCCGAGGCCGTTGCGCAGCACGTAGAGGAGCGGCTGTGCCGGATCGCGCGATTCGACGCTGTGTGCGGCGTCATTGACCACGAGACGATAGGTGGGCATCGGCAGGCGCTCGCAAGGGTCGTCCGGAGACGGACGCGACAGTGTGCGCCGACCGTGGCCGTGGCGGCAACCCGCCGAACCCGTCGCGGCGGCGACTGACGGCGCGACGCCGAGCGGTCGGCCCACAGCGTCTGCCAGCACTTCGACCCTGGCGACTCAGTGGCGGAATTTGCCGGTGACGACGAGTCCGCAGCGTGTGCCGCGGCGTCGATCGCGCGTCAGGCGTGCCAGAAGCGCCGCGACGCGATGCGCGCGCCTTCGGCCATCGCCGCGAGCTTGGCCCACACGACATCGGGGTCGACCGCCGATTGCCCGACCCAGGTGCCATAGCCGCAGTCGCTGCCGGCCATCACGTTTTCGCGTCCCACGAGCTCGGCATAGCGGCCGATGCGCTGGGCAATGAGCTCGGGATGCTCGACGAAATTCGACTTCGACTCGATGACCCCTGGAATGAGCAGCTTGCCGTCGGGGAGCTTCACCGTCTCGAACAGCTGCCATTCATGCGCGTGGCGGGGGTTGGCGGCCTCGAGCACGATCGCGCTCGGCCGCGCCTTGAACACGATGTCGATGACGTCGGCCAGTGGCACGTCGCAATGGTGCGGGCCTTCGTAGTTGCCCCAGCACAGGTGCATCCGCAGCCGTTCCGGCGCAATGTCGGCGAGCGCATGGTTGAGCGCCTCGACGTGCAGCTCCGCCTTCTTGCGCCATTCGGCAAGCGACAGGTCCGCGTGCTGGATGTGGCGGCCCATGCCGAGGTCGGGGCAGTCGACCTGCAGCGTGATGCCGGCGTCCGCGATCGTGCGGTACTCGTCGCGCATCGCGTCGGCGATCGCGAAGAGATACGCCTCCTCGCTCGCGTAGTGCTCGTTGCGGAAGAACAGCGACACCACGCCCGGCGACGCGGCGGTGAGGAACGCCTCCGATGCGCCGTGTGCCGCGAGCGCCGCCTCGAGGTGGGCGACGTCGGTTGCCGCCGCACGCGGATCGCGCACCGTGATGGGCCCGTTGCATGCGGGCGTCTTGCGCCGCGAGCGGCCCGGATCGCCGAATACGCGCTTGGCAAGTTGCGGAAAATCGCTGAGGTCCTGGTAGACGAAGGTGTTGCCCTCGCCACCGAACCCTGCGAGTCGGTCCTTGATGTAGGTCGCGTAGCTTGGCTTGCTCATCTCGCCGTCGTCGACGATGTCGATGCCGGCGGCCACCTGCTTCTGCACCACGCCCGCGACGGCTTCCGCGATCTGTTGCGCCAGCGCGGCGGCATCGACCGGCACGCCTTCCTCCTTGGCGAACATCGCGCGCACGAGGACTTCGGGACGCGGCAGGCTGCCGGTGTGCGTGGTGAGAAAACGCTCGGTGCTGCGCTGCATGCCCGACCTCCCGCGGTACCGCTGCCGGAAGTGTCGGCGCGGCTCGCGGGTATGGTACCGGATCGCATTGCGGCGGGCCCGCGCGCAATGGAGTCGCGCGGCATCGCGTTGCCGTAACGCTAGGCGGCAACCTTTTGTGTGCGCGCCGCGGCGATCGGAATCACCGGCGAGCGCCATTGTGCGAGCAATTCGCTTTCCTGCGCCTTGACCTCCGCCACGAACTTGTCCTTGACGTGACCGTAGCCGCGAATGTGCTCGGGCAGCGACGCGATCGCCACGGCGAGCGCGTGGTTGGCCGGCGTCAGCTTGCCGAGCAATTCGTCGATCTGCGCTTCGTAGTCGGCCAGCAGCTTGCGCTCCATCCTGCGCTCGGCGGTGCGGCCGAAGATGTCGAACGCGGTGCCGCGCAGGCCTTTGAACTTCGCGAGCACGCGAAATGCCGACATCATCCACGGGCCGTACTGCGATTTCTTCACGCGCCCGGTGTGGGGATCGGGCTTGTTGGTGAGCGGCGGCGCGAGATGGTAGGTGAGCTTGTAGTCGCCCTCGAACTGCGCGTCGACGCGCTGCAGGAAGTCGGTTTGCGCGTAGAGGCGCGCGACCTCGTATTCATCCTTGACGGCGCGCAGCTTGAAGTCGTAGCGCGCGACGGCTTCGGCGAGCGTGGTGGAGCCGGTGACTTTGGCGGCTTCGGCTTCGCGCACGCGGGCGACGCGATCGGCATAGGCCTTTGCGTATGCGGCATCCTGGTAGTCGGTGAGGAATTCGACGCGACGCGCGATCATTTCGTCGAGCGACTGCGACAGCACCTGGGTCGCGGGCCGCGCCTCGCGCGGGAACGCCGCCGCCTCGACCTTCGCCGGATCGAGCGCCGCAAAGCGGCCCCAATGGAACGCGCGCTTATTGGCGTCGACGGCCGCGCCGTTCAGCTCGATCGCGCGCATGATCGACGCCTCGTGCAGCGGAATCATCCCGCGCTGATACGCGTAGCCGACCATGAACAGGTTGGTGGCGATCGAGTCGCCCATCAACGCGGTGGCGATGCGCGTCGCGTCGAGGAATTCGGCATCGCCCGGTGCGACGGCGTCACGAATCTCCTGTTCCATCGAACCCCGCGGAAACACGAGGTCGGGCTTGCGCGTGAAATCGGCGGGCATTACCAGCGCTGTGTTGACGAGCGCGCGCGTCGTGCCTTTCTGCATCTTGGCGATCTGCTCGTCGCCGACGCCGGTGACGATGTCGCAGGCGAGCACCGCGCGCGCCTCGCCGGCGGCGATGCGGGTCGCGAACATGTGCTCGGGCTTGTCGCCGATGCGGATGTGCGACACCACCGAGCCGTTCTTCTGCGCGAGGCCCGTCATGTCGAGCACCGAGCAGCCCTTGCCTTCGAGATGGGCGGCCATGCCCAGCAGCGCGCCGATGGTGACGACGCCGGTGCCACCGATGCCGGTGACGACGATGCCGTAGGGCATTTCGGTCGACGGCAACACGGGATCGGGCATCACCGGGAACTCGCCGGCGTCGGCCTTCGCCGGCTTGCGCAGCGTGCCGCCCTCGACAGTGACGAACGACGGGCAGAAGCCGTTGACGCAGGAGTAGTCCTTGTTGCACGACGACTGGTCGATCGCGCGCTTGCGTCCGAATTCCGTCTCGACGGCGGCCACCGACACGCAGTTCGACTTGACGCCGCAGTCGCCGCAGCCTTCGCAGACGAGCTCGTTGATGAACACGCGCTTCGGCGGATCGGCGAGCTTGCCGCGCTTGCGGCGCCGGCGCTTTTCGGCGGCGCAAGTCTGGTCGTACAGCAGCACCGTGCAGCCTTCGACATCGCGCAGCTCGCGCTGCACGGCGTCGAGATCGTCGCGGTGATGGATTTTGATCGACGCATCGAAATAGCCGTCGGGATACTTGTCGGGCTCGTCGCTGACGACGACCACACGCGTGACGCCTTCGGCGGCGACCTGCTGCGCAACGGCAGCCGGTGATAGCGGACCGTCGACCGGCTGGCCGCCGGTCATCGCCACTGCGTCGTTGTAGAGAATCTTGTAGGTGATGTTGACCTTGGCGGCGACCGCGGCGCGGATTGCCAGCAGGCCGCTGTGGTAGTACGTGCCGTCACCGAGGTTGGCGAAGATGTGCTTGGTCTCGGTGAACGGCGCCTGGCCGATCCACGGCACGCCTTCGCCGCCCATGTGCGTGAACGTCGAGGTGTCGCGGTCCATCCAGATCGTCATCACGTGGCAGCCGATGCCGGCGGTCGCGCGGCTGCCTTCGGGAACCACGGTCGACGTGTTGTGCGGGCACCCCGAGCAGAACCACGGCGTGCGCGCGATCGCGATCTTCGGCTTGGCGAGCGCGGCTTCCTTCTGGTTGATCCACTCGACGCGCGCGCGCAGCTTTTCCATGGTGCGCGGATGCAGGTCGAGTCGCTCGATGCGCTGCGCGATCACGCGCGCGATCATCGCCGGCGTCAGCTCCGACGATGCCGGCAGCAGCCAATCGCCGTGCGGACGCACCCATTCGCCCTTTTCGTCGAACTTGCCGACCACGCGCGGGCGCACGTCGTCGCGCCAGTTGTACAGCTGTTCCTTGATCTGGTATTCGACGAGCTGGCGCTTCTCCTCGACGACGAGGATTTCCTCGAGTCCCTCGGCGAACTGCCGCACGCCCTCGGGCTCGAGCGGCCACGGCATCGCCACCTTGAACACGCGGATGCCGATGTCGGCGGCATCGGCTTCGGTGATGCCGAGATCGTCGAACGCCTGGCGCACGTCGAGATAGCTCTTGCCGCTGGTGATGATGCCGAGCCGCGGCTTGGGGCTGTCGATGACGATGCGGTTGAGCTTGTTGACGCGCGCGTAGTGCAGCGCCGCGTAGATCTTGTAGTCCTGCATCCGCGCCTCGGTGGCGAGGAACGCATCGGGCCAGCGGATCGACACGCCGTCGGGCGGCAGCGGGAAGTCGTCGGGAATGACGATGTCGACACGCGCCGGGTCGACGTACACCGACGCCGAACTCTCGACCGTGTCGGATACGCACTTGAAGCCGACCCAGCAGCCCGAATAACGCGACATCGCCCAGCCGTGCAGGCCGAGGTCGAGGATCTCCTGCACCGACGACGGATACAGCACCGGGATCATCGCCGCCGAGAACTGGTGGTCCGACTGGTGCGGGAGCGTCGACGATTTCGCCGCGTGGTCGTCGCCGGCGAGCACCAGCACGCCGCCATGCTTGGACGTGCCGGCGAAATTGGCGTGCTTGAACACGTCGCCGCAGCGGTCGACGCCCGGACCCTTGCCGTACCACATCGAGAACACGCCATCGACCTTGGCGCCCGGATAGAGGTTCACCTGCTGCGAGCCCCAGATGGCGGTGGCGGCGAGGTCTTCGTTGAGGCCAGGCTGGAACTTGACCTTGGCGCGATCGAGGAACTTCGACGCGCTCCACAACGCCTGGTCGAGGCCGCCCAGCGGCGAGCCGCGGTAGCCGGACACGAAGCCGGCGGTGTCGAGCCCGGCGGCCTGGTCGCGCTGCTTCTGCAGCATCAGCAGGCGCACCAGCGCCTGTACGCCCGTCAGGTAGACGCGACCGCAGTCGAGCGCGTACTTGTCGTCGAGGGAAACGTCGCGCAGCGCGACGGCGGTGGTAGCGGCGGTTGCAACGGATGACATCGGTCCTGGCTCCGCAAACTTGTGGTTCTGGGATTGCCGCAAGGCCATAGCGTAGGCCAGGGCAGGGGTGCTCGCAACCGCGGCTTGTGGCCATGGCGAAGCGGCGCGCATCTTACCCTTTGAACGTGGGGGCGTCCATTGGTTTCAACCAGAGGTCGGGGGCCGAATTCGCAGCGTGGCTGTGTATATCGTTGGGTGCCGGCGCGGCTGGACCCGGGCGCCGGCGCGCGGTCAGGACTTCACGGCGCGCAGCAACTCGCGAAGATACGCCGGGCCTGATTGTGCGCACGCGCAAGTTCGTCGTCCGATAGTTCACCGCTCCAGCGCGCAACGGGGCCTCCGATGTCCGGGGCGAGGCCCGTTTGCTGCAACGCCAGCAAATAACCGAGCCCGAGCACCTTGTCGGGTGGCACGGTGACGTTGCCGCGATATTCGATGGCCAGGCTGAACAGTGCACGGGTATTGCCGCGCGCGGCCGCCGCTTCGAGATAGCGAATGCCGTCGGTTTTGACGCGGACGATCTCCTCCGCGTTGCGCACGACGGCCTGCGGGTCGTCGGTGAGCACGCCGAGCGCGCGCGTCACGTAGTCCGCTTGCGCCGATTCGCTGCCGGCCGCGGCAGCGCGATCGAGCCACGCCAGACGTTGCGCGATGTCGACGGTGCGGACCTCGCGGCAGTCTTCCTCGGTGTCGCGCGCGAGTTCCGCAACGGTGTCGATCACGTTCAATCGATCACCGAGGCTGACGGCCGTGTCCTGTGGATCGGGCGCATCTCGCGATCGCTGCAGTCGCGGCAGCAGCGCACAGCGCTCGTAGATCTGGAACACGACCCATGCCGCACTCGCATCACCGTGGTTTGCGGTGGCGATCAGCGCAGGCAGTTGCTAGCCATAGCGGCCGCGCGCGAGCGGCATTTCCCACGTCGGGTCACGGTGTGCCCGACGCGAGGTCGCCATCGCCGGCGTGGACGAAGCGTGGGTGCGCGTCGGTGCCACGGCGCCCGCACTCGGCCGCGCCGCCGCATGCGAATCTGCTTTTACTCGCGCGGAAGCCGCGCTTTCGGGCAGCGCAGCGGGGTGCGAATCGATCTGCCACCACGCCAATATGCCGATCGCAATCAGCGCCATGCATCCAGCGAGGCGCACGACTGTCATCCCGAATCGCAACGGCGAGGCGTCATTCGCCCATTGTACGGAGGCGCATCAGCCGAAAAGCTCGGTGGCGATGACGCCGTCGAGGTCGATGCGTCCGGCAAGCTGCTTGGTCGACATCAGGAACCTGACCTGGTCGTCGAGCCCCGCGCGAAATTCGGCACTCGTCATGATCGCTTTCGCCTGGCCGAGGTCGAAGAAGCCGCTGTCGAGCAGCTGGCTGCGCATCGCGAGCTCGTCGGTCGGCGTCTTCTGTTCCGCGTTGACGTAGCGCGTGACCTCGGCGACGGCGTCGGATTGGGTCGCGGGATTGTGCAGGTAAGGCACGCATTTGCCGTGATACGCGGCCAGAAAGGCGCGCAGCGCCGGTGCGTTAGCCGCTACCACCGACGCGGGGGCGACGAACACGTCGTAGTCGTCGAAGCGCGAGACGCTGCCCGGAGGCTGCGCGAACATGCTGCGCGTGAACAGATCGCGCGTGTCCTTGCGCAGGGTCCTGATGTACGCGGCGCCTGCCAGCGACGGCACGACCGCCTCGACGCGCTTTGCGAGGAACGCCGACTGCGCATCACCGGCCGGCAGGTTGACGAACTCGACGTCGGTGAGCGACATCCCGTACTTGGTGAGCGCACGCACGAGAAAATACTGGAGGCCGGTGCCGGCGGTGGTCGCCACGCGCTTGCCGGCGAGATCCCTGACCGACGCGATTTCGGGACCGCTTTGCAGCACGAACAGCGGCGCCGGATCAGTCGCGATCGACACGATCCGCAGCGGCACCGCGCGACCGGCAAGCGCGAGCAACGCCGCGGTCGCCGACACCGAACCGAGCGCAATGCTGCCGCCGCCCATCGCCTGCAGCACCTTGGGGCCACCGGCGCCGACGAACAACACCGTCTGCAGGTCGACCCCGGCCTCCTTGAACCATCCCTTGTGCTCGCCGAGCGAAACGAGGCCGGCAACCGGATTGCGCAGCAGTCCCATCGCCAGCGCCGGCGGCGCGGCGAGTGCACTGCGCCACGACGTCGCGCACGCCGTTGCTCCGGCGATCGCCCCGACCTGGCGCAACACTTTCCTGCGAAATGCGTTGTAGGTGCTCATGCTCCGCCTCCTGTCGATGGCCGTCGCGACAACGCCGCGATGGGATCCGCTGCAAACGCGTCCGCATCCGCGGCGCCGTGGTTGGATAGACCGAGCTGGCCGCAGCCGTTTACCGGCTTGACGGCGCCGTCCTGCTGCGGATCGACATGCCGCGCGAACCAGGCATCGAGGCGCGCACGCAGCGTCGCAAGCATGTCCGCCGACGCGGCGTGCGCAACGACGTTGTGACGCTCGCCGGCGTCGTGTGCGAGGTCGTAGAGCTCGTGCGGGCCGTCGGGATAGCGATGCACGTACTTCCAGTCGCGCGTTCGCACCATTCGCACGGGACCATATTCGTCGAACACGACGACGTCCGCATCGGCGAGCGTGCTTCCGCCCGCAAGCAACGGCGCGAAACTCCTGCCGGGCTGGCGCGGCGCGATCTCCACCGGCAAGCCTGCGTAGTCGAGCAGCGTCGGCAACACGTCGTAGGCGCTCAGCAACGCGTCCGACACGCGGCCTGCGTCGATGCGGCCCGGCTGCGACATCAGGCAGGGCACCATCACTGACGTGTCGTACATGTTCTGCGGCCGCGTGCCATTGCCCTTGCCCCATATGCCGTGGTGGCCGCAATTCATGCCGTTGTCGCTCATGAAGATGACGAGCGTGCATTCGCGCAGGCCCGCGTTGTCCAGCTTCGCCAGCACCTTGCCGATACCGGCATCCATTGCCGTCATCGCCGCGAAATAGCCGGTGAGGCTGTCGCGCGGACGCGCGTGACCCTCGTCGGTCGCCGGGTTGCCGGTCGCCGAATCGGGATGCGGGGCTTCCTGCGGACACGACGCAAATTCGCATTCGGCATAGAAATCGGTGAATTCGCGCGGATGCGAATCGATCCACGGATAGTGCGGCGCCGTGTAGTTGAGGCTCAACCAGAACGGCTCGTCGCGCGAAGCTTCGTTGCCGATGAATTGCACCGCCTCGCGCGTCAGCACGTCGGTCAGGTAGCCGGGCGCATTGCAGAGCCGCGACTCATCGCACATCGGCGCGTCGTAGTAGACGCTCATCCCCGACTGGTGCGCGAACCAGCGGACATAACCGGGACGAGGCGCGTCGCTGGCGCCGAGATGCCATTTGCCGATCAGCGCACAGCGGTAGCCGGCGGCTGCGAAATGATCGGTGACCAGCGTGCGGCCCTGCAGGTAGTCGATGCGCTCGGCGCCGACGTTGCCGTCGCGTACCCAGTCGTGCACGCCATGCCGCGACGGCATCTCGCCGGTCAAAAGCGACGCGCGCGCGGGCGAACAGACCGGCGACGTACAGAAAAAATGGGAGAAGCGGATGCCGTCGCCGGCAAGTCGATCGAGATGCGGCGTGCGGATGTCGGCATTGCCGGCACAGCCCAGCGCCCATGCACCCTGGTCGTCACTCATCACGAACAGGATGTTGGGCCGGCGGGGATCACGGCTGGCCATTGCAGTGGTTCCGGCGTTTCATCGAATCCATCACGTCATGATGATGCCGCCGTCGACGTTGAACGCCGCGCCGGTGGTGAAGTCGCAATCGTCCGAGGCGATGAACAGCGCCATTCGCGCCACTTGCTCGACGCTGCCGAGCCGTCCGAGGGGTGAACGTCCCTGCACGCGTGTCATCACGCGATCGAGGCCGACACCTTCGACCTCAGCACCGTCGCGCCACCCTTGCTCGCCGAGCGGCGTGGCGATCGGGCCGGGGCAGATCGCATTGACCAGAATGTCGTGGCGCGCGACCTCCAGTGCTAGCGAGCGGGTAAAGCCGATGAGCCCGAACTTCGACGCGCTGTAGGCGCTGGCGGTTGGCTCGCCGATCTTGCCGGCGATCGACGCGATGTTGATGATGCGGCCGCGGCCGCGTTCGATCATGTCCGGCAACACCGCCTTCGAGCACAGAAACGCGCCCTTGAGGTTGACCGCCATCACCAGGTCCCACATTGCCTCCGGCATGTCCTTGACCCAGGCCTTGCGGATGATGCCGGCGCTGTTGACGAGGATGTCGGCCGGGCCGAAGCGCTCGCGCACGCTGCGCACCGCCGCCTGCACCGTGGCCTCGCGCGTGACGTCGACCTCCACGGCCATTGCACGGTCGCCGATCGATTCGGCCTGCGACCGCGACGCGTTGCCATCGAGGTCGGCAACCGCAACGCGTGCGCCTTCCGCCGCGAAGGCGCTCGCAATGGCCGCGCCGATGCCCGACGCGCCCCCGGTGACGATCGCGACGCGACCATCGAGTCGCCGCGCCGCCGTCATGCGAGCTCGTGCAGCTTCGGATAGTCGATGTTGAGCAGGTAAGTCGGCGCGACGTCCTCCTCGATCGCCACGAAGCGGCGCGCATCGCCGCCGAAATGATTGTCGGACTTCGGCACGGAAATGGTGGAGATCTCGCCGCCGACCAGCACGTCACCGTCGTCCTTCGCCCAGAACCGGTGATAGAGGCGGGGCGTGATCGTCAGGCTCGCACCATGCGGAATTTCCAGCACGTCGCCGGCCTTGAAGTCGCGTGCGACGCCGTCGCAGTGGACGACGCCCGGTGACTCCTCGTCCATCGCCTCGTCGGCGCGCGAATTGAAGAGCTGGATCATCAGCGTGCCGCCGTTGTAGCTGATGATGTCTTCGGTCTTAGCGTAGTGAAAATGATACGGCAGGCGCTGCCCCGGCTTCAGCACGAAGATCTTTTCGCCGTACGGCGTGCCCTCATCCGGATGTTCGCGCGTGCCGTTGCGCACGTCGAACATCGTGATGCCGATGCGATCGAAATCGCCCTGGCCGAAATCCGTCATCGCCCAGCCCAAAGCATTGCGCGTGACGCGGCTCATTTCCGCGCCGGCGTCGCGCCAGCGCTGGGCCGGCCAGTACGCGTATTCGGGAAGGCGGATGCCGTGCTGCGCTAGCGTCTTGTGCGCGAGCTCGATGGCGGCATTGATCTGCGATCGTTTCATGCGGGTAGCTCCGTGACCTTGAAGGGCCCACCGATGGCGGGAACGTGTGGAAGACAGCTGCGCGGCATTGCGCGCATGGCGTTGCTGCCAAGAATGGCCGCGGACTCGTGCTCCGCGAGCCCGCGTCGCTCGACAAACCGCGTGACCGCGTCGGCCCAGTCCGCATAGCTCGCGACTCGTAATACCATCGGCCAGTCGCTGGCGAACAGCAGGTTCGACGGGCCGACGATGTCGAGCGCGTCGTCGAGCAGCGATCGCGCGTCCGCCGACCGCCATTGCTCGCCGAAAAGGAACGGCAGGCCCGATAACTGGACATAGGTTTGCGGGCGCCGGATGAAGCTGCGCAACGCCTGGCGCCATGTGTTGCGATCGGTGGCCGGCGTCGGCATGCCGAGGTGGTTGAAAATCACCGGCCCGGCCGGCAGCCGCTCGAGCGCTTGCGAGACATGCGGGTAGTGGCGCGGTTCGGCGAGCAGCGTCAGCGCGAGATGCGCGTCGAGCGCCGCGGCCATGTTGCTCAGCACGTTCGGCCGGCCGACATAGGCGTCGTCGGCGATCCGTCGCAGCTGCGCGCGGATACCGACGACTTTTGGCTGCGCGACGAGCGGTGCGTAGTCGACGGCCGGCGCGTCGAGATCGACCCACGCGGTGATGCCGGCGACGCGCGGCTCGTCGCGGAACTGGTGGAGCATCCACGCCGTTTCCTCGACTTGTGGCGCGGTTTGCACGAGGATCGCCGCATCGATGCGGGCGGCGTCCAGGTCGGCGACAACGTCGTGCGGCATGAAGTCGCGGCGATAGAACGCGTGATCGGCGATCGGCCGGTTGTCGAATCCGCACGCCGGGCGCCAGAAATGCAGGTGCGCATCGATCCGTGGCGTCCTCATGCGGGCACCCCCCGCAGCGCGTTCGCACGCGTCGGTCGTGGCAGGCCGTGCACGACGAGACCTTGTGTCTCGAGCTCGTCGAACAACGCGTCCGGCACCTCGGCCGTTGCCGCGTCGAGATTCTGGCCGAGCTCCTGCGGCGTGCGCGCTCCCACCAGCACCGTCGCGATCGCCGGCTGCGCGAGCACGAAGCGCAGCGCCGCGCAGCCAAGCGTCACGCCGTGACGCAGGCAGGCCTCGGCAATCTGCGCTGTACGCTGCACCAGCACGGGTGGCGCCGGCCGGTACGCGTAGGTCGATGCGGATGAGGGCGGCCAGCTCGCGAGAATGCCCGAATTGAAAATGCCGGCGGCAATGACCGCGATGCCGGATTTCGATGCGCGTGTGATCAATGCGGCGCCGCTTTGGTCGAGCAAGGTGTAGGCGCCGGCCAACAGGAACGCGTCGAAGGGCGCGCGTGCGAGCAGCGCCTCGATCGGTGCGACCAGGTTGGAGCCGATGCCGATCCGATCGACTCGCCCTTCGCTTCGCAATGTCGCCAGCTCCGCATGCGCCTGCAGGCATTCATCGAGATGATCCTCGGCATCGTGCAGGTGCACGACGTCGAAGCGGTCGACGCCGAGACGGTCGAGGCTGCGCAGCACCGATGCGCGCGTCGCGGCGCGGCTGTAGTCCCAGTGATCGGCGGCGCGCGGCGTCGTCGATCCCGGCGGCGTCGCCGCCTGGCCGAATGGCCGTGTGACACCGGTCTTGGTGCAAAGCAGGTAGTCGCCGCGCGGCACGCCGCGCAGCGCGCGGCCGAGGCGCAGCTCGGCCAGTCCACCGCCATAAAGCGGCGCCACGTCGAACAAGCGGATGCCGCGCTCAAGCGCGTGCTCGATCGTCGCGATCGCCTCGGCATCGGTCATCGCCGGTGGTGGCGTGCCGAGCGCCGCGCAGCCGAGGCCGAGGCGCGGCCATCGCGTGGTCATCAACGCGCTCATGCCGGCTGGTCGAGGCGATTGAGCTCCGGCGCGAGGTCCCATCGGAATTGCTCGCGCGGATGGACGTTGCGTGCCCATGCATCGATGACGTTCTTTTCGGTTCGCCGCGACTGGATGCGCGCGGCGATCACCTCGGGACCCCAGCCGTCGAGCACGCGCGCGAGAAGGCGCTCGCGCAGCGACGCGTGCGCCGGGTCGCCGGCGAGATCGCGCAGTTCGTGCGGATCGCATTCCAGGTCGTAGAGCAGCGGCGCTTCGCCGAAATGGTAAATGAGCTTGTGGCGGCCGCTGCGCACCATCCGTTGCTGGATCGCGCGTCCGCCGGTCCACGCGGGCACCGTGTCGCTGCAGTTTTCACAGAACGTCTCATCGGACCATGGGGCGGTCGCGTCGCCGGCGACCGCCAGCAGGCTGCGCCCGCTGGCATGCGGCAACGGCGGTGCGCCGAGCGCGTCGATCATCGTCGCGGCGACGTCGATCAGGTTGGCGACGTGTGCGCGCCGCTCGCCGGCGGGAAGCCGGCGCGGCCAGCGCATGATCGCCGGCACGCGAACCGAGTCCTCGAACAGCGTGTGCTTCCACCACAGCCCGCGCTCGCCCAGCTGGTCGCCGTGATCGGTCGTGTAGACGACGAGCGTGTCGCGATCGAGATCCTCTTCCGCGAGCGTTGCCAGCACCTCACCGATCAGGCAATCGAGCCGGTATACGAGCGCGTAGTAAGCAGTGCGTGCACGCATCGTGTCGGCGGCATCGATCGCGCGCAGCTGGCGGTCGTCGCGCCACCAGCGCTCCCATGGATGCTCGGGCTGCGGCGGCGACGGATGGCGCGGTGGGCGAACACGACCGTCGAATCTGGCGTAGTCGTCGCGCCAGGCGACATAGGGCGGATGTGGCAGCAGGAAGCCGACGGTGAGGCAGAACGGCGCATCGCTGCCGGCGCGCCGCGCGGCGGCATGCGCACGCAACTCGGCGCAGGCGGCCGCGGCGGTTTCGATGTCCTTGACCTGATACGCGGATTGACCGGTGCCCGAACGCGACAGGCTCTCGCGCCAGGGATCGTTGGCGCGATCGAGCACGCCCAGGTCGTGACGCGGCACGCCGCCCCAGTTGGGGCTGTGATCGCCGACGCTGCGATCGGCGTAGCCATGCAGCTGGTCGGGCCCCATCGCATGCAGTCGACCGGCGAGCACCGGCCGATAGCCCGCGGCGCCCAGCGCATGCGGCCAGGTTGCCGCATCGGAGCGCAGGTAGTCGTCGTTGGTCCAGCACTCCTGCTCGAACGGGTGGCGCGCAGTCAGCATCGACATGCGACTCGGTACGCACAGCGGCGACGGGCAATAAATATGGTCGAAGGTCACGCCTTCAGCGGCAAGGCGATCGAGGTGAGGCGTGATCGCGACCGCGTCGCCGTAGCAGCCGGCGACGCTGCGCGCATGCTGGTCCGAAAACAGGAACAGCAGGTTGGGGCGTTTCATCGCGAGGTGCCACCCGCGCGCGTGCACGTCGCGCTGGCGGCGTCGGATGCCCGCATGCGGGTCACAGCCGCTTGTCGGCGGGAATGTCCTTCAGGTCGGCGAACGCCGAAGGATCCGCCTTCATCGCCGATGCGACGAACGCGTTGTCGATCGCCGGCGCCGGATCGAAGGCCTGCGCGACGCGCTTTTGCGACACCAGCAATGGAATCGCATGCTCGCGAAAGCCTTCGACGGTGTTCTTCGACAGCCGCACGTCGAGCGGCAGGCTCTTCAGCGCAAGTGTCAGCGTCTTCGCGTCCATGCCGGGAATCCAGCGCGTCGAGATTTCCGCCGCCTCGTCGCGGTGCGAGCGCGTCCATGCCTGAGCCTGCGCGTACGCGAGGATGAATGCACCGAGCTCCTTGGACTTCTTGGCGACGACGTCCTTGGTCGTCACCACGGTGCCGGCGTCGTAGCAGCTCTTGCAGCCGCCATAGATCACCTTGTAGGCGCCGGGCACCTTGGTCAGCGCGGCGCTGGGCCATGGCTCCCATGCCGTGATGACATCGGCGTCCTTGTTGGCCAGCGCCGTCGCCATGTTCGACGGCGCGGTATTCACCAGCGTCACGTCTTCGGCCTTGAGGCCGGCCTGCGCGAGCAGGCCCATGATGTACGGCTCGCCGCCAGCGCCGCGCGTCACGCCGATCTTCTTGCCCTTGAGCTTGGTCAGGTCGCCTTCCGGCACGCCGGAGTCGGCACGCGCGATCACCGACAGCACCTCGCTCTGTGGATTGTTGAGCGCGTTGTTCCAGGTGTGGCCGATCAGCACCAGCGGGATGCCGCGCGCGACCGCAGTCAGGAACGGATAGGTGCCGAACAGGCCGACGTCGACGGTGCCGCTCGCCAGTGCGTTGGAGATCTCCACGCCGCTCGGCATCATGTCGACCTTGACGTCCAATCCCTGCTTGGCAAACAGGCCGCGCTCGACCGCGGAGAAGAATGGCGCGTTCTCGGCGGCGGTCGTCACCGCCACGCGCAATTGATCGGCCGCCATCGAAGGTTGCCCCGCGAGCGCGAGCGTAACGAGCACCGCGGCCACAAGGCCACGCCAGAATTGCAGCATTTTTCCTCCTTCACGCCCGTGTGGGCTATCGGTGATATCTCAGTGACATCCTAACTCTGGTAACATCGTTTTGACAAGCGCACATGGCGACGTGGCGCATTTTTACTTCCCAAACGAGGCATCGCATGCGCAAAACCCGCCCGAAATCGCTGATGCGCGAGATCGCGTACGAGCGTTTCAAGGCGCAGCTGTTCAAGCGAAACCTGTCGCCGGGCCAATTCGTATCGCAGGGCGAGCTGTGCGAGTTGCTGGACGTTCCCCTCGGCCCGACGCGCGAGGCGCTGAAGCGGCTCGAGGCCGAAAACCTCGTTCGCCTGATTCCGCAACGCGGCATCCAGATCACCGACATCGGCGTGACGCTGATTCACGAGGCGTTCGAGTTCCGCACCGTGCTCGAGCTCGCCGCCGTGCGCCGATTCGTGCACGCGGCGAGCGATGACGTGCTGAAGGGACTGGAGGACGCCACCACCGACATCCTGCGCAGGCTCGATGGCGGCTCCAATGACGATCCCAAGTTGATCGACGCCGCGCTGCAGGTCGATTGGGGCATGCACGACATGATGGTCGACGCAACCGGCAATCACATCATGATGACCGCGCACCGGCAGAACTTCGACAAGATCCGCATGATCAGGCTGCACGGGCGCTCGCCGCGCTATCTTCCCCTGGCGATGGAAGAGCACCTCGAAGTGATCGCCGCACTGAAGCAGCGCGACGCCGACGCGTCGGCGGCGGCGCTCGCGCGTCATCTCGAATGCGCCGAGCGCCGCGCACTCGGACTTTGATCGGAGGCGTCGCGATGGAGGCGCCGATGGAGGGCGTGCCGGCGAAGATCAGCGCGACGCATCTCGCGCTCGACTATGTGAACGCCGAAACCGGTGTCCGGCATCGCGCGGTCGAGCACCTCGATCTCGACGTGCGCCGCAACGAGTTCCTGTGCGTCGTCGGCCCAAGCGGCTGCGGCAAGTCGACCTTGCTGTCGGCGATCGCCGGCTTTTTGAAGCCGGCGCATGGCACGCTGGTGATGGACGGCCGACCGATCACCGGGCCCGGCGCCGAGCGCGGCGTGGTGTTCCAGGAGTACGCACTGCTGCCGTGGATGACGGTGCTGGACAATGCAGCGCTGGGCCTCAAGCTGCGCAACGTCGGTCGTGCCGAGCGCTACGCAGTCGCGCGACGCTTCCTGGCGATGGCCAACCTGCACGGCGTCGATCACAAGTACCCTCACGAGCTGTCGGGCGGCATGCGCCAGCGCGTCGCGGTCGCACGCACGCTGGCCAACTCGCCGGACGTGATGCTGATGGACGAGCCGTTCGCCGCGGTCGATGCGCAGACACGGATGGCGTTGCAGGAGGAGCTGCTGCGGATCTCCGAGAACACGCAGTTGACGGTGCTGTTCATCACGCACAGCGTCGAGGAGGCGATCTTCCTCGGTGATCGCATTGCCGTGCTGTCGCCGGGGCCGGGTCGCGTGCGCGCGCTCGTCGACGTCCCGTTCGCGCGGGCGACGCGCACGTGGAAGGCAATGCACGGCGACGCCGCGTTCGGCGCATTGCGTGATACCTTGCTCGATCTCGTGCGGCAACCATTGCAGGCCGCCGCCGCGGCGCAAGGCTGATGCCGCGCGTCCCGGCAATCGCCACCGGCATCCTCGCGATGCTCGTCGCTTTCTACTGGATCGCCGGCATGGTCGGCGGCGGGCACAAGCTGGCCGCACTCGAGCCGCTCGCCAACGACGGTGGCAGCTACGCGATCACGCTGGCATTCGCGCCCGAGCGCTTCCACCAGCAGCTGCTGCAGGACCGCGGCCGCGTCGTCGGTGTCGACCATTCGACCGTGTTCATGATGGATGTCGATCCGAAGTCGCTGCGCGCGATCGCTCGCGAATACTGGGTCGTCGAGGTGCGGCGCTGGAGCCCGCGGTGACGCCGGCGGTGGCGCTCGCCGTGCCGCGTGCGCGCTGGCGGATGAGCCGGCGCACGGCGCGCGCGCTGAAGGGTGCGTTCGGCGTGGCGTTGTTGCTGGTCGCCTGGCAGGTGTCGGTGCCGATGGTTGGCATGAGCGCCTACTTCTATCCGGCGCCGATCGACGTCGCGCACGCCTTCGTCGACCTGATCCGCAAGGGCGTGCTGCCGGTCTACATCGCCGACAGCCTGGGACGCTATGCCATCGGCATCGGCATCGGCACGGCGCTCGGCATCGTGTTCGGCATCGCCATCGGCCTGTCGCGGCGCACGGCGCTGGCGCTGTCGCCGCTGCTCAAGTTCCTGTTCGCATTGGTCGAGGTCGCGTGGATTCCGATCTTCGTCGTCTGGTTCGGCTACGGCGTGAAGACGATCGTGCTCGCGCTGATCTACGTGGTGTTCTTCCCGGTGCTCTACAACACGCTGCTGTCGGTGCGTACCGCGCCGGCCGTGCTGGTCAATGCCGTGCGCTCGCTGGGCGGCGGTCGCATCGACGTGCTGCGCTACGTGATCCTGCCGAGCGCGCTGCCGGGCATGATCACCGGCCTGCGCCTCGCCGCGGGCTTCGCGTTCCGCGGGCTGGTGTTCGGCGAGATCATTGCCGCCAAGACGGGTGTCGGCTACCTGATCTTCGAGGGCGCGCAATCGCAGCAGACGGCGCGCACGATCGCCGGCATGATCGTCATGGGTTTCCTGTGGCTCGGCATCGACCAGTGCTACCTGCGGCCGTTCGAGCGCGCAACCGTGCAGCGCTGGGGCCTCACCATCGACGCGGCGGACCGGCTGTGAAGGCGGGTCGCACCGAGGCGTTCGTGCTGGGCGCGCTGCCGTTCGTGGCGATCGTCGTCACGTGGGCGCTGTTGCCGCATGTCGTCGACTATCCGGCGTACATGCTGCCGCCGATCAGCGCGGTCGTCGGCTACGCCAGGGAGTCGCTGCAGGACGGCTCGCTGGTCCACAACATCGTCGCGAGCCTCGCGCGGCTGGCCGCCGGCTTCGCCATCGGCATGGCGCTGGCGATTCCCACCGGCCTCGCCATTGCGATGAACCGCCACGTCGCCGACGTGTTCCGTCCGTTGCTGTCGTTCCTGCAGGCGATCGCCGGAATCGCCTGGGTGCCGCTGACGATCATCTGGTTCGGCATCGGCAACGGCTCGGTGATCTTCGTCATCGCCAACACGATCTTCTTCGCCGCGCTCTACAACACCGTTCTCGGCGTCGAGACCATCCCGCTCGCGCTGCACCGCGCGGTGCGCAGCCATGGCGGGCGCGGCATCAAGCTCGTCACGCAGCTGATCCTGCCGGGCGCGCTGATGCAGATCCTGCTGGGCATGCGCACGTCGGTGGCCTACGGCTGGCGCGCGCTCGTCGCGTCCGAAATGATCGCCGGCAGCAGCGGTCTGGGCTACATGACGATGGAAGCGGTGCAATGGCAGCGCGTCGAAACGATCATCCTCGGCATGATCATCATCGGCGTGCTGTGGGTGATCATGGACCGCGTGGTATTCGCGACGATCGAGCGGCGCACCGTCGGCCGCTGGGGATTGCTGCAGCGATAGACGCGACGCATCCGCGCGTAGCGCAGTGGACGACAACAGGAGGAATCACGAATGAATGCAAGGCGATATCGACGATTCGTGGCGCTGGCGGCCCTCGGCTGCGCGCTGGTCGCGACACCGGCCGCGGCGCAGGACGCGTGGCCCAGCCGGCCGATCAAGCTGATCGTGCCGTTTCCGGCCGGCGGCCAGCTCGACGTGGTGTCGCGGCTCGTCACCGATCGCATCGCGCCGGCGCTCGGCAAGCCGATCGTCGTCGAGGTGCGCACCGGTGCCGACGGCAACATCGCCACCGAGGCAGTCGCGCACAGCGCGCCTGACGGCTATACGTGGCTCGCCGTCAGCCCGCCGACGACGATCCAGCCGGCCGTGCGCCCGAAAACGCTGCGCTACGCGCCACTGCGCGACTTCGCGCCGGTCGCGTTCATCGGCACCAGTCCTTTCGTGTTCGTCGTGCCGGCGTCGCTGCCGGTGAATACGCTGGCAGAATTCGTTGCCTACGCGAAGGCGCACGCCGGCGAAATGTCGTATGCCGGGTCGTCGTTCGGCACCGTCGTCCATCTCGCAAGCGAGACCTTCAAGCGCGACGCCGGCATTGCGATGGAAATGATCAACTATCCCGGCCAGCCGAGCGCGCTGGCCGACCTGCTGTCGGGCCGCGTGCAGTTCATGTGCCTCGGCGCGATCCTCGCCGATCCGCAGATCAAGGCTGGCAAGCTGAAGGCGCTCGCGGTGCTCGACGCGCAGCGCTATCCGCGGATGCCGACGGTGCCGACCGCCGCCGAGCTCGGCTATCCCGACCTGGTGATGGCGACGTGGTTCGGTATCGCGATGCCGGCCGGAACGCCGCCGGCGATCGTCACGCGCGTCAACGCCGAGATCATGACAGCGCTCGCCGATCCCGATGTCGTCGCGCGGCTGCACGACATGGGCGTCGAGCCCGCCAAGCCCAATACGCCCGACGTATTCGGCGCGTTTCTTCGTGACGACATGGCGCGCTGGAAGAAGGCGGCCGATGTCGCACATGTTTCCCTCGACTGAGCGCGCCGGCGCGCCATGCGCGTAGGCGCGGCGGCAGCATGACGAACAGCGTGCAAGCCAGCGCTTTCGGCGGCACGATCGGGCGCACGCTCGCCGACTCCACGCCCTGGTGGCCGCCGCGCGCGCGCGCGCCGCAAGGCGCGCCGAATGTCATCGTGATCCTGCTCGACGACCTGGGCTACGCGGACCTCGGATGCTTCGGCGGCGAGATCGCCACACCGGCGATCGACGCGCTGGCGGCGCAGGGATTGCGCTTCGCCAACTACACGACGGTGCCGATGTGCACGCCGGCGCGCGCGGCGCTGCTCACCGGCAAGAATCCGCATGCCGTCGGCTGTGGCTGGTTGACGTTCAACGACCCCGGCTATCCCGGCTATCGCGCCGGCGAGATCGCCCAGGACGCGCCGACCTTCGCGGAGCTTTTGCGTGCGCACGGCTATTCGACCTATGCGGTCGGCAAGTGGCACAACACCGCGGAGCCCGAAGTCAGTCCGGCGGGCGACCGCCGATCGTGGCCGCTGCAACGCGGATTCGATCGCTTCTACGGCTTCATCGGTGGCGAGACGCACTATTTTTCGCCCGCGCAGCTGTTCGAGGACAACGCGATCGTCGCGCGCGACACCTATCCCGACGACTATTTCTGCTCCGACGACTGGACCGACAAGGCGATCGGCTGGCTCGGCACGCATGTCGCCGTGGCGCCCGACAAGCCGTTCTTCCTCTACCTCGCACACAACGCGCCGCATGCGCCGCTGCATGCGAAGGCGGACGACCTCGCGCGTTACGCCGGACGCTACGACGCCGGCTGGGACGCGATGCGCGCCGCACGCCATCGGCGTCAGGTCGAAGCGGGCCTCGTTCCCGCGCACTGGCCGCTCGCGCCGCGCAGCGACGGCGTGCCGGCGTGGTCCGATACCGATCCGACGCGCCGGGGACTGCTCGCGCACTACATGGCACTGTACGCAGCGCTCGTCGACAACCTCGACCAGAACATAGGTCGTGTCACGACCTATCTGCGGGATGCCGGCATCCTCGACAACACGCTCGTCATCGTCACCTCCGACAACGGCGCCAACGGCATCGGTGGCGTCGACGGCGCCGCCAACAACCTCGCCAAGCGGCTGTCGCGCAGCGAGGACCCGGCGCGCGTGAAGTCGATGCTCGCCGCCGGCGCGCTGGGTGGCCCTGCGTCGTGGCCGGTCTATCCACTCGGCTGGACCGACGTGTCGAGCACACCCTTCCGGCTCTACAAGACGACGACGATGAACGGCGGAATCCGCGTGCCGATGGTCGTCCACTGGCCCGCCGGCATCGCCGCGCAGGGCGCCGTGCGGACGCAATGGCTGCACGTGACCGACCTGCTGCCGACGGTGCTCGATGTCGTGGGCGCCGCGTATCCGGCGAGTTTCAATGGCTGCGCGACCCGCGGTCTTGACGGACACAGTTTCGCACCCATGCTTGCCGACGCCGACGCGCCGGGCGTGCGCGACCGCCAGCACTACGAGCTCGCCGGCAACCGTGGCTACATCCTCGGCTGCTGGAAGATCGTGTCGCTGCAACCTCCGGGCCGGCCGATCGAGCTCGACAACTGGATGCTGTTCGACCTCGACGCCGATGGCACGGAGACGCGCGACCTTGCGGCCATGCAACCCGACAAGCTCGCCGAGCTCGTCGCCGCATTCGAGGCCGACGCCATCGCCAATGCCGTGTATCCCCTCGACAATCGCGACATCCGCCGCGCGCTGACGGTGGCGCCCGACCGCGCCGACGCAATCGACCGCGCGCGCAGGTTCCGGCCGGGCCGGGAAACGGTCGCCCTGTCGGTGATCGCACCGATGCTCGCCGACCGCGACTTTCAACTCGATTGCCGGTTTCGGCATTTGGCCGGCGGCGCCGGCGTGATCTTCGCGATCGGCGACCCGATCGCCGGCTTCGCGCTGTTCGCGCGCGACGACGCACTGCACTTCGTCTACAACGGCGGCACGGGCGCGCCCGTCGTCGCCACGCTGGCGCTGACCGCGGGCGTCCATGACTTCCGGCTCGACTTCCGCGCAATCGGCGCACGGCGCGGCGAAGCGCAGCTCGCGATCGATGGCGTGACGCGAGGCGCCGCGCTCGACCTGTCGCCGACGCTGATCCTCGGCTGGGTCGGGGAGGGGCTCGATATCGGCATCGATCGCAAGCAGCACGTGACTCCACTGTACGGCGTGTCGACGACGTTCGCCTACGCAGGCAGCGTCGACCACCTGCGGATCAAGCCGGGCGCACAGGCGCCCGACAGCTATGCCAACCGCCCCGAACGCCTCGCGCAGCGCGATCCGCCGTCGCGCTGACATCGGCATGGCTGCGCCGCGTGTCGCGCCACGGGCTGCCGACCGTCCGCAGGCACGCCGCGAGTCCGTGCGAGCGCGAGCGCCGCGATAAACTGCGCGCTTTCCCGCGCACGCCGATCCCATGACCGAGTCCCTGCTCCCCGCCATCGAAATCGAGACCGCCGCGTCGCCCGACGGCGCGGTGATCTGGCTGCATGGCCTCGGCGACGATGGGCAGGGCTGGTCGGATATCGTGCGCTCGCTGCCGCTGCCCTCGGGCGCCGCGATCCGCTTCGTGTTCCCGCACGCGCCGGTAATGCCGGTGTCGATCAACAACGGCATGCAGATGCGCGCGTGGTACGACATCAAGGCGGCGAACCTCAACGAGCGCGCCGACCTGGCGGGCGTGCGCCAGTCACAAGCGCATGTCGAGGCGCTGGTCGCGCGCGAAAAAGCGCGCGGCATCGCCGCCGCGCGCATCGTCGTCGCCGGGTTTTCGCAGGGCGGGGCGATCGCGCTCTATGCCGGCTTGCGTCACGCCGAGCGGCTGGCCGGAATCGTCGCGCTGTCGACGTACCTGATCGACGGCGCGAGCCTGCCCGCCGAAGGCGCGCCGGCCAACCGCGATGTGCCAATCTTCATGGCGCACGGCCTCTACGATCCGGTGGTGCAGCTCGCGTGGGCGCAGGGCTCGCAAGCTGCGCTCGTCACACAGCACTACGATGTCGAGTGGCGCACGTATCCGATGCAGCACTCGGCATCGCTCGAGGAAGTCGCCGACATCGGCAAGTTCCTGGCGCGCATCCTGGCGTGACGCCTCGCAGTTGCCAGTGACGCCGCCGCGCAAGCGGTGGCCGCGGCCGCGCAATGGCTTCTCGAACGCCTATTGCGAGACGCGCGGCGACCCTAGCCGCCGCGGGAGGACGGTCGGTGACGTCCAGCGGGCGCAAAAGCAACAACCGCCCGCCGGATTTCCGCCGGAACGCCCCCGCACGTCGACAGACGGTAATGGCTTTGTTCTAATGCGACGGTTGCGGGCCTTGACTCTGGTCAAACAGGATGTGGAGTGCCTATGGCGGCCACGGTCCGGGCAGGCAAGGGGGCTTGAGAATCATCCACGGTGAAATGTGCGGGGGGGCGGGCATGAAGGCAGGCAAGCGGAAATTGATACTGGCGCTGGCGGCGGTGTCGTTGGCGGTGTCGGCGGGCACGGCATCGTCAGGACCGAATCACGGCAATGCACCGGCGACGGCTTCGCGCATCGTGGCGAAGGCGTCCAACGTGACGTTTTCGAACATCAACCTCGTCACCGATGTCTGCGGGGGCGTTTCCGGCTCGTTGACGGTGACCGCGACCGGCACCGCGAACGACGGCGGGGGCCTGGATACGATCTGGTTCACGATCTTCGACGACGGCAATGAAAAGTTCGCGCAGCAGATCAACCTGCCGCAATCCACGGTCGCTACGGTGATCAACGTCAGTTATCCTGGCACGATCGGCACGATCAATCCGGGAATCGGCCTCGAGGTGGGCGAATTGCGGGGCGATTTCGACTTGGCCGATATCGATCCATTCTTCCCGGCGCAGGTAGGCGGTTGCAGCGCCCCGGGCGTGGTCACCGCGGTGCCAACGCTGTCGCAATGGATGGTCGCAGGGCTTGTCGGCCTGGTCGGACTGTTCGGGCTCGGCGCGCTGCGCGTTCGCCGGCGGCGATAACCGGCCATTCGTGACACGGGCCGCTGTATTCCGCGGCGGCCCGGCCGATCGTCGCGTGCCCGAGCGTGGGCGTGTCGCGCGACTCAACGCTTCGTGTCGGTAGCCGTGCGCGCTTGCTTTTTCGTCTGCTCGTTGACGCCGCGTCGCGCGAGGCTCTCGCGCAGCAGGAACTCGATCTGCGCATTGACGCTGCGCAGCTCGCGCTGCGCGAGCGCTTCCAGCGCGTCCCACAACGCCGGATCCATCCGCAACAGGAAGGCCTTGCGCTCCGCCATCGTCAGGTCGGCGGCTTGCGAAAGCGCACGATCAGCGCGACCGCCCATGCGCCGATTGCCAGCATGAACGCACCGACGACACCGCCCAGCGCGTCGGCATCGAGATGCGCCGGCGTCAGCGCGTTCGCGCGCACGACCAGCAAATGCACCGCGCAGATGAACACCGTGAGCAGGATCCCGGCGATCGCGCCGCGTGCCGCCAGCGACGCAAGCGTCGTTTCGCGATGCGGTGGCGTGAGCCAAATGCGAGCATTCGGCAGGCTGACGAGCGCGGGTGCGACGCGCGGCAATGCCACCAGCGACAGCATGATCGCCGCGGGCATCGCCACGGCCAGCGCGAGCATCAGCAACCGATAGTCGTCGCGCGCCATCGAGCCGCTGGCGCGGCCGCCCGCGGCGAAGTGCGATGCCACCATCGGCGGCAGGTCGGCGGACGTGGTGACGATCACCACGGCCGAGATGGCGATGGCCAGCAGCGCGAGCACGTAGGCGAGTCGTCCCATGGCCGCCGCTCAGCCGTTGTACAGCGTGCCGGTGTTGATCACCGGCTGCACTTCGCTCTCGGCGCACAGCACGGTCATCAGGTTCGACACCATCGCCGCGCGCCGCTCGGGGTCAAGATCGACGACGTTCTTCGCCGACAACTCGGTGAGCGCCATCTCCACCATCGACACCGCGCCGTGGACGATCTTGCGGCGCGCGGCGATGATGGCCTCGGCCTGCTGGCGGCGCAGCATCACCTGCGCGATCTCCGGCGCGTAGGCGAGGTGCGTCAGGCGCGCTTCCTCGACGACGACGCCGGCCTGGTCGAGGCGCGCTTGCAGCTCCTTCACCAGCGCGCGCGCGACGACATCGGCGCTGCCGAGCAGCGTCGACTCGTCGGCGCGCGACGGCTCGCTCGGCAATCCCTCGCCTGAATCGTAGGCAAACGAAGAGGCGAGGTGCCGCACCGCGGCCTCGCTCTGGATGGTGACGAATTTCTCGTAGTCGTCGACGTCGAACGCCGCCTTTGCCGTGTCGTCGACGTGCCAGACGACCACGGCGCCGATCTCGATCGGATTGCCGCGCGAATCGTTGACCTTGAGGCGCTCGCCATTGAGGTTGCGGGCGCGCACCGACATGCGCCTGCGGGTGTAGAACGGGTTGGTCGCGCGCAATCCGGGCACGCGATTCGAGCCGCGGTAGGCGCCGAAGAGCTGCATGATCGCCGCCTCGTTGGGCTGCAGCGTGTAGAGGCCCGCCAGCACGAGGAGGCCGGCCAGCGCGAGCACGACATCGATCGTCACCGACAGCCACGTCATCGCGCCGTGCAGCGCGACGCCAATGAAACCCCACGCGCCAGCGACGAGCAACGCGAGGCCGATCACCAGCGCGACAAAGCCGTTGTACGTTGTTGCCGGACGCTCGGTGTGCATGCCCGAACTGCGATATGCCGGTGTGCTCATGCCGTCTCCTCGGTGCGCGTGATGGCGCGGTGTGGTATCTTAATGATATCACTGAGATATTGGCCGGTGTCAAGCGGTTGGGAGCGCGGAGATACCTTGCCGCACACGCCAAAAAAAAACGGGCTGCCCATTCGGGACAGCCCGTCGCCGTCGGGGGACGGCCAAGGGAGACTCACCCCACTGCGTTACACCGTCAGCCGATCTTCACCGGGATGAAGATCCGCGCGTCGTCACGCTGCACCAGCAGCGCCACCGTCTTGCCGGATTTGCTGATCAGCTCCTTCAACTGCGCGGGCGAAGTCACCTTCGCGCGATTGACCGAAAGGATCACGTCGCCTTGACGCACGCCGGCGTTCGCCGCGGCACCGCCGACGTCCTCGACGACGACGCCGTGGTCGAGGTCGGTCGCGCTCTTTTCCTCGGGCGACAGCGGCCGCACGGCGACCCCCAGCTTGCCGTTTTCAGCGCCAGGTGATTCGTCCGCTGACGCGACCTTCGCCGTATCGAGCGTGCCGAGCTTGGCTTCGAGCGTCTGCGTCTTGCCGTCACGCCACACTTCGAGCTGCGCCGACTTGCCCGGCTTGGCCGATGCCACCAGCGGCGGCAGGTCCGCGGAACGCGTGATCGGATGGCCGTCGAACGATGTGATCACGTCGCCGGCCTCGAGGCCCGCGTTGGCGCCCGGACCGTCCTTCTGCACCGTGCCTACCAGCGCCCCCGACGGCTGCTTCATGCCGAAGTCGTTGGCCAATGCCTGCGTGACTTCCTGCACGGTGATGCCGAGCTTGCCGTGGCTCACCTTGCCGTGCGTGACGATCTGGTCCTTGACGTTGATCGCCACGTCGATCGGAATCGCGAACGCGAGGCCCTGGTAGCCGCCGGAGCGACTGTAGATCTGCGAGTTGATGCCGATCACCTCGCCTTTCAGGTTGAACAGCGGTCCGCCGGAATTGCCGGGATTGACCGCGGCATCGGTCTGGATGAACGGCACGATCGACTCGCCGGGCAGCGAGCGCGACTTGGCGCTGATGATGCCGGCGGTGACCGTGTTCTCGAGGCCGAACGGCGCGCCGATCGCGACTACCCATTCGCCGACGCGCGCCTTCGCGGAGTCGCCGGTGGTGACCGTCGGCAGGTCGCGAGCATCGACTCGCAGCACGGCGACGTCGGTTGCCTTGTCGACGCCGAGCACCTTGGCCGTGTACTCGCGCTGGTTCTGGAACTTGACGGTGACTTCGTCAGCGCCGTCGACCACGTGCGCGTTGGTCAGGATCACGCCGTCCGCATCGACGACGAATCCCGATCCGAGGCCGCGCGACGGTCGCTGGTCGGGCGTGTCAGGCATTTGCGGCATGCCGGGCATGTTGCGGAACCACGGCGGCAGCTGGTCAGCGTCGGGCATGCCGCGCCGTGTCGCCGTGCGATGCGCGAGGGTCTGCGTGCTGATTTCGACGACCGCCGCACCGTGCTTGGCGACGAGGTCGGAAAAATCGGGAAGCGCGGCGACGGGCACCGCGGCCGTGGCCGTTGCCGCCGACGGTGCGACCACGGGGATCGCCGCGTGTGCGAGCGACGCCGCGCCATAGTGGTCGGCGATCATCGCACCGCTGCCGAAAGCACCGACAACCGCCAGTGCCACCACGCTTCGCTTGAACTGGATCGAGGGCATCTTGAGCACTCCTTGGAATGAGATTCGGCGGCTGTGCCTCCGCCGCATGGGAACAAGGTAGTGCGCAAGACTTAAGGCAGACTTAAGGCCCGGTTGAAGCGCACGACGACGCCCAGCCCCGCGCCGTTGATGCCCGGCTCCAATGTCACCGTCGCGCCGTGGCGCTCGGCGATGCGCCTGACGATCGCCAGGCCCAGGCCGCTGCCGGACTCCGTGGGATGCGTGCCGCGTGCGAAGCGCTCGAACACGTGGTCGCGCTCATCGTCCGGGATGCCGGGACCGCTGTCGCGGACGATGAACGCCGGCGCGCCGTCGCGTGTCGTCACGCTGACGTCGACGCGGCCGCCCGCGGGCGTGTAGCGCATCGCGTTGTCGATCAGGTTGGACAGCAGCGTGAAGAGCGCGGCGGCGTCGCCTTGCACCACCAGCGGCGCGGCTTCGGTGACGCCGAGGTCGACATCCTTCGCGGCGGCGATCGGCGCGAGCTCGCGACTGACGTCGCGCGCGAGATTCGCAAGTTCAACGTCGCCGCGCGCGCCGTCGAGTCCGGCGTGCTCCTCGCGGGCGAGTGCCAGCAACTGCGACGCGAGTCGCGTTGCGCGCTCGATGCCGCCCTTCATCGCCACCAGCGCGGCGGCGCGCTCGCCATTCCCGGTCGCACGCTCGGCGAGTTGCGCCTGCAGGTGAAGTGCTGCGAGCGGCGTGCGCAACTCGTGCGCGGCGTCGGCGACGAACGCGCGCTGCGCGGACAGCGCCAGCTTCAGCTTGTCGAGCAGGCCGTTGAGCGCCGCCACCAGCGGTGCCACTTCCTGCGGCCAGCCGCGATCGTCGAGCGGCGCGAGCTCGTCGGCGCTGCGCTTGCCGACCGCGCCGGCGAGGCGCGCGAGCGGTTGCAACGCGCGCACGATGGCGAACCACATGAACAGCGCGAGCAGCGGCGCGATCAGCACCAGCGGCAAGGTCGTGCGCCACGCCATGCTGGTGGCGAGCTCGTTGCGTGCGGCGAGCGGCTGTCCCACCTGGATCACCTGGCCGTTGGCGAGCACGCTGTAGACGCGCCACGCGCCGTCCCTGCCGGCGACGGTGGTGAAGCCGGGCGCGGCGCGCGGCGGATTGCCTTGCGCGGGCTGCGAGCGAAACACCTGCACGCCGTCGCGGTCCCACACCTGCACCACCAGCGACGACGCCTCGCCACGGAACGCCGCGGAGGGTGCCGCAAGCGGCATGCCGGTGATCGACGCCGCCGTCTGCTGCAGCTGCACGTCGAACAGCGCGTTGGCTTCGTCGCGCGCGCGCTGGTAGGTGAGGAACGCCGCCAGCACGATTGCCACCAGCAAGCCGGCGGCGAGCGGCAGGATCAGCGCGCGCCGGATCGAATTCATGTCGCCGAATGCGCGGGCGCCGCGATCATCCAGCCCAATCCGCGAACGTTGCGGATCCAGCCGGCGCCGAGCTTCTTGCGCAATGTCGACAGGTGGACCTCGACGGCGTTGCTGTCGACGCCGTCCTTCCAGTTGTAGAGCTTTTCCTCGAGCTGCGCGCGCGACAGGATCGCGCCGGGGCGGGCGAGCAGCGCGTCGAGCAGCGCGAATTCGCGCGCCGACAACGCAAGCGCGACGTCGTCGAGCGTCACCGTGTGCGTCGCCGGGTCGAGCGCCAGGGCGCCCAGCAGCATGCGTGGCGCCGCGCGGCCAAGTTGGCGGCGCAGCAGCGCGCGCATGCGCGCGGCGAGCTCGGAGAGCTCGAAGGGCTTGGTCAGGTAGTCGTCGGCGCCGGCGTCGAGGCCGGCGACGCGATCGGTGACGGCGTCGCGCGCCGTCAGCACCAGCACCGGACGCTTGTCGCCGCGCCGCCGCATCGCCTGCAGCACGTCGAGGCCATCGCGGCGCGGCAAGCCCAGGTCGAGCAGCAACAGGTCATGCACGTTCTCGCCGAGTGCGAGCTCCGCGGCGCGGCCGTCACGCACCCAGTCGACGGCGAAGCCGTCCTGGGCGAGGCCACGACGCACACCGTCGCCGATCATCGCATCGTCCTCGGCGAGCAGTACGCGCATCGCGCCGGGTCACTTCTTCGGCTCGAACTTGAGCGACACCGAATTCATGCAGTAACGCAGTCCGGTGGGCTCGGGACCGTCGTCGAACACGTGGCCGAGGTGCGCTTCGCACGCGGCGCAGATCACTTCGGTGCGCTGCATGCCGAACGCGGCATCGGTCCGCTCGGCGACGTTCTCCTCGGCGATCGGCTTGAAGAACGACGGCCAGCCGCAACCGGCGTCGAACTTGGTCGCCGATTCGAACAGCGGCGTGCCGCAGCCGACGCAGCGGTACGTGCCGGCGTCGGTGCTGTTCCAGTATTCACCGCTGAACGGCCGCTCGGTGCCTTTCTGGCGGGCGACGCGGAACTGTTCGGGCGTCATTTGTGCGCGCCATTCGTGGTCGGTCTTGCGGATCTTGTCGGGCATGAATGTCCTCGTTGGCAACAGGGTGCGGCCGGCGGCAGGCGTCGGCGTCGATGCGCTATAGTAAGTCGTGGCGAATCCGCCGCGTGCAAGGTGTGCCTGTTGGAACACTTCGCGATGCGCTTGTTCCGCCGCCGCGTTCCTCCCACACGGACCTGAAGACCCTCCCATGGACCTAGGCATTGCCGGCAGGAAAGCGCTGGTCTGCGCAGCGAGCAAGGGCCTCGGCCGCGGCTGCGCAGAAGCGCTGGCGCGCGAAGGCGTCGATGTGACGATCTGCGCGCGCACCGCCGCCGATGTCGAGCGCGCGGCACGGGAGATCGGCGAGGCCACCGGCCGCAGCGTCGTCGCCGTCGCCTGCGACATCACCACGCCCGAGGGACGCGAGCGCGCGCTCGCTGCGTGCGGCGCGCCGGACATCCTCGTCAACAACGCCGGCGGGCCGCCGCCGGGCGACTTTCGCGACTGGGATCGCGACGCATGGATCCGCGCGCTCGACGCCAACATGCTGACGCCGATCGCGCTCATCAAGGCCACGGTCGACGGCATGATCGCGCGCAAGTTCGGGCGCATCGTCAACATCACTTCGTCGG
>JBDTWY010000018.1:0-58593 GCA_040006455.1 Betaproteobacteria bacterium | reverse complement strand
GGACCTCGGCACTGAAAAGCTACGCCTCGCGCGAGGCTGCGGCGCCCGATCAACGGCCAAAACTGGTAATTGTTTACACTGCGACTGGTGGTTGAACATCCGATTCGATACTGGCTCAAGCGAAATGATCGGCGCGGTCGCCTGTCCGAATCGGAACTGATGCAACATCAACTTTAATATTGCCGGCAATCGCCAGGGCCTCGAGCAAGGCACATGGGTCGTCGAATTGCATACTATCGTCGCTGCCTGCGCGAATGGCGGACGCGGTTTGGCCCGTGGTCCGGCACAAGGCTTTGGCTGTGGCTTCAGATCCAGCGGCTACATCCATTGCGGAAACGCGCGACGCTGAAGCTGCCGGGACTGCGCACCGAAATCACGCTGCGCAGCAATGGCTCCGATCTCGCATGCTTCGAGCAAATCTTCGTACACGAAGAGCTCGCGTTCGACATGCCTGCGAAGCCCGATCTCATCATTGATGCTGGCGCGAATATCGGCCTTGCGACGATCACGCTGGCGAACCGGTTTCCGGACGCCACGATCGTCGCGCTCGAAGTCGATGCGGAAAATTTCCGGATGCTGAAGCTCAACACGCGTGGCTACTCACGCGTAATCGCGCTCAACAAGGCGTTGTGGCGCGACGAAGGCTACGTCAAGATCGAAAATCCCGCGGCAGCCGCATGGTCGTTCAGGGTGGTGAGCGCCGCGGCGACCGATCCTGACGCCATCCCGGCAGTGAACATCGAATCGATCCTGCGCCTGATCGATCGTGAGTCGGTTGCGCTGCTGAAGATGGACATCGAAGGCGCGGAGTTCGAGATGTTCGCGAGCGCCGAGTCCTGGCTGGGTTCGGTGCGGATGCTCGCGGTCGAGATTCACGAGACGATCAGGCCCGGCGTCACCGCGCTGTTCGACTCGGTGATTCGCCCTGCTGCCCGGTCCTGCATTCGACACGGCGAGTACGAAGTGCTGCACTTCCCCTGACCGCGCGGTCGCCTCGCCGTCCAACTCCCTGGGTCTCGGGCGCGCTCGTCACGCATTGTCGACTCCGGAACGGTAGTAGCTGCGTGAGTAGTCCCAGAACGAACCGAAATAGAGGTCGTATTCTGGCGGATCGAAAGCCACGTCACCGGTGTTGGGGAAGTTCGTCAACTCACCGAAGACGACACGATCGGGAAGGTCGTAGAGGTCGACCCGCACAAAGTCGGTGCCGCGCGCAAGCTTGCCCGCGATTTCCAGCATTTCCTCCCAATGCGACGGCCGCGCGATCGGGCAATCGATGTTGTCCGCCAGGTAGCGCACCGGAATTGATCTCAGTTCAAGGTCGAAGAAGCTCTGCCGATGACGCGTATCGCGGTCCATGTCGACTTGGACGAAGCGCGGAATTCCATGGAAGCAGAAGAACTTGAAATCCAGCGGCAATTTCCCACCCTCGCCCTGCAGAAATTCCTCGAACAGAATGCACCGCGGAAGGCCCTGGTAGCAGACCTCCCTGCACACTCGCGAGTAGTCGCTTTGCAACCAGCGTGCTGCGGTGGCCACAAGTTCGGTACAAGTCTGAGGCGTCATTTCCCGTACGATGCGCACCCATCCCGAACCGTGGTTTGCCTTCATGACGAAAGGCGGCGGAACAGTCACATGCTCGATGTCGCTTGCGCGCTCGAATCGCGCATGAATGACGGGCAGGTGGACTTCGCCCCCTAGGCGTTCCGCAACGAAGGCACGCACCGCCCATTTGTCCGCAAACGTTCGCAGTAGCGGACGGCGGTCGTAGATCATCTTGAGGCGCACCTTCTCATTGAAGGTGGAGGGTGCCGCCCAACGTGGAATGCGTCGGAAACGACGTGCGTATTCGAGACGAAGTGCGAGTTCGGGATGCTCGGCGCGCACGTATTTCCATGCGGGAAGCACTATCGCCTTCAACACTCGTCCGCTCCGTTGCATGGCGTTTCCCCGGCCCAAGGCCGTCGCCGGTCGCGCGAAACCAGTTGCCTCCGGTCACGGATCAGATGGTGACCCGCGATCCCGCGAGCGTTCGTATCCCTAGTGTCCGGCGGACCGGCCCCGCAGGATCCTCGCAAATCGATAGCCGCCGGACAATTCCCGCTGGAGTGTGCCCCAGTGGCCCTTGAGGAGGTTCGACGCGACGCGACGGAGGACCGGCCAGGCGTAGGCACGCCGGGTGGACGCGTTGCTGATGCCCATGTAGTACGCGGCGCCGCGTGAGACGTCATAACGCTTCAACAACCGCTCGACGTCGTCTTCCGAACGACGGCGATGATGATGGTAAACGACGGGGCGCGGGTCATAGGCGCCACGAAATCCCATCGCGGAGCAGCGGATCAACGCGTTGATGTCGTTGCCGCTGTCGAGCGCGCCCCCGATGCCGAGCGTCGGGTCGAATCCGCCCAGCGCGTCCATGGCTTCTCGGGTGAACGCGAATGCAGCGCCATGGATGATTCCTGCGGGGATATAGCAATGAGGCGGCAGGTCAACTCGCGTTTCGCGGGTCTGGATCGTAACGGGAGCATCGCGCCGATCGTAGAGAAGGACGCGACCGCCGAGGTACTGGATCGGGCTCTCGTCGAAGCAGGCCCTGATCCTTTCGAGGTAGTCGGGTTCCGGGTAGCAGTCGTCGTCAGTGAAGGCGAAGATGTCGCCCGTTGCGTACGCAAGCCCTGCGTTCTGCGCATTGGCGAGCCCTCGGATCGGTTGCTGCACTAGGCGCACGTGCGAAGGATTGCGTGCGGCGAATTGCTCGAGAAGATGCTGGGTGGAGTCGGTGGACGCATTGTTGACGACTATCAGTTCCCACGGGTCCGCAGTTTGCATGCGCGATAACGCGTCGAGCGCACTCGGCAGGTACGTCGCGCGATTTCGGGTACAGACGATCAACGAAATTTTCTTCATCGCTCCAACTCTCGTTACTGCAATCGAGCGTTCATTATGAACATCACAAACTTCGTTTGCTACAAGGACATGCGGGCTGCGTGAGAGTCCTGTCAGGAAATGCGGGTCACCCCCTGACGCTTGCCGGGCCCAAGATACGAATTGTTGTCATGAACCAAAAAAAGATCCTGTCGGACGGAGTCCTACGTTGCTGTAGGACTTTGTAGGAGCGCGACCTCACGAAGTCGCGTCACCGGCACGCGAGTTGCTTTCCATTCGAGTGGCCAGCGAAGCTTGCGGTCACATGCGCCGCGACGCGGCCTCTTCAGGTGAGGCAAGCTGAGCGGTCAAACGAAAAATCCCAGGATCGATCGATTGCTGCGCCGTTGCGCAACCGGGTATTTGACATGATTGAAACCGAATGCGCAGTGGACGCTGGCGATATCCCTGACACTGTCAGGGCAGCGAACCACCGCGTCCTGCAGGAACAAAGCATTCTCGCCGCATGCAGGATCTGCAAAGGCCGGACTCAATTCTGTTTCACGAATCGCCTGCTCGCCAAGTACGACGTCTCATACCACGTGTGCGACCGCTGTGGCTTTCTGCAGACGGAACGTCCGTACTGGCTCGATGAGGCTTACGCGGACGCGATTGCCGCGGAGGACGTCGATCTCGTCGGTCGCAACCTGCGCATGATGCGCATCCTCACTTGCGTGCTACCGGTGCTCTTCGACCGGGATGCGAGAGTGCTGGATCTCGCCGGCGGGTACGGGCTCCTCACGCGGCTGATGCGTAACAACGGGCTGGCGTTCTCGTGGTCGGACAAATTCTGCGCGAACCTGTTCGCGAAGGAATTCGCCTGGAAGGACGGCGACGGGCCAATCGCTGCCGTCACGGCGTTTGAAGTACTGGAGCACCTGGAAGACCCCCTGGAATTCATTCGCGATGCGCTGAACATATCGTCGACGCGAACGCTGATCTTCACAACGCAACTTTATGAGCGCGTGCCACCGCAGCCAGGCAAATGGAACTACTACGCGGCCGACGCGGGCCAGCACATCGCGTTCTACCAGCCGCGGACGCTCGCCTACATCGCGCGATTGCTGAGTGTCAATTTCTATTCGAGCAATGGCATTCATTTCCTCACGGGTTGCAAACTGCGCCCAACCCTGCTGTGGATGTTGAGCGGAAAATTGTCGTACATTTTCTACTTTGCCAGTCGCCTGGCGCTCGAGTTAAAAATCGCCACACCGAAGCTGCTCCGCGCCTGAACCGCGTCAAGCAGTCTTCCCGAACCGGGATGGCAGGGATAAGGGAACGGTCGAATCGACGGCATTGTCACTGGAATGCACGCGGGTACCCTCGGACACTGCGTCTAGACCATGAAATTGATTGCCATGCACGTCGACCCTGACCGCGGTCGCGGTTTCAGGCATTGCGTCATGGATCCCGACACCGCCGCTCTTGCTGAGGAACCGGTTGTGCGCGATGTCCGCGACATGACCCGCCGCGCCAATCCGTTCAGCGAGGGGCGTTCCGGCGATGAAACGCGCCTCGGCGCCGTAGGAGATCATCCGGTTGTTGTCGGCGTTCGCCCCTTGGCGCAGCACGTTATCCTTGATAATCGCTTTTCCGCCGTAGCAGATGTCGATGTTGAAGCTCTTGGTGTCGTCGAACGTCACGCCCAGGATGTTGCGCGTAATTTGATTCTCGCGTGCGCGGGACTTGATATAGTGACCGATGTGAATCTTGTCGAAGCGACAATTGTTGACCGTCGCCTTCGCGATCGCCGAAAAATAAACGCCATGCGTGGATCCAGACTCGTCGATTCCGCAATCGGACACGTCGCAATCGTCCATTTCTACGGTCGCTTCGCTCGGCTTGCCGCCGAGAACCCCATTCTGGCAGTGACGTAGCACAACCCTTTGGAGCAGCAATTTTCCGGCTTCATGCCGGATTGCCGCAATGTTGCCGCTGTCGCCAGCGGCGTTGACCACCGCCAGGTCCTTGAACGACGCGTCGGCCCAGCAATCGAAAACGCCCTTGCCTTCGATCGCAATTCCTTCGCCGTCGATGATCGTCCTGTCCTTGCCTGCGCCGGTAATACGCACCGCCTTCGTGATCTTTGCGCCTTGACCCGAAATCGTCCCTTCGCCGACCGTGATATCGCCGCCGATGTCGCATGCCTGCTGCAGCGATTGCACGACGCGACCGCCCACGCTAATTGCGGCTTTCGGACTCGAGTCGTCCGCCGGAGCGCTCCATCCCTTGGGGTCAGGTCTCCACAGCACGAGGTCGGTGCGCTTTTCCACGGTGGAGAGAAACGCATGTGCACGCAGCTCGGGTATGTACACCGCGTGATGTTTCTGAGTACCCGCACCTCCCCCATCGACCGCCTGCGCAAGCCACTGCCCACGGCCGCGTCCGAGAGGCTTGAACCCATAGGCGTAGGTTTTACCGTTGCGCTCTTGCTGGATGCTCCCGACGATCAGTTGACTGGCGGGATCATAGCGATAGGTAGTCTCGTTTTTCGCGCGAGGACGGAAATTGACGTCGTTGATCGGTTGCAGCGATAGGCGCCAAGTGTTTCGATCGATGGAAATTTCGAGCGCCTTTTGCGGTCCGTCGCGGGTTCCTCCCCACAGGAGATAAAAGCGGTCGTCGGGAGGGTAATAGACGTATGTTTCGGAAAAGAAACCGATCTCCTGGCCGATATTCCCCGAGCGCAGCACCGTATTACTGCGCGGATCGAATACGGCGTAAGTCCCTACGCTGAATGTCAGGACATTGCCAGAGACAGGGTCTTCGACGGCCTGGTTTCCCAAACCCGGCACTCCGGTATCGCTCCACTGCCGCGTCGCGGGATCGTAGACTGCACAATTGCCACCCGTCGCGGCATCCGCCACGGCGGTGGGAAGGAAATAGGATGCGCCGTTATTTCCACAAAGCAGCAACATCCGGTTTGCCGCGCCGGACCAGATCGTTGCTTCGTACGTGTGACGCGATACCGGTCGAATTGCGGGAACCTGTCGATCGACCTTCCAGAATCCTCCGGTGGTTAGATATTTCGCGAATTGGAACGTGACTTTGAATGGTTGCATGGCCGCGGTTCCCTTAGGGAATAGCAGGCCACGTCTTTTTTTCCAGTAGAACGTCTCGAACTCCGTCACCGGCTGTCCGCCTGCATCGACGATGGAGACCTTGCCGAGTCGCAACATCGTTCCCACGGGGCCCAGGAAGGATTGCAACTCGATCTCTGCGCGTGGCACATTCGCATCGAACCGGGGAATGTCAACGGTAATGCTTTCCACCATCGCCATCGTCGCAAGAGGCGTAGGTTCATAGTCTGCCTGCCACTTCATTTCCGGCCCACTGCCATCGATGAGACGCGACAACGGATAGGCCAGCACGACATCGGCGGGCGTTGCGGCATGCCCGCCGCCGAAGATCAGGATCGCGCGCCGTGCGGGGCAGTAGATCGAGCCCGAATAGTCCAGAATTGAATTGCCGTGGTAGACCTTTTCGGGGACGACGAAGGGGCCGAGGTTGATCGAAAACGAAGGTCTGTCGAGCAGGTTCTTCGCATCTGGCATTGCGTCGGCACTGGACGCTGCACGCACGGGGCGCAATGGCTGCCCCAACGTCGCGACCGGAAGTGCGCCGAGCGTCGCGAGCCTGGCGCCGGTCTTGAGAAAGCGCCGCCGCGAGACGTGCAAACCGACCTTGCGATAAGTCATTGTGGAAGTCTTTCGATTTCAGTCTGCCGCGGCGCCGGCGTTGCGGATGAACAGCCGCTTGAGGATGTTCATCGCCAAACGCTCCGGGCCATCCGGACGGCCTGCCCAGTACCACAGCACCAGCACCGCGGTAATGTATACCGCCGCGCCAACTGCGATCTTCAAGATCAAGTCGGCCAGTGCGCCAAAAGGCGTGCCGGGAATCCATTGCAGGACGGCCGCCATCGTGCACGCGGCAAACACCGGGCGAATGACGCCTCGCAAGACCGTCCGCACATGCACGTGCGTGTGCCTCACGACAAAGGTGACGGTGATCATCAGCGAGGCGCACGCCGCCACCACTTTCGCAATTGCGATTCCGAGCGGACCATATCCCCACCAGAGGGCCAGCGAGGCACCGGAAGCGAAGACCAGCACGGTCATGAATGTGGTCAGCGCGACCAGCTTCGGCAACCCAATCGACATCAGCACATAACCGCCCGACGACGATAGACTCCGCAGCGTTCCCCAAAGCGCGAGGATCGCCAGCAACGGCACTGCCGCTGTCCACTTGGGTCCAAGCAGCACGCGCACCGCCTCCGGCGCAACCATCGCGAGCCCAATACCCGCTGGGACCGTCACCATTGCCACCGTCGCCAGCGCATTCGTGTACGCGGCCGCCAGGCGACCAGGCTCGTCTTGCAGTCGCGAAAATGTTGGAAAGAGAACGCGGTTGAGGGGAGCCGAGAGCTCCGCCGACGGCATCTGACCGACGTCTGATGCGACGCTGTACAGGCCCATCTGCGCCGCAGATGTATAGCCACCGACCAACACCTCGTCGGCTTTGGTTTCAGCATACCCGATGATATTCATCACTACGACCCACTGCGAGAACGACCACAGCTTGCGCCATCGCGACAGTGAGAAGCGTGGCCGGAATGGATGTGCGACATAACTGACGACACAGCCGATCGTGTAGCCGCCGACGATTCCGATTGCCAGCGCCCAATAATTCCGCAGCCAGAACGCCGCGGCGACGCTTACAGCGAACGACAGCAGCTTCGAGATCGCCAGGATCCAGAATTCGGTCTGGAACCGGAGCTCTTTGCGATACATCACCACGCCGATATTCGCCGCTCCCGAAATCAGTATGCCAAGCGCGAGAACCCACAGCAACGGCCCGAGCCGCGGCTCCTTGAAGTAGGCTTGCGCGAGCGGAGACGCGGCAACGACGAGCAACGCGATCACGGCGCCTTGCAGCAGGCGGATCGTCCATGCGGTATCGAAGTCGTGGCGATCGGCATCAGCGTTCTGGATCAGCGCGCTGTCGACGCCAAAGGCGAGCCACGTTTCGACGAGGCCGACGACGAGCGTAGCCATCGCGACCAAGCCGAAGTCCGACGGTCCGAGGATGCGCGCGAGGATCGCGACATTCGCGACGCCGACGAGCCGCATCAACCAGCGCAAGGCGACGGCCCACAATGCGCCGTGGACAACCGATTTGCGAAGCCCCGTCATTGAGCCGCTTGCCACTGTGAATCGATTTGCGAAAGGCCCTTCGCGACACCGGCCCGGAACGCCTGCCACCCGAATCGCTGCATAACCACTTCGCGACCCGCCAGTGCCATTCGGGTTGCGGTCTCGGGGTCTTTGAGCAGTGCGATGCAACGAGCGACGGTTTCGTCCGCAGCGTCGGCGACGACCAGCGATTCGCCTGGCTTGAACGCATCGACGTATCCTGTCGCTACGAAACTGGAGACCACAGCGGTACGGCCAAAGGCGAGCGATTCGAGTGTTTTGATCTGGGTACCCCCGCCGTAGCGAATCGGCGCGATGGTGAAAGCCGCCGCGCGATATTCGGATTCGAGGTCGACGACGAAACCGGGGCACTCCACACCATGGTTGGCGCTCCAGGCTTCGCGCCTGCCGACCGGACCAGCACCGACGATGCGCAAGCGCGCACTGGGCACGCAGCGGTTGATCGCCGGCCAGCAATACCTGATGAATCTGTCAACCGCTTCGACGTTGGGACCGTACCACAGCGCGCCGACGAAAAGAATTGTCGGCACGGCGCCGACGTGACAATCCAGCGCGGAAACCTCAGGCGCGACGTTCGGCAGGATGGTGCTCGTAACGCGCGGAAATGCGCGTTGATCGCGTGGTGTTGCAAACCACACATGTCGAAAGCGCAATAGTGCGCGTCGCGTAAAAAAACGGCGCGCTCGGGTTTTTGCCGTTGCCAGCATCCGCGCGGATGTCGAGGCTTGCGAGGGCGCGTAATGGTAGTTGGCGTCGTCTGCATCGGCGATCAACGGCGCATCGATCGCCTCGCAAAATGGACCCGCGGTCGAGAGTTCCCGCGCCACGACCAAGTCGTATTGTCGCCGTGCCAGATGCTGCATTGCCCATTTCCTGGTTTCGGCATCGGGCTGGTACTTGCAATACCAAGGTGCCTCGCGAATGGTCAATCGAGCGACTTCCTCTGGCCGCTCCCCATCCGCCGCGGCGAATGCCGCGCCCTGCGCAGCAATGACGACTTCCACCTCTCCGAATTCGCGCAACGCCCGATACATCAATGTCGTCCTTTGCGCGGCACCAAACGACGTGTCGAAGGGCGCGGTCGGCGCGACCAGCAGGATGCGCTTGGTCATGGTCGTTGACGGGGAGCGTTGGGCGGTGGTGCATGCATCTGAAATCACCGCAGCACGCAACCGCTGACGCCATCGTTTCCGGACCCCTCGGCGATCCAGCCGACGCCGACCATCGAGGCGTGTATAGCGGGACTCGTCGTGTACCGGTGATTCGGCGCTCCGCCGATGCCATTGTTGTAGAGCCTGTAGAGCGGGATATTGCCTTCCGCGCATGCGCCGGACGACGTTGCGAGGCTGACGCTGAAGACCTCCCCTTCGAACACCCAGTCTGGATTGTTGCGGGTCAACGCACATTCCGATGCCAACGGAGTATAGAAATGCGAGCTCTTCGGCGCGAACGCCACGCTGAAAAATCGGCATTCGTTCGCCATGCCTGGCGCGTCGAGAAGATATGCCTTGAAAGATTGGCCGGTTCGCTCCCACGGCGGAAATTCTCCGGCGTCCAGCGCGGCGATTTCGTCCGGTAACGCGGTCATGAAGAAGTGATCGAACCCGGAATGATAGTACTCGACGACGATCGGGTTTGCCGAGGACCTCTGAGGCGGCGGCGGACTCTCTTCGGCTCGCGTCGGCATGAACAGGATATTGGACGAGAAGTCCGGGAGGTAGGCGACACCGCCGAGTGTCGCGAAATAGGCGAACCGACTGAGAGGCCCTGTGGCGGCGACTGGAACGGTGGCAACGATGGTCGCGGCACCGTTGTTTGGATCGATTCCGTACACCCGGGAGCCGGTCTGCAACAGATACCGATCGTTGTCGAGGTCATGCACGATCGCGTCGTAGTCGCCGAATGGCGGCGCATCGTCGATGCCGGTCAGCGCCAATTTGAAGTGCGCGTGCGTGACCAGGTCGATCATGTCGAGGCTACGGAGTCCGCCAGCGAAGACCCAGCGTTTGCGCAGCACGTCGATCACAGAACCATGGAATTGCCACTGGACTTCCGGGCCGATGGGCAGGAACGTCGCCCAGGTGTTCGTCACCTGCGTCCACTTGGCGAAGCTGCCGTTGTTGGCGACGTAGACGTCTTCGGTTTCGGGATCCTTGGCGATTGTTGTCACGACAGTCGACAATGCGATAGGCACGCTGGGCCACGTTCCCTGTGGATCCCATCGTTTGTCCTGGAGCCTGAAGCCATCGACTACGGGACCTCCGCCATTGCCGTTTCCCCACACTACACCTGTGCTGAACCGCATCACCCTGTCGCGGGCGCCGATGTATTGCGTCGTGTAGTAACTGTGACTGGATGCAGGCAGCCCGTCGAAGTAGTAGAGAAGATTGATTTTCGGCGGCACGTCCTGAGGTGCGCTTCCGGGATTGACCACCTTCCAGGTCGGCACGTTATCGGCGAGATCGATCGCAATCACCTTGTTCTCGCTCGAATCCTCGTGGCCGCCATTCGCGAGCGACCACCACTGCGTCTGCCCCGCACCTAGGCCGTTCCATGCATCGATCGTCGAATGGTTGGTCGTGGTGCCGTTCAGGTTGGCAGTGTTGGGAATTTCGGAGAACTGTCCCACCGTCATTGGCATTCGCCACTCCGGGACATGCGCGAGGGCGCCGGCGCGCGGCACGAGGATATCCGGCACGTACCGCACAGCTGCTGCGGAGTACCACGCAAATGTGGCCAGCATCAGCGTCGCGGCAATTTTGCCACTGTGATGGCGGAACACTGTCTTCAAAAATCCGGTCTTGTCATCCGCAGAAACGTTCTGCGCCGAGACAGCGCTCATTCGGGCGCGCACATGACGACGCCCGACACGCCGCGGCCTTCGGATACCCAGCCCTGTCCAAGCATCTGCTCACGAACCGCGAGGCTGTTCGTATATCGATGATTGGGGGCGCCACCGTGCCCGTCGTTGTACAACCGATAGACGGGCGCGCTGGAAGGGGGACAATCGCCGACGGAATCCGGCGTCAGCATATTGAACACGTCGCCTTCGAACTGCCAACTCGGGTTTTCGCGCAATGCCGCGCATTCGCCGGCGTCGGCCGAATAGAAGTGCGAGCTCATCGGTGCAAACGCGGCGCTGAAAAAACGGCAGACGGGGACGGTGTTCGCCGCTTCACTGGGGTAGACACTGATTGCCAGCCCGGTGCGTTGCCAGCCTGCAAAATCGCCTCGATCGAGTGCTGCAATTTCTGTTGCGCTCGCGGTCACGAAGTAGTGGTCGAAGGCGGTGTGGTGGTATTCGATCGCCTGGCTGATGCCATTCGTCAACAAATTCGCAGGCGGACCGATGTACGAGTGCGACACCGCGATACTTGCGATCCGATAGTGTATCGGCGCCTTCGGCACGCCCAGCCCGCCATGATAGACGTTGACGTGGATTTGGTTGATGAGGGTGGCAGCCGTGTCGCGAAAGCGGACGTGCGTCGACTCCCACGTCAGGTTGCCGTTGATCCACACGCGTCCAATGCCGTCCGGGTGACCGGGCGAATTGAGCTTGACGTACTGCTCGACTGTGTACCATTGCCCCGCCCGAAACGTCGCGCCCATGGCGGCACTCGTCCCATAGCCGGACCCCGATTCGGCGTCGTAGAGGTAGTCGACAGCGGCGTACAGTCCGCGATTGGCCGGAGCGACCGGGCCATGCTCCATCCGCCAAGACACCTCGCCGCCCGCCAGCCCGGGCAGCTTTACGCCGAGTTCGGTCATGCCGTCGGCGACATCGTCCTCGATGAACAGGCAGTATCGGGCATAGACCGACTCCTGTGGCGCGAAGTGAAGGAACCAGGAGATCAGCCGCGGACCATCCGCAGACGAGAACCGAAGCGAGTGGAGCCCGTTCGGCTCGATGAGCCACTGCGGATCGAAGGCGAAGGGCTCGGCGATTTGTCCTGGCGCAAGCCGCCTCAGCGAGGCCTCGTCCGTGAGCTCGAAGTCAAGTATGTCCGGTGGCGCCGAAGGCCCGCGCATCGGTAGTTCCGGGACCACCGGCTTGGCGACGGGATCGATCGTGAATGCGACGGGCTTCGCCCCCGGCAATGCGGCAAGGTGCATCGAGAGCGTTGCTCCGCCATGCACGAACATCGGCATTCGGATAGTCGTTCCCGTCAGTGCGTGATTCGCCGTCGCATCGACCCAGAACGCGTCGGCTGGATGACCGTCGATGAGAACGTTATCCCACGACGGCGCATCACCGGGGCCGAACCGCAGGACGAGGTCTCCGGGGATCGAACTGATGTCGATGACGAAGTCCCGGATCGATCCGTCGACGCTGACGGTGAGGTGATGGTTGGGACCGTTGACGACGCCGTCGCGGTCCACGTAGTCGCCGCCCCGTTGCAACCACTGGACTCGGAGCGCGGAGCTCGCATTGAGGAAATCCGTGCCACCGCCCAGTTGGCTTAGTTGCACGACGTCGTCGTCGCTGGGCGGCGATGCGGCGTGGACCGGCAACGCCAGAACCATGACAAGAATTGCGGCCGATAACACGTCGGGTACAGAAGTTTTCATTTCGACTCGCTTCCTGCATCGCCGGTCGTAGCGTGCGGCGGTTTACGACTTGGTCCGCGCTTTGCCGGACGACCCAGCCATTGCTCGAGCGTCATCAACACCCAGACCATTTCGCCATAGTAACCAGGATGGTCTGGCAGGTAGTGGTTGACAAGTCGCTCGATGAACTCCTTGCGCACGATACCCCGCTGGCTCAGCGCGCGCAGCGATTCGAACGCCAGCGACTGCAGCGCGGGATGACTGTTGACCCATACCCCGAAAGGTAATCCGAATCCATGTTTCTTCTTCGCGAGGATCTCGTCGGGCAGAAATCCTCGCAGGGCTTCCTTGAAAAACCATCGCAGTTGCAAGCCTTTGAGCTTGAATTTCGGCTCGAGCTTCAATGAGAAGTCGGTCAGTGCGTCGTCCAGCAATGGAAAACCCACCGATAAACCGGCAAGCGACGTCGCGCCGACGACCTTGGGCAAGTCGTTGTCTGCCAGCGTGAATCGCCAATCGAAGGCCAGCATGCGGTTGATCAGCGTACCCGATGGGCCCGCGGCATAGACTTCGCGCATCTGGCGCAGCGGTGCCCCGGGATCGACTTCCGCCAGGAATTCGGGCGCGAGTACATCCTCAAGTCCGAGCCGGGTCAGCAAGTTGTACATCTGCATCCGGTCAGGCATGGGCACGCGCGCTTGATCGACATAGCTCGCGGCCTTCGCAAATCCGGCAATTCGCGACAGCGCCGAGTGGTTCGCGAGAATCGGCTCGAGCAGTCCGCGCCGCACGATGGGTGGCACACGGCCATAGGCTTCGAATATTCGTTGCTTGGCGTATCGCGAATTGCCGCCGAAGAGTTCGTCGCCGCCGTCGCCGCCGAGGATGTGCTCAATGCCGGACTCGCGCGCGAACCTGGCGCAGTAGTACGATGGCACGACGGACGAGTTGCCGAAAGGCTGATCGTACGACGTCGCAACCTCGGGAATACTCGCAACGAGATCGTCGGCCGTGACGTAGTACTCATGGTGGTCAGTCTTGAAGTGTCGCGCGGCGATGCGCGCGAATTCCATCTCGTCATAGCCCTTCGCGTCAAATCCGATCGAGAACGTTCGCGCCGGCCTTCCGGTGACCTCGCTGAGCATTCCTGCAACGGTCGAACTGTCGGTCCCACCGCTCAGAAAGCATCCCACCGCGCGGTCATCGACCTGGTCTGCGACTGCGGAACGTAGCAAGCGCCGGAACTCGTCGCGAAGCACCGCAAACTGCGCTGGATCATCTTCGACGAAAACTGGCCGCCACCAAGGTGCCACACGCAGCTTGCCATTGCTCAGCAGCGCGCAATGACCTGCCGGAAGCCGTCGCACGCCCTTGAAAATGGTGCGGGGCGCAGGGATGACATGCGCGTACAGGTAGTCGAAAATGGCTTGGTTGTCGAGCGACGCATCGCTTGCCGCGACGACGTCGGCGCGAGAATGGACGTCGATGACGTCGCCGCGGATACGGAAGCAGAGCGATCGAATGGAAAAGCGGTCCACCGCGAGAAGAATCCTGCCGCATGCATCGCGCAGCCCCACGGAGAATTCCCCCGTAACCATCGAGGGCGCATTCTCACCATCGCGCACGAACGCGGCCATCCATGCCGCATGGGCGCCTTGTTGCGTCGCGATCCGTGCAAGTTCCGGGTCCGTGAATGCGAAGGCGCCTTCGATGTAAGTACTTCCGGGCGCGCCGAGCGTCACCGGCGAGTCGGGAGCGTGCAGCGTGTAGGTTGCTCGATCAGGCATTAGGTGCCGAATGCGAAGGCGAAACGGGCAAAATCATGCAAGACGACCGACTACCATCACGTCCTGCTCCTGGAGGTCGCTGCAGCGGAATCGGGCACGCTACTTGGCTTGAGGGATGGTGAGATGATGATTCGAGGCATATTGGCGTCATCTCGTGACAAATGAACCGACGGCTTCCCACCGATCGCAAGTTGCCAACGGTGGCTGCAAGCGAACAACACGTTGTCGACTTCGATGGCGCCAAGACGACGATGCGCCGCCAGCGAGCCCGAATTGTTGCGCGTAATGCGCGAACATGTACTGAGCACGCCGGCGTCGCGCAGACGGACGTGAGCGGCCTGCCAGAGTATTGCGAACACGATGCCATTGCGTCGACTCGCCTGCACCCAGACATCGAAATCCCACCACGTCTCACCCGATGGTGGAAGCACGAACACGCAGCGCACGTCGTCTTCCACATAGCGCCGCGGACACAGCCAGATGAATCCCAGCAGCTCGCCGTTGCGCTCCGCTGCCAGGCATATCGCCCCTTGAGCGAACCTGCTTGCGATCACGACCTCGGGCCGGGGAACCTGCCCAAACAACGGGTCGCCAGGCTCGATCCAGCGAGTGAAGATGTCGCGCCCCATTTTCGCCGGAATTCTCCAGTCGTTCCGGACTGGCTGGGCGACGATCACGTACCAGACAAGGCGGACGTGGCGCGCAGAAACCGCCGCAACGATCGCGGCCGTGGCGCGGAACGCCAACGTGGCAGGTCCGTGTTCCCGCAGCGCATTTCGCATTCGCCGCCACATGATCAGTGGCGCGGATCGCCGGCACCATGGTCATTCACCCCAAGACCAATGTTCAAACTAATTTCTCCGCCGGCATAGGATGGCTGAGAAAGCCGAGCGGACTCGCGCTAAATCCATACGCACCGGACTGAAACACGACGACCAGGTCCCCTTCCCGCGCCTCGGCGAGGTCCATCCGATCGGCCAGCAAATCGAGCGGTGTGCATAGCGGGCCGACGACAGATGCGATCTCGCGCCGTTCGCCCCTGACGTGGTTGCCGATCACTACCGGATAGTTCTTGCGGATCACCTGGCCGAAGTTACCGGATGCCGCGAGGTGATGGTGCAGGCCGCCGTCGGTCACCAGGTACACCTGGCCGCGCGACACCTTGCGATCCACGACGCGGCAGACATAGACGCCGGCTTCGCCCACCAGGTAGCGCCCGAGTTCGATGACGAGCCGCGCCTGCGGGAGGCGCTGCGCTGCATCCGCGACGACGTCGCCAAGGTGCGCGCCGATCGGCGCGAGGTCCAACGGCTGTTCGCCGGGAAAGTACGGGATGCCGAAACCGCCGCCCAGGTTGAGGCTGCGCACCGGCGCCGGCGCGTCGTGCGCGAGTCGCACGGCAAGCTGCAGCGACTTGCTTTGCGCATCGCAGATGGAATCCGCGCGCAAGTTCTGCGAGCCGCTGAAGATGTGGAAGCCTTCGAATCCCAGCCCGCGTGCACCGATTTCCGCCAATGCGCGCGGCACCTCTTCGGCGTCGATGCCGAATTGCTTTGGGCCGCCGCCCATTTTCATGCCCGACGACTTGAGCTCGAAGTCCGGGTTCACGCGCACCGCGACTCGCGGCACGCGGCCCGTGCGTTGCGCCACGTCGCTCAGCAACCGGATTTCGCGAAACGACTCGACATTCACCAGGATGCCGGCCGCGACTGCCTGTTCGAGCTCCGCAACGCTCTTGGCGGGCCCCGCGAAACTTATCTCGTAAGAGTCGGCGCCGTTTTCGAGCGCGACGCTGAGCTCGCCGCCGGATGCGACATCGAGGCCGTCCACCAGCCGCGCCATGTGGGCGACGAGCGCCGGCATCGGGTTGGCCTTCATCGCGTAGTGCAGTTGCACCGCGGCTGGCAGCGCGGCCCGCAGTTCGGCGACGCGCCGGTCGAGAACGCCGCGATCGTAGGCGTAGAACGGCGTGCGTCCGACATCGCGCGCAAGCTGGGTGAGCGCGAACCCGCCGATCACGAGCTCGTCATCGGCGACAGAAAAATAGCGATTCGGTGCGTGCTGCGGCGCGGTCATGAAGGCGTTTCGCGAGTGGCCGGCGCGAACTCCGCGGCGATCGCCTTGCGGTCGATCTTGCCGTTGGGGTTGCGCGGCAGCGATCCATTGCGGATGTGGATTTTCGCGGGGACCATGAACACAGGCAGGCGCTCGCGACAGTGCGTCAACAGGAACGCCTCGTCGACGTTGCCCCCTGGATGCGGCGTTGCCACGACCACGATCGCGTGGCCCAGCACGGCATGCGGCACGCCGAACGCCGCGCATTCGCCGACCTGTTGCGTGCTATAGAAAACCTCCTCGATCTCCGTCGGGCTCACGCGGTACCCCGACGTCTTGATCATCTCGTCGCGGCGTCCGACGAAATAGAGGAAGCCTTCGGCATCCCTGCGCACGGTGTCGCCGGAGAACACGGCGATTTCCGGCAATACCAGGCCGGCCGCACGCCCGGGCAGGGGCTTGTAGCGTTCTGCGGTCTTGGGCGCATCGTTCCAGTAGCCCATGCCGACCAGCGCGCCGCGATGCACGAGCTCGCCCGGCTCATCGGGGGCGCAGGGTGTGCCATCGTCCCGCAGCACGAGGATCTCAGCGTTCGGGATCGCCTTGCCGATCGAATCGGGGCGGCGGTCCACTTCCTCTGGCGGTAGGTACGTCGAGCGAAACGCCTCGGTGAGGCCGTACATCAGGAACGGCCTCGTGTCCGGCAGTTGCGCGCGCAGGATCCTGAGCGTTTCCTCCGGCATGCGGCCGCCGGTGTTGGCGATGTATCGCAGGTGCCCGGTGACATCCGCAGGCCATTTGAGCTGCGACAGTTGTATCCACAGCGGCGGCACTGCGGTCAGCCCGGTCACGCGTTCCTTGACCACTGCGTTAAGCACGTCCTTGGGCAGCAGGTAGTTGATCAGCACCGCGCGTGCACCCGCATGGAACGCCGTGGTGAGCTGGCTGAATCCTGCATCGAACGAAAGCGGCAGCGCGGCCAGAATCGTATCGTCTGGGCCGTTGTCGAGATACGACGCGACGCTCGTGGCGCCGGCGACCATGTTGCGATGGGATAACACGACGCCCTTTGGATTGCCGGTGCTGCCGGACGTATAGAGGATTGCCAGCACGTCGGTGTCGATCACGCGGTGCGCGGCACTCCCTGACGCACTCATCAGCGCGTCCCATTCGTGATGCGCGATGCCGGCAGACATGTCGCCATCGAAACGGCCCGTGGCGACGACGTGCTGGAGGTCCGGGCATTCGCCCAGTGTTTCGGCGATCAACGCATTGCGCTCGGCCGAGGTGACGAGCAGTCGAACATTGCAATCGCGCAGGATGTAGGAAACCTGCGCAGGCTTGAGTAGCGGATTGATCGGGACGAATACGCAGCCTGCGGCGGCCGTGCCGAACGATGCGACGACGGTCTCGACGCGCTTGTCGAGCCAGATGCCGATGCGGTCGCCGCGCGCGAGGCCCAACTTGACGATCGCCGTCCCGAACGTCTCGACCTGGTGCGCCAGCGCGGCGTAGGTCAATGCCTGGTCGCCAAAGACCAACGCCGTTCGATCGGGATCGCGTGCCGCGGAGCCCGTCACCAGATGCTGCAACAGAAAAGGATTCGTCATCGATTGAAAGGTGCCAGGAGTCTGTTCACAGCGGCAAATCTTCGAGCGTGCGCGCGCGAGTTGCGCATTATCGCCGAAGCATGCGCTGGCCGTCAGCGGCGCCGACGCACGACCGCAGGGTTTTGCAGCCGGTCAAGTACAACTGTCCAGCAGAGCAGCCAGCTCAGCGGTCCGCGCGCGGCGTGAATGGCCGGCGATTGTCGCGCTGTCGGCGATGCTGCCGGTCCAAATCCCGCCCGCGGCGGCACCAAAATCGGCGAGCAGAACCACGATCGCAGCCGTGTCGTCCAGCGGTGCGATGCGGTTGCATCCCGCTGCGCGCAACGTGGTGGCGGTATCGCCGAGAGGATCGGTCAAGGCCAGGATCGGACGACGCGTGCGCAGGTATTCATAGAGCTTCGCGGGGATTTGCTCGTTGCAATTCGCCGCCTGCAGGACAAGGAGCGCATCGGCGCGCACCATTTCCTCCAGCGCGGCGCGATAGGGCAGCGTCGGCAGCGTCTCGATCATGTCCGCCACGCCGGAGTCCGTTGCCAATGTCCTCAACAACTTGTCGTGCACTGGGGCACGAAATCGCACCATCAGCCGTTCTGCGATTGCCGGCTGTTGCTGTCGCAGTTGGCGGAGCGCCGCCATCAAGTGCGTTGGATCGCGCTCATCAGGATAGACAATGCCGCTGTGCAATAGCGTGAGCTTGCCGGCGGTGAGCGGCGCGCGTTCCATGCCGTCGAACGGCGCGAACATTTCCTCGTCGTAGCCGTTTTCGATCAACGCGAAGCGATCGGATGGCTGGGCGGTGTAGCGCTTCTGGTACATACGCTGCGCACCGGGCGTGGTGAACACGAGTCGGGCTGCGCGGCCCACGACCTTTTCCTCGACGCGCTTGAATGCACGCCATGTGCGCGGGTCGGCGGGGTAGCCGTCCTGAGCCATCGGATCGCGGAAGTCGGCAATCCATGGTAGGGACGTCAGGCGCTGCAGCGTATGGCCGATCGTATGCGCGGTCGCCACCGGGTAGGTCGACCACAGGGCATCGGGCGAAAACCGGTTGACGAGCGCAAGACCCGCCGGCACTGCACCCAGCCACCACGTCTTCCAGCGATCGGGGCGTGCGAGGAACCCCGGATAGCGGCCGCGGATCGCAAGATGACGTGCAGTGTCAAGCGCGAACGCGCGGTGGATGTGTACACCGGGTGGGATGTCGGCTAGCTGGTCGTCGCCGACGTCCTCGTATGCACGCAGGTGGGCGGTCAACACGATTGGCTCCCAGCCGAAGTCGGACAGGTACCTGGCGAAGCGCAGCGTGCGCTGGATCCCGCTGCTGCCGCGCAGCGGCGGGAAGTGGTACGCGATCATCAGCACGCGCTTCATCGGCGAGGGGAAACGGTCGGCAGGTATGCGCACATCGTCCGTATAATAACCAGCCTCATCGCAGGCAAGGCACAGTGCGCGCCCATGCACATGCACGGTGCAGCGGCCGCGTGCAGAATTTTCAAAGGACTTTCGGTTGGACACGAGGACAGAAACTTTGGCGGTGCTCGACGAAGTGCTCGGACTCAAGGGCCGCGCGGCGCGATTCACTGACGCGACTCCCTTGCTGGGCGCGGTGCCGGAGCTCGATTCGATGGCGGTCGTCAGCGTGCTGACGACGCTCGAGGATCGCTTCGGCTTCGAAGTCGACGACGACGAGATCGACGGCTCGACGTTCGGCACCGTCGGCAGCCTCGTCGGTTTCGTTCGAGGCAAACGCGGAGAGTGACTCGGTGAATCTGCGGCAGGAGGCGTTCTTCCTTCCCGTCGCAGGCGGCCAGCGGCTTTGCATCTGGCGTGAACCGGCCACTGGTCCGATATGCGGACGCATTGTCCACATTCCCGCGTTCGCTGAGGAAATGAATAAATGCCGGCCCATGACCGCGCTCGTCGCCCGTCGCGTGGCGGAATGCGGATTCGGCGTGCTCGAGATCGATCTTCTAGGCTGCGGTGACAGCTCGGGTGACTTCGGCGGCGCATCGTGGGAGGACTGGATCGACGATGTCGTCGCAGCGATCGAATGGTCGAGCCAGCGCGGTGGCGCGCCGCTCTGGCTGTGGGGAACGCGTGCCGGGGCACTCCTCGCCAGTGCCGTGACGCACAGGATTGCGCAGGTGACATCGTTGCTGCTGTGGCAGCCGGTGCTGTCCGGGCGTACTCATCTGACCCAGTTTCTGCGGCTCAAGTTGGCGGCGGAAATATTTGCCGATGGCGCGACCGGGGGCGGCACGAAGGCGCTGCGTGCGCAATTGCAGCAGGGCGCGGGTATGGAAATCGCCGGCTACCGGCTGTCGCCGGAATTGGCGTCGGGAATGGATGCCGCGGAGTTCGCGGTTGCGGACACTATCGCGGAGGTGGTCTGGCTCGAAGTGACAACCGCGACGCCGCCCGGGGTGAGCCCTGCCTCGCAGTCGATCGTCGATGGACTGTGCGCACGCGGTAAACATGTGCAGGCGCAGGCGGTGCAGGGCCCAGGATTCTGGCAAAGCGTCGAGACGGAAATGGCACCTGCGCTCGTCGAGGCGACGGTGGCGGCCATGGCCAGTGAGGGCGTCCATGTCCACGCATGAGTTGCCATTTTTCTTCGACGCCGGCGGTGCGCAACTTTTCGGCATCGTCAGCACGCCGCGCGAGTGCGCGCGAATCGGCGTTGTCATCGTCGTCGGCGGACCGCAGTATCGTGTCGGCAGTCATCGGCAGTTCGTCCTGCTCGCCCGCGCGCTGGCCGATGCAGGGGTCGCATGCATTCGCTTCGATCATCGCGGGATGGGCGACAGCGAGGGTGCGGTTGCGGGGTTCGGTGCCATCGACACAGATATCCGTGCCGCGGTCGACGCGTTCTTCGCTCGCGTGCCGTCGCTGGAACGCGTGATCCTGTGGGGGCTGTGCGACGGCGCGTCGGCGAGCGCGTTCTATTCCGGTGGCGATTCCCGGGTGGCCGGGCTTGCCCTCTACAATCCATGGGTGCGAACCGAGCGTGGCGAAGCGAATGCGATGTTGCGGCACTACTATGCGAAGCGCCTCGTCGACGCGACCTTCTGGCGCAAATTGGCGGGCGGGGAATTGCACTGGCGCGAATCGGCGACAGGTCTGTGGCGCAGGTTTGCCCAGGCCGCGTCAGCGCCGAAAGTCGCAGCACAAGGCGAAAACAATAAGAACATCGACCTGCCGAATCGGATCGCCGAAGGCATCGGCCGCCACGCAGGGCCCATATTAATCGCATTGTCAGGGAACGACACGGTCGCCGCGGAGTTCAAAGCGCACAGCGCGAGCGTCCCCGCGTTGGCCAACCGGATGGCCCGGCAGAACGTCAGCCGGATTGACTTTCCGGGAGTCGACCACACTTTCTCCTGCGCGGCATGGCGGGATGCGGGCGCCGCTGCGACGATCGCATGGATGCGCTCGCAATTTGCAGATTGGATTTCTCCGGCGCATACCATGGCGTCGGCACAGGAGGTGAAATGATTTCGCGATCGCTTTTGCTCGCGGCCGGGCTCGTTGCCGCCGGCCTGTCGTCCGCACACGCCGCCTATGAGGTGTGCGGCCCGCTCGAGAACGCCTACGGTCCGTTCGACTATCGCACCCAGCGTAAAAACCTGGCCATCGTCGAGAGGTTTCACTTCACCCAGTCGGTAGAGATGCTGCAAAGCGGAAGCACCGGGACGATTGGCGGAGACCTCGACTACACATTGCGCGCATCGCCCAATCACCCTCGTGCGCTGATGGCAATGTCCAACTATGCACTCAGGCAAAAAAAGGATCGCGTTCGAGGTGCCGAGTATTCAGTTGATTGCTATTTTGACCGCGCGATCCGGTTCGCTCCAAATGACGGTACCGTTTACATGATCTATGGCACCTACTTGTTCAAGACGGGCAACAAGCAGAAGGCCATGAAGGCGTTCGAAACCGCCGAGAATTTTGCCGAGGACAATGCAAACCTTCACTACAATCTGGGACTCGTATACGTAGATGCCAAGGAATATGACAGAGCGCTACTGCATGCCCAGAAGGCTTATGCACTTGGATTTCCGCTGGCGGGCCTCAAGAACAAACTGATTGCAGCCGGAAAATGGAAGCTGGCGCCTCCAGGCGGTGACACGACGACGCCCGCAAGCGTGCCACCCACGCAATAGCCTCGCAGCCGATGTTAATGTGAAGTCACTCGAGTGCAAGTCGCGCCAGCCCTATTTCGGGTCCAGGCTGGAGACCAGGCGACGTATCTCGCCTGATTTTTCGGGATACTCCTCCCGATAACGGTTGCGTTGGTCACGCAGTGTCATCAAATGCTGGTCGATGTTGGCAGCACTCAATCGCTCTCCGAACGAATCGTATCCGCTGTCAAACATCTGGTGAAGCATCTCTTCTCCAAGCGCGGCCTTGAAGTGGCCCGCTTCCCAGTACCACCGCATCGGGGTTTTCCGGTCCGAACGAGCCGGAACCGGTTCGGTGGTAAAGCGACTGTACCCGCTGAAGTCCCACAGGTCTCCCGCGGCATTTTTCGTTTCTTCCTGCGGCCCCAGCCTCAGCACAAGCTGACGTTTCCAATCCTCGAACAGCGGCCAAAGTCCGGCGGCGTCGAAAAGCTCAAGCGTGTCGGCATGGTAGGGATAAATCAGGAAATAACACTGCACCGATCCCGTGCTGCAGATCGCTCTCAGCCGCTCAAGTGCGCGCCAACTTGGGCCGAGCGATCGTCCGTGCGCTTCGAGGCGCTTCTGTGCGCGCAGGTAATTCTTCGCGTTCTCGCGGTTTTTTTGCAGGAACAGTGTGCCGTAGCCTTCGGCCGCCGCGATGCCCTCATAGTCCCGCATTGGATTGAACCCATTTGCGGTTATATCGGGCGCATACGGATTGCGCTGTTGGAAAACGGTCACCAGTGAGTCGCTAAGCGCGTCCAAGGAGAAAATCGCGGCTATCGCGTCGTTCCCCTTCGATTTCCAATCCATCGATGTACTTCGACCGGTGTCGACTGAAGGCGCAGCGGTACTCGGGGGATCCGCAAGAAAGTCGAGAAATTCCAGGCCGACGACGGCGCGCGTCACGTGACCCTGCGCAATTGCGTGTTCGAGGTACTCGACAATGGTCGGCACGCCACTTCCGGGTATCGCTGCGTTATAGACGACTTGTGCGGAGCCCCATACCGGGGAAGAGGGATCGATGCCAATCTCCGCTCGCGAGTTGCCAAGTATGACGGCGTGCGGCTTACTAAACACAATCCCGTAGGCCTTATCTCGGCTTACCTGCTGCTCTGCGCGCGGTTTGATCGCATTGAATCCGTGGGCGTAGACCAAACGATAGAAGCCGTATGGATCAACGAGCGTGTTGATCCCTGCCGCAAGCAGCAACAATCCCATCAGGACGAAGCCGGCATCAATCAGGTATCGGGCATGCCGTGACATCGATCAAAACTGGAAGTACAGGAATTCGCTATGACGTGTAAGAGACAGCAGACTCGCCGCTGCGGCGACGCCGAACACAACCGCCCAGGAAGCCTTTGGCGACCAAGCGAACCATCGGCCGGCCTGTTCTTCGCGAAAGTCGAGAGCGGGTTCAAAATGAGCCAGAAGCTGCTGGGTGTTGGGCAGAAAGAAAACCACCGGCAGCAGGACCGCGATCCATAGCCAAGTCTTCGCAAACACCGCTCCGCCACCGGGTGTAAGCACGATGCCTGCACGCGCGGAGGCGTCTGCGAGGGCGCCAAACTGGACCGCGAACGCGTCCGGAATCGCAATTCCATGCGCACCGGCCATACCGGCGATTATGGAAAATGCCGTTTCGATGTTGGCGGCTCGAAAAACCACCCAACCGACAACGACTGCGACAAACGTTGTCGCAACGGCAAGGGTGTGCGTCCAGGAATTTCCAGAAGGAAGGTGAGACCTCCGGCGCATCGATTGCCAAAAATGGTTAATAGCGAGATATATGCCGTGAAGTCCACCCCAGACAACGAAGGTCCAACCTGCCCCATGCCACAAGCCACCCAACAGCATTGTCAAGAACAAGTTCACATAGCGACGTACCTCACCCTTGCGATTTCCTCCCAGAGGGACATAGAGATAGTCACGGAGGAATCGCGACAGCGTCATGTGCCATCGGCGCCAGAACTCAATGATGCTGGGGGCCTTGTAGGGTGAATTGAAATTCAGGGGTAGCGTGATTCCAAACAGGCGGGAAATGCCGATCGCCATGTCGGAATAGCCGGAGAAATCCAAATATAGCTGGAGAGTGTAGGCCAGCGCCGCACCCCATGCCTGGAAAAACGCCAGTGAATCTCCCGCTGCGGCCGCGGCAAACGGGGACGTTGCATAGGGGGCGATGCCGTCGGCCAGGACCACCTTCTTGAACAATCCTATGCAGAAGATCGTCAGGCCAACCGAAAAATTGTCTGCGCGCGGTACGTACGTATGGGGGGATCCGAACTGCGGCATCATCTCTTTGTGATGGAGAATCGGGCCGGCAATCAGGTGCGGAAAATAAGTGACGAAGAGCGCATAGTGCACGGGGTTGTATTCGCGCGCTTTGAGTTGGTACACATCAACCAGAAACGCGATCTGGGTGAACGTGAAGAATGAAATACCCAGTGGTAAAACGATTGCAGCGAAATCCCAATGGTTTCCCAACACCGCATTCGCGTTTTGCACGAAAAAACTGGCGTATTTGTAATATCCCAGCAGTCCCAGGTCGATGCCGACACCGCAGACCAAAAGCATTCTGGCCAAACCGGGGCGCCGAGCCTTGTGTGCGCGCAGAATCTGTTGGCCAACCGCGTAGTTGACGGCGATCGATGCCACGAGCAATGCGACGTATCGGACATCCCACCAGGCGTAGAACGCGAACGACGCGACAGCAAGGAATGCAGCGGCCAGCGAGGGCCGGTGATTGCCCAGCAGAAAAAAGATGGCGAGCGTCGCCGGCAGGAAGACGAATAGGAATTCGTAGGAATTGAATAGCATGCGCGGTCGCCGCGATTTGCGTTCCGAAGAATACCGGAATCGCGCCCTGAACGTGCCTGCATTCCCAACGCGGTACACGCGCTTGGTCGGCGGTTGTGCCCTGCGTTGTCGGCCATGACTGGCGGTCAAGATGCCGTCTATCGGACGTTGGAACTGCGATGCATCTAAGGGTTATCACCGTTACGCTCGTCATCCTGCTGACGTTCGCCACAGTCGCGATCATCGTCGCCGATCGAGCGGACATCGCGCCACGGCTGCTGGCTCGCTACATCGAGCATCGCGCGGCGGGGCACAACCCGATCATCACGAGAACCGGTGGGTTCGTCGCGAACGTGTTGCATCGCGCGGATCGCGGCAGCACCGTCGCCATAGCGGATCTGCCGCAGTGGGCGGGTGCTCGACGTGACCCGCCGGCTGCCGCGCAAGCGCCGCAGGCGAACGGCCGCGAGGTGATCGTCACCACGGCTGCCGAATTGCGCGCGGCACTCGACGCCGCCATGCCGGGTGATCGCATCACACCCGTGCCCGGAACCTATCGACTGACGGGACCACCGCTGGTGCTCGCGCGCCCCGGCGCCGCCGATGCCCCGATCGTCGTGCGCGCAAGCCATCTCGGCGAAGTCGTTATCGAATCATCGCTGCTCGAGGGATTCCAGGTGTCGGCGCCCTACTGGTCGTTCGAGAACCTGGCGATCAGGGGCGTGTGTCAACACCACTCTGATTGCGAGCACGCCTTTCACGTCGTCGGTGACGGCCACCATTTCGTCGCACGCAATCTCGTGCTCCAGGACTTCAACGCGCAGTTCAAGGTGAACGGGGCCGGCGGACGATTTCCCGACGACGGCGTCATCGAAAGCAGCACCCTCGCCGACAGCCGCGCGCGCGACACCGATCAGCCGGTCACGCCGATCGATATCGTCGGCGCCAACCACTGGCGCATCGAAGGCAACCTGATCGCGGACTTTGTCAAAGCCGGTGGCGACCGCACGAGCTACGGCGCCTACGCGAAGGGTGCGGCGACCGGCACGCGCTTCGTCCGCAATGTCGTGCTGTGCGAGCACGCGCTCGCCGGCACTCAGGGCACCACGGTGGGCCTGTCGTTCGGCGGCGGCGGCACGGAGCCACAAGCATGCCGGGATGGGAAGTGCATCGTCGAGCATCAAGCCGGTGAAATCACCGACAACCTGGTCAAGGGGTGTTCGGACGCGGGTATCTACCTCAATCGTGCAGCGAAAACCATGGTTGTGCGCAACACGTTGCTCGACACCGCGGGCGTCGACATCCGCTATCCAGAAAGTGTCGCCGATCTGGCAGGCAATTTGCTAGATGGTCCAGTACGCGTGCGCGACGAAGCATTGCTGCGGGAAGTGGATGACCGGACGACATTGCCTATCTGGCTCTACGTCGGTTACCACCCGGTGCAGTCGTATTTCGTCGATGCATCGCGGCTCGACTTGCAGTGGCGCGACGGCGCGCCGCTGCGAGCGCGCGGGGACGAGGGTTCGATCGATTTGTGCGGTGTCCGGCGCGCAGAGCGCCAGGCGTATGGCGCGTTCGATGACTTCCGACATTGCGCGAGCCACTGATGACACTTCACGACTCTACATGCCAAAACCCGTCGCATTGCTCACCGGCGCAACCGGCTATATCGGCTCGCACACCTGCGTCGAACTGATCGCCGCCGGATGGCAGGTGATCGTACTCGACAACCTGTCCAACAGTTCTCCCGTCGTGATTGACCGCATCGCCCGCATCAGCGGCGTGCGGCCTGATTTCATCCAGGCCGACGTGCGCGACCGCAGCAGGCTCGATCGCGTTTTTTCCACGTACGCGATCGACGCGGTGATTCATTTCGCGGGCCTCAAGTCGGTCGGCGAGTCCGTTGCCGCTCCGTTGCGCTACTACGATCACAACGTCACGGGGACGTTGTGCCTGCTCGACGCGATGCGCGAGCATGACGTGCGCCGGATCGTGTTCAGCTCATCGGCAACCGTTTACGGAATGTCCGGCGAAATGCCGCTGACCGAGGAATCGCGGCTTGCACCCTCGAACCCTTACGGACGCAGCAAGCTGATCGTCGAGGAGATGATCGCGGACATCGTCGCCGCCACGCAAGGCTGGCGCGCGATGCTGCTGCGCTATTTCAACCCCGTCGGCGCGCACCCGTCCGGAACCATGGGCGAGGATCCCGCGGGCACGCCCAACAACCTGATGCCCTACATCGCGCAAGTCGCGGTAGGGCGCCGGCCGCGGCTCAGCGTCTACGGCGGAGACTATGCAACGCCCGATGGCACCGGCGTGCGCGACTACATCCACGTGATGGATCTCGCCGCCGGTCACGTCGCGGCCCTCGGCTGCATCGGGCGCAAAGGGCTGCCGCCACTGTCGCGGATCAACCTCGGCACGGGACGCGGTCACACGGTTCTCGACGTCGTGCGGGCGTTCGAGGCGGCGAGCGGTCGCGCGATACCGTTTCGCATCGTTGCGCGGCGACCCGGCGACGCCGCATCCTGTTACGCCGGCGTGACGCTCGCGCATCAGGTGCTGGGGTGGAAGGCCATGCGCAGCCTGCGCGAGATGTGCGCCGACACCTGGCGGTGGCAGGCGGCGAATCCGCATGGCTACAGTGATCGAGCCGCATGACGTCGCGCGCGCAATCGCGCACCGCCTGGACGCGCGCGGCGGATCCGTTCAGGACAACCTGCGCAGCGACGGGACGTGCCGCACCACGTTGGCGATGATTTCATAGATCGCGTAGTAACTTTCGTGCAGCGCGGACATTCCCGGAATCCAGTCGCGCCATTCAATGGCGTGACGCGTGGAAAGACCCGTCGCCGCCGGAACGACGTCGATGCCCTGTGCCGCGAATTCAGCGCGCGCGCGCTGCATGTCGAAAGCATGCGTGACGAGCACGATGCGGCTGACCAGGGCGCGGTGCAGCAGCACCGACGCATAGAGCGCGTTCTGGCGGGTGTTGAGCGAATTCGTTTCGCTCCATCTCACTGGAACGCCGAATTCGAGTTCGAGCACGTCGCGCATCAGCGCAGCCTCGGCCGTTCCGCCTTGCGGCGCACCTCCGCTCACCAATACCGGCAGCCCGGTGATTCGCGCCACTCGCGCGCCGTAGCGCACGCGCTCGAGCGTCAATGGCGCCAGCGTATCGCCTCCGTAGTCGGCGGCGTAGCGGCGTGCGCCGCCTCCCAGGATGACCACCGCCTGCGCGCCTTTCGCAACGTCGGCGGTGAACGGCGCCGGAGGTTGCAACAACGCGACCAGCGAGATGGAAACCACGGGAAGCGAAAGCCCCAGCAGCGCCAGCACGGCGATAGTCGCCAGCACCCTGCCGAATCGCGGGAAACGGCCGCTCACGGCGAGTCCGCCAAGAGCGGCGAGCAGCAGGCTCGTTGGCGGCAACACCAGCACTTTCAAAACCGCCTTTATCCATGACAAGTGGTCCAGCACAGCATTTCATCCTTGTTACATCTCGTATCAACAATAACGCGCGCCCGGCCTGGATGGGCACAAATTGACGACGATCTCGCGCAATGCCGTGCGATGACGTCCTACAGCCTCCAGCGATTCTGCATGGCACGCTTCGTGCGGAAGGCACTCACGGCAAAACCGGTTGACTAAGCGAACGGCGAGCACGCAAACGACGTCGTCGCGCGGTCGCATCGAGCAGTGTCGAATATTCACGTACCCCGGCAGGCTGCGACGTGCAAGAGTTCGCGTGGCCACCCAGCGGGATGGCGTCGTATTCGTGACATAGATCGTCGGCACAATTTCGCCGACCGCCGGGTGATGTGGAGTAGTGCGGCGAAGCGATAATTGATGCGCCGCTGAGCCGTGAAAGCCGGCGTCGCCCTGATCCGGTCGACGTGCCTGCGAATGACAACGAGAATGCAAAGGCGGAAATGGTAAGGCTGTTCAACCACTGGTTTCCTTCCAACGCGGTGCTGCATGTCGCGTTCGACGCGATATTGCTGTTCGTCACGTTCATGCTGGCCGCGACATGGCTCAATCGCGGCGATCTTTCCGACATCGAATTGCTGATGCCATCGGCGATCCTGTTCGCGGTGGTGATGGCGGCGCTCAACACGATGATCGGACTCTACCAGCGCGATCCTTACCGTACCGGCGTGCAGACCGCGGCGCGCGTGATGCTGTCGTTGTTGCTGTCGCTGCCCGTCGCCTACACGGTATTCCGCGTGCTGTCGCAGGACGAGGCGCATCAGGAAGCGCTGAAGCTTGCCGCAGTCGGAGCGCTGGCGGTGCTCGCCGCAGTGCGCGGATATTTCACGCATTGGGGCAGCACGCCGATGTTCGTGCGTCGCGTGCTGGTGTTCGGCACCGGTCCGGAGGCCGCGGCCGTGGAGCGCTCGTTGCGCCAGTTCGGGCCCAGCATGAGCATCGTCGGCTTCTATCCGGTACCCAACCAGGACGGCGGACACGATGTCGCGGCCGAGAATGTGTTTCCGATGACGCTGCCGCTCGCGGAAACCGCGCGCCACCACGGCGTCGACGATTTGATCGTCGCCGTCCGCGAACGTCGCGGCGGCGCGCTGCCGCTCAACGAGCTGCTGCAATGCAAGCTTTCGGGTGTGCGCGTCCTCGACCTGTCGAGCTACTACGAGCGCGCGCTCGGACAGGTGCGGCTCGATACGCTGCACGCGAGCTGGCTCATCTTCGGCGATGGGTTCCGGCAGGGGTTCCTGCGCGCACTGGTCAAGCGCGTGTTCGACGTCGTCGTGTCGCTGGCGGTGTTCGTCGTCGCGTTGCCGATCATGGTGCTGGCGGTCATCGCGATCGCGCTCGAGGATGGATTTCCGGTGCTCTATCGCCAGGAGCGGATCGGCGAAGCGGGACGTGTGTTCCAGGTGATCAAGTTTCGCAGCATGCGTCAGAACGCCGAACACGATGGCAAGCCGCGATGGGCCACGTCCAACGACGACCGCGTGACTCGCGTCGGACGCGTGATGCGCAAGTTGCGCATCGATGAATTGCCGCAGCTCATCAACGTGCTGAAGGGAGACATGAGCCTGGTCGGCCCGCGTCCGGAACGGCCGTTCTTCGTCGACAAGCTCACGCGTGAAGTGCCCTTCTACGCGGCGCGCCACAGCGTCAAGCCCGGCGTGACGGGATGGGCGCAGATCCGCTATCGCTACGGCGCGTCGGTCGATGACTCGATGCAGAAGCTCCAGTACGACCTCTACTACGTGAAGAACCACACGCTGTTCCTCGACATGCTGGTGCTGTTCGAGACGATCGGCGTCGTGATCACCGGCAAGGGCGCGCAGTAGCAACGGCCTCGCGCGTCGCGATTCCGAATGTGCTGCGCCGTCCGGCACTCATTGTGGACAACAGCAAGCGCGTCGGTGCCGTAAACCCATCGCCAGCCCGACAGCCGTGCGAAAATCGCGCTTTTCAGGCGTCCGCAGTCCATGACCCCATCCCTCGCAACGATCCTCGAATGGAGCTACGGCATCGCCGCCGTGTTCTACGGGGCGTATGCGCTGTGGCTCACGGGCGCGCGCCGTCGCCGCGGACTGCGCGATTGGACATTGCTAGCCGCGACCGGACTCGCGGCCATATGGGGCGTTGCGGTCGTCGCCTATGCGATGCTGGAGTCGCCGCCGTGGCTACTCGCCGGGGCGATCGCGGACGTGTTGCGCAACGGCGCGTGGTTTGCATTCCTGCTCGCGCTGATGGATCGCTCGGACAAGTCGAGCGCCGAAGGCGGCACGCGCGATCGCGTGCTGTTGTCGGTCGCCGCGGCGATCGTCGCGTGGGGACTGCTCGCGCAATTCCTGATCGTCGCAGCCAACTTCGCTTTCGGACATCCGGCGCGCGTGGCGGCCTATGCCACTCTTGCCGCGGCGGTGTTCATGCTGATCCTCGTCGAGCAGATCGTCCGCAACACGGCGGAAGCATCGCGCTGGGCGATCATGCCGTTGTGCCTGGGCCTTGCCGGCGCGGCGATATTCGACGTCTACCTGTTCGCAGACGCGCTGCTCTTCAATCGGCTCGATCTCGACATCTGGAGCGCGCGCGGCTTCGTGCATGCGCTGGCATTGCCGTTGATCGTGCTGTCGGTGTCGCGCCACGGCGGCACGGCGATGCGCGTCGTCGTATCGAGGCAGGTGATGTTCCGCTCGATCGCGTTGATGGCGTGCGGTATCTACCTGCTGTTCATGGCGGCGGCCGGCTACTACGTCCGCTACTTCGGCGGCGAATGGGGACGCGCGCTGCAGGCGGCGCTGATCGCCGCCGGCGCATTGCTGCTGCTGTTGATGGTTTTCTCCGGATCCACGCGCGCCAAGGTGCGCGTGCTGGTCAGCAAGCATTTCTTCAAGTACCGCTACGACTATCGCGAGGAGTGGCTCAAGTTCACGAAAGCGCTGGCGTCGCGCGACGACCACCTGGCGATGGGCGAGCAGGTCGTCCGGGGCCTCGCCAATCTGGTCGAAAGCCCGGGGGGCGGCCTGTGGCTGCGCGGGCCGGGTGGCAAAACTTTCATGCTCAGCGCACGCTGGAACATGCCGGCGAGCCTGGGGACCGAGGACGCCGATGGCGAGTTTGCGCGCTTTCTCGCCGACAGCGGGTGGGTCGTCAACCTCGAGGAATATCGTTTTTCACCGGCGCGCTACGGCGGCCTGCGGTTGCCGCAGTGGCTGTCGGAGACGCCCCACGCGTGGCTGGTGGTGCCGCTGTCGACGGGCGTCGACCTGATCGGCTATGTCGTGCTGGCCACCGCGCGCACGCCGGTCGATGTCAACTGGGAGGTCAACGACCTCTTGAAGACCGCGGGTCGGCAGGCGGCGAGCTTCCTCGGGCAGATGCAGGCGACCGAAGCGCTGCTCGAGGCGCGCAAGTTCGACGCCTTCAACCGGATGTCGGCGTTCGTGGTTCACGATCTCAAGAACATCGTCGCGCAACTTTCGCTGATGGTGCGCAACGCCGAGCGGCATCGGGACAATCCCGAATTCCAGCGCGACATGCTGATGACGGTCGAGCATTCGGTGGAGCGGATGAAACAGCTGATGATGCAGTTGCGCGAAGGCACGGCGCCGATCGAGACCGGACGCCGCGTGGAACTGGAAAGCGTCATTCGGCGGATCGAGCACACCAAGGCCGGCCAGTCGCCGGTGGTGGAGGTGGAAATCGCCGACGCGGTCGCCGCGCAGGGTCACGAAGACCGCCTGGAGCGCGTCATCGGTCATCTGGTGCAAAATGCGATCGACGCGACCGGCGGACAGGGCCGCGTGTGGATCAAGCTCGCCCGCCAGGACGACCACGCGCTGATCGAGATCGGCGACACCGGGCATGGCATGACCCCCGAATTCGTTCGCGAGCGGCTCTTCAAGCCGTTCCAGACGACCAAGCGGACCGGCATGGGCATCGGTGCCTACGAAAGCCATCAATACGTGCACGAGCTGGGTGGGCGCGTGCTGGTCGATACGACGCCGGGCGCCGGCACGCGGATGCGGCTGTTGCTGCCACTTTTCAAGACAGGACCCAGGACGGAACCCGAAACGCAACGAGACGTCGCATGAGCGAAAAGAGCCGCCCCCTGCTGATCGTCGAGGATGATCCCGCGCTGCAGAAGCAGATGCGCTGGGCATTCGACCAATTCGAGACGCTGGTCGCGACCGATCGCGGCAGCGCGATGGCGCACGTGCGTCGCCAGGCGCCACCCGTGGTAACGATGGACCTCGGCCTGCCGCCCGATCCGGACGCGGTTTCCGAGGGCTTCCTGTTGCTCGACGAAATCCTCGCGGCTGCGCCCGACAGCAAGGTGATCGTGCTGACCGGCCAGCACGACCGGGAAAATGCGCTGCGCGCGATCGGCGCTGGTGCGTACGACTTCTTCGCCAAGCCCTTCGAGCCGGACCTGCTGCGCCTGACGATCGACCGCGCATTCCGGCTGCACGAGCTGCAACTCGAAAACCGCCGGCTGCAGGGCATGCGCAGGCCGGACGCGTTCGCGGGTCTCGTCACGCGCGATCCCGAAATGCTGCGCATCTGCCGCGTGATCGAGAAGGTCGCGAACGCCAACGCGACGGTGCTGCTGCTGGGCGAAAGCGGCACCGGCAAGGAACTGCTCGCGCGCGCGCTGCACGACATGTCGCCGCGCCGCGGCGAGCGTTTCGTCGCCATCAACTGCGCGGCGATTCCGGAGAACCTGCTCGAAAGCGAGCTTTTCGGCTACGAGAAGGGTGCGTTCACCGGCGCCGCCAAGCAGACTCTAGGCAGGATCGAGACTGCGAACAACGGCACGCTGATGCTCGACGAGATCGGCGACCTGCCGATGGCGCTGCAGGCGAAGCTGCTGCGCTTCCTGCAGGAGCGCGTGATCGAACGCGTCGGCGGCCGCAGCGAGATTCCGGTCGACGTCCGCATCGTCTGCGCGACGCATCAGGACCTGACGGCGCTGATCGCCGAGGGTCGCTTTCGCGAGGATCTGTACTATCGGCTGGCAGAAATCGTCGTCAGCATTCCACCGATTCGCGCGCGCCATGGCGACGCCGCGTTGCTCGCGCACGCATTCGTGCAGCGCTTCGCCGCCGAGCAGCGTCGCGGGTCGATGACGATGCGCGCGGACGCGGTGACGGCGATCGAGGCGCATGCATGGCCGGGCAACGTCCGCGAGCTCGAGAACTGCATCAGGCGCGCGGTGATCATGGCCGATTCCAACCAGATCGACGCCGCCGATCTCGGCCTGCAGGCTCCGCAGGCCGACGACGGCGCGACGTTCAGCCTGCGGCAGGTACGCGAAGAGGCGGAGCGCGCGGCAGTGGTCAAGGTGCTGGGCCGCGTCAACGGCAACATCGTAAAGGCGTCCGACATTCTTGGCGTCAGCCGGCCGACGCTGTACGACCTGATGCACCGGTTCGGATTGAAATAGACGCTATGAATCGGATGCCGGCCACCGACGCAAAACGGGCAGGCGCGCGCCATCGCGCGAACCTGCTCCATCGTTTCGAGACAAAGGATGTTCCATGAACGCACGCGCAGCCCTGATCACCGTCGTTGCCGCCGCAAGCCTTTGCGGCTTTCTCGCGGCCTGCTCGGGCGACAACCCCGACGCGTTGCTGGCCTCGGCCAAGGATTACCTGGCGAAGAACGATCGCAAGGCGGCCGTGATTCAGCTCAAGAATGCGCTGGAGAAGCGTCCGGACTTCGCCGAAGCGCGCTTCCTGCTGGGTAGCACGCTGCTCGAAGCGGGCGACATCCCGTCCGCGGAAAAAGAGCTGCGGCGCGCCCGCGAGCTCAAGTACCCGGCGGGACAGGTCGATCCGGCGCTCGCTGCCGCATGGGCCAAGCTCGGCGAATACCAGAAGGTCGTCGATACGTTCGCACAGGCGCAAGGCGGCACGCCGACCGAGACCGCCCAGTTGAAAACTGCGATCGGGCAGGCGCAGCTCGGCCTCGGCAAGCCGGATCTCGCCAAGGCGGCGTTCGACGAAGCCCAGCGGGTGGATCCCAGCTATGCGCCGGCGCTGGTCGGCGAGGCGGTGCTCGTCGCCCGCGAAGGTGATCTTGCCGGCGCACTCCTGCAGGCGGAAAAGGCGATCGCCGCCGCGCCCCAATCGCCGGAGGCGTGGCAGATCAAGGGCGACCTGCTGCTCGCGCAAAACAAGAATGCCGAAGCGATCGATGCCTACCGCAAGGTGATCGCCATCAAGCCCGACTACCTGACCGCGCACTGGGCGCTGATCGCGGCACTGGTGCGGGACGGCAAGACGGCCGATGCCGATCAGGCGGTCGTCGCATTGAAGGCGGTCGCGCCCAAGCATCCGCAGACGCACTATTACGAAGCGCTGGTGCGTTCGCAGGAAAAGAACTTCACCGCCGCGCGCGATGCAATCCAGCAACAGCTTGCGGTGGATCCGGAGAACCTCACCGGGGTACTGCTGAGTGCCGCGATCGACTACGAGCTGCACGCCTATGATCGTGCCGAAGCGAGCCTCCTCAAGGTGATCGCGCAGACGCCGCAGAACGATTACGCGCGCCGGCTGCTCGTCAACACATTGCTGCAGACGCGGCAACCGGGTCGCGCGCTCGACGCGTTGAAGCCGATGCTGACGCGGATCGGTAGCGACGCCGGCATGCAGAACGTCGCGGGCGAGGTCTACCTGCAGAACGGGGATCCGGCGTCGGCTGCGGAGTATTTCGAAAAGGCGGCGGCGCTCGATCCCAAGGGACCGAGGCAAAAGACCGGCCTTGCGCTGACTCGCCTGGCGCAGGGTGACACCGTCCGCGGCGTCAAGGAGCTCGAAGCGGCGGCGGCCGTTGATCCGGGCGCGCGGTCCGACCTGATGCTGATCGCGGTCGCGCTGCGCCGGCATGATTGGCAGGGCGCGCTCAACGCCGTCGACGCGCTGGAAAAAAAGCAGCCCAAGCAACCGTTGGGCCCCAACCTCCGCGGTCTCGCGTTGCTGGGCAAGGGAGATGTCGCTGGAGCACGCGCGAGCTTCGAGCACGCGTTGTCGTTCGACCCGAACTATTTTCCGGCCATTGCGAGTCTGGCGCGCCTCGACCTCGCGGAGAAAAAACCGAAGGACGCGCAGAAGCGCTTCGAGGATTTGCTGGTGCGTAAACCCGGCAACGGGCAGGCGTTGCTCTCGCTGGCGGAAATCCGCGCCGGCAGCGGCGCGCCGCCCGATGAAGTGAACGGCCTCATCGACAAGGCGATCAGGGCCAACCCCAAGGATGTCGAGCCGCGCGTGGCCATGGTGCGCAACTACCTGCGCGTGAAAGAGCCGCGCAAGGCGGTGCTCGCCGCGCAGGATGCACTGGCCGCCATTCCCGGACGCTCAGAGTTGCTCGATTCGCTGGGCCAGGCGCAACAGGCCGCCGGCGACACCAGCGACGCGCTCACCACGTTCAAGCGATTCGCCGAAGTCTCCCCTGACTCGCCGACGCCGTATCTGCGCATGGCGGCACTGCAGGTCGCCACCAAGAAATTCGACGGGGCCGGCGACAGCTATCGCCATGCACTCGCCATCAAGCCGGATCTCATCGAAGCGCAGAAGGGCTTGGCTGCGATTGAGGCCAACTCGAACCGGCTGCCCGAGGCGCTCGCGGTCGCCAAGGACATCCAGAAGCAGCGGCCCAAGGAGTCGGTGGGCTACCTGGTCGAGGGTGACGTCTACGCGAGCAAACGCGATTGGCCGAAAGCGCTGGCAGCGTATCGCGCGGCGATGAGCCATGCGGGAGCGACCGAATCCGCGGTCAAGGTGAACGCGGTGCTGGTCGCGTCCGGTCAGGGCGCGGAGGCCGACAAGATGGCAGTGGCGTGGCTGCGCGATCATCCCGCCGACGACGCGTTTCGCTTTTCGCTCGCCGAACTTGCCGGCGAGCGCAAGGATTACGCGAACTCGATGCGCTATTACGGCCAGGTGCTGCAGCACCAGCCAGACAATCCGGTGCTGCTCAACAACATCGCGTGGGTCGCCGGCCAGGTCAAGGACCCGAAGGCGCTCGAATATGCCGAAAAGGCGAACAAGCTGGCCCCGGACCAGCCACGGATCCTCGATACGCTGGGCACGCTGCTGGTGGAAAAGGGCGACACCGCGCGCGGATTGCCGATGCTGCAGAAGGCCGTGCAGATGGCGCCTGACATTTCAGCGATCCGCCTCAATCTCGCGCGTGCGCTGGTCAAGGCGGGACAGAACGACGCGGCGAAGAAGGAGCTCGATACATTGGCAGGCCTTGGCGACAAGTTTCGCGACCAGGACGAGGTGACACGTTTGCGGAAGGGACTCTGAATGGCATCGCCACCATCGGTTCGACATCTGCGTGACGAGGTCCGGCAATCCGCGGGTGCCGCGAGCGCGCCACCCGAGCAACAGCGAGCGCTGCAGGCGGCAACGGTCGCGGTCGTGGGACTCGGATATGTCGGGCTTCCGCTCGCCGTCGAGTTCGGCAAGCGCTATCGCACGATCGGATTCGATCTTTCGCACGACAAGATTGCGAGCTACCGCAAGTTCATCGACCCTACCGGCGAAGTCAGCCCCGACGCGCTGGCCGCGGCAACCAAGCTGAGCTTCGGCACCGACCCGGCCGTGCTGAGCGAAGCCGATTTCATCGTCGTCGCGGTACCGACGCCGGTCGACATTGCGCATCAACCCGATTTCGGTCCGCTGGTGGGTGCGTCGGAAGCGGTCGGCAGGAACATCAAGCGCGGCGCCATCGTCGTTTTCGAGTCCACCGTGTATCCGGGTGCCACCGAAGAGATCTGCGTTCCCATCATCGAGAAGCAATCGGGGATGCAATGGAAGCGCGACTTTTTCGTCGGCTATTCGCCCGAGCGCATCAACCCCGGCGACAAGGAGCGCACGCTGACGAAGATCACCAAGGTGGTGTCGGGCGATACGCCGGCGACGCTCGAGCGCGTCGCCGAGCTCTACGCAAGCGTCGTCACCGCCGGCGTGCACAAGGCGTCGTCGATCAAGGTCGCCGAGGCCGCCAAGGTGATCGAGAACACGCAGCGCGACCTCAACATCGCGCTGATGAACGAGCTCGCGATCATCTTCGACCGGCTCGGCATCGACACGATGGAAGTGCTGACCGCGGCCGGCACCAAATGGAATTTCCTGCCGTTCCGTCCGGGCCTCGTCGGCGGGCACTGCATCGGCGTCGACCCGTATTACCTGACGCACAAGGCGGAAATGGTCGGCTACCACCCCGAAGTGATCCTCGCGGGGCGCCGCATCAACGACGGCATGGGCAAGTTCATCGCCGAGCAGACGGTCAAGCGCCTGGTGCGCAACGGCTGGCAGGTCAAGGACGCGGCGATCATCGTGCTCGGCCTCACGTTCAAGGAAGATTGCCCCGACCTGCGCAATTCGCGCGTGATCGACGTCATCCGCGAGCTGCAGTCGTATGGCGCGACCATCCACGTGTTCGACCCGGTCGCCGACGCTGACGAAGCCTTTCACGAATACGGGATGCGGCTCACCGCGTGGGACGACCTGCCGCGCGCAGCGGCAATCGTCGCGGCGGTCGCGCATCGCGACTTGAAGGGACGGCCGACGACCGACTATCTCGCCAAGCTGCAGCCCAATGGCGTCGTCATCGACGTCAAGTGCCAGTTCGCCGCCGACGCGTTCGACGGTCACGGCATCACCGTGTGGCGGCTCTGAGCCCTTCGCAATGACCGCGATCGAGCAAACGATGCAGCAGCTCGCCGCGCAGCCGCGGCGATGGCTGGTCACCGGCAGCGCCGGCTTCATCGGCTCGCACCTGGTCGAGGCCTTGCTGGGTCTCGGGCAGGCGGTCGTGGGGTTCGACAATTTCGCGACCGGACATAGGCGCAACCTCGACGAGGTCGAGGCGAGCGTCACGCCGGCGCAGTGGCGCCGGCACCAGTTCATCGAGGGCGACATTCGCGACGTCGCGGCGTGTCGCGATGCCTGCCGCGGTGTCGACATCGTGCTGCACGAGGCGGCGCTCGGGTCGGTGCCGCGCTCGCTTGCGGACCCGATCGCGACCAACGCGGCGAACGTCGACGGTTTTCTCAACATGCTAGTCGCGTCGCGCGATGCCGGCGTCGCGCGTTTCGTCTACGCAGCCTCGAGCTCGACCTACGGCGATCATCCGCGCTTGCCGAAAGTGGAAGAGCACATCGGCCGCCCGCTGTCGCCCTATGCGGTGACCAAGCTGGTCAACGAGCTTTACGCCGACGTTTTCGCGCGCTGCTACGGCCTGCAAACCATCGGCCTGCGTTACTTCAACGTTTTCGGCGCACGCCAGGATCCCGAAGGCGCGTACGCGGCGGTGATTCCGTGCTGGGTGCGCGAGCTGCTGCGCGGCGAATCGCCGGTGATCAATGGCGACGGCGAAACGAGCCGCGACTTCTGCTATGTCGCCAACGCGGTGCAGGCGAACCTGCTGGCGGCCACCACCCTCGAGGAAGCGGCGATCAACCAGGTCTACAACGTGGCGCTGGACCAGCGCACGACATTGAATGCGCTCTTCGAGCGCGTGCGCAACGAGCTAGTGCCCCTCGTCCCGGCGGTGGAAGCGGTGCGGCCGACGCACGCGGATTTCCGCGCAGGCGACGTGCGCCACTCGCAGGCCGACATCGGCAAGGCGCGCCGGCTGCTGGGCTATGCGCCGAGTCACGGCCTGGTCGAAGGGTTGCACGAAGCCATGCCCTGGTACGTCGCCCGACTCGGTTCGCGCGACGTCCGTGCGGCGCGTGCGGTGGTGGGAGAGTGAGGGATGGCACGGCGCGGCAATCCGGACAGGGCAACCCCGCGAGAGCTTGCGCTGCTCGTGGCGGTTGCCACGGTGTCGGTGCTCGCGTGGTCGCCGTCGTTGATGGCCGCCGAGGCGGCCGCACTGGCGACCATACCCACCAATGCGCCGCTTGTCGCCAGGCTGACGCCACCCGCCGACACGGGCGACGTCGACGTCGACGTCGCCGCGTTGCGGTCGCTGGCAACGCGCTACGAGAATGGCGAAGGCCTGCCCAAGGACCCGCTGCGCGCGTTCGAGCTCTACTGCAAGGCCGCCAAGGAAGGTGACGCCGAAGCGCAATACGATCTTGGCTGGATGTATTTCAATGGCCGCGGGGTCGATCGCAACGACGCGCTGGCGGCGTTCTTTTTCCGGCTCGCTGCCGAGCAGGGGCACGTGCAGGCAGCTACGCTGGTCGCCCGTGCCGGAACGCCGGTGGCCGAGCCTCCGGCCTGCATGCTCGATCCGCCGCCGCTGCCGCCGCTGCCCGATCCTCCGGACGACGTGCTCGACGACGGCTCGTCGTTCGTCGCCACCACGGCCGAGCAGGAGCGCGTCGCCGCGCTGGTGCGCAAGCTCGCACCGGAATTCCAGGTGAGCCCGCTGCTCGCATTGGCGGTGATCCGGGCCGAATCCAACTTCAATCCGCTGGCGCGCTCGCCGAAGAACGCGCAGGGGCTGATGCAGCTCATCCCCGAGACGTCGCAACGCTTCAAGGTCACGAAGCCCTACGACGTCACGCAGAACCTGCGCGGCGGGCTTGCCTACCTGCGCTGGCTGCTCGCCTATTTCGAAGGCAACGTGTCGTTGGTGGCCGCGGCGTACAACGCCGGCGAGAAAACCGTCGATCGCTACCGCGGCGTGCCACCCTATGCGGAGACGCGCGACTACGTGAAGCGCGTGATCAAGGGTTTCGGCAAGGCGACGCATCCCTACGACGCCACTGTTACCGAGCCGTCGCCGGAATCCGATCGCCTGATGTCCGGCAGATCGCGCTGATGCGCGCGGGATCGACGCGGTGAGGAGTGGCCGCGCCGTCGCGGCCGCACGTGTTGCTGCGACATTCCTGGCGGCGATCCTGTTGACCCTGCAGCCACGGCACTCGCGCGCGGCATCGCTCGAGGACACGATCACGCGCATCAAGCCGTCGATCGTCGCGGTCGGCAGTTTCCAGCAGGCGCGCAGTCCGGCTTTCGCGTTCCACGGCACGGGCTTCGTCGTTGGCGACGGCACGCTGGTGGCGACCAACGCGCACGTGGTTCCGGAGAAGCTCGACGCCGAACACTTCGAGGGGCTCGCGGTGATCGTGCGCAGTGGCAGCGCCGGCGAGGGGCAGCGCCGCGATGCACGGGTCGTCGCCACCGACAAGGACCACGACATCGTCGTGCTGCGTATTGCCGGCGATCCGCTGCCTGCACTTGCATTCGTCGACCCCGGTGCCGTGCGTGAAGGACGCCTTGCCGCGTTCACCGGTTTTCCCATCGGCGCGACATTGGGACTCGTGCCGGTGACGCATCGCGCGATGGTCTCCGCGATCACGCCGATCGCGATGCCGAGTGCCAATGCCGATCGCCTCGATCCGAAAGTGGTGCGTCGCATCCAGGCCGGCGCCTTCAAGGTGCTGCAGCTCGACGCCACCGCGTATCCCGGCAACAGCGGCAGCCCGCTCTACGACGCCGCCACCGGCGAGGTGATGGGCATCCTCAACATGGTGTTCGTCAAGGGCACCAAGGAAGCAGCGCTCAGCCAGCCTTCGGGCATCAGCTTTGCGATTCCGGCGGAGTATTTGCGCGAGCTGATCGAACGCGTGAAGGATTGACGCGCTCTGCGCTGCGAAGCGGCGGTGCGGTTAGGGACCGCGTTTCAGATCGCCTCGCGCAGCGCGTCGACGATCGGCACGCGGCTCGCGGTGCGCGCCGGGATCAGGCTCGCCAGCACGGTTGCGACCACACCCACGAGCATCGCGACGCCGATATCCGCCGGCGCGAGCATGATTCGCGCCGTGTAGCCGAGGTCGGCGTTTGGCGGGGGCGGCATCTGGATGCCCACCGTCGAGATCGCGACCGCGACGATCGCGCCCACCACGGCGCCGATCAGCGCGCCCGCAATGCCGAGCAACAGGCTCTCGGTGACCACCAGCTTGAACACCTGCCCCGCGCGATTGCCGAGGGCGCGCATCGTGCCGAACTCGGGCACGCGCTCGTACATGCTCATGTTGACGCTGTTGGCCACGGACAGCAGCACCATCAGCAACACGATCAGGCGGAGCACGCCGAATTGCCGGTCGTAGAGCTCGACCGCGCTGCTGTAGAAATCGTTGAGCTCGATCCACGTCTTGATTTCGTAGCGCGCGGGATCGAGCCGCGCGGCGATCGCATGGGCGGTTGCAGTCGTATCCGCCGTCGAATGCAAAGCCACCACCAGCGTATTGACGCCCGGCGTGCCGAGCAGCTCCTGTGCGGCGGCCAGCGGAATGCGCACCGCGCGCGCGTCGAAATCCTTGGAAAAACTCTGGAAAACGCCGACGACCTGCAGGTCGAGCGTATTCATCGCGCCGTCGGTGGTCGTGGTGAGCAGCGTGAAGCGATCGCCCGGCTTGAGCGCGAGTGCCGCGGCGACGCCGTGTCCCAGCAATGCGCCGAACCTGTCCCTGGCTTCGAGCTGTCGTCCGGCGCTGATGCGCAGGAAGTTGCCGAGCTTCGCCTCGCGGTCGGGCTCGATACCTTCGCCGATGATCGCGAGGTCGGCGCGGCCGTTGTTGGCGAGGCCCGAGAAGCTCACGCGCGCCATCACGTCGTCGACGCCGGCAATGCCACGAATCGTCGTCCGTAGCGCGGCGGGATCATCGATCAGGTAGTTCTCCGGCAAGCGCGTTCCCTGCGCGAAAAAGCCGTTGCGGTTCACCTGCAGGTGCCCGGAGCGCGAATGGATGACCGCCTCGCCCAGTTGCGCGATGATGTCGCGCACGAATCCTGCTGAAACGATCAGGCCGGCGACGCCGAACACCACCGCTGCGAGCGTGATCGCCGTGCGCGATTTCTGTCGCAGCAGGTTGCGCAGCGCGAGCTTCAGCATCGCGGTGCGCGCGGGTCGAACGCGTGTTGCCGCGGTGGACATGCGGCCGCGGCGGAGCGCGCTGCGGTCGCAGCTTTGGCCCTCGATGCCCGAGGCGATGCTAGAGTGCAAGAGAATTGCACGCGCGAAGGCGAGCGGTGGTCGCGGATTTTTCCTACGAACAGGCGTTCTCCCGCAATATCGGCTGGGTCACCCGGGCCGAGCAGGAAACGTTGCGCGGCAAGCGCGTGGCAATTGCCGGCTTGGGCGGCGTTGGCGGCGTCCACCTGTTGACGCTGGTGCGGCTGGGCATCGAGCGATTCCACATCGCCGACTTCGACACGTTCGACATCGTCAACTTCAACCGCCAGGTGGGCGCGGCGACCAGCACGCTGGGCGAGCGCAAGACCACGGTGCTGGCGCGCATGGCGCGTGACATCAATCCCAACGTCGAGCTCGAAGAGTTCGATGAAGGCATCGACGACGCCAATCGCGCCGCGTTCCTCGATGGCGTGGACGTGTACGTCGACGGCCTCGATTTTTTCGCGTTCGCCGCGCGCCGCGCCGTGTTTGCCGCGTGTCGTGAGCTTGGCATCCCGGCGGTGACTGCCGCACCGCTCGGCATGGGCGTCGCGCTGCTCAACTTCATGCCGCGCACGATGAGCTTCGACCGCTATTTCGACGTGCGTGACGGCATGACCGACAACGAGCTCGCCGTGCGTTTTCTTGTGGGACTCTCGCCGGCGATGCTGCAGCGGCGCTACCTCGTCGACAGCTCGGCTGTCAATTTCGCCGACAGGCGCGGGCCGTCGACGATCATCGCCTGCCAGTTGTGCGCCGGCGTCGCGGCCGCGGAGACGCTCAAGATCCTGCTGCAACGTGGTCGCGTCACGGCAGCACCGCGCGGCGTGCACTTCGATGCCTTCCGCAACCGCATGGTGAAGACGTGGCGCCCCGGTGGCAACCGCAGTCCGGCGCAGCGGATCGCGATCAGGATCGCACGACGCCAATTGGCCGCGATGGCGGCGCAGGCGCGTTGATGCGAGGTGGCGTGACCTGGTCATCGTCACTCAGTGGCTGTGCCGCAGCGCATCGACGATCATCATTCGCGATGCCTTCCACGCAGGATAGATGCTGGCGAGCAGCGCGGTGACGAACGCCAGCGCGAGCACGTCGACGCCCATCCGCGGCGTGACGAGGATGCCGGCGATGTGGCCGTGCGCCATCCCGGGCGCGCGCGGCATCGGGATGCCGACCGCGGAAATCGCCGGCGCCAATGCGAGTCCGATCGCCAGTCCCGCGAGTCCGCCGAGCATTCCCAGCAGCACGCCTTCGGCGATGAACTGGTGCAGGATGCGCGCGCGGCGCGCACCCAGCGCCATCGCCGTGCCGATTTCGCTGGTGCGCTCGGCCACCGCCATCGTCATCGTGTTGACGATCGACAGCACGATGATGAAACCGATGATGATCCGCATCACGCCGATCTGCTTCGCGAACAGCGCCGACGTCTTGTTGTAGAAGTCGGACAGCTGGTACCAGGGCGTGACCTCGAACGTCGACGCGGGCAGCTGCGATTTCATCGCCTCCATCACCGCATCCGTCGCATCAGTGTCATCCAGCAGCATCACCCACACGTGCGCGCCGTCGGCGCGCAGCAACGTGCGGGCGGTGGCGAGCGGCAGCCGCAGCGCGACATCATCGAACGACTTGGTGATGCTGCTGAACGTTCCCTTCACGCGCACTTCGACCGCATTGATCGTGCCTTTGCGCGTGTTGCCGACGAGCGTCAGCGTGTCGCCCACGTGCACGTCGAGGTTGTCGGCGAGTCCCTGCCCGAGTACGACCTCGGCGTTGTCGCCGGGCGCGAGGTCGGTGCCCGCGTTGAACAGCAACGCGTTGCTCAAGTCGCGTTCCGCCGCGGCGTCCACGCCCGTGCCGACGAACGATATCGTCGATTCGCCGTGGCTCGCGAGGCCTGCGAAAGACAGTCGCTGTCCGACCGCCTTGACATGGGGCAGCTGCCGCAGCTGCTCGATCAGCATGCTGTCGGCCGGCAGCAGGTAGGCGAACGGATCGGCGACCCCGCGATCGCGATAGCCCGGCTTGGTGACCTGGATGTGGCCGAGTTGCGAGCGGATCGTGCTCTCGCGGCCGTAGTTGAGGTTCCATTCGATGAACCCGGTCGCCAGCAGCATCGCCACCGCGCCGAAGGCGATCGCCAGCAGCGCGAACAGCGAGCGCCGGCGGTGGCGCGTCAGGTTGCGAAGGGCGATGCGGTACAGCAAGGGACTGGAGCTTGCGGGACGGCGACGCCGTCAGGCACGCGGCGCCGGCTTGCGCGCAAGCACTTCGTAGCAGTTGCCGGAAACGCGCTCGTCGACGATCTCGAAGCCCGCGCCGAGTAGCCGCGCGTGGATATCCTCCGCCGTGTAAGGCGTATTGAGGATGCCCTTGCGCGCCCCCCAGGCGTTGATCCGCTCGGCGATGGCCCGCAACGGCTTCGGACCCCCGGGGTACAGCAGCACGTTCGCCGCCAGCGTGCCGCCGGGTTTCAGCACCCGGAGGGTTTCGCGCAGTCCGGCATCGACGTCCGGCAGGCAGTGCACGGAGTTGGCGATGTTGACCGTGTCGAAGGTGGCATCGGCGAACGTCAGTGCGCCGGCGTCACCGTGGACGAACTCCATGCCGGTCCGGCCGCGGAAGCGGTGGCGCGCGCCGGCAAGCATCTTGTCGGCGTAGTCGACGCCAGTGATGTGGACCTCCGGCAGGCGTTTCCAGCGCCTCCACTTGAGGACGAGGTCGAGGAGGGTGCCGGTGCCGCAGGCGAGCTCGAGGTGGTTCGGGCCAAAGTTGCGGCCGAACAGGCGAAGCTGGGCGGGCAGCGTGCTCCGATAGGCAAAGGTCAGGATGAAAAAGCCGCGGACGTCGTACCACCAAGGTTCGGACGAGTAGGCCTCGGCGACCTTGGCGAGGGAGGGATCAGGTTCCATGGGAATCGATGATGGCAGATGTCCGGCTACGCGGTACGGACCGATCATCGTGATCGCTTCGACAGTGTCGACTGCCTTTACAGGTCGTTGTGATGGCAGCCTGTGGATAAACGCAAGGATCTGTATTTAAATGGGTTTCTTCCATGGCATGCTTGCTGCTAATAGGTACCTGTCGGAATCGAACCATGAACCACAAAGCCAGGAGAAGCAACATGAAGGCAAACACAATGACAAAGACCTTGATCGCAGCGGCGTTCGCGGCAGCTGTCGGATTCGCAAGCACCAGTGCAATGGCAGTGACGTTCCCGGACTTCAACGTTCAGGAAGGTTCAGTGCCGGGATCGCTGCCGAATGCGTTCACCGCTGACAAGATTACCGGAAACTATGTCGAAGTCATCACCTTCGGCGCGGGCACGTTCACGGTTTCGCTGAAGTGGCAGGCCGGCCAGTTCGTCGCCAACGACGGGACGAGCCCGATCACCACGTCACAGCTCAACAACTTCGGGCCCAACGGCTACGGACTCTACGCGCTCTACCAGGGCTCCGGAACGTTCAGCACGAGCGGTGGCATTACCACGTTCAACAACACGCCGGGTACGGGCAGCATCAACGTCTGGATTGATCCGCTTTCGGACACCACCTTTACTCCCCCGGGTTCGGGCTCGGCGCCTTGGATCACTGGCAACACGGGCGATCCGGATTATCTGATCGCGACCGGCACGCCGCTGGGCGGACAGGGCAAGCTCGATCCGACGCTTACCACCTGCACGGCGGGCGGCGGGGCTGGCATCAACTGCGGCAGTTTCGGCACGACGACCAGCTTCGCGTTGACGGCACTCGGCAGCGGATTCTTCACGTCGCCCGTTCCGTTCTACAACCTGTCGTTCCAATCAGGCCAGCTGAACAACTTCCAAGTTGCCGGCACGCAGACGATCAACGGTTCGCTCGACGTGATCTTCGGCAGGGTTCCGGAACCGGCGACGCTCGCGCTGCTCGGTGTCGGATTGCTCGGACTGGGAATGAGCCGTCGTTCCAAGAAGCAAGGCTGATCACCTCGCTGACTCCAGAGTTGACAAAACCCCGGGTTCGTCCCGGGGTTTTTTTTCGCCTGCGATCCATCGGTGAATGCTGCCGAATTCGAGATTCGCCCATCGACGCGACGCGCCAACGGCTAGTGTTCCTGTACCAGTAACCGCAACCGTGCCAGCACGCCGCGCTCTTCCTCGGCGTGGAATCCATAGGGAAACAACGAACGTCCGGTACCTGCCGTCAACGGCGTTCCCGCATAAAGCCTCAGGCCCTCGGCGATGGCGGCGAACGGTACGCACAACAGCACCGCCGGCGCATTGACACGCTTGTTCATCCGCTTCTCGCCGATCGGCTCGAACCCCAATGCGCGGCGATAGAACGTCACATGGCGCGGATTCACTTCGATCACCGCGTGCGTATAGTCGCGGATCACTGCTGCGTACAGGTAGGCCGTGTGGAACAAACCCGCGAGCACCGGCTTGCTGGCGACCGTCTTGTCGACGGCGAGGCGCGTGAATTCGCAGAGCTTGTCGCCACGTGCGCGCAGCGCGTCGAGCTCCGCCTGGTAGAGATCGTCCGACGACAGGCCCTGGCTCGAGTCGAGGCGCACGCTGACCGTGCCCACAAGCACGCCCTCGTCGTAGGCGATGAACGTCGACAGGTTGGGATCCTCGTCGGACTGCGAGGTCGTGTAGCCCCGCCCCGAGTAGCGCTTCTCGACCAGTGAACCCGCGCGGAGGCGGCCGCCGGGCTGCTTGGCGACGCGGATCTTGAATCCGCCGCGAATCTGCGAGGGATTTTCGAGCAGCCCCAGGTCGGCGGCGTTGAGCGTCAGGCTGTGAAACCGCAGGCCGCGATGATCGTAGATCGTCTCGCCGGTGCGCGTCACCGTGCCGACGAAGCCGGGCGACGTCGACGCATGCGCTTCCGCGGAGCGCCGCGACGCGGACTTGGGAGGCGCCGGCGCCTTGGTCAAGCCGAACCGGGTCAACATCCTGCGCAGCGATTCTTTCATCACTCGAGCCGCTTCAGGTAGTCCTTGGTGAACATACGGTCGGGAAGATCCCGCGGCCGGATGTCATCGTAGCGAAGCGTCGAGCGCTCGTCCTGGCGCAGTGCATCTTGCATCACGAGGCGCGTCGGGCGCACGCGGCCGGCGACCCGCTTGAACCCGTCGTACGTCGCCGTCTTCAGCAGGCGATCGGACACCGAATAGAACTCCGCCTTGTACGGCCAGTTGTTCGACTTGCGCACCCAGTACATCACCTTGTGATAGGTCACGCTGCGCTCGCGTGCCGTCAGCTCCAGCACCTCCATCGTCTCGCCGTCGATTTCTTCGCTGCGCACCCGCCGCGCGTCGTAGTCACCGGAAAAATTGACGCGCGCAAGATCGCCGTTGGCCACCTGCCCGGTGAGGCGCTGCGAAAACGACAGCCGCACCGGCTGCGAAACGTTGGGCAGGAACACCCACAGGTCGTGGCCCTTCATCAACAGGATCTGGCCCCGCTCCGCGGCGGGCTCGGTTACCATCACGATCGTGTTGTCGTTGCCCTTCGACAGGATCCGGTACTTCCGCGTTTCGGCGGCGGCGCCGTCGCTCGTCGTGTCGATCGTCACCGTGGCCTCGAACGCCTCGCTCGGGAAGCGGACCTCGTCGGCTTTTTGCACGATCGACGCGGCATCGGGGGGATCGGCGGGCGTCGTAGCGGACAACGCCAAGGACGCGATCGTTATGCACGGTACCGCGAAGCACAATCGAGCCAGCCTGCGCGCATGGGCGCGTGATGTAGTCAACATACGAGTCATCGATTCAATGATATGCCCATTCGCGGCGCAGTGATGCGGGATGCCTGATTCCATGGCGCTGATCCACGTCGACAAGGTCTCCAAGAACTACCGGCTCGGCAAGCAATGGGTGCCCGCGCTGACCGACGTGAGCCTCGATATCGAGGACGGCGTCTTTCTCGCCATCGCCGGTCCGTCGGGCAGCGGCAAGTCGACGCTACTCAACCTGATCGGCTGCATCGACACGCCTACGCGCGGACGCATCGTCATCGACGGCAACGACACCAGCGGTCGCTCCCCCGACGCGCTCGCCGACCTCCGTTCGCGTTCTATCGGCTTCGTTTTCCAGACCTTTAATCTGCTGCCTGTGCTGACGGCGGAGGAAAACGTCGAATATCCACTGCTGCAGTTCGGCGAGGTGGGCCGCGACGAGCGCCGCAACCGGGTGGCGGAAATGCTCGACCTCGTGCATCTCAAGTCGCATGCCACGCATCGTCCCAACGAGCTTTCGGGGGGACAGCGCCAGCGCGTCGCGATCGCGCGTGCGCTGGTGACGCGGCCGCGGATCATCCTCGCCGACGAGCCCACCGCCAACCTCGACAGCAAGACCGGCGAGTCGATCCTCGAGCTGATGAAGCACATCAATCGCCGGTACGGGACCACGTTCGTTTTTTCCACGCATGACAAGAAGGTGATCGCGAAGGCCGACCGGCTGGTGCGTATCGCCGACGGCCGCATCCACAAGCTCGGCGTCAGGTCGGCGCTGAGCTGGGTCGTCGTGCGTGCCCGGCAGGCCACCCCTACTCCATGAAAACGGCGCGGAGCACATGATGATTCGATCGATCCCGAAGGGCGGCACGCTGCTCGCGGCGTTCTGTCTCGCTACCGCAGCACCTGCCAGCGCCGCCGATCCGATCACGCGCGACGAACTGTTCGGCATCACCGCGCCCGCGGCCGCGCCCGATACGGCGCCGCCCGCCGACGCCGCACCGAAGTCGCGTGAAGACCTTTTCGCCGAGCCGGCGACCAAGGCGGTGCGCGTTTCCGGATTCCTGGAGGGCCTGGGCGCCTACACCTACGCCGATCCCACGCACTGGTCGCGCGCCGTGGGCCGCCTGCAATTGACCGCGCAGGGCGACCTGGGTGGCGGAGTCCGCTGGAAGGCCAGCGGCCGCATCGACGCCGATCCGATCTACCTCAATTCCGGCTTCTATCCCGCAGCCGTCAAGCGCGACCAGCGCTTCGACGCGTTCTGGCGCGAGAACTACCTCGATTTCTCGTCGGGCGACTGGGACTTTCGCGTCGGCGCGCAACAGATCGTCTGGGGCGAGGTCGTCGGCCTCTACTTCGCCGATGTCGTGTCGGCGCGCGACATGCGCGAATTCCTGTTGCCGAGCTTCGACGTGATGCGCATCCCCCAATGGGCGGCGCGCGCCGAATACACGGCCGGCGACGCTCACCTCGAATTCATTTACATCCCGGTGCCGGCCTTCGACATCATCGGCAAGCCGGGATCGGAGTTCTACCCGGTGCCGCTGCCATCGCCGATTCCGTCCGATGTGGCGGATCTCTTCGACGACCCGCAACGCCCGGCGCGCACGCTCGCCAACGGCAACTTCGGCATGCGCGCGAATACGGTGCTCGCGGGCTGGGACATGTCCGCTTTCTACTATCGCAGCTTCAGCACGTCGCCGACGTTCTACCGCGTGGCGGGAGGCGATGCGCTGCAGCCGTTCCGGTTCGAGCCGCGCTACGACCGCATCTGGCAGGCCGGGGGCACGGTGAGCCAGGACCTGGGACCCGCGGTGCTGCGCGGCGAAGCCGTCTACACGCACGGCCACAACTTTGCGCTGTCCAACCTGCAATCTACCGAGGACACCGTGCAGCGCCAGACGCTCGACTACATCGTCAGCCTCGAATGGGCGCTGCCGCTTGACACGCGCGTCAACGTGCAGGGATTCCAGCGCATCTACTCCGGCGGCAGCAGCGATGGCATCGCCATTGTCAACGACGGGTTCGGTGCGAGCGTCTTCGTCTCGACCAAGCTGACGCCGACGCTCGAGCCGCAGATACTGTGGATACGCAATTTTCGCGACGGCGGCGAGATCATCCGTCCGCGCCTCAACTGGAATGCGGCGCGCAACCTGATGGTGAGCGTGGGCGTCGACATCTTCTCCGGATCGACCGACACGTTCTTCGGACGCTACGGCAACCGCGATCGCGTCTACACCGAGGCGCGCCTCGACTTCTGAGTTGACCCGCAACCGATGACCGGCGCCACAGGCGCCAGCCATTCAATGACGTCGCGTCGCGCTGCGCGCGACTTCAGGCAGCGCGCGCCGAGAACGACATTGGCGCGAACGTGATGTCGAGGTCGAGCAGACGGCGCTCGAGCTCTTCGATCGCCAGCGTCAGCAGCACCGACGGCGCATGCACGCGCTCGCAGAATTTCTCGGCGGCCGCCACGGCAAAGCCGAGCACGCGCGTATAAAAGCCGACGTGCCGCGGATTGACCTCGATGAACACGTCGGTGACGCCGTGCACGCTGCCCGCGACATAGGCGACGTTGAAGAGGGCAGCCAATACCGAGCGCGAGTCCGCGCGCTCGGCAACGGCCAGCCGCGTCAGTTCGCAGACGCTGGCACCGGCGGCGCGCCGTTGCGCGACGGCATCACCGTGCGTGCGCTCGGCGAGCAGTCCGTCGTCGCCGTCGAGTCCCAAGGTGATCGTGCCGACGGTATCGACGTCGTCGGTGGCGACGAAGGTGATTTCACGCACAGGGGCATTGGCGCTGTCGACGTGGGACGCACACATGCCCGGTGCGGGCGACGGCACGTCATAGCCGCGCCATGCGTAACGACGGTGCACGAGCTGATGCGCGGCCTCGATTTCTTCAGGGGACTGGGCGATGCGCGTGCAGAGTGCGCAGTGGTTCGTCGCGGGCGCGGCGGATTTGCTGCGCGTTTTGCGCGACAATTCGCTACGCGTGCGCTTCGGTACAGCGCGTCCGCGCTGGCTCATCAGCGTGACGACGCCGCGCTGGATGCCGGTGGATTTTGCCGCGGCCGATGCAGGTGACAGTGCGGCGAGAAATTGTTTCGGGTCGATGCCGAGGTTGGGTTCGCGGGGGGCGACGTGGTCGGGACCGTCGTACTCGCGCGCCGTCGGCGGATTTTTCTGAGCGATCTTGATCACCTTTGATTGCTGTCGACCGCACATTGCTGCTAGGTGAACGGACGCGGATTATTGGGTACGGCCCCGGCAGTCTAGCAAACCGAGCCATTTTGTAAACTCATTTCCCCCGCAGGAAGGCTGTTTTCCCCAAGTTAATTTAACGGATCGGGGTCGATTGGCTCCAAGCGGGCAGGCAGATTGAAACCCCATATGTCATTGTCGTCAACCGTCGTGAATTTGAGACATTGGACAAAAACCTGTTTCCGGTGCCTGCTGCAAGCATCTGCCGAGCCCCATTCGGCATGCCGGGGCCTCGCTAAACAGCAACTACCGGGTCGCTTTTCCCGGCCATTCCCGTAACCCTTCCTGGCGAGCACGATGACACTCCTCCACACGATGCTGCGGGTCGGCGACCTCGATCGATCCATCGACTTCTATACGCGCTCGCTCGGCATGAACCTGCTGCGCAGAACCGATCGTCCCGCACAGAAATATTCGCTCGCATTCGTCGGCTTCGGCGCGGGCAACGGCGACGGCCACGGCGAAGTCGAGCTTACGCACAACGACGGCGTCGACCACTACGAGCTGGGCACCGCGTTCGGCCATCTGGCGATCGGCGTCGATGACATCGTGGCGACGTGCGAGCGCGTTCGCGCCAATGGCGGCGTCGTGGCGCGCGAGCCGGGGCCTGTCAAGGGCGGCACGACGGTCATTGCGTTCGTCGAGGATCCGGACCGGTACAAGATCGAGCTCATCCAGCGGGGAACCGGCGATCGATGACGCCCTGGCGACCGCGCGATCCGCCGCATGGCATCGCACCGTGGCGGTGCGAGGGCGGATGTAGGTGGACAGGTTGCACGGGTGTCGGCGAACGGCCAATCGCGGTAACCGCGGACCTTGGTTAACATGTGAGGCTCGCGCATCGCGCGAGAGCGGATCCGTTCAATGCGATTCACAGTCGCCACCTACAATATCCACAAGGGATTCACACACGCGCGGCGGATGGTGATCCACGATCTGCGCGAGCGCCTGCGTGGACTGTCCGCCGACGTGCTGTTCCTGCAGGAAGTGCAGGGCGTGCACAAGCGCCACGCCAGCCGGTACCAGGATTGGCCGCTCAAGTCGCAGCACGAATTCATCGCCGACAGCGTGTGGCACGAAGTCGCGTACGGCAAGAACGCGTCGTACCGCGACGGCCATCATGGCAACGCGCTGCTGTCGCGTTTTCCGATCGTGCGCCAGGACAACGAGGACATTTCGGCGCACATGTTCGAGAGCCGCGGCATGCTTCACTGCGTGCTGAAGCCCGGGCCGCGGATGCCCGAGATCCACTGTCTCAACGTGCACCTGGGACTCTTCGAGCGCGGCCGCCAATGGCAGATTCATACGCTGGTCGAACGCATACGCGCGACCGTGCCGCGCCACGCTCCGCTGATCATCGCCGGTGACTTCAACGACTGGCGTCACAAGGCGAACCGCGCGCTGATCGAGGACCTCGGCGTGGTCGAAGTCTTCGAGCACGTCAGCGGCCGCACCGCACGCACCTTCCCGGCGTTGATGCCGATGTTCCGCCTCGATCGCATCTACGCGCGCGGACTCGACGTCATCGACGCGCGCGTTCACTACGCGAATCCCGGCAACCGCATGTCCGATCACGCGGCGCTCGCCGCGACATTCGACCTGTCGATGCGCTCGCGCTGAGCGCCACCCGCATGCGCCGCTTCCTGCCGGGCAACGCCATCGACCTGCTGCGCAGCGGCCGCGAATATTTTCCCGCGTTGCTCGACGCGATCGCGCAAGCGCGTCACGAGGTCTGGATCGAAACCTACATCTTCGCCGACGACGCTGCCGGCAACGGAATCGCCGACGCGCTTGTCGCCGCGGCACGGCGCGGCGTCGCGGTGCGCGTGCTCGTCGACGGCTGGGGTGCGCGGCATTTCCTGACGCCCCGCCTGCAGCAGCATCTGCGCGACGGCGGCGTCCACCTGCTCAAGTACCGCCCCGAAGTCGCGCCGTGGCAATTCCGCTCGCACCGGATGCGGCGACTGCATCGCAAGCTCGCGCAGGTCGACGGCAAGGTCGCATTCGTCGGCGGCATCAACATCATCGACGACATGAACACGCCGGGACACACGCCGCCGCGCGTCGACTTCGCCGTGCGCGTGCGCGGCCCGCTGCTGGGCCTCATCGTCCCGACGATGCACCGGCTGTGGGAGATCGTGCAGCTGTTCGAGTTCGAGGGTGATCGCACCGATCGCGCCGAGGAAAACGACGAAGAGCTGAGCCTGCACGTCGCGAATGCGGGCGAGACCACCGCCAAGTTCGTCGTGCGCGACAACCTGGGCCACAGGCGCGACATCGAGCGCGCCTATCTCGCGGCGATACGCACCGCGCACAGCGAGATCATCATCGCCAGCGCCTATTTCTTTCCGGGGATCCGCTTTCGTCGCGAGCTGATCGCCGCCGCGGGTCGCGGCGTGCAGGTGACGCTACTGCTGCAGGCGCGTGTCGAATACCTGCTGCTTCACTTTGCGTCGCGCGCGCTGTATGGACAGATGATCGATGCGGGCATCGCGATCCAGGAATACTCGCGATCGTTCCTGCACGCCAAGGTGGCGGTGGTCGACAACGGCTGGGCAACCGTGGGTTCGTCGAACATCGACCCGTATTCGCTGCTGATGGCGCGGGAGGCGAATGTCGTCGTGCGCGATCCGCAGTTCGCGGACCGCTTGCGCACGGAGCTCGTGTCGATGATCGACGGCGGCGCGGAGCGCGTCGCGCCGCAGCGCTGGGCGCAACGGCCGATGTTGACCAAGGCCATGTGCTGGATCGCCTACGGGTTCGTGCGCGTCGCGATGGGATTTCTGGGCTACGGCGGCCACGAGTGGTGGAAGGGAACGAACCCGGCGCCTGACTAGCCGTCGCACCGACGAATCAGGGTGTCGCGCTGCTAGACTCCGCGGATGCGTCATCACGCCGCGTCCGTTCCGCTTCCCGCGCCCGACAAGTCGCGGCCGCGTGGCAATGACTGGCAGGCGATCGCCACGCTGATGCCCTACCTGTGGCGCTACAAGACGCGCGTGATCGCCGCCATCGTGTGCCTGGTCGCCGCCAAGGTCGCCAACGTCGGCGTGCCGGTGATCCTCAAGCACATCGTCGACAACCTCGACCAGAGAACGGCGATGCTGGTGGTGCCGCTTGCGCTGCTGGTCGCCTACGGCGCGCTGCGGCTGTCGACGACGCTGTTCACGGAATTGCGCGAGATCCTGTTCGTGCGCGTCACGCAGCGCGCGGTGCGCACGATCGCGCTGCAGGTTTTTCGTCATCTGCACGCGCTGTCGCTGCGCTTCCACCTCAACCGCCAGACCGGCGGGCTCACGCGCGACGTCGAGCGCGGCCAGCGCGGCATCTCGACGTTGATCAGCTACACGTTGTTCTCGATCCTGCCAACGCTGGTCGAGATCACGCTGGTGTCGGTGATCCTCGCCACGCGCTACGACTGGACCTTCATCGCGATCACCTTCGTCGCGCTGGCGCTCTACATCGTGTTCACGATCTCGATCACCGAATGGCGGACGCATTTCCGCAGGCAGATGAACGAGCTCGACAGCCGCGCCAATTCGCGCGCGATCGATAGCCTGCTCAACTACGAGACGGTCAAGTATTTCGGCAACGAGAAGTTCGAGGCGCAGCGCTACGACGACAGCCTCGAGAACTGGGAGCACGCCGCGGTGAAGAGCCAGACGTCGCTGTCGGTGCTCAACATCGGCCAGAGCGCGATCATCGCCATCGCCGTGTCGCTGATCATGTGGCGCGCGACCGCGGGGGTCGTCGACAGCAGGATGACCGTCGGCGACCTGGTGCTGGTCAACGCGTTCATGATCCAGCTCTACATCCCGCTCAATTTCCTCGGTGTCATCTACCGCGAGATGAAGCAGGCGCTGGCGGACATGGAGCGGCTGTTCGGCCTGATCGAGGAAAACGCCGAAGTGCGCGACCGCGAGGGCGCGCCCCCGCTCGCCGTCAGCGCCGGGGTCGTCACGTTCGAGCACGTCGACTTCGGCTACGACACGAAGCGCCAGATCCTGTTCGACGTGTCGTTGACGATTCCCGCCGGCCACACGGTCGCCGTGGTCGGTCCGTCGGGGTCAGGCAAGTCGACGCTGGCGCGGCTGCTGTTCCGCTTCTACGACGCCTCGCGCGGACGGATCACCATCGATGCTCAGGATTTGCGCGAAGTGACGCAGGCGAGCGTGCGCGCGGCCATCGGCATCGTGCCGCAGGACACGGTGCTGTTCAACGATTCGATCGAATACAACATCGGCTACGGCCGGCCGGGCGCGTCGCACGAGGACATCGTCGCCGCGGCGCGGCTCGCGCAGATCCACGACTTCATCACGTCGCTTCCGGACGGCTATGCGACCCCGGTAGGAGAGCGCGGCCTCAAGCTGTCGGGCGGCGAAAAACAGCGCGTCGCCATCGCCCGCGCCATTCTCAAGCAGCCGGCGGTGCTGGTATTCGACGAGGCGACGTCGGCGCTCGATTCCAGGTCCGAGAAGTTGATCCAGGCCGAGCTCGCCGAAATCGCCCGCGAGCGCACGACGCTGACCATCGCCCATCGGCTGTCGACGATCATCGACGCCGACCAGATCCTGGTGCTGGAAGCCGGGCGGATCGTCGAACGGGGCACGCACTTTGCTTTGCTTGCTGCCAACGGGTCGTATGCCCGCATGTGGCGGCTGCAGGAATCCGAGGACAAGGACGCCGCGGGCCGGGAAATTCCGGGCGGAGCCACGGCGGACTGAAATTCCGGATGTGGGAGAGAGCGGTCGGCGGCGAACGCGGTTCGGCCGTTGTAGCCTGGGCGCAACACGCCTAACCCCTTGATGCGACGACAGTGGATGCAATTTTTGCAAAAGGCGTGCTATAACCCAGCAGGGTTTTTCTCACGTTACGGATCATGAAATTGCTTCGACCCCTTGTTTTCGCGGCACTTGCTGCCTTCGCGCTCCCGGCGCTGGCGGGCGGGACCGTGCTCGATCCTGCAAAGCTCCGGCTCAAGTCGCAAAGCGTGCTGATCATCGATCCGGCCAGCAACGAGACCATTTACGCCAAATCGGCCGACGACGTGACGCCGATTGCATCCATCACCAAGCTGATGACGGCGATGGTGGTACTCGACGCGCATCCCGACCTCGACGCCACGATCACCATCGACCGCGAGGACTTCGACTTCCTGAAGGGCAGCCGCTCGCGGCTCGGTATGGGCACCGAGCTGTCGCGCCGTGAATTGCTGCAACTCGCGCTGATGTCGTCGGAAAACCGCGCGGCGTCGGCGCTGGCGCGCAGCTATCCGGGCGGCACCGACGCTTTCGTCGCGGCGATGAACGCCAAGGCGCTGGCGCTCGGCATGACGCACACGAGCTTTCGCGATTCCACCGGCCTGTCGCCGCAAAATGTGTCGACGGCGAACGAGCTCGCGAAAATGGTCAATGCCGCGGCGACCTATCCGATGATTCGCGAATTCACGACGACGCAGTCGCATTTCGTCGAAGTGCAGCCGACCGGGCGCATCCTGGGCTTCAACAATTCCAACCGCCTGGTGAAGTCGGGCAGCTGGGACATCAAGCTGCAGAAGACCGGTTTCATCAACGAGGCCGGGCGTTGCCTGGTGATGATGGCGGAGATCGCGAGCAAGCCGATGGTGATCGTGCTGCTCGATTCAGTGGGTTCGTACACGCGACTCGCCGACGCCAATCGCGTCAAGTACTGGCTCGAGACCGGCGGTGCGCTGGCCGTCGCCAAGGCCGCACCCATCCTGCACGCCAAGAAGACCAAGCACGCGTCGAAGTCGACGCGTGCCACACCCGTCGCACTGCGCAAGTCCGCGCGCTGACCCGCATCGTTCGCGCTGCGGCGCCGGCACGAACGTGCCCGCCGCTGAATGTGCCCGCCGCAAGCGCTGCCGCCGCGTCAGTCCGCGCGCCGGTGCTGCTCGAACAACTCTTTCGCATGCGCGCGCGTCTTGGCGGTGATCGCCGCACCCCCCAGCATTCGCGCCAGCTCATCGATCCGTGCATCGCGTGCAAGCCGCGTCAGCTCGCTGCTGACGCCGGACGCGTTGCCGTTGCCCGCGCGCATGGGCGCCACCTCCTTGCGCACCAGGAAGTGATGATCGGCGTAGGCGGCAACCTGCGGCAGGTGCGTGACGCACAACACCTGGCGCGTCGCCGCCAGCGCCTGCAACAGGCGACCCACGGTGGCGGCGACTGCGCCGCCGATACCGGTATCGACTTCGTCGAACACGAGCGTGGGCACGCTGCCCACTTCGCTCGTCGCGACCTGGATCGCCAGCGCCACGCGCGACAGCTCGCCCCCTGACGCGACCTTCGACAATGGCCCCGGTTGCTGCGCCGGATGTGCTGCGACGTCGAACTCGACGTTCTCCAGTCCATGGCTCGCCGGCTCCGCCAGCGCATCGAGGCGCACGTCGAGGCGGCCGCCCGGCATCGCGAGGTCCTGCATCGCCGCGGTGACGCGGTTCGACAGCTCGGTGGCGGCGAGCCTGCGCTTGCGCGACAAGGTCTGCGCGAGCTCGCGCCATGCGAGCTCGGCCGCAGCGACGCGCGCATCGAGTGCGACGCTGTCGCCCGCCTGCGCGAGCTCCGCCAGCCGCTCACGGGTGGCGGCGACCAGCGCCGGCAGCTCGTCCGGCCGCACTCGAAACCGGCGCGCCGCCTGGTGCAGCGCTGACAGCCGCTCTTCGACGCGCGCGAGCTCCTGCGGATCGACGTCGAGCTTGCGCAAGTAGTCGCGCAGCGAATGCGCGACGTCGTCCATCTGGATGCGCGCCGAATCGAGCGCCGCGACAATGCCGGACAGCGCAGCGTCATGTGTCGCGGCCTGCGTCAATTGCTGCGCGAGCGCGTGCAGACGCGCGAGCATCGCATCGTCGCCGTCGATCGCGGTCTGCGCGCTCGTCGCGCTGTCGATCAAGGCGGCGGCGTTGGCGAGCCGCGATTGCGTCGCGCCGAGCTCGGCCCATTCACGCTCGCCGGGGGCAAGCGCCGCGAGCTCCTGCTGCCGCGCGCCGAGCTCGTCGCGCTCGCGCGCCAGCGCGTCGGCGTCGAGGCGCGCGACGTCGCGCGCGCCCACCGCGCCACGCCACAGCCGGTACGATTCGGCGGTGT
>JBDTWY010000017.1:0-67957 GCA_040006455.1 Betaproteobacteria bacterium | reverse complement strand
CGGCGAATACCGCGGCCGCGATTCTGGACATGATGGGTCTCCGATGTGGGAACCGCTGTGGGAACCGCTGTGGGAACCGATGTGGGAACCGATGTGGGAACCGATGTGGGAACCGATGGGGCCGCCGCCTCGATACTCACATCCTACGAACGCGCTGCGCCCGCAGCGATCAGACATCGCTGATAGGTACGTCGGCGATGCGCCGACAGTGCCGATGAGCGTGGCGAACCCGGCCGCGGATGCGCCGGCGTTTGCAATGGCCGTTCGCAGCGTCAATAATGGCGCCGCGTCAGGGTTGGCGATCGAATCCGGCCGGCGCGCCCACTTCCCGCGAAAGGCATGCGCATGAACATCCGACGATTCGCTGCGACCGGTATTGCCGGCGCCCTGGGCCTCGCCGCCACGCTGGCGCTCGCGAGCCCTTGCTATGTTGTGCTGGACAAGTCAGATGGCGTGATTTACCAGAGCACGATGCCGCCGGTGGACCTGAGCGTGCAAGGCGCACGCGCGCGCGACGCGATGCGCCGGCGCGGCGAGTTCATGGAGGTGTTCGAATCGCAGCAGTGCGTCGAGCGCAACGCGCGCTCGGCATCCGGCAAGGGCGAGGCGAGCGTCGATGAAATCGTCGCCGGCGTCAGGACCTACCAGCGAGTCGGCCGCGTCGGCGCGCTGGGCAATGCCGACGAGGATGCGGGCCGCTTTGCCGACCCGGCCGCGAACAGCGGTCGCGCGCCGCTTTCCTACTAGGCATCGCTTCACAGGTCCCGCGGCTGCCGCCCGCGGCGCCCGCTGCGTGCCGTCGGCGCGGCTGAATTCCCGGAGGGAGATGATGGCTGACGGATATTTTCCGGTCTGGCGCCGCAAGGACGCGGGCGTGGTCGCGCCCGACGAACGCCTGTCGTGGCCGCATACGCTGGCGCTCGGCGCGCAGCACGTGGTCGCAATGTTCGGCGCGACGGTGCTGGCGCCGTTGCTGATGGGCTTCGATCCCAACGTCGCGATCCTTATGTCGGGCGTGGGTACGCTGCTGTTCTTCGTCGTCACCGGCGGACGCGTGCCGAGCTATCTGGGCTCGAGCTTCGCGTTCATCGGCGTCGTCATTGCCGCGACCGCATACGCGGGCCAGGGCGCCAACGCCAATATCGCCGTCGCGCTGGGCGGCATCGTCGCCTGCGGCGCCTTGTACACGCTGATCGGCGCCGCGGTGATGGCGGGCGGCACGCGCTGGATCGAGCGGCTGATGCCGCCCGTCGTCACCGGCGCCGTGGTCGCGGTCATCGGCCTCAACCTGGCGCCGATCGCGGTGCGCAGTGCCAACGCGACGACCTTCGATGGCGTGATGGCGCTGGTCACCATTCTCGCCGTCGGCGGCATCGCCGTCTTCGCGCGCGGCAGCCTGCAACGCCTGCCGATCCTGCTGGGCCTCGTCGTCGCCTACGTCATCTACGCGCTCGTCGCCAACGGCCTCGCACTCGGCAAGCCGATCGACTTCGCGCCGGTGGCGAGCGCCGCATGGCTCGGCGCGCCCAATTTCGCGCGGCCGGTGTTCACATTCGCGGCGATCACGCTGATCGCGCCGGTGGCGATCATCCTCGTCGCCGAAAACCTCGGTCATCTGAAGGCGGTGTCGGCGATGACCGCGCGCAACCTCGACCCGCTGCTCGGGCGTGCCTTCGTCGGCGACGGCGTGGCGACGATGCTGTCGGGAATGGTCGGCGGCACCGGCGTGACGACCTACGCCGAGAACATCGGCGTGATGGCGGTCACGCGCATCTTTTCCACGCTGGTGTTCGTCGTCGCCGCGCTGGTCGCGCTGGTGCTGGGTTTCTCCCCCAAGTTCGGCGCGCTGATCGCGACGACCCCCGGCCCCGTGCTGGCCGGCGTGTCGATCGTCGTGTTCGGCCTCATCGCGATCGCCGGCGCGCGCATCTGGCTGCAGAACCACGTCGATTTCACCGACAATCGCAATCTCGTCGTCGCCGCGGTGACGCTGGTGCTGGGCGCCGGCGATTTCTCGCTGCGCTTCGGCAATTTCACGCTCGGTGGCATCGGCACCGCGACGTTCGGCGCGATCATCCTCAACGCGATCTTTTCCCACGCACGCGCAGCCACCGCTCGCAGCGAATGACGCGGCATCGCGCCACACCCATCACCCGGGCCCCGCCGCCGCGGACCCATCAGGAGGATTGACGATCATGCAGACAGCAGTCATCACCGGCGCCGGCAGCGGCATCGGCAAGGCAGTCGCGCTGGCGATGCTCAACGCCGGCTACGGCGTGCTGCTGGCCGGCCGCCGCAGCGAGCCGCTCGACAACACGGTCGCCGAAGCCGGTGCCAACGGCAAGAACGCGCTGGCGATCGCCACCGACGTTGCCAACGCGGGCTCGGTGCGCACGCTGTTCGACAAGGCGATCGCGCGCTTCGGTCGCGTCGACGTGCTGTTCAACAACGCCGGCGTCAGCAGCGGCGGCGCATTCGACGCGATCACCCTCGAGCAATGGCAGAACGTCGTCGATATCAACCTGACAGGCTCGTTTCTTTGCGCGCAGCAGGCATTCCGGGTGATGAAGGCGCAGAATCCGCGCGGCGGCCGCATCATCAACAACGGCTCGATCTCGGCGCATGCGCCGCGCCCCAATTCGGCGCCGTACACGGCGACCAAGCATGCGATTACCGGACTCACCAAATCGATCGCGCTCGACGGCCGTGCGTTCGACATCGCCAGCAGCCAGATCGACATCGGCAATGCGGGGACGGAAATGGCGCAACGCATGGCGTCCGGCGTGCCGCAGGCCAATGGCACGATCGCGATCGAGCCGTTGATGGACGTCGCGCACGTCGCCAGTGCCGTGCTCTACATCGCCGGTCTGCCGCTTGCCGCCAACGTGCAATTCATGACGGTGATGGCGACCAAGATGCCGTTCGTGGGACGTGGCTAGCGTCCTGTCCCGAAAATTCGCTCGATCGTTCGCGGCCTCATTTGAAAAAATCGCGTCCACCATGCTGCGTTGCGCGTCCTTACCGTAGCCAATGCCACGCGTTCGGCCGCGCGCCAGCCTGGCGGCTGGTTCCATCCGCTCCTTTGATTTCGGAATTCACGGGACAGCACGCTACCGAATGACGATCCGGTAGGGAACCGGTGGCGGCCGCGGATGCGGTCTTGGCGGGCGGTGATGCGGCGCGAATGTCGATGGCGGATAAGGCCACGCGATCCCCATGCCGAAGTCGTCGCAATAGGCGCAGCCTGGCGCCTCGGCGTCGCGGCTGGCGGCGGCGATGCGCGCCGCCTCGTCGGCGCCGCGCGCACGCGCTGCATCGGCTGCGGCGCGTTCCGCCAGCGCGCGTCGCAGGTCGTCGCGGCGGTTCCAGGCGTCGGCGTCTTCGCGCATCCGCGCGGCCGCCGCCGCGTCATAGGCGCCGGGCGCGATGTCGATCGGCGTGCCGTCGCGACATGCGCTCGACTGGTAGGTGATGCGCGCCGACGCGTCGACGCACCTGTAGATCGTCCCTGCACGCGCCGCCGGCGCTGCGCAATGCAATAGCGCGACGCACGCGACTGCGACGCCGCGCTTCAGCGTGACCCCGCCCAACACCGCATTTTTGATTGCGTATCGCACAATGTGTGACATCGCCAGACAGGCGCCAAGCATATACCCGCGCCGTTGCGCGCGCGACCAATGCCTGACCGACCGTCCACCGGACAGCCGGCACTGCCGATGCGCATGACGCGCCCCCTGTGCTGGCCTACAATGCGCAGCGTCGATACCCGTGCAGATTTGATGGCCAACGTTCGTTCCGCGACCTCCGGCAGTTCCTCGCCGCAACTTTCAGCGACCGATGCGCAGGCGCTGCTGCGCCAGTGCTTCGGCCTCTACAAGACGAAGCTGGTCGGCATCGCACGCACGTCGCTCGACCTGGCAACGGACCTCTTCGAAAACAATTCGTACGTGTCGGAGGACGACGTCGCGCAGTTCAAGACGCATCGCGCCGACTGGACGACGCGCTTCGAGCAGTCGCTTGACGAATTGTTCGCGCGGCGCGTGGGTGGCGCGAAACGCAAGGGGCGTCGCCCGGACTTCGACGCTTCGCTCGCGTCGTTGCGCGTGCTGACGGCGTTCGACCACGAGAAACAGGACGCGCTCAAGATGTCGACGTCGTTCCTGCTGCGCCTCACGCGCCGCGAGCTCGACGCGCTCGACATGAGGCTCGAGCTGCTGCTGCCCGACGCCGACCCGCACGACCCAGACAACCCTTTCGGCCCGGCATACATCCTCGACGCGATCGGCTCGACGTCGCGCGCGATCTATCCCAATGCGCGCACCTGGCGTCCGGTGATGGAGCGCGTGCTCGCGGATCTCACGCCAGCCGTCAACAAGATCTACATCTCGCTCAATCGTTTCCTCGCCGACCGCAATGTGCTGCCGGAGATCAAGGCCGCGCTGCGCATTCGCAGCGAGCATCGCCCCGCCGACGATCGCGACCTGTTGCCCGCGTTCAGCAAGCTGATGGCCGAGGCCGGCGACCTGCCCACCAATGTCGTCGTGCCTGAAATCCTCGGCGATCCCGGCGCCGCGCCGGTGTTCGACTTCGATCAGCATCTCGCGCCATCGGCGCATGCTGGCGCCAACGACCACCGGCAGCCGCTGATCGCACCCGAAATCATCGCCGGGCTGCACGCGCTCGCCAAGATGGGCAGCGACCGTGATGCCGCGGCGCCGCGCGCGCCGGTGGCACCCGGCGATCTGCCGTCGCTCGATCCGCTGATGGCGCTCGGGACGTCGACGCCGCTGTTCGCGACGCTGGGGCAATGGCAACGCCTCGACCTCGCGAGCGCGCTGGCGCAATCGACACCCGAAGGCCAGGTGGGCATGCACGTGCCGCTCAACCTCGTGCCGCACATCCGCAGCATCATCGCCGACCAGATCACCAACCCCACCGACAAGATCACGATCGACGTGATCTCGCTGCTGTTCGACTACATCTTCCGCGACCCGTCGATTCCGCAATCGCTGCGGAGCCTCTTCGGCCGGCTGCAGGTGCCGATCGTCAAGGTTGCGCTGCTCGACCGCACGTTCTTTTCCGACAAGGCGCATCCGGCGCGGCAGTTGCTCGACCACCTCGCCGAGGCGGCGATCGGTGCGCAGAATGACGCCGGCTATCGCGCGGGCTTCGAGCTCGCCGCCAGCGCCGTCATCGACGACATCTGCCGCGACTTCGAGATCGACGTCACGACCTTCGACGTCGCCGAGCGCAAGCTGCGCGATTTCATCGACGACGAGCGGCGCCAGTCCGACATCTCCGTCGAGGACGATGTCGCCGCGGCACTTGCCGCCGAAGAGAGCGAGGCCGATCACTCGGTCACGCGCGCGCTGGTGCGCGATCGCCTGGCCGGTCTCGACCTGCCGCTCGAGGTGCGCAGCTTCGCCGAAACGATCTGGGCCGACTACCTGGGCGACGTGCGCGCACGTCACGGCGAGGACAGCGACGCCTACCGCAGCGCGCTGGCGACACTCGATGACCTGTTGTGGAGCATCGTCGCCAAGGAACGCACTGCGCAGAAAGCGCGGCTCACCAAGATGATCCCGATGCTGATCCGCGGGCTGCGCGAGGGCATCGGCGCGCGCAGCGTCGATGCCGAGCGCTCGAAGCGCTTCCTCGACGAGCTCTACCAGTTGCACATGAGCGCGATCAAGCCGCCGCCCGCGCCCGATCTTGCGGGCGTCGAGCCGCCGCCGGTGGCGCCGAGCGCGAGTCACAAGGTGGGCAACGTCTACGACTTCGTCAGTGAAATGCCGGCCGGAACGTGGCTCGCATTCCGCCGCGACGGCGAGACCATCAACGCGCGCCTGACGTGGGTGAGCCCGCTGCGCAGCAAATACGTGTTCACCAGCCGCGCGCGGCGGCGCGCCTTCGTGTTCTCGCCCGAGGAGCTCGCCTACGAGCTCGGGTCCGGGCGTGCGGCGCTGGTGGTCGAGCCGGTGCCGCTGTTCGATCGCGCGGTCAGCGCAGCGCTCGACACCCTCGCCAGCAAGAAGCCTCCGGTGCAGGACGGCGACGCGCCGCCCGCGCTGCCGCTCCCAGCATAGCCTGGCGTCAGCCGCCGGTCGTTGGCGCCGGTCCCGTCGGGCACTGCGGCACCTTGCCCCAGTAGCCGTCGCAGTAATGAATGCGGACCTTCTGTTCGCAGACGACGCGCTCCAGGAAATTGCCGGCGCAGGCATTCATTTCGTTGGCCATCTGCGCCCAGCGATCGGCGCGCGGCGCGGCCTTGGCGGCCGGCGCAGCTGCGGCGCGCGGCTCGGGCGCCGGCGCAATGGCGGTCGACGGCAGCGGCGCCGCTGGCTGCGGACGTGCCTTGGCGGCGGCCTTGTGCGCGGCTTTCGGTGCGGCCTTGGCGACATCGGGCGCGGGGCTCGCATCCGTATCCGGTGTTGCGGCGGCATTGTCCGCCGGTGGCGTTGGCGGTGAGGTCGCCGCTGCGAGTGTCGGTGCAGGCGTCGACGATGTCGTTGCGTCGGCGGCTGGCGGCGGCGTCTCGGACTTGCTCTCCGCAGGCGTCGCGCTGTTCGTCGTCGCCAGTTCGTCGCCAACCTGGCTGTTGCCGCCGACGGCGCGCCACGCAACCCATGCGCCCACGAGGATCACCAGCGCCACGACGGCGATGACAATGTAGGGCTTCGGGATCCCGGTCGAAGGGGACGCCGCGACGCCCGCGAGCGCGTCGGCACTCGCCGGTGCTATCGCGGCCTGCACGGGCGCCACGCCAGGCGCCGTGCCGACGGGCGCCACCAGCGCCGCGCCGCATTTCTTGCAAAAACGGCCGTCGGCAGGATTATCGAAACCGCAGATCGTGCAATTCATTGTTGAATCCCCTGGATTGCGGCGGCGCCATCCCGCCCCGGCGCATCCTGCATCAGCGATGACGCGTTGCGCAAGCCCCCTGCCCGGTGCGTCGCCACCTCATGGGACAATACGCGGCTGACTTCCACCACCCCCGCCCGCTGCCGCCGAACGCGCGGACGCCTCACCGATGACCCTCGTCACGCGCACCTTCGTCGCGACGCTGTGCGCAGCACTCGCCACGCTCGCATCCGCCGCCGCACCCCCGCCGCCCGCGCCCGATCCCGTCGCGATCCTCGGCGCCGCCAAGGCTGCAAGCGGCGGTTCGGCCTGGAACGACCTGAAGACGCAGCATTCGAAAGTGACGCTGTCGACCGGCGGACTCACCGGGCCGGTGGAGCGGTGGAGCGAATTCTCGACCGGCCGCTCGTTCCTCACGTATTCGCTCGGGCCGACCTCGGGCGCCGCGGGCTTCGACGGCAACGCCGGCTGGACGCAGGACGCCGCCGGCGAGTCGCGCGGCGAATCGGCGCGCGCGGCACGCGAGCTCGCCGTCAATGCCGGCTATCGCGACCAGCTCGCTTTCTGGTTTCCTGCACGACATCCGGCAACGATCGTCTACAAGGATCGCGAGCATCGCGATGACGCCGACTTCGACGTCGTGTCGATCACGCCCGCAGGCGGCCGCGAGTTCGACCTGTGGATCAACGCCGATACGCACCTGATCGAGCGCCTCGTCGAGCGCGAGGCGAGCGAGACGCGCACCGAGTACTACATGGATTTTCGTGCCGTCCACGGCCTGCGCCTGCCGTTTCGCGTGCGCGCGACGCGCGGCGATCCGCGCTACGACGAGGTCGTCACCGTCGACGCGATCGACTTCGACGCGCCGTCGAAGCCGGTCAACTTCGCGCGACCGGCGCCCCCCGCGCCCGACTACACCTTCCCCGCCGGCAAATCCGAGGTGCAGTTGCCAATCACGCTCGCCAACGGCCACATCTACGTCGAGGTCAGGCTCGCCGGCAAGGGCCCGTTCCTGATGCTGCTCGATTCGGGCGGCGCCAACGTGCTGTTCCCGCAGACCGTGCAGGCGCTCGGCCTCAAGTCGGCGGGCGCGATCGCCGCCACTGGCGTCGGCGACGCGAAGTCGGATGCCGGCTTGACGCGCGTGCCGTCGCTCGACCTCGGCGGCATCGTGCTTGCCAACCAGGTGTTCGTGACGCTGCCGCTCGACGCGCAGTTTCGCCGCATCGAGGGCATGGACCATGTTGCGGGACTCGTCGGCTACGAGCTTTTCAAGCGCTTTCCCACGCGCATCGACTACGTGCAAAAGCGCATCGTGTTCTACCAGCCCGGACAGTGGACGTATCGCGGCGGCGGCGTCAAGGTGCCGATCCAGTTCAGGGACCACATCCCGGAAGTCGAGGGCAGCATCGACGGCGTCCCGGGAGTGTTCGATATCGACACCGGCTCGCGCTCATCGTTGACGCTCACCGCGCCGTTCGCCGAAACCAACAAGCTCGCCGACAAGTACCACGCGACCGCCGAAGTGATCAGCGGCGCGGGCGTGGGCGGTCCTGCGCGCGCACGACTCGCGCGCGGCGCGCTACTCAAGCTGGGCGGCGTCGACGTGCCGGGGCCGGTGACGCTGCTGTCGACCGCCAGCAGCGGTGCTCTTGCCGATCCGGCGTTGGCGGGCAACGTCGGATACGGCGTGCTGCATCGGTTCAACCTGGTGTTCGACTATCGCAACGAGGCGATGTGGTTCGAGAAGAATGCGCTGTTCGACGACAAGGACGTGCATGACCGTGCCGGCGTCTGGGTCGAGCGCGGCAAAAGCGGCATCGAGATCGTCGACGTTCTGAGTGGCGGTCCTGCGGCGCAGGCAGGCATCAAGTCCGGCGACCTCATCAGGAGCGTCGACGGCAAGCCGGTGGCCGGCCTCACGCTCGATGCGTTGCGCACGCGCTTGAAGGCGGCGCCGGGCACCAAGGTCAAGCTGACCCTCGCCAGCGGGCGCGCGGTGACGCTCACGCTGCGGGATCTCGTTTGACGCTGCCGCGCCGCGCGCGCGGCACCGATGGCGCGGATGCATCGCTCCGATGAGTGGCGCGCTCGACATTTTCGCGCTGACGTCACCGCTCTTCGTGCTGGTCCTCGTCGGCTTCCTGCTGTCGCGCGCGTTCGGCTGGCCGCGAACCGCGTCCGACGCGTTGACGCGTTTCGTGTTCAGCGTCGCCATCCCGGCGTTCCTGTTCCGGCTGATGAGCGACTTCGCCGACATGCCGCACGTCGACGCGCGACTGCTGCTCGTCTATTTCGGCGGATGCCTCGTCGTCTATGTGCTGGCGCGCGTCGTCGCGCGCTACGCATTCGGCATGGATGGCGCGTCGCAGTCGGTGTTGGCGATGGGCGGAATCTTTTCCAACAACGTGCTGCTGGGCGTGCCGATGGCGCAGATCACGTTGCCGCCGCAGGCGATGCCCGCGGTATCGCTGGTACTCGTGTTCCACTCGCTGTCGCTGTGGACCCTGGTCACCGTATCCGTCGAATGGGCGCGCCATCGCGACCTGTCGCTGGCCGGCTTCGGCAGGACCGCCAAGGGCGTCGTGCTCAATCCGGTGGTCGCGGGCATCCTCGCGGGCACCGCGTGGGGCTTCACCGGATTGAGGCTGCCGCATGTGGTCGATGCGACGCTGAGCCTGTTGTCGGCGTCGGCGGTGCCGATGTCGCTGGTGGCGCTCGGCATGGGGCTCGCCGAATACGGCATACGCGCGGGCCTCGCGCGCAGCGCGACGATCACTGCACTGAAGCTGGTCGCGCTGCCGATCTGCGTATGGGGGCTGGCGCGCGCCTTCGCGCTGCCGCCGGAAGAGACGATGGCGGTGGTGCTGCTGTCGGCGTTGCCGACCGGCGCCAACGTCTACCTGATGGCGCGCCAGTTCGCGACGCTCGAAGGCCCGATCGCGTCGGCGCTGCTGCTGTCGACGATGCTGGCGGCGCTGACGACGCCGCTCGCGCTCGTGCTGCTCGCGCCGTCCGTGCACTGAGCGCGATGCCAACGCCGTTGCGACGTGGCGCAGGCGCGTACCTCGCGCCCGGCATAATGCGTTCTTTTCGCAAGCGGGGGATTTCGCGTGGTGGCAAAGGCGGCGGCAAGCAAGACGGCAAAAGCGAAGACAGCGGCAAAACCCAGGCGCTACTACGTGGTACGCAACTCGGAGATACACGGCCGTGGCGTGTTCGCCGCGCGTGCGATCCGCAAGAAGCAGACGATCATCGAATACCGTGGCGAGCGCACGACGTGGGATGACGCCAACACGCGTGCTGCGTCGGATCCCGACAATCCGTATCACACGTTCCTGTTCGGCCTCGACGACGGTCGGGTGATCGACGCCGACGTGCGCGGCAACGCCGCGCGCTGGATCAATCATTCCTGCAAGCCGAATTGCGAGACCTTCGAAGATGACGACGGCCGCGTGTTCATCGCGGCGCGACGCGACATCGAGCCGGGCGAGGAGTTGACCTACGATTACCAGCTCACCTACGACGGCCGGATGGGCAAAAAGATGCGCGCGGCGTACACCTGTCGCTGTGGCGCCAGGAAGTGTCGGGGCACGATGCTCGGCAAGAAGTAGCGCGCGCTTGCGCCGCTTGGCGCTCAGCTTGCTGGCCAGGTGGTGAATCGGCCCTCGCCCTGATCGCCCTCGCGCTCTCAGGGTGAAGGCCATAAACCTCACGATACATTTAAATTATCGAAACTTTAGATATTTGCAATTTGATTTATACGTGGGCGGACCCCAACCTTTGATCGTGGCATTCATCAACGAGCAAAGGAAAAACCCATGAAAACAGTCGGTCAGAAACTCGAGGGATTCAAGGTCCAGGGCGTCAAGCCGGGCTTCAACCAAGCCGAGGAGAACGGCCAGTCCGCATTCGAAACGCTCACCGAAGTGTCATTTCCAGGGAAATGGAAGGTCATCTACTTCTACCCCAAGGACTTCACGTTCGTGTGTCCGACCGAGATCGTCGGCTTCGCCAAGCTGGCCAAGGACTTCGCCGACCGCGACGCCGTGGTACTGGGCGGTTCGGTCGACAACGAGTTCAGCAAGCTCGGCTGGCGGCGCGAACACAAGGACCTCGACAAGCTTCCGCAATGGCAGTTCGGCGACCCCGCAGGCTCGCTGGTGGACCAGCTCGGCGTGCGCGACGCCAGCGAAGGTGTGGCGCTGCGCGCGACGTTCATCGTCGATCCGGACAACGTGATCCAGCACGTGTCGGTCAACAACCTCAACGTCGGGCGCAATCCCGAGGAAGTGCTGCGCATCCTCGACGGACTGCAGACGGACGAATTGTGTCCGTGCAACCGCAGCGTCGGCGGCGCAACACTCTAAGACCATCATCCCGCGCGCCGCGTCGGCGAAGGCGCGGCGCGACTGACCACGAGGAGCTCACATGGATCATCTCGAACCGATCAAGTCGCGCATTCCCGACTACGCGAAGGACATTCGCCTCAACCTCGACGGCGCGATCGCACGTTCGAGTCTGTCGCCGCTGCAGGCCGCCGGCGCGGCACTGGCGGCGGCATTCGCCGCGCGGTCGCCGGATCTGGTCGCGGCGTTGCGCAATTCCCCGGCGCTGGCCGACGCCGACGCGCACGCGGCGCTGACGGCGGCCGCGCTGATGGGCATGAACAACGTCTGGTACCCGTACGTCGAAATGGCGGGCGACGCGGAGCTGAAGACGCTGCGTCCCGAGCTGCGGATGAATGCATACGCGAGCCACGGCGGCGTCGATCGCGTCAGCTTCGAGCTCTACGCGCTGGCCGCGTCGATCATCGGCAAGTGTCACTTCTGCGTGGCGTCACACTACAAGCTGTTGCAGGAGTCCGGACTGACCGTGCAGCAACTGCGCGACGTCGGCCGTATCGCCGCGGTCGTCAACGCCGCCGCGCAGGTGCTCGCCGCGGAGCCGGCGATGGCGGCGACTCCCTTGGTGGCGGCGGCGTGACATTGCATTGCCGCGCCGCGGTGCGGCGCGCGATGTCGTAACATCTGCGCCTCGCACATCGGAGGCCGCCGTTCATGGCACGCAAGCTGCAGTCGATTCCGCAGGGCCGCATCGTCATCGTCGAACACGCATCGAAGGTCCTCGCCGACAATCCGCTGGGTGACCCTCACGTGCGCAAGCTGGCGATATGGCTGCCGCCGCAATACGACAGCGCCAGCGGCACGGCGCGCGGCCGGCGCTTCCCGGTGTTCTACGATCTCGTGGGATTCACCGGTTCCGGACTGGCGCACGTCAACTGGCGGCCCTTCGACGAGAACGTCCCCGAGCGCGCCGCGCGGCTCATCCACGACAAGCGGATGGCGCCGGCGATCGTCGTGTTTCCCGACTGCTTCACGTCGCTGGGCGGCAACCAGTACATCAACTCGTCGGCGATCGGCCGCTACGCCGACTACCTGACGCGCGAGATCATTCCGTTCGTCGACCGCGAGTTCCGCACGCTCGCGTCGCGCGATCATCGCGGCTGCTTCGGCAAGTCGTCCGGCGGCTACGGGTCGATCATCCACGCGATGCGCTATCCGGAATACTGGGGCGCGGTCGCCGACCACTCGGGCGACGCCAATTTCAACCTGTGCTACCTGACCGATTGGCCGCGCACGCTCAACGAGCTCGATCGCTACCGCGGACGCGCCCGGCGCGCGGGCAAGGTCGACGCCACGCGCGACGCCAAGCTTGCCGCCGACGGGCGCGACGACGGGCGCGTCAAGCGCTTCCTCGCGGCGATGTGGGACAAGGAAAGGCTTTCCGAAGGCGAGATGCACGCGATCATGGAAATCGCGATGGCTGCCAGCTATGACCCGGATCCGCGCGCGCCGAACGGGTTTCGCGTGCCGTTCAACCTCGAGACCGGCGAACTGCTGCCGGCGCGCTGGCGACGTTGGCTCGAGCACGATCCGGTGCTGCTGGTCGGCAAGTATGCGAAAAACCTGCGCACGCTGCGCGGCATCTACATCGATTGCGGGTGGCGCGACCAGTATCACCTTCACTACGGCGCGCGGCTGCTGTCGAAGCGCCTCGCCGAGCATCGCATCGCGCACGTCTACGAGGAATTCGACGACACCCACTCGTCGATCGACTACCGGATGGACGTCAGCCTGCCGTTCCTATCGCGCGCGCTCAGGGCCTGATCGGAGCATCAACTTCGCGGCGGGCGAGCCCCTATAATCGGCAACGGGCAATGCGGCCCGCGTACCGACAGGAGACGGCGATGCGCTGGGGAGATTTCAGGCAAAGCGAAAACATCGAGGATCGCAGCGGCGTTGGCGGTGGCTCCTTCGGCGGCGGCGGCATTCGTCTCGGACTCGGCGGCATGATCATCGCCGTGATCGCGAGCCTGATCCTCGGCATCAATCCATTGCAATTCCTCGACATGCTCGGCGGCGGCGATGTCGCGCCCGACTCCGCGCCCGCACCGCGCAGCGCGCCTCCGGGATACGGGCCGCAGACCTCGACGCAAGGCACGCCCGCAGCTTCGTCGCAGCCGATGTCCGACGAACGCAAGTTGGTCGGCGGCATTCTCGGCGACACCGAGGATGTCTGGACGGCCGTGTTCCGGACGTTGAAGCGCACGTACACGCCGCCGGCGCTGGTGCTCTTCACTGGCGCCACGCGTTCGGCCTGCGGCCGCGCGTCGACGTCGGTGGGACCGTTCTACTGTCCCGCGGACAGCAAGCTCTATCTCGACACCGCGTTTTTCCGCGAGCTCGCGCAGCGCTTCGGCGCGCCGGGGGATTTCGCGCAGGCCTATGTGATCGCGCACGAAGTTGGACATCACGTGCAGAACCAGCTCGGCACGATGCAGCAGTTCGAGCAGCGCACGCAAAATGTGGGCGACCGCGAGCGCAACGCGCTGTCGGTCAAGCTCGAGCTGCAGGCCGACTGCTATGCGGGCGTGTGGGGCTTCTATGCGGCCAAGCGCAACCTGCTCGACCCCGGCGACATCGACGAAGGGCTGCGCGCCGCCGCGGCCGTCGGCGACGACAACATCCAGAAGCAGTCGCGGGGAACGGTGGTGCCGGAATCGTTCACGCACGGATCGGCCGCGCAACGCACGACCTGGTTCAAGCGCGGCTTCGACACGGGCGACCTGCGCAACTGCGACACCTTCGGCGCCTCCTGACCCGCCTGGCGCCGGTCACGCGTTGCACGGGACTGGCGCGGCAGGCGCGCGACCGCCTGTTGCACAAATGCCCGATCGTCGGCGCGCCCTATGCGGCGGCGGACAATATCTTGACTTCGCGCAAGCCGGGAAGATAATGAGGCCGGAAGGAGGGAGCGACATGAAAACGCTCGTATTGTCGGTTTGTGCATTGTCCGTGCTGGGCCTTAGCGGATGCGCGCCGGCGCCGCTGACACGTGCTGACGTCGACGGCAAGCTGGTGTGCAACACGGATTACATGGATCAGGTTGAGCGCAACGCCCGCAACCGGATGGCCGAGATACATTGGGTGAATTGCCCGATGGTGAAGCTGACGGTCGTCAAGAGCTGATCGTCGTATCGAGGTGCGGGGCCCGTCCGCGATTTCTTCGTCGAAGTCGTGGTCCGGGCCCTTTTTCCGGGCTGTCTTTGGGTGCGGGTTACAATATCGGCGTGCCAATTTCACCAATGGAACGCCTATGAAATCGATTGTCCTTGCACCGATCCTCGCCTGCGCGCTGGTGTCGCTCCCCGCATGGGCGCAATCCACGCCGGCGGGCGCCTCGCCGGTCGCCATCGCCAAGAACACTTGCGACAAGCCCGACGAGTATCCGGGCAAGCTCGCGAGCGACAATCGTCGCCGTGCGTGGCAGAAGACGATGGAAGAATACGGTACGTGCGTGAAGAAATACGCGGCGGACCAGGGCGCGATCGTCGCCGCAGCGACGAAGGCCGGCAACGAGGCGGTCGAGGAATACAACAGCGTCGTCAACAAGGCCAAGGAAGCCATCGAGAAGACCAAGGACTGATGCACGTCCGCGGGTGGCATTGATGCGCGCGACGCCGCGCGCCTTCGAATGGCACCGCTTCCGGTAGCGCCAGTCGAGGTGGTCGACGCCGCCGCCAAAGTGCGCGCGATCGCCGTCGCGCTGCTCGAGGGATTCGACCGCCACTACGCGCTGTTCCGCGAATGCGCGCGTGCGGCGCGGCGCCATTTCGAAGCCGGCAACTGGCTTGCGATCGGGCACGTCGCGCGTGATCGCATCGACTTCTATGACCGCCGCGTCGCCGAGACCGTGGCGCGGATCGAGCAGGACTTCGCGCCGGCGGAACTGTCTGCCGCATCGCTGGACGCGCTGTGGGCGGCGGTCAAGCAGTGCTACATCACGCTGCTGATCGACCATCGCCAGCCCGAGTGCGCGGAGACGTTCTTCAACACGGTGACGTGCAAGATCCTCCATCGCAGCTACTTCAACAACCGCTTCATCTTCCTCAAGCCGGCGATCGCCACCGCGCACATCGATTCGGATCCACCGTCGTATCGCAGCTACTACCCGATGCAGCGAGGGCTGCGCCAGGCACTGATCGACATCGTGCTCGACATGGGCTTCGAGCGGCGCTTCGCGGATTTCCGTCGCGACATCGTCAACGTCACGCGCCGACTGCGCCGCGTGCTGCCGAGGCCGTTCCGCCTGGAGGCCAACCATCAGGTGCAGATGCTGTCGAGCCCGTTCTTCCGCAATCGCACCGCGTACCTGCCGGGGCGGATCATCAACGGCAGCCAGCGCTTCGCGTTCGTCGTCGCGATCAAGCACGACGCGCAGGGGCGGCTCTACATCGATGCGCTGCTGACCGATCCGCTCCAGCTCGCGCTGCTGTTTTCCGCCAACCGCGCGTATTTCCTCGTCGACATGGAAGTGCCGAGCGCGTACGTCGAGTTCCTGCACGATCTGTGCGCCGACAAGGCGGGTTCCGAGCTCTACACGATGCTGGGACTCCAGAAGCACGGCAAGGCGCTGTTCTATCGCGACCTGCTGCATCACCTGCGGCACTCGACCGATCGCTTCGTCGTGGCGCCGGGCATCCGCGGGCTGGTGATGATAGTCTTCACGCTGCCATCGCTGCCGTGGGTCTTCAAGGTGATCCGCGACGACATCGCACCGTCGAAGGACACCGACCGCGCGCGCGTTCGCGAAAAGTACATGCTGGTCAAGCACCACGATCGCGCCGGCCGGATGACCGACATCCTCGAATACTCCAACGTGGCGTTCCCGCGCGCACGCTTCGCCCCTGAGCTCCTCGCCGAGCTCGGGCGTTCGATCCCGTCGATGCTCGAGGACGACGGCGACCGCCTGGTCATCCGCCACCTCTACATCGAGCGCAGGCTGACGCCGCTCAACCTTCACTTGAGCGTCACGCGCGGGCCGGCGCGCGACGGCGCGGTGCGTGAATACGGCAACGCGATCCGCGAGCTCGCGACCGTCAACATCTTCTGCGGCGACCTGCTGTTCAAGAATTTTGGCGTCACCCGTTATGGACGTGTTGTGTTCTACGACTATGACGAGATCGAGTACCTGAGGGACTGCCGGTTTCGCCGCATTCCCGAGCCGCCCGTCGGCTACGACGAGATGAGCGGAGAAGTCTGGCACGACGTCGCCGCGCGCGATGTTTTTCCCGAGGAATTCGCCACGTTCCTGCTGACGGACGGAACCATCCGCGAGCCCTTCCTGCGCTATCATCGCCAACTGCTCGACGCCGGCTGGTGGCAGCAAACGCAGGCGGCGCTGCAACAGGATGCCGCATTGCCCGAGGTTCTTTCCTATCCTGACGACCTACGCTTTGCGCAGTGATCGGCGTGCATGCCCGGGCACCGGCGCGCCGGCGCGCGCTGCGGCATTTCGCATGACGCTCGAGGAGCTCCTCCGTTGACGTACGTTAGCGTGTTCGAAGTGCTGCGAGCGGGACCCGGCCCATCGTCGGTGCAGACGATCGGGCCGCTCAATGCCGCACGCCAGTTCGCGCATCTGCTCGAGGCCGACGGCGTCGCGCGCGCCGCGGCGCGCATCGACGTCGAGCTCTACGGTGGCCTCGCCTGCGGGGGGCGCGGCAGCGCGACCGGCGTCGCGATCATGGCGGGACTCGCCGGTGACGCCCCCGAGCAATGCGATGCCGCGCTGATGCAGGCGCGCGCCGCCGACATCAAGGCCGACGGCACGCTTCCGCTCAACGGCCGGCAACCGGTCGCCTTCGACGCCGACCGCGACATCGCCTATCGCGTCGACCGTTCGGTGGAAGGCGCCAGCAACGCGCTGCGATTCGTCGCGCGCGGCGCGCGCGGCGACATCATCGCCGAGCGCGCGTACTACTCGATCGGCGATGGCGAGATCGTCGATCCGTCGCACGCACACCGTGTTCGCGAGAAGCCGCGCGTGCCCTACCCGTTCGTGTCCGCGGCGGCGCTGTGCGACGCCGGCGAGATCGTCGGCAAGAAGCTCGCCGCGATCGGCTTCGCCAACGAAACCGCTTTCCGCAGTCCCGGCGACGTGCGCGCGGCGCTGACCGGCTACGGCGAAGTGATGCGCGCCGCCGTGCAGCGCGGCATGAGTCGCGACGATCCGCTGCCTGGCGGCCGCACGCGTCGCGCGCCGGCGCAGGCGATCGCATTGCGCAACACACAGGGCACGCCGGGACAATGGTGCTCGGTGATGGCGCAGGCGGTCGCCGAGGAGAACGCAGCGGGTGGATGTGTCGTCGCCGCGCCGACCAGCGGCTCGGCCGGTCCGGTCGCGGCGCTGCTGATGCACTGGCGCCAGGCGAAGCCGCTCGCCGAGGACACCGGCACGCTCGAGTTCCTGATGACCGCGGGTGTGGTCGGCGCGTTGCTGCGCGGCATGGGCCTGCGCCAGGCCGGTTGCCAGAGCGTCGTCGGCGTCGCTTCGGCGATGGCCGCTGCCGGTTATGCGGCGGTACTGGGCGCGAGCAACGCACAGATGCTGCACGCCGCGGAGCTGGCGCTCGCGCCGCACCTCGGCCAGGCATGTGATCCCGAGGGAGGGCGCATCCAGCAGCCGTGCATCGGCCGCAATGCCGCGGCGGCCGCGCACGCGCATGCATCGGTGCAGGCGGCGCTCGCGCGTCCGCGTCCCGGCAACGGCCTCGACAGCGTGGTTGCGGCGATGATCGAATCCGGCCGCGCGATGTCCGGCCGCTACAAGGAAGCCTCGCTCGGCGGCGCCGCGATCAACGTCGCCGAATGCTGATCGCGCGCGATTTCGCGCATGCTATCCTCGCGCGGATGCCGACCTCCTCGCGCCCGCCGACGCACGCAACGATGCCGATGCGCCGGCACATTGCCGCCTGCTGCGCGATGCACCGGTCGCTGCTGGCGGCGATCGTCGCTGCGGCACTTGTCGCCGGCTGTGCCGGCATGGGTGGCGAACCCGAAATGGAAGCGTCGAAGGACACGTTCTCCTGCAAATTGCAGGGGGATCGCATCGTCGTGCGCTTCACCGAGCAGGAAGCCCGCGTGCTGATGCCACCCGATGAACGGCTGGTGACGCTCTACCAGGTGCCGAGCGGCGGCAGCGTGCGCTACACCAACGGCATGATGGAATTGCGCGGTGCCGGCACGCAACTCACGCTGATCCGCGACAGCTTCGCCGTGGCACTGACGGGCTGCGAGCCGCTCAAGGTACCGAAGAAGTCGTCGAATCCGTTCCTGCTGAAGTAGCGCCGCCCCGCGGCCGCGTCATTTCGGCGCGCGCGTCGCATCGACGTCGACGTACATCCACCCCTGCGAAAGTATCGGGTGCGGCACATAGTTGTGTACCCACGGCTGCGCGACCGGGTCCTCCAGCAGGTGATAGGTCATCCTGAACGGCGCGTACGCGAGCACCAGATCGGTCATCTTCGCGAACAGCGCGGTGCGCGCAGGCCCGTCGGGAAGCGCGCGCGCCTCGTCGAACAGCGCATCGAACGCTGGCAGCTTGAACCGTGAGTCGTTGGCCTGGCCGATGTTGGGACCGTACAGCACCTGCATGAAGTTCTCGGCGTCGGGATAGTCGGCGTTCCAGCCGTCGCTGCGCATCATGATGCGTCCCTGGCGTGCCATCTTGCGCAACTCCGGCGTGCGATCCTTGTGGAACTCGATGCGAATGCCGATCGCGTCCATCCGGCGCTTCCACAGCTCATCGGACTGGCGCGTGACGGAGTTGGGCGACGACCAGTAGGCAAGCGTCAGCGGCTTGCCGTCGGGGGTCTCGCGAAAGCCGTCGCGGTCGCGGTCGCGGTAGCCGAAGCGGTCGAGCAGCGCGCGCGCCGCGGCGGGATCGTAGAGCTGCGCGGACGTCCTGCGATTGGTGTAGCCCTCGATGTCGGGGGGAATCGGCCCTTGCGCAGGGATCGCGCGGCCATGCAGCACAACGCGAATATATTCGCTGACGTCGTAGGCCATAGAAATCGCGCGACGCAGCGCCACGCGCTCCGGCGTATAGCCGCCGACCAGAGGATCCTCCATGTTGAAGTAGACCCACCACGCGTTGGGGCGCATGAACGGCAGGTGCTGGATGCCGCGCGCGACGAACTCCGGCCGCAGCTTGCCGTCGACGAGCAGCTTGTCGATGAATTGCGACGGGAACACGTCGATCAGGTCGAGCTCGTTGCCAAGGAACGCGAGCCACTGCGACTGCCCTTCCTCGATCACGCTGATCTCGACGCGCGCATTGCGCGGCAGGCGCTTGCCGGAGAGCGCTGCGGCGACCGGTCGCGACGCGTCCGGAATCGTGCCGACCGGCACATAGGTGGCGTCGCGAAAATCCGCATTCGCCTCGAGGACGATGCGTGCGCTGCGCTGGTATTCGCCGAGGGTGTAGGGACCCGTTCCCACCGGATGTGCTCCGATGTCGCGACCGTAGCGCTCGACGACTTCGCGCGCCACCGCGCCCATGTTGGGGATGGCGACCACGTACGGAAAGCGGAAGTCCGGCGACACGAGGCGTATGCGCAGCGTATAGCGATCGACGACCTCGAGCCCCTTGATCGGTGCGTCGAAGTCGAACTTGCCGCTCTTGCGCGCGGCCGCCTGCGCGGCATCGCCACCTTCAATCTTGCCTTCGAGCAGGAAGGCCCACGGCGAGCGCTGCGCCGGATCGAGATGGCGCTTGAAGCTGTACGCGTAGTCGGCCGCGGTGAGCTCGCGCGGCTTGCCGCCGAACGCGGGATCGGGCTGGAAGCGGATGCCGTGGCGCAGGTGGAAGGTGAAGGTGCGGCCGTTGTCGGCGACTTCGGGCAACGCCACGGCGGCGCGCGGCACGAGCTTCACCGGACGCGCGAGGTAGTCGTAGTCGAGCAGCGTGTCGAACACGCTCTGGATCACGCCGCTGGACGCGGCGTCGTTGCCGAATGCCGGATCGAAGCTGGTCTCGCCGATCGAGAACGTGACGCGCAGCGTCCCTGTGGGCGTGTAGCCGGCCGCGATCGCCGATGACGCGAGCGTGCAGGCGGCGAGCAATGGGATCAATGAACGCATGGTTCCGGCGGGTGCTCGAGGTCGATTGCGGCCGATGCTAGCACCCTCGCGCCCCACTCGTAGAATAGCCACGTGCCGGCCTCGCGCGACGGCGGTGCAAAGGAGCGCTCGACGATGGAAATGAAGAAGCTGAACGGCGGCAACCTGCGTGCTGCCGGCTACGACGCCGCCAGCCGCAAGCTCGTGGTCGAGCTCACCGCCGGCACGTTCGAGTACACGGGCGTATCGCCGGAGATGTGGCGGCGCCTCGCGTCGTCGTCGTCGCCGTGGAGCTATTTCCGCGACAACATCGAGGAAGAGTTCAGCCCGAAGCGGATCCGCTGACGCCAGCCGCCCCGCCCTCCGCGGCGCGAAAGGGGAGCGGCCGGGGGTCGCCGGAAACCTACTGGATCGTCAGCTTGCGCGCCGCCAGCGGGGTCTTCTTGGCGAGCTTCAGTTCCAGCACGCCGTTTTCGTACTTGGCCTCGCTGGCCGCTTCGTCGATTTCGCTGGCGAATGCGAAGCTGCGATAGACGGCGCCCGCATGACGCTCGCTGCGCAGCACGCGCTCGCCGTCAACGCTGGCGGGCTTCACTTCCGCGCCGATCGTCACTTCGCCGCCGTCGATCGTGACCTGGATGTCGTCCTTCTGCACGCCCGGGACTTCAGCGCGCACGAAATAAGCGACGTCGGTCTCGCTGACGTCGAGGCGGATCGCGCGGCCGGTCTTCTCGACGCGCGCCGGTTGCAAGAAGCCGCGGACGATCTGGTCGAACGCCGCGCGCGCAAGGGGGTCATACACTGGCAAATGGTTCATCGTTTTTCCTCTGGGGTGTCCCGGTTCGTCAATCAGCGTAGCGTTGGGCGCGGGTAGAATGATTCCGACCCTCGCCTGCTGTTGCGAATCTGTGGGTTCGCTCGCGCGTTTCAAGGACTTGCGATGACCCGATCCGGCCCCATTTCCGCCGATTTCCTGGCGTCCAAGGCCGAGCTCATCAAGCGCCGGCACGAGCTCCGCGCCGACGTCCGCAGCCAGTACGCCGATCATGACGACCCGCGCGTGATGGCGCTGCGCAACCGGCTCGAGGACACCGATGACTGGGCGGTCGCCAGCGAGATGGTGGCGCTCGACATTGCGCAGGTGTCGCGCGACGTGCGCGAGCTCGCCGACGTCGAGGCCGCGCTGGCGCGTATCGCCGACGGCGCCTATGGCGTGTGCGGCGACTGCGGCAGGCCGATCGCCGCGGCGCGGCTCGGCGCGAACCCGTCGGCGCGCCGCTGCATCGCCTGCCAGGAGAAAGCCGAGACGAGCGGCGGTGCGCCGCCGACCCTCTGAATCGTCAGGCGCCGGCCGTGGGCGCGCCGCGGGCGGAATGACGTGTGCCGCGCGCGGACTTGCCGGCGCGAGCGGATTTGCCGGCGCGAGCGGATTTGCCGGCGCGAGCGGATTTGCCGGCACGCGCGCCGGCCTTGCGCGCCGCACCCCCCGGCGCGTCACGACGCAGCCAGTCGAAGAACTCGCGGTACCACAACCGCGAATTCTGCGGCTTCAGGATCCAGTGGTTCTCGTCGGGAAAGTAGACGAGCCGCGCCTCGACGTCCTTGGCCTTGAGCGTGTTGTAGTACTGCAGCCCCTGCGTCGCCGGCACGCGATAGTCGAGCTCGCCATGAATCACCAGTGTCGGCGTCGTCGCGCGCTTGACGAACTGGTGGGGTGACTGCGACATCACGCGCGGCATGTTGTTCCAGTGGTAGGCGCCGAGCTCGCTTGCGAAAAAGCGGTAGCCGTCGGTCGCCATCATCGATACCCAGTCGTAGCATCCGGCGTGGCAGACGTAGCGCTTGTAGCGGTCGGTGTGGCCGTTCATGTACGCGACCATGTAGCCGCCATAGCTGCCGCCGGTCGCGGTCAGGCGTGTGCGGTCGATGTAGCCGCGTGCGAGCAGGAAGTCGGTGGCGGCCTCGGTGTCGGCGAACTCCTTCCTGCCGTATTGTCCGGTGATCGACTCGATGAATCGCTGGCCGAATCCCGACGAGCCGTGGTAGTTGACCGCCGCGACGACATAGCCTTGTCCCGCGAACACCTGCGTGTTCCAGCGAAAATGCCAGCCGTCGTGATGCGCCGCGTGCGGGCCGCCGTGGATCGAATGCATCAACGGCCATTTCCTTGCGGGATCGAATCCGGGCGGATACGTGACCCACAGCTGCACGGGCTCGCCGTTCCACCCCTTGATCGTGAACTCGCGCGTCTCGCCGAACGCGTGCCGCGCGAGCAGCGCGCCGTTGAGCGACTCGATCGCACGCTCGCCGCTGCCGTCGCCGCGAATCGCATGCAGCGACGGCGGATGCGCAGTGCTCGCGCGGTCGAATGCGATGACGCTGCCGTCGCGCGATTGCGAGTAGCCGCCGATGACGCCACCCTGCGCGAGCACCGACGGTTGCGCGTCGCCGAGCGCGAGCCGGCACAGGTGGACGCGGCCGCGGTCCTCGCTGGTGAACAGCAGCGCTGCGCCGTCGGCGCTGAAACGCAGGTGCATCGCCTGCCGGTCGAAGCGCGGCGCCAGCCGCGTGAACTTGCCGGTCCTGCGATCGACGAGACGCAGCTGACCCTGGTCATTGAAGGCGCGCTGCGTGTTGTACGCAACCTGCAGCAGCGTGCGTCCGTCCGGCGAATACACTGGAAACGCGTCGTCCATGCCGCTGCCTTCGGTGAGCGAGCGCTTGCGACGCGTGCGCGTGTCGATGAGAACGATGTCGCGCCGGTTCATCATTCCCGGCTCGGTGGCGAGATCGACGCTCACGGCGATCTCACCGCCGTCGGGCGCAATATCGAAGTCCTCGGCGGTCGGTTCCCACGGCGGCAACGCGATCCCGGTGCCCGCGAGGAGATCGACGCTGCGTCCGGTGGCGGCATCGCAAGCGAACACATGCGGCTCGCGGCCGTCGGACAACCAGTGATCCCAGTACCGGTATTCGCCGCGCTCGGTGACGTGCGCCTTCACCTTGCCGTCCTTGTGTTCCTTGAGGCGCTTCGCCTGCGCGGCGTCGGTGGCGAGGTCGCGCCACACCCACGACACGAAGGCGATGCGCTTGCTGTCGGCAAACCACTTGAGGCTCGCGCAACCCGTTGCGACCGACGTCAGCCTGCGCGCTTCGCCGCCGTCGACGGCGATCAGGTAGACCTGCGCCTCGATGTCGTCGTTGCGCTTGGCGGTGAAGGCGATGTAACGGCCGTCGGGCGACCATTGCGGATCGCCATCCTTTGCGCCCGCCGTCAACAACCGCGCCTTGCCACGCACAACGCCGACACCGGTGGGAAACAGCCAGATTCCGGTGCGGCTCTCGTTCTTTTCCATCTCGAACGACGTCACCGCCGCGCACGCGAGCGTGCCATCCGGCGACAGCGTCGGCGAGCCGATGCGCTTGAGTGCCCACAATGCGTCGACGTCGAGCGGCGGTTTGCGGCGTTGAGCCATGGTGATGTCGCTTCCGGTAGAATCGAACCGCGCATTCTAGCGCTCCCGCGCGCTCCCCCTCTCGCAAGCGAATTCCGTCTATGACCACGATGAACTACCGCAGGCTCGGACGCTCCGGCCTCAAGGTCAGCGCCCTGTCGTTCGGCTCCTGGGTGACCTACGGCAACCAGATGGGCGTCGATCTCGCGCGCGAATGCATGACCGCCGCGTACGACGCCGGCGTCAATTTCTTCGACAACGCCGAGGTCTACGCGCGCGGCCAGTCGGAAACGATCATGGGCGACGTGCTGCGCAAGTCCGGATGGCGGCGCGCCTCGTACATCGTGTCGACGAAGTTCTACTGGGGACTCAACGACGGCCCCAACGAAAAGAACACGCTCAACCGCAAGTACCTGATGCAGGCGATCGACGCGTCGCTTGCGCGCCTCGGGCTCGACTATGTCGACCTGGTGTTCTGTCACCGTCCGGATCCCGACACGCCGCTCGAGGAAACGGTGTGGGCGATGCACGACATGATCAGCGCCGGCAAGGCGACTTACTGGGGCACGTCGGAATGGTCGGCCGCGGAGATCTACGGCGCGTGGCAGATCGCCGACAAGCACCACCTGCACAAGCCGGTGATGGAGCAGCCGCAGTACAACCTGCTGCACCGCGAGCGCGTCGAAGTCGAATATGCACGCGTGTTCCGCGACCTCGGCATCGGCGCGACGATATGGAGCCCGCTCGCGTCTGGACTGCTGACCGGCAAGTACAACGACGGCATTCCCAAGGATTCGCGCGGCGCGCTCAAGGGCTACGAATGGCTCGCCGAGCGACTGACCGATGCCGGCGAGATCGCCAGGGTGAGGCGTTTGGCCCCGGTCGCCGCCGACCTGGGCTGCACGATGGGGCAGCTGGCGCTGGCGTGGTGCCTCAAGAATCCCGACGTGTCGACGGTGATCACCGGCGCGTCGCGGCCCGCGCAGGTGCGCGAAAACATGCTGGCGCTCGATGTCGTCGCCAGGCTGACGCCCGACGTGATGGCGCGCATCGACGCCATCGTCGGCGCCGTCGCGTGACACCACGCTCAATGATGGATAGCGCCGCAGCCTGCGGCGGCGAGTGAAGCCGCGTTCGTGAACCCGCTCGAGTCCTGGACCGAGGAACAGCGCGCCGTTTTTCTCTATCGCGCGTGCGCCGATGCCGAGCGCGGCACTGCGCGCGGCGAGCTCTTCACCCGCCTGGCCGGCGAAGCCGAGGCGCAAGCCGCGATCTGGCGCGCGCAGCTCACCGCGCGCGGCGCCGCGGCGCCGGCGCCGTTCGTCGCCGATGCGCGCACTCGCCTCGTCGCGCGGCTCGTGGCATGGCTCGGGCCGCGCCGCATGCGCCCGGTGCTGGCGGCGATGAAAGTGCGCGGGATGTCGATCTATTCGTCGGGTGCGCCGGGTGACGAAGGCCACGGCGCGACGCTCAGCGCCGGACGCATCGAGCGGCGCCATCGCGGCCTCGCCGGTGGCGGCAACATTCGCGCCGCGGTGTTCGGCCTGTCCGACGGACTGGTGTCGAACGCAAGCCTGATCTTCGGTGTCGCCGGCGCCGGCGCGAGCCCGGGCGTGGTAATCCTCTCCGGTGTGGCGGGGCTGGCCGCAGGTGCGTTCGCGATGGCAGCGGGTGAATACGTGTCGGTGCAGTCGCAGCGCGAGCTCTTCGAATACCAGATCGGGCTCGAGCGTGACGAGCTCGAGCAATATCCGGAAGCCGAAGCGCAGGAGCTCGCGCTGATCTACGCGGCCAAGGGACTGCCGCGAAGGCAGGCGGAGAAAGTCGCGAAAAAGATCATCTCCGATCCGGCGCACGCGCTCGACACGCTCGCGCGCGAGGAGCTCGGTCTCAATCCGGACGAGCTGGGCTCGCCCATCGCCGCCGCGGTGACGTCGTGGCTGTCGTTTGCGTTGGGCGCATTGATACCGCTCGCACCGTTCGCGCTGCATGCCGGCAACGCGCTGGCTGCATCGATCGCTGCCGCCGCCATGGGACTCTTCATCGTCGGCGCGATGCTGTCGCTCTTCACCGGCCGCAGCGCATGGTGGTCCGGTGCGCGGCTGTTGGCGCTGGGCGCCTGCGCCGGGGGCCTCACCTACCTGATCGGCCGCCTGTTCGGCGTCGCCACGGGTTGACGATGGCCGCCGCGCCGGCGATCGTCCTCAAGGATGGTCGCGACAAGTCGCTGCTCGCGCGTCATCCGTGGATCTTTTCGGGTGCGATCGAACGCGCGCCGCCACTGTCGCCCGGCGCATCCGTCGACGTGCGCGCGGCCGACGGCACCTGGCTTGCACGCGCTGCGTTTTCACCGGTGTCGCAGATTCGCGCGCGCGTATGGACGTTCGACCCCGACGAGCGCATCGACCCCGCGTTCTTCCGGCGTCGCGTCGCCGCGGCAGTGGCGCGGCGTGAGACGATGCTCGACGCCGACAATACCGCGGTGCGCATCGTGCACGCGGAGTCCGACGCGCTGCCGGGCGTCATCGCAGATCGTTATGCCGACGTCGTCGTGCTGCAACTGCTCTCCGCGGGCGCCGATGCCAATCGAGACGCCATCGTCGACGCGATCGTCGGCGCGACCGGTGTTGCGACGATCGTCGAGCGCTCGGATGCCGAGGTGCGCACGCTCGAAGGCCTGGCACCCGCGACGGGCGTGTTGCGCGGCGCGCTGCCTGCCCGCGTCGTCATCCGCGAGCTGGGACTGAACTATCGGGTGGACGTGCTGGCGGGACAGAAGACCGGTTTTTTCCTCGACCAGCGCGACAATCGCCGCATCGTCCGCGATCACGCCGCGGGCCGGCGCGTGCTCAATGCGTTCTGCTACACCGGCGGCTTCACGCTCGCGGCACTCGACGGCGGCGCGCAGCACGCGATGTCGATCGACAGTTCCGCGCCCGCGCTGGGACTTGCGCGCAGCAATCTCGCCGCCAATCCGGCGATCGCGACCAAGCCCGCGAAGTGGCGGGAAGCCGATGTCTTCACCGAATTGCGGGCATTGCGCAATGCGGGCGAGACGTTCGACCTGATCGTGCTCGACCCGCCGAAGTTCGCGCCGACGGCCGCGCACGCGCAGCGCGCGGCCGCCGCCTACAAGGACATCAACCTGCTCGCCTTCAAGCTTCTCTCGGCGGGAGGGCTGCTGGCGACGTTCTCGTGCTCGGGCGGAATTTCATCCGACCTTTTCCGCAAGATCGTCGCAGGCGCCGCCGTCGACGCGCATGCCGACGCGACCATCATCGCCACGCTGGGCGCAAGCGCCGACCATCCGCTGACTCTCGCATTCCCGGAAGGCGAATACCTGAAGGGACTGCTGCTGCGCAAATCGGCATGAGCCGATGGCAAGCCCGTAATGCCGGAATGGCAGCGCGTCGGGCCAAACGGAGTTTGCGCAGCATGCCCAAAGCGACGCCAGAGATGCTGCGAGACGGTGGCGCCGGGATGGCAGCGTATCGGGCCAAAGCGAGTTTGCGCAGCATGCCTGAGCGACGCCCGATACGCTGCCAGCCCGGCGGCGCGACACTCGCAAATTGAAGCAACCAAAAAACAAGGCCGTGGGGTGAGCCACGGCCTTGTAGTTTCGGCGGGTCGGACAGGAGGTCGGCCCGCCGGATTCAGCAATCCGGCTATTTTTGTCGCAGCGTCCGCGTCACGCCGCCTTTTTCATGCAGTCGCTCATGAATTTCTTGTGCTCGTCGCCCTTCATGCCCTTTGCCTGCGCATTGCAGGCGCCCATCCTCGTCTCCGGCTTTTTCGCCGAAGTCATGTCTTCTCCGGCCAGGCATTTCTTCATGTAGGCCTTGCGATCGTCGCCCTTCATGTTGGCGGTCTTGGCGTCGGCATTGCAAGTCTTCATCAGCTGCTGCTGAGCATTGGGCGCCTTGTCCGCGGCCAGCGAGGGCGCAGCGATGACGCCGGCGAATGTGGCGGCCAGTACGATCGATGTCCAACGATTCATGAAAATCTCCAGAAGTTTTGGCGGTACTCACGCGGGGGGTGTCGCGGTCATTCGTGCCGCTCCTGTGCTGCCTCGCCCCGCTCAAATTCCAGTCTAAGGTAGCTCCTCGCGCCCCGCAATCGTTTCCGCACCGCTGATCGCAGCGGTGTTGCGGGCGTGCCATCGTGCAGCGCAGCAACGTCCGTGGCAAAATGGCGGATCACTGTGGGGATTTGCGCTAACCCTTTGTTTTGTCTGGCATCTAATCAGGAGTTTTGCCGTGCCCAACCCGATCACCCCGCTCAAGCCCGCCGCAGCCGCGCCGTCACCGGCGGCAGGTCCGCGGGTCGATGACACGCGAATCACCGAAATCACCGAACTCGCGCCACCTTCGCACCTGCTGCGCGAGTTCGAACTCTCGGAGCGTGCGGCGGAAACCACGTACGCGGCGCGCCAGGCAATCCATCGCCTGCTGCACGGCGCCGACAATCGCCTGCTGGTGATCGTCGGCCCCTGCTCGATCCACGATTACGATGCCGCGATCGACTACGCGACGCGCCTCTCCGCCTTGCGTCGCGAGCTCGCGCACGACCTCGTCATCGTGATGCGCGTCTATTTCGAGAAGCCGCGCACCACCGTCGGCTGGAAGGGCTTGATCAACGATCCACGGCTCGATGACAGCTACCGGATCAACGAGGGATTGCGGCTCGCGCGGCGCATCCTGCTCGAGGTCAACGAGCTCGAATTGCCCGCGGGCACCGAGTATCTCGACATGATCACGCCGCAGTACATCGCCGACCTGATCGCATGGGGCGCGATCGGCGCGCGCACCACCGAGAGCCAGGTGCATCGCGAGCTCGCGTCGGGCCTGTCGTGTCCGGTGGGATTCAAGAACGGCACCAACGGCGACGTGCGCATCGCCGTCGACGCGATCAAGGCGGCGTCCGCGCCGCATCACTTCCTGTCGGTGACCAAAGGCGGCCATTCGGCGATCGTGCACACCGCCGGCAACGAGGATTGCCACATCATCCTGCGCGGCGGCAAGGAACCGAACTACGACAAGGCGAGCATCGAGTCGACGTCGACCGAGCTCGCCAAGGCCGGATTGGCTTCGCTGATCATGGTCGACTGTTCGCACGCCAACAGCCGCAAGCAGCCCGAGCGCCAGATCGACGTCGCCGCCGATGTCGCCGCACAGGTCGCCTCCGGTGATACGCGCATAATCGGCCTGATGCTGGAAAGTCATCTCAACGCGGGACGCCAGGATCTCGTTCCCGGCAAGGCGCTCGCCTATGGAGTGTCGATCACCGATGGTTGCATCGGATGGGACGACACCGTGGCAACCCTGCGCAACCTTGCCGCCGCCGTGCGCGAACGGCGCCTTCACGCCGAATGACCGACGGTCGCTGAATGCTCGCGTCCGCCGCACGGGGACAACCTCTCGCAAGGACTGCCGGCACGCAATCGCCGCTCGAATCGAGCGGGTACCGGGTGCGCGCCGCAAGCCGCCGACGACCTGCGACCGACGCTGCATCCGCGCGGGGTGCGCGCGTCGATCCACCGCGAAGGTACGTCGCGACAACTGCCCGGGCATTGGCGTGAGCGTGCCGTTCGATGGCGTCACGCGCTATAGCGCGCCGCCGTGGTTCGCGGGCGCGCATGCGCAGACGATCGGGCCATTTTTCCTGCCGCGGCCGCTGGTTCAATGGCGCCGTGAGCGCATCGAGATCGGCGACGGCGACTTCTGGCTGTTCGACTGGCTCGCCGCGACGGCGTCGCCGGATGCGCCACTCGTCGTGCTGTTCCACGGGCTCGAGGGCGGATCGCAATCGCATTACGCGCGCGCGCTCGCCGAGCATCTGGCCGATGCCGGCTGGCGTCTGGTCGTCCCGCACTTCCGCGGCTGTGGCGGCGAGGCCAATCGATTACCGCGTGCCTACCACTCCGCCGATCACGCCGAGATTGGCGCGATGCTTGCAGCGGTGCGCGCCCGGGTGACGCCGTCGACGCGCATCCATGCGGCGGGCGTGTCGCTCGGCGGCAGTGCGCTGCTCAACTGGCTGGGGCGCGCGGGCGCCGATGCAGCGAAGATGCTGACCGCCGCCGCCGCGGTGTCGACGCCTCTCGACCTGATGGCGTCGGGCGTCGCCATCGCGCAGGGCGCGAACCGCATCTACACGTGGCATTTCCTGCACGATCTGAAGCCGAAGGCGCTGGCGATCGCCACGCGCTTTCCGGGAATGCTCGACGCCGCGCGCATCGCAGGCGTGCGCTCGCTGTGGGATTTCGACGACATCGTCACCGCGCCGCTGCACGGTTTCGCCGGCACGCGCGACTACTGGACACGCGGCTCGTCGAAGCCCTGGCTGCGCGGCATCGGCGTGCCGACGCTGGTGCTCAATGCCACCAACGATCCGTTCATCCCCGCAGCTTCGCTGCCTGCCGAGCGCGAGGTCAGCGCGGACATCACGCTGGAATTGCCGCCCACCGGCGGCCATGCGGGTTTCGCCGCGGGTCCGTTCCCCGGCAACCACCGGTGGCTTCCGCAGCGCTTGCTATCATTCTTCCGTCGCGGCGAATAGTCCGCGTTTTTAATTTCCTGGACCCATGCAGCTTCCTGCTGAAATCTTCAAGGCCTACGACATCCGCGGCATCGTCGGCCGCACGCTGACCGCGCCGATCGTCGCCGCGGTCGGGCAGGCGCTCGGCAGCCTGGCGCTCGAGCGTGGCTGCGACAGCATCGTCGTCGGTCGCGACGGGCGACTGTCGGGGCCCGAGTTCGCGCGCGCGCTCGCCGACGGCATTCGCAGTGCCGGCGCGAACGTCGTCGACATCGGCATGGTAACGACGCCGATGACCTATTTCGCCGCCGAGCACCTCGCCACGCGTTGCAGCGCGATGGTGACCGGCAGCCACAATCCGCCCGAATACAACGGCCTCAAGATGGTGATCGCCGGCAATACGTTGTCCGGCGATGACATCCAGCACCTGCGCGAGCGCATCGCCGCGGGCCGCCTCGCCAAGGGCCAGGGAAGCTTTCGCGCGCAGGATGTCACGCAGGCCTACATGGAACGCGTCACCGGCGACGTCAAGCTCGCGCGGCCGATGAAGATCGCCGTCGATTGCGGCAACGGCATCGCCGGCGCCTACGCACCCGCACTCTTCCGTCGCATGGGTTGCGATGTCGTCGAGCTGTTCTGCGATGTGGATGGGCACTTTCCCAATCATCATCCCGATCCTTCGCAACCAAAGAATCTCGCCGACCTCGTCGCGCGGCTCGCGCAAGGCGACTGCGAGCTCGGCCTCGCTTTCGACGGCGACGGCGACCGCCTCGGCGTCGTGACGCGACACGGCTCGGTGATTTTCCCGGACCGGCAACTGATGCTGTTCGCCGCCGACGTGCTCGCGCGCGTGCCGGGCGCGACCGTCATCTACGACGTCAAGAGCACGCGCAACCTGAAACCGTGGATCCTGAGCCACGGCGGCCAGCCGATGCTGTGGAAAACCGGTCATTCGCTGATCAAGGCGAAGATGAAGGAGACCGGAGCGGCGCTGGCGGGCGAAATGAGCGGGCACACGTTCTTCGGCGAGCGCTGGTACGGCTTCGACGACGGCCTTTACGCGGGCGCGCGCCTGCTCGAGATCGTGTCGCGGCATGCCGATCCCGGCGCGCTGCTCGACGCGTTGCCGGATGCGCTGTGCACGCCCGAGCTCAACATCGCCTGCGCGGAAGGCGCGCAACACACGCTGGTCGCGGAGCTGCAGCGCAATGCGCGCTTCCCGACCGCGCGCGAAATCATCGACCTCGACGGCGTGCGCGTCGAATACGCCGATGGCTTCGGGCTTGCGCGAGCATCGAACACGACGCCCGTCATCGTGCTGCGGTTCGAGGCCGATTCGCGCGACGCGCTGGCACGCATCCAGCGCGAATTCCGGGCCGTGCTCGAGCACGCGATTCCCGACGTGACGCTGCCGTTCTGACGCCATGGTTCCGCGCGTGACCTACGACGACATCGTGGCCGCGCGCGAGCGCATCCGCGGCGGCATCTACGAATCGCCGTGCGTCGAGTCGATCCCGCTGTCGCAACTCACCGGCGCGCACATTTACTGCAAGCTCGACTACCTGCAGCGCACCGGCAGCTTCAAGGAGCGCGGTGCGCGCAATGCATTGCTCAAGCTCGACGACACGCGGCGGCGCAAGGGCGTCATCGCCGCATCGGCCGGCAACCACGCGCTGGGAATTGCGTACCACGCGTCGTTGCTCGACATTCCGGTGACCGTCGTCATGCCGCAGTTCGCCGCGCTGATCAAGGTGACCAATTGCCGGCAACTCGGCGCAAACGTGATCCTGCACGGCGCCGACCTGGGGGAGGCGCGAGTCAAGGCCGAAGCACTCGCGCAGGAACGCGGACTGACGTTCATCCATCCGTTCGACAACGCCGACGTGATCGCCGGACAGGGAACGATGGCGCTGGAAATCCTTGAACAGGCGCCCGACCTCGATGCGATCGTCGTCCCGGTAGGTGGCGGCGGACTGCTGGCCGGCATCGGCACCGTGATGAAGCGCAATCGGCCGCAGGTGAGCATCATCGGCGTCGAGCCCGAGCACGCCGCTTGCCTGACCGCTGGCCTCGCCGCGGGCGCGCCGGTCGGCGTCAAGCTGTCGTCCACGCTGGCGGATGGGCTCGCCGTGCCGATGATCGGCGCCCTGCCGTTCTCGATGCTGCAGAAGGTCGTCGATCAGGTGGTCACCGTCGACGAGGCGACGATCGCGCTGGCGATCCTGCGCCTGATCGAGCTCGAGAAAAGCGTCGTCGAAGGCGCCGGCGCGGCGCCGCTCGCCGCATTCCTGAGCGGCAAGCTGGATTCGCTGAAGGGCCGCAACGTCGTGTTGACGCTGTGCGGCGGCAACATCGATTTGAGCATTCTCGATCGTGTGATCGAAGTCGCGCTCGTCGCCGACGGTCGCAAGTGGCGATTCACTGCATCGATCAGCGATCGTCCCGGCGGCCTCGCTCGGCTGTCGGAGGTCATCGCATCCACCGGAGCGTCGATCCAGGAGATCGTCCACGATCGCGCGTTCGCTGGCCCCGACCTTTCCGAAGTGCGTGTGATCTGCGTGGTCGAAACCACCGGTCGCGCGCACGTCGAGATACTCGAGCAGGCGCTCGCCGCGGCGAACATCCGCGTCGTCGGCTGAAACGCGACCGGCAACTCCGCCGCACCGGGGTGCCATCGTGCGCCGTTGCGTCGCGCAGGCGCGTGACGCGACTTCGTGTCACGCGCCGTGGCGCAGGTACGCGGGCTCGCTGAACATCGACGACACGACGACCTTGCGGATGCCCTTGTCGTCGGGGACGTCGTACAGGATCGGCGTGATCAGCTCCTCGAACAGGCCGCGCAGGCTGCGCGCGCCGGTCTTGTACTCGATGGCCAGTTCGGAGATCTGATCGAAGACCTTCGGCTCGACCACCAGCTCGACGCCCTCGGATTTGAAGATGTCGAGGAACTGCGGATAGATCGCGTTGCGCGGCTCGGTCATGATGCGCACCAGCATCGCCCGCGTCAGCGTGTCGAAGCGCGCGATGATCGGCAGGCGGCCGGTGAACTCGGGGATGAGACCGTAGGTGAAGAGGTCGGTGGGCTTGACGCGGCTGTTGAGCCGATCGAGGATGCTGCGGTTGTCGCCGGTGGACGTGGCGATGAAGCCGTAGCCGTGCGTCTGCGACTTGATGATGTCGTCGAGCGCGACGAACGCACCGCCGCAGATGAACAGGATGTCGGTGGTGTCGAGATAGCGGCCATCGCCGAGCTTGACCTGCGCACCCTCCATGATCTTGAGCAGCGCGTGCTGCACGCTTTCGCCCGAGCTTCCGCTTTCGCGCGCGCTGCCGGACTTGAGCTTGTCGATTTCGTCGATGAACACGATGCCGCGGCGCGCCGCGTCGATGTCACCGTGTGCGCGCTCGATCAGGCGCTGCAGCACCGCCTCGATCTCCTCGTTGACGAACCGCGTCTGCGCGAGCGCCGTCGCCTCCGCGGTCGCGAAAGGCACGCCGAGGATGCGCGACAGCGTCTCGCACATCAGCGTCTTGCCCGTTCCCGACGGGCCGATCAGCAGCACGTTGCTCTTCACCACGGCCACATCGTTCGCGCGCGCGCGGTCGATCTTGCGAAAATGCGCGTAGACAGCGACGGCGACGATCTTCTTCGCGTCGTCCTGGCCGATCACGTACTGGTCGAGTTCGCGCACGATGGCGCTGGGTGTCAATGTTTGGGGCAGCATGGAAGCTCGCGAGGACTCGCGGCGCGACGCCGCGTGGATCGTTCGCAGGATCATACCTTTGCGGCGCAAATCCAGTGCAGCGCCTTGTTGAGAGGATCGTGCTGCCATTCGCCGTAGCGGGCGACCCGGCGTCGAGGGCGGCCATGCTGCAAAGTATCGCGGGCCGCGCGCTTCCCCCCTATAATCGCGACAGAAGCCGTCCTCGCGGCCATCGTGCAAAGCTGGCGATGGCGCAGGTACCACGCGGCCAATGACCCCATGCCCGTCCGTCCCGATTCCCACTGGAGGAACGCAATGAAATACCTGCTTGCATTCGGCCGCGTCGCTGCCGCCGCGTCGATGATCGCCATCGCTTCTCCGGCGCCGGCCGCCGACCAGTTCATCAATGTGTTGACGGGTGGAACAAGCGGCGTCTACTACCCGCTGGGCGTGGCGCTGGCCAATGTCATCGGCAAGTCGGTGCCCAACGTCAAGACATCGGTACAGGCGACCAAGGCGTCCGTCGAGAACCTCAACCTGCTGCAGGCAGGCCGCGGCGAGGTTGCGTTCACGCTGGGTGATTCGCTCTCGGATGCGTGGCAGGGCCACGAAGAGGCCGGATTCAAGACGCCACTCAAGAAGCTGCGTGGCATCGCCGCGATCTACCCGAACTACATCCAGATCGTCGCCAGCAAGGAATCGGGCATCAGGACGCTCGCCGACCTTAAAGGCAAGCGGGTGTCGGTGGGCGCGCCGAAATCCGGCACCGAACTCAACGCGCGTGTCATCTTCAAGGCGGCGGGCCTCGACTACAAGGACTTCTCCAAAGTCGAATACCTGCCGTTCGGTGAGTCGGTCGAACTGATGAAGAATCGCCAGCTCGACGTCACGCTGCAGTCGGCCGGCCTCGGCGTATCGGCGTTGCGCGATCTCGCCGTGTCGTTGCCGATCGTCGTCGTGTCGATCCCCGCCGACGTCGTCAAGAAGACCGGCGATCCCGCGTATCTCCCGGCGACGATTCCGGCGCACACCTACGAGGGCCAGAACGAGGATGTTCCCGCCGCCGCCGTGCAGAATTTCCTGGTGACCCATGACGGCGTCAGCACCGACGTCGTCTACCAGATGACGAAGGCGCTGTGGACGAACCTCGACCAGCTGGTCGCCGCGCATTCGGCGGCCAAGGCGATCAACATCAAGAACGCGCTGACGGGAATGCCGGTGCCGCTGCATCCCGGCGCGGAAAAATACTACAAGGAAGCGGGTATCCTCAAATGACGCGCGCCGGCGCGGGTTGAGGCGATGAGCGCGCAAGCCGCCGACGCGGCACGCGTGGCGGCTGCCGACGAGACCGGTTTCGAGGAGGGCGGCGTGCGCCGCGATCTCTCGGGCGCGGCGGCGAAGATCGTCGCCGCGATCGCGCTCACCTTCTCGATCTACCAGCTCATCATCGCGGGCTTCGCGCCGCTGTCGAGCCTGCCGACGCGCTCGCTGCATGTCGGCTTCCTGCTGGCGCTGTCGTTCACGATCCACGCCGCTGGAAAGTGGTCGGCGCGCGATCGCATCGCCTGGTACGACTGGATGTGCGCGGGTCTCGCCTTCGCAATCTCCACGTATCACCTGGTCTTCGAGGCGGAGCTGATCCAGCGCTCAGGAGATCCGAGCACGCTGGACCTTGCCGTCGGCGTCATCTTCATCGTGCTCGTGTTCGAAGCCGCGCGCCGCGTGATGGGCATCGCGTTGCCGCTGATCTGCGGGCTTTTCCTTGCGTACGGCCTGTTCGGGCAATACCTGCCGTCGGCCATCGCGCATCGCGGCTATGGATTCGACCAGATCGTGAGCCAGCTCTTCCTCGGCACCGAGGGGCTGTTCGGCATTCCCACGCTGGTGTCGGCAACCTACATCTTCCTGTTCATCCTGTTCGGCAGCTTTCTCGAGCACGCCGGCATGATCGGGCTGTTCAACGACATCGCGCTCGGTTTCGTCGGCAAGGCGCGCGGCGGACCTGCCAAGGTCGCGGTGATTTCGTCGGGAATGATGGGCACCATCTCGGGCTCCGGCATCGCCAACGTGCTGACGGTGGGACAGTTCACGATCCCGCTGATGAAGCGCTTCGGCTATTCGTCGGTCTTCGCGGGCGCCGTCGAGGCAACGTCGAGCATGGGCGGCCAGATCATGCCGCCGGTGATGGGCGCCGTGGCGTTCATCATGGCGGAGACGCTCAACGTGCCGTACATCACCGTGGTGAAGGCCGCGGTCGTGCCTGCGATCCTGTACTACGCCACCGCGTTCTGGATGGTGCACCTCGAGGCGGGTCGCGCGGGACTGATGGGCCTGCCCGCCGACCAGGTGCCCAATCCGTGGCAGGCGCTGCGCAAGAAGTGGTTCCTGCTGCTGCCGCTGGCGGTGCTGGTGTTCATGCTGTTCGACGGATTCACGCCGATGTTCTCGGGAATCATCGGCCTCGCGCTCACGGCGATGCTGATCCTCGGCGTCGGCATCGCCGCCGGATTTCGCAGCCTCGCGTTCCGGCTGGTGTTCTGGGTCGTGCTCGGCCTCACCGTCGCCGCGTTCTTCAAGTTCGGCGTGTGGCCGCTCGTGATCGCCATCGCGATCCTGGTCGCGATCAACTTCGTCATCAAAGGCGGTGGTGTCACGCTCGCGTTGATGCGGGCGAGCCTGATCGGCGGCGCACGCCAGGCGGTGACGGTCGGCGTCGCCTGCGCAATCGTCGGCGTGATCATCGGTGTGCTGACGCTCACTGGTGCCGCATCCAACTTCGCCGAATTCGTGCTGGAGGTCGGGCAACGCAGCCTGTTCCTGTCGCTGATGCTGACGATGGTCGTGTGCCTGATCCTCGGCATGGGAATCCCGACGATCCCGAACTACATCATCACCAGCGCGATCGCCGCGCCCGCACTGCTGAAGCTCGGCGTGCCGCTGCTGGTGTCGCACATGTTCGTGTTCTATTTCGGCATCATGGCCGACCTGACGCCGCCCGTGGCGCTGGCGGCGTTCGCGGCGGCGTCGATCGCCAAGGCGTCGCCGATGCGCATCGGCTGGAAGGCGACGCACATCGCGATCGCCGGCTTCGTCATTCCGTACATGGCCGTCTACGATCCCGCGCTGATGCTGCAACCCGATGCGAGCAATCACCTGTCGTTCGTTGCCGTCGTCTACGTGGTCTTCAAGACGGTGATCGCGATCGGATTGTGGGGAGCCGCGTCGATCGGCTACCTGCGCGGGCCGATCAACGTCCTCGAGCGCGTGTTCGCGTTCGTGGCGGCATCCTTCCTGGTCGCCGCGGCGCCCTGGACCGACCAGGTCGGCTTCGCGATGTCGGCGGTCTTCATCGCCTGGCACCTGCTGCGGACTCGGCGCGCACCCGCGGCGGCGCGCGCCTGACGCGACTTGCTGGTCGCCTGCCTCGTGGTGGCCGGCGTCGTCCGCGCGACGCTACCCTCCGCCGACTTCTCGGTCGAATGGATGCATTCGATCGAGCACACGCAATGGCGTGAGGATTATGCGATTCGCGACGGCCGCTTCGAAATAGAGCGCGCGCGCATCGAAGGCATGGGCGCCGGCATGGACACCGGCGAAGGCGCGGTGTTCGACGGCAGCGGCTGGACCTGGAAACCCGCGATCGCACCGCTCGAGGAAATCCGCTTGACGTTGTCGCCATACACGGCGGACTACAGACTTTGCGCGGCCGGACAATGCCGGTCGCTCCGCGAGTGGGCCGGCCAGCCGGAAGGCGGCACCGCGGTCGTCACGCTGCGCCCCTGCCAGGCTTCTGCTACTCGCTAAGCGGCGGGCAGCGGCAGTCGTGAGCGCTCGATACTGGAGAGGCGCAGTGGCCACGCGCCGTCACGACGATCCAGGAAGTAATTGCGCAGCGTGCGCGTGATCGTGCGAAACGCGATCGTCTCCCAGGGAATCTCGTCTTCGGCGAACAATCGCACTTCGAGGCTCTCGCTGCCGGGCCCGAAGTCGAGGTCGAGGAGGCGTGCGCGAAACATCACGTACACCTGGCTCACGTGGACGATGCTGATCATCACGTAGAGGCCATCGATGGCGACACGCGCATCGGCTTCCTCCAGCGTCTCGCGCATTGCGCCCGCCTCCAGCGTTTCGTTGTTCTCGAGGAAGCCCGCGGGCAGCGTCCACAGACCGTGACGCGGCTCGATCGCGCGCCTGCACAGCAGCAGCTTGTCTTCCCAGATCGGCAGGCAGCCGACAACGACCTTGGGATTCTGGTAGTGGATCGTGCCGCAGTCGGGACACACGAAGCGCGGCAGCGTGTCGCCGTCGGGAATGCGCCATTGCAGCGCGGCCGAGCCGCAGTGGCTGCAGAATTTCATCACGCCATCTTGAGGAAGTGCTCGCGATAGTACTTGAGCTCGTCCAGCGATTCGTACACATCGGCCAGCGCCGTGTGCTTGGTGTCCTTGTCGAAGCCGCGCGCCACTTCGGGCCGCCAGCGCTTGCATAATTCCTTGAGCGTCGACACGTCGAGGTTGCGATAGTGGAAATAGTCCTCCAGCACCGGCATGTAGCGCGCGAGGAAGCGCCGGTCCTGGCAGATCGAATTGCCGCACATCGGCGACACGCGCGGGGGCACGTGCTCGCGCAGGAACCCGAGCGCGGCACTTTCGACGACGCCTTCGGTCAGCGTCGACGCCTTGACCTTGTCGATCAGGCCCGACTTGCCGTGCGTGCCCTGGTTCCACGAATCCATTCCCGCGAGCGTCGCGTCGTCCTGGTGCACGACCCACACCGGCGCTTCCGCGATCGTGACCAGCGATGCGTCGGTGATCACCAGCGCAACCTCGATGATGCGGTCGGTGTCGGGCTTGAGGCCCGTCATTTCGAGATCGATCCAGATGAGTCGCGTGGCGTCCTGGGGCATGGCGTGGGCGTAGAATGCGGACAGGCATTTTCGCACACACGCGAGCACTCATTCCGCAATGTCCGCCGCCGGCTTCACGATCGCCTTCGTCGCAGCGCTCGCCACGATGTTCGTCGTGCAAAGCTGGCTCGGCGCGCGCCAGGTGGCCAACGTGCGACGCCACCGCGACCGCGTTCCCGACGCGTTCGCGTCGCGCATCCCGCTGGCCGCGCACCAGAAAGCCGCCGACTACACGGTAGCGCGGCAGCGCTTCGCGCGCGTCGATCGCGCCGTCGACCTGGTGGTAACGGTCGGATGGACGCTGCTCGGCGGAATCGCGCTGGCTGGGGCGGCCACTTCGGCGCTGCCCGCGCCCTGGGACGACGTGGCGCTGACGGGCATCGTCGTCGCCGTCAGCGGCATCATCGGGCTGCCGTTGTCATGGTGGCGTACCTTCGTGCTGGAAGCCCGCTTCGGCTTCAATCGCACGACGCTCGGGCTGTGGATCACCGACATGATCAAGGGCGTCGTCGTCGGCGTCGCGCTCGGCCTGCCGTTGCTCGTCGCGGTGCTGTGGCTGGTGCGCCACGGCGGCGACAACTGGTGGCTCTGGGTGTGGGCGTTGTGGATCGGCTTCCAGGTGCTGATCCTGGTGCTTTATCCGACGGTGATTGCGCCGTTGTTCAACAAATTCTCGCCGTTGCCGGCCGGCGATGCGCGCGCGCGCATCGAGGCGCTGCTGGCGCGTTGCGGCTTCGCCGCGCGCGGGTTGTTCGTGATGGACGGCTCCAAGCGATCGTCGCATGGCAACGCGTATTTCGTCGGCTTCGGCCGCGCGCGGCGCATCGTGTTCTTCGACACGCTGCTGACGACGCTCGCGCCGCCCGAGGTCGAATCGGTGCTCGCGCACGAGCTCGGCCACTATGCGCTGAAGCACATCGTCAAGATGCTGCTGTGGAGCGCCATCGCGTCGCTGCTGATGCTGGCGCTTCTCGCGTGGCTGTCGCGCCAGCCCTGGTTCTACGCGGGGCTGGGCGTCGGCGATCCCACGCAGATGGCGCGACCCGGCGTGATGCTCAACCTGTTCTTCCTCGCGTTGCCGCCTTTCGTGTTCCTGCTGTCGCCGCTCACCGCGATGTACTCGCGACGCCACGAATTCGAGGCCGACGCTTTCGCCGCGCGCAATGCCTCGGCCGACGCGTTGGCGAGTGCGCTCGTCAAGATGTACGAGGACAACGCGTCGACGCTGACTCCCGACCCGCTGCACTCGGCGTTCTACGATTCCCACCCGCCGGCGGCGATCCGCATCGGCCGCCTCGCCTCGCTCGCGAATACGCAAAGGCCCGCCTATCCATGACCAAGCTGACCGACACGTTGCTGGCCGAACACGCCAAGGCGAACGCGCCGGCGCTCGCCGACGCCGATATCCACGCGCTGCTGCACGCGGTGCGCGGGTGGAAATCCGACGATGGCGCAATCGCCCGAAACTTCAAGTTCGCCGACTTCCACCAGACCATCGCATTCGTCAACGCCGTGGCCTTCATCGCCAACCGCGAGGACCATCATCCCGATCTCGACGTGGGCTACGATCACTGCACGGTAACGTGGTCGACGCACAGCGCCGGCGGACTCACGCGCAACGACTTCATCTGCGCGGCACGCGTCGAGGCACTGGTCGACGCTTGAGCGCGGTTTCGACAGGGCTGGTGATCGTCGCGCATCGCCGTCATTTCCGCGTCCACCTCGACGACGGTTTCGACGTCGACTGCGTGCAGAAGGGGCGCCTGCAGCAGATCGCCTGCGGCGACCGCGTCCGCGTATCGCTGGTCGCCGGCGGCGGCGTCGTCGACGCCGTATTGCCGCGCACTTCGCTGTTCCAGCGCTCCGATGCGTTTCGCGACAAGGCGATCGCCGCCAACGTCACGCAGGTGGTGGGCGTCGTCGCACCGGACGTCGCCGTCGACGAATACCTGCTCAATCGCTGGATCATCGCCGCCGAAGCGCAGGACAGCCGCTTCGTGCTGGTCGCCAACAAGAACGACCTGCCGACGTTCGCCGCGCTGCGCAAGCGGCTCGATTTCTACGCGGGCCTCGGCTATCCGGTGGTGGACATTTCGGCGCGGCACTCGATCGCCGCCCTCGCCCCACACCTGGCCGGCCACCATAGCGTGCTGATCGGCCAGTCGGGAATGGGCAAGTCGACGATCGTCAATGCGCTCGCGCCCGAGTCCGCGGCGCGCGTGGGCGACCTGTCATCGGCGCTGGGCTCGGGCAAGCACACGACGACGGTGTCGACGCTCTACCGGCTGCCGGCGCTCGACGACGGCTGGGTCGTCGACTCGCCCGGCGTCAAGGCATTCGGCATCGCGCAGGTCGAGCCCGACGCGCTCGCGCATGCGTTCGTCGAGATGCGGCCGCTGCTCGGCCACTGCAGGTTTCGCGATTGCCGGCACCTGCACGAGCCGGGATGCGCGATCCAGGCGGCGGCCGCTGCCGGCAGGATCACGCCGCAGCGCCTTGCGCTCTACCGGTCGCTCGTCGACGAAGCGCACGCCGCGCGCGCGCAGCACTGAGCCGTCACGGCGCGACGTACGCGAGCGTCAGCAGCAGGATCAGCAGCAGCCACAGCACCAGCGTGCGCCACACCAGGCCGACGCCGGACGGCAGCACGTCGGGATCGACGGTGTCGCCCATGCCCACCTCGGGCCGGTAGTCGCGCTCCCCGGCGATGGTCGCGAGAGGGCCGCCGAGCCTCACGCCCAGCGCACCGCCGCCGCTCGCCAGCAGGATGCCGATCGGCACGCCGCCCTCCTCGTTCGCCCATAGCCGCGACTGCGTGCGCCAGCAGGCGATTGCATCCTCGAAATCACCGACGATTGCGAACGACAGCGCGGTGAGCCGCACCGGAATCCAATCGAGCCACGCGAGCAATGTCCGCGACGGCTGGCCGAACGTCGCGCGTTCACGGCCGATGGGCGTGGTGTCATCGCCCTTTGCCGCGCCTTTCCATTCGTCTGCCAGCAGCACCGCCGCACGATAGAGCACCGCACCGGCGGGTCCGGGCAGGACGACGAACCAGAACAGCACCCCGAACACCTGCCGATAGGCGTCGATCAGGCCGCGCTCGATCGACAGGCGTGCGATTTCCTCCGACGACAGCTCCGCGGTCACGCCGCCACGCCATGCGGCCAGCGTGCGCCGCGCCGCGGGCAGCTCGCCCGCCTTGAGCGCGAGGATGATCGCCGACACCGCATGACTGAAGCGGCGAAATCCCATCAGCAGGTAGAGCACCGCGATGTTCCACAGCAGCCCCAGCAGCGGATGGATCGCCGCGAGCGCGACGTGGACGAGGGCTGCGAGCGCGACCGGCGGCACCAGCGCGAGCAGCGTCGCGATCGCGCCCTGCTGGCGCGTGCCACCGTTCATCGCCGCTTCCAGGTAGCGCGCGAAACGCACGAACACGCGCTCGACGCCGGCGCGCCACTTGAACGCGCGCCACTGCTCGAGCGCCAATGCGGCGACGATGGCGATGAAATTCATCGGGCGCGATCGATCATGGCAACGTGAATCCCATCGCCCGCATCAGGTCTTGAGTTCCGCGCGATCGCGATACTGCTCGAGCGCCTCGGGGTTCGCCAGCGCGTCCAGGTTGCGCACTTCGCGGCCATGCACGACATTGCGCACGGCGAGCTCGACGATCTTGTTGCTCTTGGTGCGCGGGATGTCGGTCACCTGCACCACTTTCGCCGGCACGTGGCGCGGCGTCGTGTTGACGCGGACCTGGTTCTTGATCCTGTCCGCCAGCGCGGTGTCGAGGACAACGCCGTCGCGCAGCTTGACGAACAGCACGACACGCACGTCGCCCACTTCGCCGGGCGGCCAATCCTGGCCGATGACCAGGCTCTCGACCACCTCGTCGAGCTGCTCGACCTGTCGGTAGATCTCGGCGGTGCCGATGCGCACGCCGCCCGGATTGAGCGTCGCGTCCGAGCGGCCATAGATGATCACGCCGTCATGCGCGGTGATCTCGATGTAGTCGCCATGGCACCAGACGCCGGGAAAGTGCTCGAAATACGTGGCGCGATAGCGTGCGCCATCGTCGTCGTTCCAGAATCCCAGCGGCATCGACGGAAACGGCCGGGTGCAGACGAGCTCGCCGCGCAGTCCCGCGCCAGGCGGCACTGACGCACCGGCCTCATCGAACACGTCGACCGCCATCGCCAATGCGCGACACTGGATTTCGCCGCGATAGACCGGCAGCGTCGGCGCGCCCAGTGCGAAACACGCGACGATGTCGGTGCCTCCGGAGATCGACGACAGGCACAGGTCTTCCTTGATGCACTGGTAGACGTAGTCGAAGCTCTCCGCCGAAAGCGGGCTGCCGGTCGAGAACATCGTGCGCAGCGCCGGCAGCGCATAGTCCTTGCGAGGCACCTGCGCGATCTTCTTCAGCGCGTCGATGTACTTGGCGGACGTGCCGAAGTGCGTGAAGCGCTCCTCTTCCGCGAAGTCCCACAGCACGCGCCCGCGCTGAACGAACGGCGAGCCGTCGTACAGCATCAGCGTGGCGCCGGTCGCGAGGCCGGACACCAGCCAGTTCCACATCATCCAGCCGCAGGTGGTGAAATAGAACAGCCGGTCGCCCGGCTTGATATCGCCGTGCAGCAGGTGTTCCTTGAGGTGCTGCAGCAGCGTGCCGCCGGCGCCGTGCACGATGCACTTCGGCACGCCGGTCGTCCCCGACGAATAGAGGATGTAGAGCGGCGCATTGAACGGCATCGGCAGGTAGTCGATCGGCGCGGGCGTGAACGGCTCGACGAACGCGTCCCACGTCACGGCGCCGCGGACTTCCGACAGGCCTTCCGTGACACCCAGGTACGGCACGATCACGACCTTCTCGACACTGGGCAAGCGCGCAACGATGTCACGCAGCTTGTCGACGATCGGGATCGCCTTGCCGTTGTACCAGTAGCCGTCGACGGCGACGAGGATCCGCGGCGCGATCTGGCCGAAGCGATCGACGACGCCCTGTACGCCGAAGTCGGGCGAGCACGATGACCATACCGAGCCGCGCGCCGTCGTCGCCAGCATCGCAACGATCGCTTCCGGCATGTTCGGCAGGTAGGCGGCGACACGCTCGCCGGCGGTGATGCCGTGCGCGACGAGCGCTTGCGAGAAGCGCGACACCGACGCCGTCAGCTCGGCATGCGACAGTCGGCGCTGCACCTTGTCCTCGCCACGGAACACGATGGCGTCGCCGGGGTCGTCGACGGGTTTTCGCGCCAAGAGATTTTGCGCGAAGTTGAGCGTTGCGTCCGGGAAGAAATGCGCGCCCGGCATCTTGTCGCCATCCACCAGCGTGCGTACGCCACGCGTCGCGGCGATCACGCCGGCAAAATCCCAGAACGCGTTCCAGAATGGCTCGATGTGGTCGATCGACCACTGCCACAGCGCGTGATAGTCGTGCGTGGCCGCCGGTGCCACCTGACGCGCGAAATGCGTGATGTTGGCGTCCGCGATGCGCTCGGCGGAGGGCGTCCACAGCGGTGCGTTGGGCATGGCGGTTCCGGGAAGTTCAGGCCGGGTGGTGGTCCGGCAGCAAGGCGCGAATCGACTCTGGCAACGGTATCGGACGCCCGCTCGCGAGGTCGATCCACACGATCTTCGCGGCACCTTCCGCGAACGTGCGCCCGTCGTGGATGATGTCGTAGTAACTGCCGATGCTGGTGCGCCCGGGGTCCCCCAGCGTCATGATCACTTCGACGTCGCCCGGATACACCAAAGGCGAGAGGAACGTGCAGCTCGCGTTGACGATCAGCGGGCCCGACTCGCCGGCATAGGCGTTGCCGTGCGCGAGCGCATAAACCCACTCGAGCCGCGCCTGCTCCATGTAGCGAAAATAGAGCGTGTTGTTGACATGGCCGAGCGCATCCATGTCGCCCCAGCGAATCGACTGGACGCTGCGATGCACCTGGACCCGGTTCGAGGACATTCTGAAATCTCGCTGGTGGCATGCGGGAAAGTCTAAAATTGTAACTTGGCGGGGCTGCGGTCCGCCTGGCGCCGCGATCTTCGAGGAAACCCTGCATGACGCGTGAATCGATGGAGTACGACGTGGTGGTCGTCGGCGCGGGTCCCGCGGGACTCGCCGCGGCGATCCGCATCAAACAGCTCGCCGCGGCGGCTGCGCGCGAGATCAGCGTATGCGTGCTGGAAAAAGGCGCGGCGGTAGGCTCGCACATCCTGTCCGGCGCGGTGATCGACCCGGTGGCGATGAACGAGCTGTTTGCCGATTGGCGGGAGCGCGGCGCGCCTCTCGATACCGCCGTCACCGACGACCGATTCATGCTGCTGTCGTCGCACCAGGCGTGGCGCATTCCGTCGATGCTGCTGCCGCCGCTGATGAGCAACCACGGCAACTACATCGCGAGCCTCGACAACGTGTGCCGCTGGCTCGGCGAGCAGGCCGAGGCGCTGGGCGTCGAGATCTATCCCGGCTTCGCCGCCGCCGAAGTGCTGCTCACGGACAACGGCGCCGTGCGCGGCGTCGCCACCGGCGACATGGGCGTCGCGCGCGATGGCAGCCATCGCGACGACTACCAGCCGGGCATGGAGCTGCACGCGAAGTACACGCTGTTCGCGGAAGGCTGTCGCGGCTCGCTGTCGCAGGAGCTGATGGCGCGCTTCGACCTGCGGCGCGACATCGGGCCGCAGAAATACGGCATCGGCATCAAGGAATTGTGGCAGGTCGAGCCCGCGCAGCATCGCCAGGGCCTGGTGTTGCACACGCAAGGCTGGCCGCTCGACTCGCGCACCGGTGGCGGCTCGTTCGTCTACCACTACGGCGACAATCTCGTCGCCGTCGGCTTCGTCGTGCACCTCGATTACGCCAATCCACATCTGTCGCCGTACGACGAATTCCAGCGCTTCAAGACGCATCCGGCCATCCGTCCCACGTTCGAAGGCGGCAAGCGTCTCGGCTATGGCGCGCGCGCGATCAACGAGGGGGGGCTGCAATCGGTGCCGGCGCTGGCCTTTCCGGGTGGCGCATTGATCGGTTGCGCCGCCGGATTCGTCAACCTGCCGCGGATCAAGGGCTCGCACAACGCGATGAAGACAGGCATGCTCGCCGCCGAGAGCGCTGTCATCGCGCTGGCGGCGGGACGCGCACACGACACGCTCGACGACTACCCGGTGCGCTATCGCGAGTCGTGGGTGCACGACGATCTCTACAAGGTCCGCAACGTCAAGCCGGGCATGAAATGGGGCATGTGGCTCGGCACGCTGCACGGCGGCGTGCACATGTGGCTCAACGATTTGAAGCTGGGTGCGCTCGTGCCGTGGACGTTACGCCACAAGATGCCCGACCACCTGGCGCTGGAGCCCGCGGCGTCGATGCCGCCGATCGACTATCCGAAATACGACGGCATGCTGACGTTCGACAAGCTGTCGTCGGTGTTCCTGTCGAACACCAACCACGCCGAGGACCAGCCGTCGCACCTGCGGTTGCGTGACGCGTCGATCCCGGTGAACGTCAATCTCGCCGTCTACGATGGCCCCGAGCAGCGCTACTGCCCCGCCGGCGTCTACGAATTCGTCGATGCCGCGGACGGTGCGGGCAAGCGCCTGCAAATCAATGCGCAGAACTGCGTGCATTGCAAGACCTGCGACATCAAGGACCCGCGCCAGAACATCCACTGGGTGACGCCGGAAGGCGGCGGCGGCCCGAACTACGTCGACATGTAGCCGCGTCTCAGCGCGGCCACAGCCAGGCCGCGCCGCGCACGCCGCTCGAATCGCCGTGCAGGTTCTTGACGAGCCGCGTGTCGACGCGGTCGCTGAATACCCATTCGGCCCACGCGCGCGGCACCGCTTCGTACAGTGCGCCGACATGCGACATGCCGCCGCCCAGCACGATCACTTCGGGATCGACGATGTTGATCACGTGCGCCAGCGCGCGCGCCAGGCGCTCGACATAGCGGTCGAGCGCGGCAGCGCAGCGCGGATCGCCTTGCGCGGCGCGTGCGACGATGTCCACTGCCGGTGTCGTGCGACCGGCATCGTAGTCGGTCTCGAAGCTCGGGCCGGACAGGAAAGTTTCGATGCAGCCCGAGTGCCCGCAAAAGCAGCGTCGGCCGGGACGCTCGTCGTCGCGTGGCCACGGCAGCGGATTGTGGCCCCACTCGCCGGCGATGCCATTGACGCCATCGAGCACATGGCCATGCACGACGATGCCGCCGCCGACGCCGGTGCCGAGGATCACGCCGAACACCACGTCGGCGCCCGATCCGGCGCCGTCCGCCGCCTCGGACAACGCGAAGCAATTGGCGTCATTGGTGAGCCGGACCGGCCGTTGCAACCGCGCGGAGAGGTCGTCGACGATGGGCTTGCCGTTGAGGCACACGGAATTCGAACCTCGCAACAGCCCGCTCGCGCGCGAGCGTGAACCGGGCGTGCCGACGCCGACCTGCGTCGAACCGGGTTCCAGCGCCAGCGTGCGCTCGGCCGCGTCCACCAGGCCGCCCACCGCCTCGATGATCGCCGCGTAGTCTTCATGCGGCGTCGGCACGCGCCGGCGCAGCAATTCGCCGCCGGTAGCGTCGATCGCGATGATTTCGATCTTGGTGCCCCCGAGATCGATTCCGAAGCGGATGCTGGTGCTCACAAATATCGTTGACGTTGGCGACCCGTTGCGCCTCCCCGAATATTACAATCCGCCCACAGCGCGGCCCCCGGCACGCGCGACCAAGGAGGATTGCATGATGCTCAGGATGACCGCGGCCAGTGTGCTGCTGGCCGGATTCGCCACGATCGCCAGTGCGCAGAATTCGCTCAACGTGCTGTGCCCGATGCAGGCCGAATGGTGCACCCTCGCCGCCACCGAATTCGAAAAGGACACCGGCATCAAGGTGGCGATGACGCTCAAGGGCTCGGGCGAGTCGTTCGCGCAGATCGCTGCGGAAAAGGCCAATCCCAAGGTCGACCTGTGGTTCGGCGGCACCGGCGACCCGCACCTGCAGGCCGCCGAGCTGGGCCTCACCGACGAATATCGCTCGCCGCAACTCTCCAGCCTGCAACCCTGGGCGCAGAAGCAGGCCGAGCAATCGAAGTACCACACCGTCGGCATTTACCTCGGCGTACTCGGCATGGGTTACAACACCGAGCTCCTCGCCAAGAAGAAGATCGCCGCGCCGGCCTGCTGGAAGGACCTGGTCAAGCCGGAGTACAAGGGCGAAGTACAGATGGCGAACCCCAATGCATCGGGCACCGCCTACACGGCGATCGCCACGCTGGTGCAGGTATTCGGCGAGGACGATGCGTTCAAGTACCTGCTCGCACTGCACCAGAACATCAACGCGTATCCGCGCTCGGGGGTCGGCCCGATCAAGGCCGCGGCGCGCGGCGAGACGCTGGCGAGCGTGTCCTTCATCCACGACGTCATCACCGAGGCGCAAGCCGGATTTCCGGTGAAGAGCGTCGCGCCCTGCGAGGGTACCGGCTACGAGATCGGCTCGATGTCGATCGTCAAGGGCGCGCGCAACCTCGACAACGCCAAGAAATTCTATGACTGGGCGCTGACGCCGAAAGCGCAGGCGCTGGGTGCGCAGGCGAAGCAGTTCCAGCTGCCGTCGAACAAGGATTCACCCATTTCGCCGCTGTCGCCGCGACCGGCGGACATCAAGCTCATCAACTACGACTTCGCTAAGTACGGCTCGTCGGCCGAGCGCAAGCGGCTGCTCGAGCGCTGGGACCGCGAAGTGGGCTCGCAAGCGAAGTAGCGTGAGCCGCGCGCTGCGCTTCGTCGTCACGCTGGTGGCGGGCCTCGTCGCGGGCCCGCTGCTCGCGCAGCCGGCGCTCAACCTCTACTGCAGCTCGCCCAACACCGCGTGGTGCCAGGGCATGGCCGTCGGCTTCGAAAAGGCCAGTGGCACGCATGTCGCGGTAATCCAGAAGGCGACCGGCGAAATGCTCGCGCAGATCCTGTCCGAGCGCGCCAATCCGCGCGGCGACGTATGGTGGGCGGGTGCTGGCGACTCCTACCTGCAGGCAGCGGAGCAAGGGCTGCTCGAGGAATATCGCTCGCCAAACGTCGCGCAACTCTACGATTGGGCGCAGGGCATCACCGACATGTCGGGCAATCGCGTGTCGGCGGTCTACGGCGGCATCCTGTCGCTCGGCTACAACACCGACATCGCCGCACGCAAGCATTACGCGGTGCCGCGCTGCTGGAAGGACCTGCTCGATCCCGCGTACAAGGGCGACGTGATGCTCGGCAACCCGACCGCGTCGGGTACCGCTTACCTGATGCTGGCGACGCTGGTGCAGGTGTTTGGCGAGGACGAGGCCTTTCGCTACATGGCGGCGCTCAATCGCAACGTAGCGAGCTATGCACGATCGGGAATCGGCCCGATGACCGCGGTCAAGCAAGGCGAGATCTTCGTCGGCAGCTCGGTGCTGCACGGCGTGATCAACGAAATCGTCCACGGCTATCCAGTGCTGCCGGTGATGCCGTGCGAGGGTGTCGGTTACGAGATCGGTTCGACGGCGATCATCAAGGGCACGCGCAATCTCGATGCCGCGAAGAAATTCGTCGATTGGGCATTGTCTCCGGAAGGCAACCGCGTCGGCCTTGGCGTCGGCGAATACGCGATTCCGACCAATCGCAACGTGCCGCTGCCACCACAAGTTCCCAAGCTGACCGACATCAAGGTCATTCGCTACGATTTTGCGCGCTATGGCGCGGCCGAGACGCGCAAGCACCTGCTCGAACGATGGGACCGGGAAGTCAACGCGTTGCCCCGATGACGCGATCGCGTACGGCATGATGACCGCGCATCGGCGCATCCTCGCCTGGTGGGCGGCCGTTGGCGCGATCGGCTTCCTGCTGGTGCCGTGGTATGCGCTGCAGGACACCGTGCTGTCGCTGGGATGGCTCGCGCATTGGCGCGAGATCGACGACGCCCCGGCAGTGCTTCAGGCGGCCCTCCATGGCCGCGCGTGGTTATGGCCGCTGCTGGCGCTGCTCGCCGCCGCCGGCGCGCTCATCGCACCTGTGTTCTCGCCGCGGACTCGCAGCACGCTGATGATGTCGCTCGGCGCCGCCGGCGTGCTGTACGGGCTCGCGCAGGGGTTCGCGATCGGTGCCGCCGGCTGGTCGTTCGAAACGATCTCGCACGCGTTCGGTCCATTGGCCGGCAAGCAGTTCGGCATGGGCTTCGGCGCGACGCTGACGCTGACGTCCTTTGCAATGGTCTTCGCTATCGGCATGACCGAGCGCGGCTGGTTCAAGGGAGACGTGTTCATCGCCGGATGCGTGGTCGCGGTGATGGGCCTCGTAGTCCTGTTCACGTTCTTTCCGGTGATCCGCATCCTCATATCGGCGCTGCAGGACAGCGATGGCGCGCTCTCGTTCGCCGAATTCCTGCGGCGCTTTACCGCAGAGAAGGTATGGGGGCTGGGCTGCGTCGGTGGCAGCGTGCGCTGTGGCGTCGCGTGGAACACGTTGTTCCTCGCGTTCGCCTGCGCGATCCTCTGCACCGGACTGGGCCTGGCGTTCGCGCTGATCGTCACGCGCACCGACTTCCGTTTCAAGCGCCTGCTGCGCACGCTGTCGGTGCTGCCGATCATCACGCCACCCTTCGTCATCGGCCTCGGCCTGATCCTGCTGTTCGGACGCGCAGGGCTCGTCAACCACCTGCTCGAGTATGCGTTCGGGGTGACACCGGCGCGCTGGTTCTACGGCATGCAAGGTATCCTCGTCGCGCAGGTGTTCGCGTTCACGCCGATCGCGTTCCTGGTGCTGATCGGCGTCGTCGAAGGCGTGTCGCCGGCAATGGAAGAGGCGGCGCAGACGCTGCGCGCGGGCCGCTGGCGCACGTTCGTCGACGTGTCGCTGCCGCTGATGCGCCCGGGGCTCGCCAACGCGTTCCTGATCACGTTCATCGAATCCATCGCCGATTTCGGCAACCCGATCATCCTCGGTGGCAATTTCGGCGTGCTGTCGACCGAGGTGTTCTTCTCGGTGGTCGGCGCACAGCTCGACCAGGGGCGCGCGGCGACGCTCGGCATCGTGCTGCTGCTGTTCGCGCTGGGCGCATTCCTGATGCAACGCGCGATCCTCGGCAGCAAGGTGTATACGGCGATGTCCGGCAAGGGCGATTCCGGCGTTCCCGCGCCGCTGCCCGACGGCGTGCGCAAGCTTTGCTACTCGCTGGCGGTGCCATGGCTGGTGCTGACGATCGTCGTCTATTCGATGACGTTCATCGGCGGTTTCGTCGAGACCTGGGGCCGCGACTACACGCCCACGTTCAAGCATTACATCAAGGCGTTCGGCGTCGAATGGGGGCCGCACGGCCTGCTGTGGGCCGGCGCTGCGTGGAACTCGTTCTGGACGACGATGAAGCTCTCGGCGATCGCCGCACCATTGACCGCGGCGATGGGCATCATCGCCGCGTGGCTGCTGACGCGGCAGCGCTTCGTCGGCCAGTCGCTGTTCGAGTTCGGCACGATGTTGTCGTTCGCGATTCCCGGGACGGTGATCGGCGTGTCGTACATCCTCGCCTTCAACGTGCCGCCGATCGAGATGACCGGCACCGCGCTGATCCTCATCGTATGCAACGTCTTCCGCAACATGCCGGTGGGCGTGCGCGCCGGCATGGCGGCGATGTCGCAGATCGATCGCAGCCTCGACGAGGCGTCGATGACGCTGGGCGCGCGCGGCGCGACGACGTTGCGCACGATCCTGCTGCCATTGCTCAAGCCGGCGCTGATCGCCGCGCTGGTCTACAGCTTCGTGCGCGCGGTGACCACGGTATCGGCGGTGATCTTCCTGGTGTCGGCGCAGTACGAATGGGCGACGACCTACATCATCAACCGCGTCGTCAACGGCGACTATGGCGTGGCGATCGCGTACAGTTCGGTGCTGATCGTGATCATGCTCATCGTGATCTTCGCCATCCAGAAGCTGGTCGGCCAGCGCAAGATCGGGCGCCGCGCGCGCATCGATGCGCCGCGCGCCGTCGACGTCGCGCAAATCGGCGGCGCCGCAGCCTGATGAAAGCCTTCACATGAAAGCCGCATCGATCGAGTTCCGCCGCGTCAGCAAGCACTACGGCGACGTCGCCGCCGTCAACGACATTTCGTTCGTCATCGCGCAATCGACGCTGGTCACGCTGCTGGGTCCTTCCGGCTGCGGCAAGACGACGACCTTGCGGATGATTGCCGGGCTCGAAGCGCCATCCTCGGGGACGATCCTGATCGGCGGCGCCGACGTGACGATGCAGCCGGCATCCGAACGCGACGTGTCGATGGTGTTCCAGAGCTACGCGCTGTTTCCGCACATGAGCGTGCTGGAGAACGTGCGCTATGGCCTGGTGGTGTCGGGCATGGCGAAGTCCGCCGCCGACGAGCGCGCGCGCGAGACGCTGGCGACGGTCGGACTGGCGGGACTCGACGCGCGCTTGCCTTCCGAACTTTCCGGCGGCCAGCAGCAGCGCGTCGCCGTGGCGCGCGCACTGGTGCTCGAGCCCGCGGTGCTGCTGTTCGACGAGCCGCTGTCGAACCTCGACGCGCGGCTGCGCCGGCAGATGCGCGAGGAAATCCGCGACCTGCAGCAACGCCTGGGGCTCACCGTCGTCTACGTGACGCACGATCAGTCCGAGGCGCTCGCCGTCTCCGACCGGATCATCGTGATGAACAAGGCGGTGATCGCGCAGGAAGGCACGCCGCGCGAGCTCTACGAGGCGCCACGAGACCCTTTCGTCGCCGGCTTCATGGGCGATGCCAACCGGATTCGTGCGACGCTCGACAATCGCGACGCCACGCTGGCGGATGTGCACGTCGGCCCGGTGACGCTGCGGCTTGCGCATCGCGGACTTGCCGACGGGCCGGTCGAGATCGCCATTCGCCCGGAGTCGATCCTGCTGTCACCCGCCGGCACGCCACGCGGAATTTCCGCCACGGTGCGCAAGGCCGCCTACCTGGGCGGATTCATGGAGTACACGCTGGCGACCGCGGTCGGCGATCTGTTCGTCGTCACGCAGCAGGTGGACACGCCGTTCGCGCGCGGCGACGTGCTCGATGCGGCGCTTGCCGCGCACGGCGCCGTGGTGATCCCGCTCGCGACCTGACACCGGCGGCAAATGCGAATCGTCGTCGCGCTGCTGCTGGCCGCAAGCGTCTACGGCGCGTGGCACGCGTGGCAGGACCGCGAATTTCGCGCGCCGGAAGGCGTCCTCGCGCGCGCGGATCCGTTACAGCGCGACCTCGATCCGCCGCTGCATTTCGACGCGCGCGGATTCGCCTTCAGCGAACGCGCCCGCTACGACCTGACGGTGCGCGTGCTGCGCAAGGAGCGGTATCGCCTGGATGGCGTGGCGTCGATCGCGCCCTACGACCTCGCGGTCGGCTGGGGACCGATGTCCGATTCGCAGGTGCTGAAACAGCTCGAGATCACGCAAATGGGCCGCTTTTTCTACTGGCGGATGCGCGACTCGGCGACTTTTCCCCTGGCGGTGCACGATCTTGTCGCCAGCGCCGGGCAGATCCATGCGATCCCCGCCGATGAACACGTCGAGGCCGCGCTTGCGCACATCCGGCGCGGGCAGGTCATCACGTTGCACGGCTACCTGGTCGACGTTCGCGGACCCCGCGGCTTTGCGTGGAACACGTCGCTGACGCGCGAGGACACGGGCGACGGCGCCTGCGAAATCATGTGGATCGAATCGATCGACGCGGCGTGAGTCGCCGCTGCCGGGGAAGGACGCTCACCGGCGGGCGGCGGCGCCCTTCCCCGCTTGCTCGATCAGGGAGGCGTGCAGAACACCGGACCTTCGACGACCCAGCCTTCGGACACCATCTGGTTGATGATCGTCGGGCTGTTCGTGTATCGGTGATTGGCGACGCCGCCGATACCGTTGTTATACAGCCGCACGATGATCATTTCTCCGGCCGCACACGTGCCACCGATCGCGCGATCCGCCTGCAGCACGTAGCCTTCGAACGTCCATTGCGGATCGTGCGACAGGATCGCGCATTCGTTCGGGTCGACGCTGTAGAAGTGCGTGTTGGGGCCCACGCCCGGCGTGCCGAAGTACCGGCAGACCTGCTGGCCATGCGCACTGCCGATCGGCCACGCCTTGAACACTTCGCCGGTGCGCGTCCAGCCCTGGATCGCGACGCCAGCGTCGAGGATGGCGATTTCGTTGGCGTTCGCGGTCATGAAATAGTGACCGAGCGACTCGTTGAAGAACTCGACGACGTTCTCCTCGTCGCCCGCAGGCGGATACGGCAGCACATCCGCCAGCACGACGCGGTCGTCGCCGCCGCCGGCGACATTCGTCATCCGCTGCAGCCTTGCGAGCGACACTGGGTCGCGCGTCGTCGTCGCGTTGAGGAATACGACGGTCCAGGTGAAGATGTCGTCGGCGCTGGCGAAGTCGAAGCCGTGCGTCACACCTTGGAGCGACACCAAAATGTTGGTGCCGTTCAGCCGTTCCATCGCCTGTTGCGTGGCCGCGAGCGGCGCGGTCGTATCCGCGGTTCCGGCAATCGCGAGCACCGGAATGGGATTCATGAAATCGATGCCGCTCTGGTCGCGACCCAGCGCCGGGAAGAACGTCTGGCCGAGATACGGAACATAGGTGGCAATCGATTTGAGCCGGTTGTCCACCAGCACCTGCTTCGACGACAGGCCAACCGAGTCGGTCAGCTTGGCGCCGGCCTGCAGAAATAGCGATTCGCCGCCGAGACTCGCACCGAATCCGGCGACCCTGTTCGCATCGATGTGGCCGTTCCACACGCTGGAAGCGAGCATGTAGTCGAGCGCGTTCTTGAGTGCGAGTGTGCGCACCGCCTGCATGGCCGTGTAATCGCCGAAATTGCTCACTGCATGGATGACGTCCTGCAAATCCTCGAGCTTGACATCGGTGACACGCGCATCAGCATGGAACGGCGCGAAGACGATGTAACCGTTGCTCGCGAGCACCTGCATCGCGAACATGTAATCCGGATCGAGCGGACTGCCGGCGAGTCCGTGCGCGAACTCGAGCAGCGGCCAACGCCGGGTGTCGTCGGCGAAGGCCGGCGGCTGGTCGCCCAGCTGCATCCGGGGTACTGCAACACCATTGGGAAGGTTATACGGACGCCGCCCCGCATCGACGGCCGCAGGGTAGCAAACGATCAGCGCGACGTTGAACGGCTTTCCTGCGAGCTTGCCGTAGAGCTCGCCATCGTCAGGGACGTTGAACGTAACGACCGGCGTCGCCGGGTTCGTCAGCAAATCGGTGATGTAACGCGGCCGACCGTCATCGGCGGGAATGCCTTCCCAATAGAGTTGCGGCGATTCGCCGGGCTGCATGCGCGCGAAGTCCTGTTCGACGCTCGAACAGCCGACAGCAAAGGGACCCGCGGGCAATGGCGGATAGGTTTCCGCGGACGCGACTTGCACGAAGGATGCGGCTGCAAAGGCAGCCACGACGACGCAACACCGACGAAAGATTTTCATTGGATTTGTGCTCGATGCCGGAATTTTGACTACCGACAGGTTGCACGCGATATCGGCGCTGCGACGTCGGCGCTACACATATTCAGCTGTCCGCCGCGCGCCTACAGGCGCCTTGGCGAAATGCGGCGAGGTACTCCCATCGTCGAGTCCACACGGTCCGCCGTCATCTCCGCGAAGAGTCCACAGTTCCGCCGTCATTCCCGCAAAGAGTCCACAGTTCCGCCGTCATTCCCGCGAAGAGTCCATAGTTCCGCCGTCATTCCCGCGAAAGCGGGAACCCAGCGACGTGCGCTCAATTGCCTGGCACGGCAGCTCCGTTCGCCGCCGCACTTTGCACCGCCTCCACAAGATCCGCGCCGATGCGTGGCGTCCACGCCTTGTAGACCGGCTCGGCCGCCGCGCGAAATGCCGCATGACCCGCCAGCGTCATCCGCGTGATGGCGATCCCGTTGCGTGCGAGCTCGTCGTGCGCCGCATGCTCTCGTTCAGAAGTCTTGGCCGCATCGATCGCCTTCAGCGCCGCATCGCGCACCATCGTCCGCGTCGCCTCCGGCCATGTTGCCCACAGCGATTTCCTGACGGCAAACACCATTGCATTGGCGAACGCGCCCCATTGCACGACGTGGTGCGCGCCCGTGGCCCACGCGCGCGCGGCCACCAGCGTCACCGCCGCGGCGTCCTGCCCATCTAGGGTTCCCGCAGCGAATCCGGCCTGTGCATTCGGAAGACTCAGTCCGGTGGGCAGCGCGCCCAACGCGATATAGGTATCGGTGATCAACTTCGCTTCGCGAACCCGCACGCGCAGCCCCTTGAGATCGTCGGGGCCGCTGATGTTCCGCGATTGCGTCGACAGATCGCGATGCCGCAATGGCGCAATGGCGACCATCGTCACACCAGCAGCGTCCAATGCAGCCGTCAGTCTTGCCTGGACGTCCTTGTCCGCGACCACCGCCAATAATTGCCTGTTGCCCGGCGAAATCCACGGCAAGGCAATCGCGGCCAGTGGGGGAAAAGCATCCGACCATTGCAGCGCGGATCCCACTGCGAGGTCGATCTCGCCCGCTTGCAACGCCCGGAATTCCTTCGTCGCATCACGCCCCGCCAACTGTGCGCCAGGAAAATACTTGACGGTGAACGCGCCCTTCGCGCGGTCGTTGAGGGCGTCGCCCCATGACTTGGCGGCCGCGCCCATCGGATAGAGCGGCGCGACGACCACCGACAACTTCAGCTCAGGCGGAGCGGTCGCCTGTGCCGAAGTGAAGCCGGCATGTGACGCGGACGCCAGCGCGATAACCAGCACAAAACGCCGCACGATCACAATTCGTGCTGCGATCAAGTCTGGCGCCTCCTGCCGTCCCACGGATTCGACTCTCGATCGTTCATGGCAGCTCCATGACGTCATGCCAGTAGCGGCGATGCTCACGCCGCGCAGTGTGCAACGACTGCGGAAACGTGTCATTCACGTCCAACTCTACCGCACCGTTGGCGTCGCTTCGCAGAATGGCCGCGCCCATGGCGCGATATCGCGCGACGACCTCCGGGCGGGGGTGTCCGAATCGATTGCGATACCCGGGTGTGAAAACGGCGATCCTGGGCCCAACCGCCGCCACAAACGGGACCGTGCTCGACGTCCGGCTTCCGTGATGCGGGACGACGATGATATCGGCCCGCACGTCCAGGCCGCTGTCCAGAAGCGATTGTTCGTCGCGCGCCTCGATGTCGCCGGTCAACAGCGCAGTACCGTAGGTGCTCCGGATACGGATCACGCAGGACATGTCGTTCGTCTTGATCGTCGCATCGTCATAGTCGCTCGCGCGCGGCCAGAGTACCTCGAATTGCACGCCATCCCACTGCCAGTGCTGTCCGGCGAAACAACGCGAGGCGCTGGAACGCCCGATGCGCTGGACGATCGGATGGTTTTCCCGCAGCGAGCTTGTGAGCCCACGAGTTGGAACGACGTCGAGCACCGACAGCGCGCCGCCCGAGTGGTCGCTGTCCGCGTGACTGACCACCATCAGGTCCAGCCGTTGCACGCCAATCGCCCGCAGGTTGGGAGCGACGATACGCGCGCCGGCATCCGACGTTTCGCCGTAGCGCGGCCCGGCGTCGAACAGCAATGCGTGGTTCCGCGTACGCACCACCGTCGCCAGGCCCTGGCCAACGTCGAGAACCGTCAGCCGAAATGCCCCGTGCTCGGGAGGGAGCGGCGCCACGACGAACATCGGCAACAGCCAGACGACGCCCAGCGGCCTTCCCGGCACGCCTCTCGGCGCCAGCAGCCAGAGGGTTCCGCAGACGCCCGCGACGACTGCCCACTCAAGCGGCGCATGCTGTTGCCAGGTCGCGTCGGGCCAATGCGACAGCCATTCGAGATATCGCATCAGCTGCGCGAAAACCGCATGCGCACCGATGAACAGGAAATCGAACGGCAGGACGATGCCGCTCAACGCCAGCGACACGACACCGAACGTCACCACGGGAATTGCAATGACGTTCGCCATTGGTGAGACGAGGGACACCTGCTGGAACAAGGCCAGTGTCATCGGCACGAGCCCCAAGGTCACCACCCACTGCGCATGGGCGCCCTCACGCAAGGAAGCCGCGATGCGCGATCTGGCGCGACGGGGAGTATTCGGCGCCATGCGGCGGGAGCCTGCATACAGCAGCAAACCCACCGCCCCGAACGACAACCAGAATCCCGGCGCCACCGAGGCCCATGGGTCGATGACCAGCACGATGGCGAGCGCCCACAGCCAGACCACGGACGCCCCGGCAGGCCGCGCTGCCCACAGGCTTGCCGCGGCGACCGTCAACATGACGAAGGTTCGCTGCGCGGGCACCTCTGCCCCCGCCAGCAATGTATAGCCTGCAGCGGCCAGGGCCCCAGCGAGCACCGCCAGCTTTCGAGCCGGGACACGACTCGTGATTGCCGTGAGGAATCGCACCAGGTACAGCACGACCAGGCCAACGACCGACGCAAAGACCGTGATGTGAAGTCCGGAAATGCTGATCAGGTGCGAAATTCCGGTGCGATTGAAAACGCGCCACTGCGATTCAGGCACCGCCTGCTGGTCGCCTATCGTCAGTGCAACGATTACTCCCGCATAGCCGCGGCCGTCCAGCGCCAACAGGATGCGCTCGCGCAGGCGTTCGCGCTTGCGCTCGATCCAGGTAAAGGGCCGCCACACGAACGCATCGAGGCGTTCGTTGTCCGGATCGTCGCGAACGTACCCCACCGCGCGCAGATTGCGCTCGAACAGCCATCCCTCGGCGTCGAAGCCGGCGAAATTGAGCGTGCCGTGGGGACGCTTCAACCGCACGCGTAGTCGCCACCGCTCACCGGCGTGTACACGATCGACCGCAGATGTCTCGGCACTATCAGAGCGCTCATACCACGCGAGTGATATGCGCGGTGGCACCAACGCATCGATTGGCGCCATCTGCTCCACGTCGAACACGAACCGGGTTCCACCTGTCGACAGCGACGGAAGCGCGGCCACCACGCCGGTGATATCGATGTCGACGCCCTCCGACGCCTTTGGAAGTTGCTCGGCGAGCCGCACGGAACCACGCCACGTGGCGATCGTCGCGCCGACAGTCACCATTGCACACAGCATGGCCGCCGCACGAAATGGTTGCGGACAACGGCGCAGTGCAAACCACAGGAGCACAACTGCCGGGCACGCGAGCCAGCGTGGGTCCACGAGGGATGTGGAAAATTGCACGAGCGTCGTCCCCACGGCAAAGCCGATGAGTGAGCAGTGAACGGTAGCGCGGTAGGACTTCACGTAGGTCGGCATCGAGCGATCGCCTCATCGTAAGTGCGGCACTGCGCAGAGCCGTTCGGCCAAACGGATGACCCCACTGCGCCGAAGCGTCTGCAGGCGTGACGTTGGTCGACGCGCCCGCACGGTTCGACGGTCGTAAGCGCCCGTGCAACGCCATCGGCCATTTGGCTAATTGACCGCGGTTTGCATGGCTCGTAGCGTGATCGAGTCGATTCTCGGGTTCGCGCCTGCCCATGCAACGCCGTTCGCTCGCTGCACATTTCGTTCGGTTCCGGACCGTCGTCATGCGCGACGCGCGGGTTGCGGCACTTGCGTTCGCATCGCTCGGCGGAATTGCGCATGCCGCGACCACTCCCCAAGCGATCAGCTTTGCGCAACCGCCAGCGAAGACATTCGGCGCGGCGCAATTCCTCGTCACCGCAACGGCGTCCTCGGGCCTTGCAGTCGCGGTGACGACGCGCACGGTAAGCGTTTGCACCGTGTCGGCGATGAGCGTCACCGTCATCGCGGCGGGTACCTGCACACTGCGCGCGTCACAAGCGGGGAATGCGACATACGCCCCGGCGCCGGCGGTCGACCGCAGCGTCAGCGTCGCCAAGGCCAACCAGGCGATCACGTTCACGCCGCCGGCCTCGGCAACCTATGGTGGTGCGGCATTGGCGATTGCCGCGACTGCAAGTTCCGGGCTTGCCGTGACACTCGCATCCGCTACTCCCGCGATCTGCACGGCGACGTCGAAGGTGCTCACGATCGTCGGCGCCGGCAATTGCGTCGTCCATGCATCTCAACCCGGCAATGCCAACTACAACGCGGCCCCTGCCTTTGATCGCACGATCAGGGTGGCCAAAGCGAGCCAGACAATCACGTTTGCGTCCCTTGGCGGACGCACTTTTGGCGCTGCGCCGTTCAGCGCGAGCGCCTCGGCAACGTCAAAGCTGCCCGTGACGTTCGTGACCGCCACGCCAATGGTTTGCAATGTCGTTGGCGCAAGCGTATCGCTGCTCGCCACGGGCACCTGCACGTTGCGCGCATCACAGGCCGGCAGCGCCAACTACAACGCTGCGCCATCGGCATCCCAGAGCTTCATGGTCGCCAAGGCAAACCAGACGATCACCTTCAACGCGCTCACCGGCAAGCAACTGGGTGACGCGCCCTTCGTGCTGGCCGCGAACACAACCTCCGGCCTCGCCGTGGTGTTCACGTCCGCCACTGCCTCCGTGTGCAAGGTGAACGGGGCAACGCTCTCACTCGTGGCCGCCGGCACATGCGCCATACGCGCGTCCCAAGCCGGCAACGCCGGCTATGCGCCCGCCGCCGACGTCGTGCGCAGCTTCACCGTGGCGAAGGCAGTCCAGGTGATCACGTTCGGGGCCATTGGAGACCACGTTTTCAGCGATCAGCCGATTGCACTTTCGGCAACGACCTCTTCCGGCCTGCCGGTGTCCTTCGCGTCGACGACGCCGACGGTTTGCGCCGTGGTGTCATTGATGGCAACCATCGTCAACGTCGGGACGTGCTCCATTCGTGCGATGCAACCAGGCGACGCCAGCCATTCGCCCGCGCCGATGGTCGACCGAAGCTTTGCAATTGGCCGCGCATCGCAGTCGATTTCGTTCGACCCGATTCCTCCCAGGACATTTGGAGACCCGCCCTTCGCCATCAGCGCCACATCCACCGCGAGTCTTCCGATCGCCGTGGTTTCGCTCAATACGGCGGCATGCGACGTCACCGGCAATTCGGTTCGCGTCGTTGCAGCGGGAGCCTGCGCGTTGCGAGCGTCGCAAGCCGGCGATTCACACTTCATGCCCGCCGTTTCCGTCGATCGAAGCATCGCGATCGCCAAGGCAGCGCAGACCATCGCATTTGGCGCTTTGCCGTCGCACCCGCTAAACGATCCTGCGTTTGCAATCGGTGCCGCTGCATCGTCCCACCTGCCTGTCCAACTCACTTCGACAACGTCGTCCATCTGTACCGTTTCCGGATCGATGGTAAGCCTCGTCGGTGCGGGTCAATGCCGCGTCGACGCCAACCAGCCAGGCAATGCCGATTTCAATGCCGCGCCGGCAGTCGCGCAAACCTTCACGGTGGTCCCGGCAACACAATCGATCAACTTCGATGCGATCGCCGAGCAATCGCTCGCCGCATCACCCGTGACAGCGCACGCAATCGCGACGTCTGGCCTGCCGGTGACGGTGGTATCCGCGACGCCGGTGACCTGCTCCATTGCCGGAGCGCGCGTGACGCTGATTGCCGCCGGTATGTGCACGCTCCACGCGACGCAGCCGGGCAATGCGACTTATCCGGCAGCGGCTGCGGTCGACCGTTCATTTGTCATCGCCGCCGCTGCGCAGCGCATAGTGTTTCCTCAAATCGCCGATCGACAGTTGGCAACGGTCATTGCAGTTGCCACCGCGGTCGCGAGTTCGGGATTGCCGGTCAAGTATGTGACGCTCAGCCCCGGCGTCTGCGCAACGGACGGCTCCTCGTCAATTTCCCTCGTCGCGGTGGGAGCGTGCCGTGTCCGGGCGTCGCAACCCGGTGACGCCCGGTACGCCGCGGCGGCCGACGTCGACCGCCAGTTCAACGTGCTGGCCGGTACTTCGCGCATCGTCTTCAATCCGATGAATGCGCAGACACTCGCGGCCACTCCGCTGTCGCTTTCCGCAAGTACACCTTCCGGATTGACGATTGTATTTTCGGCGCAGCCCGATGTCGTCTGCGCGGTTTCGGGCAGCGTACTGACGCTACGGGCCCCTGGCGTCTGCAGTGTGACCGCCAATGAGTCTGCGGACGGGATCCATCCGCAAGGCAACCCGGTGACGCAAGCCTTTGCCGTCCTGCGCACGCCCACATTCTTGCCAGCCAGCACGCTCACACCCGGACCCTGGACGTTTTTCGTGCTTCCGGGGCGCTTCCACGGCGGCCCAGCCATCGACATTGCCGTTCCCTGGCAAGCCGGAATCGCCCTATACGGCGGAAACGGCACCGGTGCGTTCGCTGCCGCTGCCGACACCGGTACCGGTGTATATCCGGCATTCGGCGCGGTTGGCGACTTCGACAATGACGGCAATCTCGATTTCGCAATCAGCTTTATCGGCAATAACGTCGTGGGCACTTATCTGGGCGATGGTCACGATGCCTTTCGCCAGTTCATGGATGGGCCACCGGTGATCGCAGCGGCCGGGCTCGTCAGCGGCGATATCGATGGCGATGGCAACGCCGATCTCGTCGTCGCCAAGACCGATTCCAACGGCGTCAATCAGCAGGCACTCGTGACGCTTCCTGGACGAGGCGACGGAACTTTCAATCCAGGATATGAGATGCCCGTATGCAACGGACCTGGACATCTGGTCATGGCGGACTTCAACAACGATGCCGTACCTGACCTTGCCCTGCTGTGCGGACGCGACGACGCGATCGCCCTGATCCTGAACCGTGCCGATCACACGATCGACTTCCCTCCCCGGATCGCGGGCATTCCGGTGCCTTACAGGTTAGCCGCTGCAGACCTCAATGGCGATGGCAATGTCGATCTTGTCGCGACATCGCGCTATGGCATGGCAATCGTTTTGCTTAATTCCGGCAACGGTCAATTTCGCAATGCCGGCGAGCTGTGGCCAGGAGTGGGGGATGTCGTCATCGCCGATTTCAATGGCGATGGAGTCAACGACGTTGCCATCGTCGATCCGCTGAACGATCTCCTTTCGGTCTTCGCAGGCGCCGGCGATGGAACGTTCGCGGCGGCTGTGCAAACGCGCACCGGCAATTACCCTGCCGGCCCCGCCGCGGTCGACGTGGATGGCAATGGAAGCGTCGACCTGGTGTTCGCCAACACCCAGGATGGAAGCATCTCGATATTGCGCAACGCCACACCCGTCCCCGTCGTCGCACATGCCGTCGCGGAATCGCAGGTCACCCAGGCGGCCCCGCTCGGCGCCGCATTCCCGAGCCCGCTTTCCGTTCGCGTCACCGATAGCACAGGAACGCCGGTCACTGGAGCAGTAGTTCGCTTTGAGGTTCCCGTCAGTGGAGCGAGCGCCATCTTCGGCAATGGGGCGCGAACGATCGATGTCACTACCGATGCCGATGGGATTGCCACGACACCGCGGCTCCGTGCCGGGAGGCACGGGGGCCCCTATGCGGCTGTCGCGCGCGTCGGCGCACTGTCCATCGAATTCAACCTGACCAACCAGGTCGCCGGTACGCCGCCGGCCTTCACGAGTGGGATGCCGCCACTTGGCAGCGTTGGAAAGCCATATTCGTTCACGATCGAGGCTTCCGGTTCGCCATCGCCGCAATTCAGCATCGCGTCGGGAGCCCTGCCGACGGGCCTTTCCCTGACGCCCGGCGGGTTGCTCAGCGGAACGCCCATCGCCGGGGGAATCTATGCGGGTTCGTTCACTGCCAGCAACGGCAACCAACCACAGGCCATGCAGGCGTTCTCCATCGTGATCGCAACGTCGGCGCAAACGATCACATTCAATTCGATTGCCGACCAGCCGCTCGACGCGCACGCCGTCAGCGCCGTGGCGATGGCCTCATCCGGGCTCGCGGTGGTTCTCCAAACGCTCACACCGCAGATTTGCATCCTGGGGGGAAGCACCGTGCAGATGTTGCACGCAGGGCGCTGCATCGTGCGCGCAACCCAGGTGGGCAACGCATTGTTTGCGCCGGCAATACCTGTCGATCGCGCCTTCAATGTGACGCAAGGCACGCAGACGGTGAAATTGATCCCGCCGGGAGACCCTCACCTGTTTGCCGGGCCCGCGTTCGTCGACACGAGTGCTTCGTCAGGGCTTGCGGTCACCTTGTCGACTTCGACTGCGTCGATCTGCGTCGTGACCGATAACGCGCACGTCGGTTTCATCGCGCGTGGCAACTGTGTGCTCGTGGCGTCACAGGCGGGCAGTGCCGACTACGCCTCCGCGAAGACGACCGTCAATGTTCCGGTGAAGGGCGCGCCGCAACGCATTTCGTTCCCCATGCCCTACAACGGCCGTTTCGGCGAATATACCTATTTGCTGGCGACCGCATCCTCCGGGCTGCCGGTCACACTCGAGTCGCTGAGCACAGCAGTTTGCAAGGTCGTCCTCGGCAACGTCGCCGGCATCGGCGACGACCCTTCCGCGCCCGGCAATTTCTGCACCATTCGCGCAATGCAGGATGGAAACGCAACTTATGACCCGGCAATGGCCGTCGATGTCACGTTTGCTTTCGGGGCTGCTCCGAATATTCCACCGCTTCCTCCACCAACGCCTCACGTCGTGTACGCGACGTATCTTGGCGGCCTGGGACGCGACCTGACGTTCGACGTCGTGGCAGCTCCCGATGGCGGAGCCTTCGTCGGAGGGACCGTCGGGACGACCAATTTCCCCGGACTCTCGTCCCGGATGTTCAGTAATGGAGGACTCGACCTGGTCTTTGTGTCCAAGCTGCAAGCGGAACGCGGAGCAATCGACTTTTCTGTCGCCGTGGGCGGTATCGGCGCGAGCGTCGCAGGTGCGGGCTCCGTTCCCGAAGTTGCCGCGCAACAAGCGATGACCATTGCTCCATCGGGTGAAGTAATCATCGCTGCGCGCCCAGGCGCCGCGGACTTTCCGCAACGCCAAGGCAACTACGTGCACCAGGGCGCGTTCGGCCTCTACAAGATCGACACGACCGGTCTCGTGCGCGCATTTGCCACGCTCGACCCTGCGATCGAATCCGTCCGGGCGCTGGCCAGCGACAGGTCCGGCGCCATCTATGCCACGGGCGTCGCGAACGCGACTCTCATCACAAGCGTGGGCGCAGCCATCGGTTCGTCGAAGGTGTCCGGAGGCGCGCCTTACCTCGCCAAGGTTTCGCCGACCGGAACGCCGGTGTTCTCGACATTCCTGACCGTCCCGAACAGCCGTGCGACGGCCGGATCGCACGATATCGGCCAAGGCAGGAACGAGACGGCGACGATGCCATTCGCCCTCACGGTCGACGGCGGGGGCAACACCTACGTAGCCGGCCAGGCCACTGCAGCCGATTTTCCGGTGACACCAGGAGCACTCGATACGAAAGACAAAAAAAACCGTGATGCGTTTGTGGTCAAGGTCAATGCTTCAGGGACCGCGATTCCGGTCGTCGCGCGACTTGGCTTCCTCGACGTCGACCGCGCCACCGGAATCGCGATCTCGCCAGATGGATCGATTGTCGTCGCTGGCAAGACGGCATCCGTCGACGACTTCGATGGCGGCTACGCTTTCCAGAACAGCGTTCACTTCAGCCAGAACAACCAGCAAACGCTGCGCTCCGATCGTGAGTTTGGATTCGTCACGCAGCTGGATCCCGCCGCGTCGCACATCATGTTCATGGCGGCGATCGGCAGTTTCGGCGGGGATCTGATCGACCACGCGTTCGAGCCGGCACCGCGGCCCCTCAAGATCGCCGTCGACGCTTCGGGCTACATCTACGCCGCCGGCACCGGGGCCAGTGACCGCACGTTGCCGTTGATGGGCGTTCTTCCGGGCATGCAGGATGACGGCGTGTTCCTGATGAAGATCTCTCCGAACGGGGGTCAACGGTACTCGACTTTCCTGGGCGAGGGAGTTGCCACGGGGGTCGCGATCGATGGCTACGGCAATGCCTACGTCACCGGCTATTCGAGAGGTGCGATGCCCACGTCGAGCGCCGCACAAGCCGCGTGCACGGTGGACAACCTCGGCAATTGCGTCACGCCGTTCGTCATCAAGGTCAACGACGCCCCGTCACCCGTGACGTTGGCGTCCACGACATCGGAGATCGAAGACGGCATGTCTATTACGCTCTCGGCGACGGTTGGCGACTTGCGCGCGACAGGGACGATCGATTTTGTGGAAGGGGATCACGCCCTCGCTACGGTTCCCGTCGTGGCGGGAGGAGCAACGTTCAAGCTTTCGCCTGCGCTGGGGTTGCATCATTACGCCGCGACGTTCCACGGGGGCGGCTATGCGAACAACGTGTCGAGTCCGGAAGTCCGGCTCACGGTCCGGCAAAAGGCATCCCAGTGAAAACGTCAATTGCACGTGCTTCGGCGTTCCGCCGCACGCGCGGTGCGCGTCGGTCATCGCGTCTGCCAGCCGCCGCACTGTGTGTGGCGCTCTTCGCATCGATCCCACTTGCAACGTTCGCCCGCGACCGCAGTGAAACGCCGGGCCACACCACAGGCGGCACCGCTCGTGGCGCCGAGCTGCGCGAAACGAGTGCGCTCGGGCTTGGAATCACGTTTCCCGCAGCCAACGCGGTGATCGATCAAGGCACGACGGCCATGGTTCCGATCAATCTGTCCGTCACTTCAGGCACACCGCTCGAAAGCTTGACGATAACGGTGTGCGAGGCACAGAACGGAACCGTCTGTACGAATCAGTTCAGCGCGCCGTCGCAGTTCACGCTTGCGCCCGCTGGCCCCTATCAAGCGATGTGGACGCCAGCCAACGTAAGTGCTGCGGTGGCGACGTCCTTGAAATACATGGTTTGGGCGGCGGCGCGAAATACCGCCGGGGAGATCGCGACGACTGCCGCAGTGGCGTTTACCTATGTCTACCTGCCAGCGCGCGCCACCAAGCTGCTGGCACCCACGCATGACGTCGGGTTCTTCGCCCCCGCCAGCCCTGTGCTGTGGGCGTCAATGACCCTACTGGGGGATGATCACTCGACTGTCGACCACGTCGATTTCCTGGATGGAACGAGCGTCATCGGGTCGGTCAGCACGCCGAATTCCCTGCCGCAAGGATATGCGTACTTGTGGACCAACGCAGCGGCAGGAGCTCACGAAGTCTGGGCGCGTGGCGTCGATTCGATGGGCCACGCCATGGCGACACCTTCGGTTTCGATCTATATCGTGCCACCACCCGGCGCCATCAATGTAACGCTGGAGCAACCCCGCTCAGGCGAAGTCTATGGCACCGATGTTCCCATCCCGCTGAGGGCCACGGCCGGAGTCACCGAAGGCGGCATCGTGCGAGTCGAATATGTGGACGGGGCGACAGTCATTGCAACGAGCCTTGCGCCGCCGTACCAGGCAACGTGGAACACGCCATCGATTGGCAATCATGCGATCACCGCGCGCGCATTCGACGACCTCGGCAATGCCAGGGCTTCCGGGAGCGCATATGTGCAGACCCTTTCCGCACCTCGGCCGCCGATTGTCGTTCTGGCCGCGCCGAAACAGGGTTCGACCACCGCGCTGAAGGCACCGATCGCATTTTCGTCGATCGCGGAGTCTCCCGACGTGGCGATCTCGCGCATCGACTATTGGGTCGACGGCAACCTGATCGCGAGCTCGGCAACGGCGCCCTATTCCTACTCATGGACCACCGCGGGGCTCGGAGCGCACAGTATCGCCGCAGTGGTGTATGACGTGATGGCCCACAAGACACAATCCGAAGTGGTGAAATTCAATGTGACGGCAGATGGAAAGCCGCCAACGGGAGGTACGCCTCCGCCGCCGCCTCAGGTCACAATCACCACGCCTGTCAACAATGCGACGTTCGTCGAGGGCAACGATGTGCACCTGACGGCAACCGCGTCCCAATCCGGCGGCACGATTGCCCGCGTCGACTTCGTGGCGAACGACAAGGCCATCGCGACGTCAACCGCGCCGCCCTGGACGGCCACTTGGGTCAAAGTCGCCCCGGGCAGCTATGGCCTGAAGGCCATTGCCACCAACAACGGCGGCGTTGCGGGGTCCTCCAGCGTCGTCAATATCCAGGTCACTGCGTCCCCGACGACGATCACGATGGCCGCCCCGGC
>JBDTWY010000016.1:0-68533 GCA_040006455.1 Betaproteobacteria bacterium | reverse complement strand
GCACCGTCGTCGGCCCGAACAGCGGGATGAACAGGTATGGCCCCTGGCCCATCCCCCACACGCCGAAGGTTTGGCCGAAATCCTCGTTGCCGCGTTCCACGCCGGCCTGGCTCGCGATGTCGATCAGGCCGCCCAGCCCGAGCCCGGAATTGATGACGACGCGGCCCAGGTCGTTGCCCATCTTGTCGGGCTTGCCCTGCAGGCCGTCGTTGATCGCCGAAAAGAGATCGTCGATGTTGTTGAAGAAGTTCGAGATCGCCATCCGCAGCGGCGCCGGCGTGTACTTCGTGTATGCGTCGATGAAAGGCCGCACGACGTGCGTGTCGATCGGCTCGTGCACCGCGTACATCGCGCGGTTGAACGGCTCGAACGGGTCATCGCGCGCCGGTCCCATCGCGCACCCCGCCAGCAGCGACGCCGCCGCCAGCGCTACCACGCATTCACCAGCGGTTCGCATCATTTGGTTGCCTCCGTCGGCGCCGTCGCCTTGTCGAACAGGAATTGCGAGATGAGCTTTTCCAGCACCACCGCCGATTGCGTCTTCATGATCGTGCCGCCGTCGGCCAGCATCTGCGGATCGCCGCCGGAGCTCAAGCCGATGTAGACCTCGCCCAGCAGTCCGGAGGTGAGGATCGACGCGATCGTGTCCTTGGTGAACTCGAAGCCATTGTCGATGCGCATCGTCACCACCGCCTCGTAGGTCTTGGGGTCGAGCGAGATGCGATCGACGCGCCCCACGGCGACGCCTGCGGCCTTGATCGGCGCGCGCAGCTTGAGCCCGCCGATGTTGTCGAAGCGCGCTTCGAGACGATAGCTCGGCGTCGTCGTCAGCGAGGTGAGGTTGCCGACGCGCAGCGCCAGGAACACGATCGCGCCGATGCCGATCACGACGAATATGCCCACCCAGAAATCCAGCGTCGATCGATTCATACCACTCCCATGCCGCGAAACATGAAGACCGTCAGCACGAAGTCGAGCGCCAGGATCGCGAGCGATCCCACTACCACGGTGCGCGTGGTGGCATTGGCGACGCCTTCGGCCGTCGGCTGGGCGTTGTAGCCCTCGAACACCGCGATCAGGCTGACGGCGACCCCGAACACGAAGCTCTTGATGATGCCGTTGGTGACGTCCGGCCAGAAGTCGATGCCGGCCCGCATGTTGCCCCAGAACGTGCCGCTGTCGGCGCCGATCAAGCGCACGCCGACCAGGTAGGCGCCGAACACGCCCATTACCGAGAACAGCGCCGCCAGCAGTGGCATCGACAGCACGCCACCCCAGAAGCGCGGCGCGACGATCCGCGCGAGCGGGTCGACCGCCATCATTTCCATTGCAGCCAGCTGGTCGGTGGTCTTCATCAGGCCGATTTCGGCGGTGATCGCGCTGCCGGCGCGGCTCGCGAACAGCAATCCGGCCACCACCGGTCCCAGCTCGCGCGCCAGCGACAGCGCCACGAAGAGGCCGAGCGAATCGCCGGCGCCGTACTTCGACAGCGCGTCGAACCCCTGCAGCGCGAGCACCATGCCGACGAACACGCCCGACACCATGATGATGACGAGCGACAGCACGCCGGAAAAATAGATTTCGCGGACCGTAAGGCCGAAGCGCCACAGCGCCTGCGGCGAATGCAAGAGCACCGCGCCGAAGAAGCGCGTGGCGAAGCCGATGCGCGCAACGGCGTTGAGCGTGCCGCCGCCCAGCCGCCGCACGCCACGGGCGATCGCGTCAGCGGGCATTGGCGGCGAACTCGGTGGCGAGCGGCCGGGCGCGCATGTGGAACGGCACCGGGCCGTCAGGCTCGCCGTTGACGAACTGGCGCACGAACGCGTCCTGCGACGCGCGCACTTCCGCCGGCGTGCCCTTGGCGACGATGCGGCCCTCCGACACGAAGTAGATGTAGTCGACGATCTTCAGCGATTCGTAGATGTCGTGCGTCACGATCACCGACGAAATGCCGAGCGCATCGTTCATGCGCCTGATCAGCTGGCCGACGACACCCAGCGAGATCGGGTCGAGTCCGGCGAACGGCTCGTCGTAGAGCACGAGCATCGGGTCGAGCGCGATCGCGCGCGCCAGCGCCACGCGCCGACCCATGCCGCCCGACAACTCGGAAGGTTTCAGCTGCGCGGCGCCGCGCAGGCCGACAGCGTTGAGCTTCATCAGCACCAGGTCGCGGATCAGTTCCTCGGGCAGGTCGGTGAGCTCGCGCACCGGGAACGCGACGTTCTCGAACACCGAAAGGTCGGTGAACAGGGCGCCGAACTGGAACAGCATGCCGACCTTGCGGCGCAGCGCATAGAGGCCGTCGCGGTCGAGATCCGGCACCGACTGCCCGGCGACGATCACCTTGCCGCGGATCGGCCGGATCTGCCCGCCGATGAGGCGCAGCAGCGTCGTCTTGCCGCTGCCCGACGCGCCCATGATCGCCACCACCTTGCCGCGCGGAATCGTCATGTCGATGCCGGTCAGCACCGGACGCCTGCGGTCGTAGCCGAACGTCACGTCGGTCAGCTCCACCACGTTCGTGGATTGCGCATCGAAAGCGACGGCGGGGGTTGGGCGTCGGGCGTGCGGCAAGAGGGGGTCGATCGGGGATGGCGGGGAAGAGGGCGATTGTATCCGTGCGCGCGCACGCGTCGCAATGACCGTGGTTCATTTGCACCGGCGGGCGCAGCGTTTGTCGCCCCTGCGGTTCGTCACCGGCCGCGCAGCAGCCGGCTCTCCGCACGGTCGAGGTCGCCCGGCCGGCCCAGCAGCACGACGACGTCGCCCGCTTCGAATTGCCAGTCGCCGCCCGGCCGTTCAGAGCGCGCGCCGCGCCGGCGCACGCCGGTCACCTCGATGCGCTCGCCGACTTCGACGCTCGTCAGCGTGCGACCGACCGCCGCGGCGCCCTCGGCCAGCAGCACCGAATGCAGCCGCGGCTGCACGTTCTCGGCGACTTCACCGGTGTCGGACGCGCCATGAAAGAATCCGCGGAAGAGCGTGTAGCGCTCTTCGCGCACCGCGCGGATGCGTTCCAGCACGCGGACGAGCGGCACCCCCAGCAGCAGCAGCGAGTGCGACGCCAGCATCAGGCTGCCCTCCAGCACCTCTGGCACGACCTCGGCGGCGCCCGCCTTCAGCAACTGGTCGAGATCGGTGTCGTCGAACGTGCGCACGATCACCGGCAGGTCGGGTCGCTGGAATTGCACCTGGTGCAGGATCTTGAGCGCGAGCGGCGTATCGGCAAACGTCACGCAGACGGCGCGCGCCTTCATCAGCCCCGCCGCCAGCAAGGTCTCGCGGCGGCTGGCGTCGCCGAACACGACGTTGCTGCCGTCGATCGCTGCCTCCTTGACGCGGTGCGCGTCGTTGTCGAGCGCGATGAACGGGATCTGCTCGGCCTCGAGCAGGCGCGCGAGATTCTGGCCACTGCGGCCGAAGCCACAGATGATCACGTGCTCCTGGCGCGCCATCGCCTTGGCGGCGATCTGCGTCACCTGCGTGGCACGCGCCAGCCAGTCGTTGGCGGTGAAGCGCTTGACGAGCGGATCGCCGAGCTGGATCACCAGTGGCCCCGACAGCATCGACAGCACCATCGCCGCCAGCACGATTTGTGTCGTCGTCGCATCGAGCACTTCGTTGACGTTGGCGAGCGTCAGCATCACCAGCGCCAGCTCGCCCGCCTGCGCGACATAAAGCCCGGTGCGGATCGCAGTGGCGCGCGGCGCGCCCATGACCCGGGAAATCCCCGTCACCAGCAGCAGCTTGCCGACCACGGGAATCACTAGCAGCAACAGCACGAGGCCCACGTTGGCGAACACGACGCGCAGGTCGAGCGACATCCCCACGGTGACGAAGAAGAGGCCCAGCAGCACGTCGCGAAACGGCGCCACGTGCTCGTCGACCTCGTAGCGGAACTCGGTCTCGGCGATCATCATGCCGGCGATGAACGCACCCAATTCGAGCGACAGCCCGGCATAAGCGGTCAGCGACGCAAGTCCCAGCGTGACGAACAGCAGGTTCAGCATCGACAACTCGGTCGAGCGCTGGCGCGCAATCAGCCGGAACCACGCGCGCATCGGCTTCTGGCCGAAGTACAGGATGATCGACAGCACGGCGACCGCCTTGATCGCCGCCAGCCCGAGCTGCTCCGCCATCTCCTTGCCGGGATGCGCCAGCGACGGGATGATGATCAGGAACGCGACCACGGCGAGGTCCTGGAACAGCAGGATCGCCATCACGTCGCGGCCGTACGGCGTGGCGAGCTCGTTGCGCTCCGCCAGCATCTTCGACGCGATCGCCGTCGAGCTCATCGCGATCGCCGCGCCCAGCACCAGGCCGGTTTGCCAGCTGCCCTGGTACCACCACAGCACGCCGCCCGCCAGCAGCGTGGTCAGCGCGACCTGCGACAACCCGAGGCCGAACACCGCGCGACGCATTGCCTTCAGTTGCGGCAGGCTGAATTCGAGGCCGATCGAGAACAGCAGGAACACGATGCCGAACTCGGCGAAAAAGCGCGTGGTCTCATTGTCGGGAATCCAGCGCAGGCCGAACGGCCCGACGGCAACGCCGACCACCAGGTAGCCGAGGATCGCCGGCAACCGGGACACGCGGCACAGTACGACGACGACGACCGCCGACGCGAGCAGCACGAGGATCGATTGCAGGGTATGCGGCATCGTGTCGGGATTGCAGCGTGAGTGTTCGGCCGCGATGTCGCGCACCAGGCGCGCGCCGCGAGCGGTTTTGTCGTTGCGCCCGCTCGCCTTCAGCAGCAGCACGGGCGCTCCCCGCGCCAAACTTACCACGCAAATGTGGCAGGTATACTCTTCGACGTGACGAAAACACCCCGGATCGTCGACGCGGACCGCGCGTTGCGGCTCGCGCGCGACGTGTTGCAGACCGAGGCGCGCGCGATCGACGCGCTCGCGGCTCGGCTCTCCGATGCGTTCGTCGCGGCCGTGACGTTGCTGCTGCAATGCAACGGCCGCGTCGTCGTGTCGGGCATCGGCAAGTCCGGCCACGTCGCGCGCAAGCTCGCGGCGACGCTCGCCTCGACCGGCACGCCCGCGTTCTTCGTGCATCCGGCGGAAGCGAGCCACGGCGACCTCGGCATGATCACCGCCGACGACGTCGTCGTGATGCTGTCGAACTCCGGCGAGACCGACGAGCTCACGCTGCTGATGCCGCATATCAAGCGCCAAGGCGCGAAAATCGTGTCGATTACCGGCAACGAGCAGTCGTCACTCGCCCAGAACGCCGACGTCCATCTCGACGCCGCCGTCGATGCCGAGGCATGTCCGCTGGGGCTCGCGCCAACGGCGAGCACGTCGGCGGCGCAGGCGCTCGGCGACGCGCTGGCACTGGCGCTGCTCGACGCGCGCGGCTTTTCCGCCGAGGATTTCGCGCGCTCGCACCCGGGCGGCGTGCTGGGACGGCGACTCCTGATCAGAGTGTCCGATGTGATGCGCACCGGCAGCGCGTTGCCGATCGTCAGGCTCGACGCCACGCTCGCGGAGGCGCTCGTCGAAATGACCGGCAAGGGCATGGGAATGACGGCGATCGTCGATGCCGCCGGTCGCGCCGTCGGCGTCTTCACCGACGGCGACCTGCGCCGCTCGATCACGCAGATAGAGCACGCGATGACGTTGCCGGTCGCCGGGCTGATGTCACGCGCGCCACGCACGATCGACGCCGATCGGATGGCGATCGATTGCGTGGAAAGGATGGAAGCGTCGCCACGGGTCACGCAGCTGCTGGTGCCCGATGGGGGCGGCGTGCTGATCGGTGCCGTGCACATGCACGATCTGTTCCGCGCGCGCGTGCTATGACGCCGGAGCTCGCAGCGAAGCTGGCCGCGCTGCGCCTGCTGACGCTCGACGTCGACGGCGTGCTGACCGACGGCCGCGTCTACGTCGACGACGACGGACGCGAGACCAAGGCGTTCTACGCTCCCGACGGCATCGGCATCAGGCTGCTGCAAGGCGCGGGCATCGAAGTCGCGCTGATCTCCGGCAGCTCGTCGCCTTCGATCGCGCATCGCGCGATACGGCTCGGCATCGGTCATGTGCTGCAAGGCAACGACGACAAGATGCCGGGCTGGCGCGCATTGATCGGCAAGCTCGGGATCGAGCCTGCGGAGTGCGCGCACATGGGCGACGACCTTCCCGACCTGCCGCTGTTGCGCGCATCCGGCGTCGGCTTCAGCGTCGCGCACGCGCCACCGGTCGTGCAGCAAGCCGCGCATTTCGTCACGCGTGCGCCGGCGGGACTGGGCGCGGTGCGCGAAGCCTGCGAGCTGATCCTCGAGGCGCGTGGCGTGCTCGCCGATGCGCTCGCGCACTGGGATGCCGGACGCCCGGCCCGCGTCTAGAGTGGGCCGTAACGGCCCACTAGGCGATAATCGGGCGGATGCACGTCACGCGCCACACTCCCGCCCTCCGCCGTCACACCCACCGGCCCGCGTTGCGATGAATCGCTCGCGCGCATTGACCGACCGGTTCGTGTCGTGGTCACCGGTGCTGCTGCTGGCCGGGCTCGCCGCTTTGACCTACTGGCTCGACGCGCAGATCACGCCGCCCGTGGTGCGCGCCGACGGCAACCGCCGGCACGACGTTGACATCTACGTCGAGAACCTGCGCGCGGTGATCTACGGCGCCGACGGCAAGCCGACGCAATTGCTGAGCGCCGCGCGCGGCGAGCATTTCCCCGATGACGACACCACGGTGTTCGTGAAGCCCGACCTCGTGCTGAAGGATCCCAGGCAACCGACGTTCGCGGTGACCGCCGATGCGGCGAAGATCGGCGGCGACCGCAACAACGTTTGGTTCACCGGCAACGTGCACGTGAAGCGCGACGCCGATCCCAACGCGGAGAAGGGCGCCAACGTCGCGAGCCCGCTGACGCTGTCCACCGAGTACCTGCACGTGCTGCCGCGGCAGAGGCAAGCAGACACCGACAAGGCCGTGACGATCGAGGAGGCGCGTGGCATCATTCGCGCCGTCGGCATGAGGCTCGACGCCGACAAGAAGACAGTGAGCTTCCTGTCCCGTTTGCAAGGGACGATCGAGCCCCAGGCGCTATCCAAATGAAAACAACCGCGATCCGCTTCGCCTGCCCATTGCTGGCCATCATGCTCGTGCTCTCGCCAACCTGCCGCGCGGACGACAGCGACAAGGACAAGCCGATCAATTTTTCCGGCGACACCGGAGGCGGCAGCAGCGCAACGGGTGTCGGCGAGCTGTCCGGGCACGTGACGATCACCCAGGGCACGCTGGTGCTGCATGCCGACAAAGTCACGTTCAAGCGAAATCCCGACAACTCACTGTCCGCGACCGCGACCGGTGCGCCGGTGAGCTATCGGCAGAAGCGCCAGGGCACTGACGAATACGACGAGGCATATGCGCAGCGCATCGTCTACGACGGCCAGAAGCAGCTGGTCGAACTCTTCGACCGCGCGCTGCTGAAGCAGGGACCGACCAAGGAGCTGCGCAGCGATTACATTTCCTACAATCGCGCGAACGGCGTGGCGAGCGCCGGCGCACCGGCCGGCACTTCGACGCCCGACAAGCCCGCGACCCGCGTCACCGGCGTGATCCTGCCGAAGGACATCAATGGCGCCGACAAGCCGAAGGACGACAAGTCGGGCGACGCCAACAAGGATGCGACGCCGGCCAAGCCCAAATCGGATGCGGCGAAGCCGGCGCCACCCGCGCCATTGCCGCTGACGATCGACAACGAGCTACGGACGAAGTGAGCCAGCTCGCCGCCTCACGCCTGAAAAAGCGCTACAAGGCACGCACCGTCGTCCACGACGTTTCGCTCGAAGTCGCGAGCGGCGAAGTGGTGGGACTGCTGGGCCCGAACGGCGCGGGCAAGACGACGTGCTTCTACATGATCGTGGGCCTCGTCGCGGCCGATGGCGGCAACATCACGCTCGACAACGAGGACCTCGCGGGCTTGCCGATCCACCAGCGTGCGCGGCGCGGCCTGTCGTACCTGCCGCAGGAGGCGTCGATCTTCCGCAAGCTGACGGTATCGGAAAATGTGCGCGCGATCCTCGAGCTCGTCGAGACCGACAGCGACGTGATCGCCAATCGCCTCGATGCGCTGCTGGAGGACCTGTCGATCTCGCACCTCGCCGATGCGCCGGCGATTTCGCTGTCCGGCGGCGAGCGCAGGCGCTGCGAGATCGCGCGCGCGCTGGCGACGCGGCCGCGCTTCATCCTGCTGGACGAGCCGTTCGCCGGCGTCGACCCCATCGCCGTGCTCGACATCCAGCGCATTATCGGCTTTCTCAAGGAACGCGGCATCGGCGTGCTGATCACCGACCACAACGTCCGCGAGACGCTCGGTATCTGCGACCGCGCGTACATCATCAACGAGGGCAGCGTGCTGGCCTTCGGTGCGCCGGACGAGATTGTCTATAATGAGGCTGTCAGAAAAGTGTATCTCGGTGAGCACTTCCGGCTGTAGCATGGGGACGTGCGCAGGGGCCCGACGCGGCGACGCCTGGCGCGTAACGATTCGATCGCCTTTCGCAACGACGCATGGGGAACGCGCGGCTTCATTGCCGCGCCGAGGCACGTGAAGCAGACACTGCAGCTCAAGCTTTCGCAGCACCTGACGCTGACACCGCAGTTGCAGCAGTCGATCCGCCTGTTGCAGTTGTCGACGATCGAGCTCAACGCCGAAGTCGAGCGGATGCTGCAGGAAAACCCGCTGCTCGAGAAGGTCGACACCGACGACGAGCCCGCGCTGCCCGTCTACGAGGCCAACAGCAACTCCACCGCGCCTGAGTCCGCTCCCAACGACCGCGCGACGCACGACGAGAACGCGAGCGCGACGTCGACGGCAACTGACGACAATGATTTCACCGACTACGGCGGCAGCGGCGGTGGCGATGGCGACTGGGGCAGCGCGCCCTCGTCGGACGACGACGAATTCTATCCGCAGCAGGTTGCCGCGAGCACGCTGCGCGACCACTTGCTGCAGCAGCTCGCGCTGCTCAAGCTGCCGCTGCGCGACCGCCAGATCGTCGCCGCGCTGATCGACGCGGTCAACGAGGACGGCTACCTGTCGTCGTCGCTCGAGGAGATCGCCGAATACCTGCCTGACGAGCTCGGCATCGATCCCGACGAGCTCAGCATCGCGCTCAAGTTCGTGCAGAGCTTCGAGCCCGTGGGCGTCGGTGCGCGCGACTGCGCTGAATGCCTGGCGCTGCAGCTGCGCGCGCTGCCGGCGTCGACGGCGCACCGCGCGATGGCGCAAAAGCTCGTCGCCGAGCACCTGCCGCTGCTGGCGTCGCGCGACTTCACCAAGCTGAAGCGCGTGCTGCACACCGACGACGACGGCGTGCGCGCCGTGCGCGACCTGATCCGCAGCCTGTCGCCGCGCCCCGGCGCAGCGTTCGCGACGACCGAGTCCAACTATATCGTGCCCGACGTCGTCGTGCGCAAGACCCGCGGGCGCTGGGTGGCGTCGCTCAACGAGGCGGCAATGCCCAAGCTGCGCCTCAACCGCATCTACGCCGACATCCTGACGCGCAACCGCGACTCGTCGAACCAGCAGCTCTCCGCGCAGTTGCAGGAAGCCAAATGGCTAATCCGCAACGTGCAGCAGCGCTTCGACACGATCCTGCGCGTCGCCCAGGCGATCGTCGAGCGCCAGCGCCGGTTCTTCGACCATGGCGAAGTCGCGATGCGGCCGATGGTGCTGCGCGAGATCGCCGACATGCTGACATTGCACGAATCGACGATTTCGCGCGTGACGACGCAGAAGTACATGCTGACGCCGCGCGGCACGTTCGAGCTCAAGTACTTCTTCGGCAGCCACGTCGCCACCGACACCGGCGGCGCCGCATCCGCGACGGCGATTCGCGCGCTGATCAAGCAGCTGATCGGCGCCGAGAACGTGCAGGCGCCGCTGACCGACAGCCGCATTGCCGATCTCCTCGGCGAACAGGGCATCCTGGTCGCCCGTCGCACGATCGCAAAGTACCGGGAGGCCCTCGCAATTCCTCCCGTCAACCTTCGCAGGACGCCATGACGCTCGCTGGCCCGGCTCTTGCGTATTTGCACGGGGAATCATCCCCGTGTCCAATGGAGGAGCGCTCGATGAATCTTCACCTCACCGGCCAACACCTTGTCGTCACTGCGGCGATCCGCGACTACGTGATCGCCAAGCTCGACCGAGTCACACGGCATTTCGACCACGTGATTGACGTCAACATGGTGCTGTCGGTGGACAAGCTGCGACAGAAAATCGAGGCCAACCTGCACGTGCGCGGCAAGGACATCCATTGCGAATGCATCGATGCCGACATGTACGCGGCGATCGACGGCCTGGCCGACAAGCTCGACCGCGCGGTTGTCAAGCACAAGGAAATGCTGATCGCCAACCGCCACGACAGCGCGCACAAGCGCGACCCCGAGTCGCTTTCCCGGGAAGGCGCCGAATAAGGGCCGCGCGGCGTATAATCGCCGCCCAAGCAATGGCGTACCGTGCCGGAAATCGTCAGTAAAAGCCGACGCGTTCGACCGCCCGGCGGGCGCTCAGGCTGCCCGCCGTTTTGTTTTCAATCACCGATGAACCAGATCGCCGAATTGCTTCCGGCCGCGAACGTTGTCCTCGGCATTGATGTCGCAGACAAGGCGCAGCTATTCGCCAGGGTAGGCGCGCTGTTCGCCGCGAGCCTGGGACTCGCCGCCAACACCGTCGCGACGAGCCTCGCCGCGCGCGAGAAGCTCGGCTCCACGGGCCTCGGGCAAGGCATCGCGATTCCGCACGGCCGGCCGCGGGGCCTCAAGGAGGCACAGGGCGCGTTCCTGCGCCTCGCGCACCCGATCCCCTTCGACGCACCCGACGGCAAGCCCGTGTCGCAGGTGTTCGTGTTGCTCGTGCCCGAGCACGCGACCGACCAGCACCTGCAGCTCCTGTCCGAGCTCGCGCAGATGTTCAGCGAGCGCGAATTCCGCGATCGCCTCGCCAGCGCCCACGACGCCCGCGAGCTGTGCGCGCTGATCGGCGAATGGCAACCCCGATAAGCGGCGACACGCACCTGCGCCAGGTGAGTGTCGAGCGCCTGTTCGACGACGTTCGGGAGCGCACCGGCCTGATGTGGCTTGCCGGCCGCCAGGGCGGCAGCCGCGCGCTGACCAGCGAAGCCTCGCTGCAGCCGACGATCGGCCTCGTCGGCCACATGAATTTCATCCACCCGTTCCGCATCCAGATCATGGGCACGGCGGAGCTCGCCTACCTGCGCGGATTGCCGCAGGACGAGCTCGACCGCTCGATCGAGCGGCTGTTCAACCAGGAGCTCGTGGCGATCGTCGTCGCCAATGGCGAGGCGGTTCCGGATCAGCTCCTCGCGCAGTGCAACGCGCATCACGTCGCGCTGTTCACGTCGTCGCAACCGTCGCCGCACCTGGCCGACGTTATCCGCCTCTACTTGTCGCGCGTGCTCGCCGAAAACACCGCGCTGCACGGCGTGTTCCTCGACGTGCTGGAGATGGGCGTGCTCATCACCGGCGCGTCGGCGATCGGCAAGAGCGAGCTCGCGCTCGAGCTGATCTCGCGCGGCAACGGCCTCGTCGCCGACGACATCGTCGAGCTCTACCGGATCTCGCCGGACACGATCGAGGCACGCTGCCCCGCGGTGTTGCGCGACTTCCTCGAGGTGCGCGGCATCGGCATCCTCAACATCCGCACGATCTTCGGCGAGACCGCGGTGCGGCCGCGCAAGCTCCTGAAGCTGCTCGTCCATCTCGAGGATCACAGCAATGAGGCATTCAGCGAGCTCGACCGCCTCAAGGTCGACGCGACGTACCAGGAAGTGCTGGGCGTGCCGATCCGCAAGGTGACGATACCGGTCGCCGCGGGCCGCAACCTCGCGGTGCTGGTCGAGGCGGCGGTGCGCAACTTCGTGCTCAACCAGCGCGGCATCGACAGCACCAAGGAATTCATCGAGCGCCAGCAGAAGCTGATGGAAGACGGCGGCTGACAGGTGGCCGACGACGGCGCACCGATGGATATCGTGCTGATCGGCGGCGTGTCGGGCTCCGGCAAGAACGTCGCACTGGCCGCGCTCGAGGACTCGGGCTACTACACGGTCAACAACCTGCCGATGCCGATGCTGCTCGGCACGCTCGTCTATCTCGCGAGCAAGCGCATCGCACGCGTCGCCGTTTCGCTCGACGTCAAGGCGGGCCCGGGACTGCCGGGACTCGCCGACGCGATCGCGTCGCTGAAGGCGAAGGAATGGACGGTACGCTTCGTCTACCTCGACGCCAAGGTCGAGACGCTGGTCAAGCGCTTTTCGGAAACGCGGCGCCGCCATCCGTTCTCGGGCGACGATCGCACGCTACCCGAGGCGATCGAATACGAGCGCAGCCTCGTCAACGACGTGCGGATGCTGGGCACGACGTTCGACACCAGCGAGCTGCCGGCGGCGGCGTTGCGCGGCTGGGTCAAGGATTTCCTGAGCGTCGACCCGTCGCGCTTGACGCTGCTGTTCGAGTCGTTCGGCTTCAAGCTGGGAATTCCGCTCGACGCCGACCTCGTGTTCGACGTGCGCTGCCTGCCCAATCCGCACTACGAGCCGCAGCTGCAGCCGCTCACCGGCCGTGATGCCGCGGTGGTCGAGTTCCTCGAGCGCATCCCCGAGGTCGAGCGCATGTACGGGGACATCTATCATTTCGTCGCCGGCTGGCTGCCCGACTACGCGCGCGACAATCGCAACTACCTGACCGTGGCGATCGGCTGCACCGGCGGACAGCATCGCTCGGTGTACCTCGTCGAGCGGCTCGCGCGCGCGTTCTCGCCGCGCTACCAGGTGCTCACGCGGCACCGGGAAATGACCTGACGCCAGAGGGACCGGCACGTGTTTTTCGCGTGCTAACATCGTCCGATGAGATCGCTTCCGCCGCGCACGATCGCGCTCGCGTTCACCGGCGCGTCGGGAATGCCGTTCGGACTGCGCGTCCTCGAATGCGTGCTGCAAGCGGGTGACAACGTGCATCTGATGTATTCGGCGGCGGCGCAAGTGGTCGCCAAGCAAGAATGCGGGCTCGCGCTGCCGGCGCAGCCGCGCGAAGCGCAACGTGCGCTCGGCGAGCGCTATGGTGCGCGCGACGGGCAGTTGCGCGTGTTCGGCCGGGACGACTGGATGGCGCCGATCGCGTCGGGCTCCAATCCCGCCGATGCGATGGCCGTGTGCCCGTGCACGATGGGAACGCTCGGCGCGATCGCCGGAGGCCTCGCCGACAACCTGATCGAGCGCGCCGCCGACGTGATGCTCAAGGAACGTCGCACGCTGGTGCTGGTGCCCCGCGAAACGCCGTTGTCGGCAATCCATCTCGAGAACATGCTCAAGCTCGCACGCGCGGGCGCGGTGATCCTGCCGCCAGTACCGGCTTTCTACACGCGGCCGCAGAGCGTCGACGACGTCATCGATTTCGTCGTCGCGCGCGTGCTCGACCACCTCGGCGTCGCGCACGCGCTGGTGCCGCGCTGGGGCGAAGTGGCGCCCGCGCCGCACGTCGCGCGCGCCTGATGCTCGCGTTCCTGCACGAGGCGCGCGCGCCGATGACGCTGCCGTTGTTCCCGCTGCGCACCGTGCTTTTCCCCGGCGGCCTGCTGCCGATCAAGATTTTCGAGCAGCGCTACATCGACATGGCCAAGGCGTGCCTCGCCGACGACAAGCCATTCGGCGTGTGCCTGCTCACGCAGGGCGACGAGGTGGCGAGCGACGGCGGGCGCCAGGATTTCGCAATGATCGGCACGCTGGCGCGCATCGTGCGCTGGGACATGCCGCAGCTGGGCATCCTGCACGTGACCGCGGAAGGCGGATCGCGCTACCAGGTGCAACGCCATCACGTCGAGAGCAACCATCTCGCCGTCGCCGAGGTGACGACGCTCGCGCCGGAGCCGGCGGTGGCGATGAGCGACGACTCGCTGCCGCTCGCGCGCCTGCTCGAGCTGATCGCCGGCAAGATCGGCGCCGCCAACTTCCCGGTGGAGCCGCGTTACGACGACGGCTCCTGGGTCGGCTACCGGCTCGCCGAAGTGTTGCCGCTGCCGCTGCACATCAAGCAGACGATGCTCGAGATCAACGATGCCGGCGTCCGGCTCAAGGTATTGCGCGAATTCCTCGTGCAGCAGCAGCTGATCTGATCGCTGTTGCGGTCGGCGGGCGGCGCGCGGTGCGCGGCGTGGACGCTGCGCGAACGGCCGCAAATGCTTTCGCGGGCCGCGCCGCGCCGTCGTCGCACGGTATAATTTCGCTCCCCCACGAATGCAGCGAAAGCCCCATGGCCGGCCACAGCAAATGGGCGAACATCAAGCACAAGAAAGCCGCGACCGACGCCAAGCGCGGCAAGATCTTCACGCGCCTCATCAAGGAAATCACCGTCGCGGCGAGGCTTGGCGGCGCCGACGTGTCGATGAATCCGCGGCTGCGCCTCGCCGTCGACAAGGCTACCAGCCAGAACATGCCGAAAGACACGATCGAGCGCGCCGCCAAGCGCGGCGGCGGTGACCTGGAAGGCGTCAGCTACGAGGAAATCCGCTACGAGGGCTACGGCATCAATGGTGCCGCGGTGATCGTCGATTGCATGACCGACAATCGCGTGCGCACCGTCGCCGACGTCCGCCATGCGTTCTCCAAGCATGGTGGCAATCTCGGCACCGACGGCTCGGTGGCGTTCCTGTTCAGGCACTGCGGGCAGATCGTGTTCGCACCCGGCACCGACGAGACGAAGATGATGGATGCGGCGATCGACGCCGGCGCCGACGATGTCGTCACGCACGATGACGGCAGCGTCGAGGTGGTCACCGGCCCCTACGACTTCGTCGCGATCAAGGACGCGCTGGCGGCGAAGGGATTCAAGCCCGGGTTTGCCGAAGTGACGATGAAGGCGCTGGCCGACGTCGACCTCGATGGCGAGGATGCGCAGAAGATGCAGAAGCTGCTCGACGCGCTGGAATCGCTCGATGACGTGCAGGAGGTCTACACATCCGCCGTCATCGCCGATTGATCGCGTGACGGCCGCGACCACGCGCAGGATCCTCGGCATCGACCCTGGTCTTCGCGTCACCGGCTTCGGGCTGATCGAAGTCGGCCGCGGCGGCCTCGTCTACGTGACCTCAGGGTGCATACGCGCGAGCGGCACCAGCCTGCCGACCCGGCTCGGCGTCATCGCGCGCGATCTCGCGCACCTGATCGCCGAAATGCGCCCCGACGAAGTGGCGGTCGAAAAAGTCTTCGTCAACGTCAATCCCAATTCGACGCTGCTGCTCGGACAGGCGCGAGGTGCGGCGATCGCCGCCGCCGTCCTGGCCGGCCTCCCGGTCACCGAGTACACGGCTGGCCAGGTCAAGCAGGCGGTCGTCGGCCAGGGACGCGCGCAGAAGCTGCAGGTGCAGGCGATGGTGCAACGGCTGCTGCTGCTGCCGGGTGCCCCGGCGAGCGATGCTGCCGATGCGCTCGCCTGCGCAATCTGCCACGCGCACGGCAGCACCGGCATCGGCCTGCTGGTGGCCGGGCGGCACCGATTGCGCGCGGGACGAATGCGATGACTGAGCGGGCCTGGCGACCGCGCGCGATCGTGTTCGACATGGACGGGACGCTGCTCGACACCGAGACGCTCGCGCTGCGCGCGTGGCAGGAAGCCGCGGCGGCAGTGGGCGCGACTTTCGAATCCGATCTCGCGCGCACGCTGATCGGGCGCAATTTCGCCGACTGCTCGTCGCGGCTGCGCGCGCATTTCGACGCCCACCACTATCCGGTCGACGAGGTGCTGGGCGGCTGGCACGCGAGCTACGAAGCGCTCGTCGAACGCGAAGGCATCGTCGTCAAGGACGGCGCCAGCGAACTGCTTGGCTGGATTCGCGCCGCGGGCATTCCCTGCGCGGTGGCGACGACGACGCGCCGCGAGCGCGCGCGCTCCAAGCTGCGCGATGCGGGACTCCTCGGGCATTTCGTCACTGTCATCGGCGGCGACGACGTCACGCACGGCAAACCGGCGCCGGACATCTACTACGCCGCTGCCGCCGCGCTGGGCGTGGCCGCCAAGGACTGCCTCGCGATCGAGGATTCGGAGCCGGGCTTTCGCGCCGCGTACGCGGCCGGCATGACGACGATCCTCGTGCCCGACCTGATCGTGCCGCAGGCCGGGCTGCTCGAGCTGTCGCCACACATCCTCGATTCGCTTGCCGACGTGCAGCGCTATCTCGCCGCACTCGTGTCGCCATGAGCCCGCCGGGCCGTCCCAAGGGCCGAAGTGCCCAATGCGCCGGAGCGCTGCGCGCGAAGTTGTTCCATTGATCGCGCTTCGCGCCGCCCGGCGCCGCGATGGCGCGCGCGGCTGCTATATTGCGCGCGTCATGCAAGCCATTGCGCCCAGCCGTTTCGCATACCGATGATCGGCCGACTGTCGGGCACGCTGCTCGAGAAAAATCCGCCGCAAATCCTGCTCGATGTGCAGGGTGTCGCGTACGAGGTCGACGTGCCGATGAGCACGTTCTACAACCTGCCCGCCACCGGCCACGCAGTCACGCTGTTCACGCATCTGGTCGTGCGCGAGGACGCGCACCTGCTGTTCGGCTTCGGCACCGACAACGAGCGCCGTGCGTTCCGCCAGTTGAACAAGGTCAATGGCATCGGCGCGCGCACCGCGCTGTCGGTGCTGTCGGGACTGTCCGTCGCCGAGCTCGCGCAGGCGATCACGCTGCAGGAATCGGGGCGCCTCACCAAGATTCCAGGCATCGGCAAGAAGACTGCGGAACGCATCCTGCTCGAGCTCAAGGACAAGCTCGGCGCCGACCTGACGACGGCGGTCGGCGTGCACCGCGTACCGCCGGCCTCGGCCGACATCCTCAACGCGCTGTTGGCGCTCGGCTACAGCGACAAGGAAGCGGTCGCGGCGGTCAGGCAGCTGCCTGACAACATCGCGGTCGCCGACGGCATCCGCCAGTCGCTCAAGCTGTTGTCGAAGTCCTGACCCGGTGAAAGCGTAGAGTTCCGCGCATGGCCATCGAAAGCGATCCGCTCACCCGCGTCGTCACCGCACGCACGGTGGGCGTCGTCGAGGAGCAGTTCGAGCGCGCGCTGCGTCCGCGCGCGCTCGCCGACTACGTCGGCCAGGAAAAGATCCGCCACCAGCTCGGCATCTTCATCGAGGCGACGCGCAAGCGCGAGGAAGCGCTCGATCACGTGCTGCTGTTCGGACCGCCCGGGCTCGGCAAGACGACGCTGTCGCACATCATCGCGCACGAGCTCGGCGTCAACCTGCGGCAGACTTCCGGTCCGGTGCTCGAGCGACCCGGCGACCTCGCGGCGTTGCTGACCAACCTCGAGCCGCGCGACGTGCTGTTCATCGACGAGATCCACCGGCTGTCGCCGGTGGTCGAGGAAATCCTCTATCCGGCGCTCGAGGATTTCCAGCTCGACATCATGATCGGCGAAGGACCGGCAGCGCGCAGCGTCAAGCTCGACCTGCCGCCGTTCACGCTGATCGGCGCGACCACGCGTGCCGGCATGCTGACCAATCCGCTGCGCGACCGCTTCGGCATCGTCGCGCGCCTCGAGTTCTACACCGCCGACGAGTTGACGCGGATCGTCACGCGCTCGGCGGCGCTGCTCGAGATTCCGCTCGACCCCGCAGGTTCGATGGAGATCGCGCGGCGCTCTCGCGGCACGCCACGCATCGCCAACCGGCTGTTGCGGCGCGTGCGCGACTATGCCGAAGTGAAGGCCGACGGCGCGATCACGCGCGCCGTGGCCGACGCCGCGCTGTCGATGCTCGACGTCGACGTCGTCGGGCTCGACGTGATGGATCGCAAGCTGCTGCAGACGGTGCTGTCCAAGTTCGACGGCGGCCCGGTGGGTGTCGACAACCTCGCCGCGGCGATCGGCGAGGAGCGCGACACCATCGAGGACGTGCTCGAGCCGTACCTGATCCAGCAGGGGTTCCTGCAGCGCACGTCGCGCGGACGCATCGCCACCGCGCTGTCGTATCGCCACTTCGGACTCGCGCCGCCGTTGCCGTCGGCCGAGCTGTTCGCACCCGAATGACGCTCGCGCGTTTCGCCCACCCGGTGCGTGTCTACTACGAGGACACCGATGCCGCCGGTGTCGTCTACTACGCGAACTACCTCAAGTTCATGGAGCGTGCGCGTACCGAGTGGCTGGCGGCGCGCGGCGTGGCGCTTGCGGAACTCGAGCGCGATTCCGCACTCGTATTCGTCGTGACACGCGCGGACGTGGCGTTTCGCGCGCCCGCCCGGCTGGGCGACCTGCTGATGGTGGGCGTCGACATGGTCGAGCATGGGCGTGCGCGCTTCATCGCCCGGCAGGAAATCACCTGCAGCGACCGGATGGTCGCCGAGGCCACGGTCACCCTCGCCTGCCTCGACATATCGACCTGGAAGCCGCGCAAGATGCCTTCGAACCTGCTGGAGACGCGAACTTGAACGTTCACCCCGACTTGTCGTTCCTGTCGTTGATCACCACGGCATCGGTGGTCGTGCAGGCGATCCTGGTGCTGCTGGCGCTGGCATCGCTGTGGAGCTGGTGGCACATCTTCCTCAAGATGTTCCAGCTGAAGCGCTCGGCGCGCGACGCCGACCTGTTCGAGGAGAATTTCTGGAAGGGCGGCGACCTCAATGAGCTCTACCAGCGCGCGGGCCAGGCGCGCACCGGCAGTGGCCTCGAGCACATCTTCACCGCCGGCTTCCGCGAATTCTCCAAGCATCGCCGCCAGGGCAGCTCGTCGGTGATCACGCTCGATTCGGCGCGCCGCGCGATGCGCGCCGCGTACCAGCGCGAAGTCGACTCGCTCGACGCACACCTGTCCGGTCTCGCCACCGTGGGTTCGGTGTCACCGTACGTCGGCCTGTTCGGCACCGTGTGGGGAATCATGAACGCGTTCCGCGGACTCGCCAACGTGAGCCAGGCGACGCTCGCGCAGGTGGCGCCGGGCATCGCCGAGGCGCTGATCGCGACGGCGATCGGCCTCTTCGCGGCCATTCCCGCCGTCGTCGCGTACAACCGCTTCACGCACGACGTCGACCGGCTCGCGGCGCGCTACGAGACGTTCATCGAAGAATTCTCCAACATCCTGCAACGCCAGAGCTGACACGATGCGGCGCGCGCGCAAGGCGATCAACCAGATCAACGTCGTCCCGTACATCGACGTGATGCTGGTGCTGCTGGTGATCTTCATGATCACCGCCCCGCTCGTCAATCCGGGACAGATCGAGTTGCCGAGCGTGGGCAGCAAGCTGACGGCGCCGGTGTTGCCGCTCGAAGTGATGCTGAACGACGACAAGAGCATTTCGTTCCGCGACCACGCCGGCAAGGCGCCGTTCACACGCGTATCGCGCGACGAGCTCGTCGACGAGCTACGTGCGAAGCAGGGAACGGCGGGCGAGCGGCCGGTCGTCATCAATGCCGACAAATCGACCCGCTATGACGACGTGATCCAGTTGATCGACCTGTTGCAACGCAACGGCATCAAGAAAGTCGGCCTGCTCGCCCGACCGAAATCCGGCTGAGCTGCGCCGATCGCAACGATGAACGCCGATCCGCGCAGCGCTCCTCGCGACGGCGCCCGCCTGCCGCATCGCGGGCTCGCGCTGGCGCTCGCGGTGATCGTGCACCTCGCGTTCCTCGCGGTGCTGATCTTCTCGATCCGCTGGCAGAATCGCGCGCCCGAGCCCGTCACCGCCGAGCTCTACGCGCCAATCGCGCAGCCGCCGAAATCCGCACCGACGCCACCGCCGCCGAAAATCGAGCCCGCGCCAACGCCACCCAAGCCCGAGCCCGTGCCGGTGCCGCCGCCGAAGGGCACGCCTGCGCCACCACCCAAGCCCGTTGTCGAGCCGGAAAAACCTGACAACCACGACGCCGAGATCGCGTTGAAGGCGCGCAGCGACGCCGAGCGCCGCAAGCGCGTCGACGCGGAGCTTCGCGCACAGTCCGAGCAGCAGAAGCGCGTCGCCGACCTGCAGCACCAGCGCGAGCTGCAGAAGCAGCTCGACGAGAAGAAGGCGGCGGACGCGAAGAAGGCCACCGACGTGCGCGAACGCCAGGAGCGCGCGATGACGCAGATGCGCGAGCAGGTGGAAAAGGAAATGCAGCAGCGCGCCAACGCCGAGACCGCGCAGCGCGCGCAGGTGGCGCGCAAGTCCGCCGAGTCGGACTACATCAGCCGCATCCAGGCGAAGATCAAGGGCAACGTGATCCTGCCGCCGGACCTTGCCGGCAATCCGCAGGCGGAGTTCGACGTCGTGCAATTGCCGACCGGCGAGATCATCGACGTGCGCCTGAAGAAATCGAGCGGCGCGAAGAGCTACGACGATGCCCTGCAGCGCGCGATCCTCAAGTCGTCACCGCTGCCCAAGCCCGAGCGCGCGGACATGTTCGAGCGCGTGCTGAACCTGCGTTTTCGCCCGAACGACTGACGCGCGCAACGGCGGTTAGTTGCCGTGCGGCTATGCCGGCGCCCGCGGATAGACCAGCACGCCGTTCGCCGCGCGTGCCGCCGGATTGAGCAGCGCCACCTCGATGTTGCCGGGTCCCATGATGTGGAACACGCTTTCGCCCTGCGCCAGCAGGTAGTCGCTGACGATGCGGCGGTGGCAGCGCCACCACACCGCCTCCGCGCACATGATCGCGCAGCGTCGCGCATGTCCGCCATCGCGCAGCGCCTGCAAACCCGCCGCGAATGATTCCGTCATCGCGTAGTCGGCGTAGTTGTGAAAGCTCGCGTTGTCCCAGAAACCGTTGACTTCCGCAGGCGTCGCAGCATCGCGCCCGCGCAGCCCGCCGAGCGTGGGCATGTGCGCGTAGCCGATGTCGGCGGCTGCGAGCGACGCCGGCAGCGTGTCGCGGTTGAACTGGGGATTGGTGCGTGATCGCGGCACCGTGCGGACGTCGGCGACGAGGCGCACGTCCGACTCGCGCAGGAGCTCGATGAATTCGGCGATCGGCCGCGTCGAATGCCCGATCGTCAGGAAAACCAGGGGTGCCGTGTCGCTCCCGAGATTGGGGTCGGAGTCGAATTTCGTGTGACGCGGTGTCAATCGGATTTCCCTGCGTGAATTCGACTCCGACCCCAAACTGCGGGTTATTCGCGCGCGCGCTTTTCGATGATCTGGATCGCCGCCCACGACCAGTCGGCGCGCTGCTCGACCAGGTGGCGCAATGCCACCGTGTAGATCGAGCGTCCGGTGCCAAGGATGATGTTGCGCCCTTCGGAATACTCCTGCGTCGGCACGATCAGCGTCTTCACCGACAACGGCTTGTCGGGACGCGACGGCGGCGGCAGGTACAGGCCGTCGAAGCGCGCACCGATCGTCGACACGTCGATGCCGTTGACCATGAAGCCCATGTCGTCCTTGGGCTCGCGGCGCGAGTTGAGCGTGACTGCGACGATGCGGTCGGCGATGATCGACACGCCCGCCTCGACTTCCTCGGTCGACACCTTGTTGAGCCGTCGCACGACGCCCAGCACCCAGTCCGAAACATCGGATTGGCGCACCGCGACCAGCGCGCCGAGCGTCAGGCTCTGGCCGATGCCGCCGGATGCCGCGATGCGCAGGCCGGCGACGCTGCGGTCCTTGACCTGCCACATCGGATCGGAAAACGACGACAGGCTCGCCGCCAGCGAATCGTGCTCGTCCGGCACGCGCTTGCGCGAGCGCGGCGCATCGGCGACCGCATACACCTCGATCTGCTCGTGACCATGCGCGGCTTCAGGGTCGCCGATGTCGTTGGCGGCGAGATCGCGCGAGATGCGCGCAAGCCCGACGCGAACCATCGCGGTGACCGCGCAGGAAATGCGCGGGTCGCGGCGAAAATCGGTGTTGACGTTGGGCGCGATCGCAGGCCGGATCTTGTCGAGGATGGCGACGCGCAACGGGTTGATCGACGCCGCTGGTCCCTGGTCAGTGCCTTCGGCCTGACGCAACGACGCGATCGCGCGATCGAGCTGGTCGGCCATCGGCGTCGTGTCCAGGTAGCGCAGCATCGATCCCGAGTCGTTGCCGGTGCGGCGCGTGAGACCGGTCTTGCCGGCGATGTCGACGAAGAAGCCTTCGGGCGAGCCCGGCATCGCCTCGAGCAGCAGCCGGCGGCTCCATGCGCGAAGCTGCGACGACCCCCAGTCGAGCTCGGCCGGCGAAAGGTTGCCGGTGTTGAGCTGGTGAATCAGCAGCGCGAACAGGTATTCCTGCTCCACCGTCCACTGCGTGGCGCTCGGATTGGTAGCGCCCAGCGCGACCGGCACGCGCTCGATGCTGAGCTCGGTCGCGCGCAGGTACGTGCGGTGCAGCTCCATCCACTTGGCAGGAATCCAGCGTTCGTAGCGCGCGACGCGCAGCTTGGCGTCGGTGCCGTAGTAGTGCAGAAGGCGCGCAAACAGCAGCGGCAGCATCGGTTTCCAGCGCGGATTGGCCTGCTGCTTGACGGCCTCCTCGAGCGCGAGCTGGTAGGCGAAGATGAATCCCTGCGTCAGGTCGAACACCGCGTGCCAGATGCGGATCGACAGCTTGGGTCCGGCGTCGACGTTCTCGACGTATTGCTTCGTCAACTGGCGGCGGTCGGCCGCGAGTGCCGCATCGAGGAACTGGATTGCGCCGGCGCGCGCGGTGTCCATGGGCTTGCGCGACTGCCGGATCGCGTCGAACGCGCGCATCACGTGCTGCTGGCGGCCGATCACGTCGAGCGCCGGCAACTGGCGCAGCCACGCCGATGCGGTCTTCGCCGAAACCAGCGGATCGGCAACGTCCTTGCCGGAAGATGTCAGAAAACCGAACATTCAATGCCTGTTGGCGAAGCGCGCGGGTCCGCGCGCGATTGCGTGTGATCGACGACGCAACCAGGTCGGAAATGCGAAGCGGAGCTGATGTTTATAGCCCAATTCGCGCGATGGCGCAAAACCATCGGCGCTCCGATACAATTGATGCTTCATCCATCGCGTCGCCCGATCCGTTGTAGTGTGCAGTACGGCCTGCTGCGAATTGCGGCGCAATCATTCTCCATTCCGCCATGAATCGCTTGCGCGTTTGTCCAAGTTTCATCATTGCGTTGTTGCTCGCCGCGGGCGTCGCGGCTCCGGCGTTCGCCCAGACCGGCAACACGCCTCCCATTGCTACGGTGAGCAAGTTGAGTGCCAACCCCGAAGATCTGCAGAAAATCGATATCAAACAAGGCGATGGCGCGGAAGCCGTGAGCGGCAAAGTGGTGATCGTTCACTACAGCGGGTGGTTGTACGACCCGGCTGCGCCCGAAGGCAAGGGCAAGAAATTCGACAGCTCGCTGGATCGCAAGGTGCCATTCGGATTCTTCCTCGGCGAAGGCAAGGTAATCAAGGGATGGGATGAAGGCGTGGTGGGAATGAAGGCCGGCGGCAAGCGAAGGCTGATCATTCCCGCGCGACTCGGCTATGGGGAACGCGGTGCCGGCGGCGTGATCCCACCCAATGCCCCGCTGATTTTCGATGTCGAACTCCTCGAAGTGAAATAGGACCGACGACCGATGCTGCCCCGTGATGGACGCGCGCCCGCCAAGCGGCGCGCCGACTACCGCCCGCCGACGTTCCTCGTACCGACGGTCGCGCTCGAGTTCGACCTCGATCCCGATGTGACGCGCGTCACCACCACGCTCGTCTTCCTCCGTAACCCCGCCGCCAGCGCGACCGAAGTGCGCTCGCCGCTGGTGCTCGACGGCAGGCACCAGTCGGACGTCGAAGTCGAGCTCGACGGCGTCAGGCTCGCCGCGCCGCGCGTGCTGCTCGGTGTCGATGGCCTGACGCTCAATGATCCGCCGCGTGAAGGCACGCTGACGGTTCGCTCGACGCACGCGCCGGCGAAGAACCTTGAGCTCGAAGGCCTGTACATATCGTCCGGCGTGTTCTGCACGCAATGCGAGCCCGAGGGATTTCGCCGCATCACGTATTTTCCCGACCGGCCCGACGTGCTCGCAACCTTTACGGTGACGCTGCGCGCCGATCGCGCGCGCTACCCGGTGTTGCTTTCCAACGGCAATCTCGTCGACCAGGGCCCGCTCGACGGCGGCCGGCACTACGCCAGGTGGCACGACCCCTACCCCAAGCCTTCGTACCTGTTCGCACTGGTCGCTGGCGACGTGGCCGAGCTCGCCGACACGTTCACGACGGCGAGCGGCCGCAGCGTGCGGCTGTCGATCCACTCGACGCCGCAGAACCTTCCGCGCTGCACGCATGCGATGGCGTCGCTCAAGCACGCGATGCGCTGGGACGAAGAGCGCTTCGGCCGCGAATACGACCTCGACCGCTTCATGATCTTCTGCGCCGATGACTTCAACATGGGAGCGATGGAGAACAAGGGCCTCAACATCTTCAACAGCCGCCTCGTCCTCGCCGATCCGGCGAGCGCGACCGACGACGACTTTGCGGCGATCGTCGGCGTGATCGGCCACGAGTATTTCCACAACTGGACCGGCAATCGCGTCACCTGTCGCGACTGGTTCCAGCTGTCGCTGAAGGAAGGGCTCACCGTCTACCGCGACCAGGAATTCTCGAGCTCGCAGGGCTCGCCCGCGGTCGAGCGCATCTCCGCGGTCGAGTCGCTGCGGCGCCTGCAGTATCCGGAGGACGCGGGTCCCGGCGCGCACCCGATCCGCCCCGACGAGTACCAGGAGATCAACAACTTCTACACGGCCACCGTGTACGAAAAAGGCGCGGAAGTGATCCGCATGCAACACGCGCTGCTGGGTGACGAGGGCTTTCGCCGCGGCATGGATCTCTACTTCGACCGCCACGACGGACAGGCCGTCACATGCGAGGACTTCGTGCAGTCGATGAGCGACGCGACCGGCGTCGACCTCGCGCAATTCCGGCGCTGGTACGCGCAGGCCGGCACGCCGGTCGTCAATGCACGCGGCGAATACGATGCGCGCGCCCGCACGTACATGCTGGAGGTTTCGCAGCACACCGAGCCGACGCCGGGACAAACTTCCAAGTTGCCGTTCCACCTTCCGCTTGCGGTCGGTCTGGTCGGCGGCGACGGTCGCGACCTGCCGTTGCAACTCGAGGGCGAGCCCGTCGCCAGCGGCACGACGCGCGTGCTCGACATCCGCGAGCCACTGCAACGCTTCACGTTCGTCAACGTCGCCACCAGGCCGGTGCCGTCGCTCGCCCGCGGCTATTCGGCGCCGGTGCGGCTCGAGTTCCACCACACCGACGACGAGCTGGCGATGCTCGCCGCGCACGACAGCGACCCGGTCAACCGCTGGGACGCCGCGCAGCGCAGCTTCGCCAACGCGATCCTCACGCTCGCCGGTGATCACCGCGACGGCAAGCCGCTGGCACTGCCGCGATCCCTCGAGGTGCTGGTGGGACATCTCCTCGGCGACACGGCCAGCGACCCGGCGCTGCTGGCGCTGGCGCTGCGGCCGCCGGATGCCGCATACGTGGCCGCGCTGGAAGACGAGATCGACGTCGACGGCGTGAGCGCCGCGCGCACGTTCATCGTTGGCGCGCTGGCGTCACGGCATCGCGCGGCACTCGAGTCGCTCGTCGAACGCCATCGTCCTTCGCGCCCGTACGCCGCGTCGCAAGCGCAAGTGGGTCCGCGTAAGTTGCGCAACACGGCGCTGGCGTATCTCGCCGCTCTCGACGATGTTCCGGCACGCGCACGCATCGTTGCCCAGTACGACGACAGTGACAACATGACCGATGCCATCGCCGCGCTGGAAGCGCTGGCGGACAGCAAGTCGATCGATCGCGATGATCTTTTCGCGCGCTTCGAGGCGAAATGGCGCGACGACCCGCTGGTCCTCGACAAGTGGTTCATGCAGGAGGCGATGACCGATGGCGCCGACACGCTGGCGCGCGTCAAGTCGCTGATCTCGCATCCGGGGTACAACGTGCGCAATCCCAACCGCGTGCGCGCGCTGGTCGGCGCGTTCGCGCGCAACTTCCCGCGCTTTCACGCGCAGACCGGCGAAGGCTACGCGTTCATCGCCGAGCAGGTGCTGTCGATCGACGCGCTCAACCCGAAGGTCGCTGCGCGCATCGCCGGCAGCTTCGATATGTGGAAGCGTTTTCCGCAACCGCGCCGTGGCCTGATGCAAGCGGCGCTGCAGCGGCTCGCCGCCGCGCCGGAGCTGTCGGTGGACGTCAGCGAGATCGTCACGCGCAGTCTGGCGGATTGAAGGAGGCCGCCGTCGCCGTCATCGCTGGAAAAAGGCCGTCATTCCCGCGCAAGCGGGAACCCAGTGACTTCGATGTGACGTCACACCAGCGACACTGGGTTCCCGCTTTCGCGGGAATGACGGCTTTGATGAATGCGGGAACGACGGACTTTTGGCTTCGATGTGACGTCAAACCAACGCCCCTGGGTTCCCGCTTTCGCGGGAATGACGGCCCTGTCGCGGGAATGACGGCCCTTGTTGTCCGAATGACGGATGAATGCGAGCCTCTCAACGACTACCAATAAGTCTCCACGGTCACATGCCCCGGCTCCTTGCGCCGGTGCCGCTTCATTCCCCGCGTCAACAGCACCGCCTGCACGTCGTCCACCATCGCCGGATTGCCGCACAGCATCGTGTGCGAATTCTCCGCGGTGAGCGCCAGACCAACGCGTGTCTCCAGCGAGCCATCCTCGATCAGCGACGGAATGCGGCCCTCGAGCGCGCGCGGATGCGCTTCGCGGCTCACCACCGGAACGTACGCGAACGCGCCGCTGTGCGCGTGCACGAGGTCATTCATCAATTCGCGGTAAGTGAGGTCCGACGACACGCGCACCGCGTGCACGAGCACGATGCGCGAGAATTTCTCCCAGGGCTCGGTGGTGCGCAGGATCGACAGGAAGGGACCGATGCCCGTGCCGGTCGACAGGCACCACAGCACGTCCGTCGCGGGCGTCTCGCTAACCGAAAAGAAACCGTTGGCGCGCGGCGCGAGCCACAGCGGATCGCCGGGCTCCAGCAGCGCGAGCCGCGGCGAGAACGGACCCTCGGGAACCACGTTGAAGTAGAACTCGTGATGCGGCGCACCCGGCGCGTTGACGAACGAGTACGGCCTGCCGATCATCTGCTCCTTGCTCGCGCTCGTCGTGGCTGGTACACCGGCCGGCGCACTTGCCGATGATGGCGTCGCCGTCGCGACCGCGGGTTGCGCGTCGACGGCCACCGGCGCGGGCAGCGCGAGCCGTGCGAATTGCCCGGCGACGAACGCCACCTCCGGCGCGTTGACTTCGAGCGACAGAAGTCCGGGGGTCCAGCGTTTTTTCGCCATGACGCGGCCTTCAATCCATGCTGACATTGCGGTCTTTCATCCAAGCCCTGAGAATACGATTATGCCTACGTCGTTCGTGCGCAAGTCCGCCAATGTCTCGATTCGCGCACCGCACGCCGATGACGCTCACGCTTTTCTCGCCTCCGCGCGTGCGAGCCGCGCACTGCACGAGCGCTGGGTCCGCGCGCCGGCGACGCCGGCGCAATTCGCCGCGTACCTGCGCCAGGCCATCGGTCGCGTCGCCACCTATCGCGGCTATCTCGTCGTTCGCAACCGGGATCTCGCGCTGGCCGGCGTGTTCAACCTGTCGGAGATCGTCCACGGCGTGTTCTGCAGCGCGTACCTCGGCTATTACGCATTCGCCCGCGCGGCCGGCAAGGGCGAGATGAGCGAGGGACTGCGGTTGGTGCTCGATGCCGCGTTTCGCGACTTGAAGCTGCATCGCGTCGAGGCGAACGTGCAGCCGGGCAACACGCGCTCGATCGAATTCCTCGCGCGCAACGGCTTCACGCGCGAAGGCTATTCGCGGCGCTATCTCAAGATCGGCGGACGTTGGCGCGACCACGCGCGCTTCGCAATGCTCGCCGAAGACTGGCGCGAGCTGCGGCGCCGATGAAGCGCGCCTGCGCGCTGCTGGTCGCGTCTTGGGTGGGGGCCTGCGCCACCACCGTGCCGTTTCCTCCGGACACGCCGCACGTCGTCGCCGCGCAGCCGATTGCGCCGTGGCAGATTCGCGAGGACTGCGCCGACGCCGGCGCCGGCGATCGCATCGACTTCCGCTTCGAGTCGACTGACAAGGTCGGCTTCGATCTCTACTACCGGCAGGGATCCGCGGTGATCATTCCGCTGTCGCGGCAGGACGTGATCGCGGACGCCGGCGTGTTCGCCGTGGAAATCCCCGGTCGCTATTGCCTTGCGTGGAAGGCCGGCGCCGCCGGCGCCGCCATCAGCTATCACGTCACCGTGCATTCGTCGCCGCGATGATCGCGGCGCCTGACACGCTGCTGTTCGATCTCGACGGCACGCTCACCGACAGCCGTCCCGGCATCGTCGCCTGCGTACGCCACGCGCTGATGCGGATGGGCGCCGTCGCGCCAGACGACGATACGGTGGAGGCGCCGGCGGACCTTGCTTAGGTGCCGGCGGCGAGCTCCGCGTAGTTGTAGGTGCGGCCCGACTCGACGTCGCGATCGACGAGGCGCGCGATCGTCACCTCGGCGACGCGGTCGGCGGCGACGAGCTGGCCGTCGTCGTGGAAGCTCCTGAACATCCCGACGTCGGGCAGCTCTTCGCTGGAGCGGCTGCGCATGAACACCTGCATCGCGGTGTCGATGATGCCTGGCCGCAGCGTCACCGCGGCGAATCCGTGCTCGGGATGATCGATGGCGAGCGCGCGGGTCAGCATTTCCATCCCGCACTTGCCGATGCTGTACAGCGACGCACCGCTGATCGCGCGCCCGGCGAGTCCTGACGTCACGTTGATCACGCGGCGCGCGATGCGCGCGTCGGCGAACGTCGCGCAAAACGCGTTGGCGAGCGCAGTCGGCGCGACCAGGTTGACGGCGAGCGACGCGGCGAGCGCGCCAACGGCGAGTTCACCCATCCGTCCGACCGGCTCGGCCATCGCCGCGTTGTTGACCAGCAGCGCACGCGCCGGCATCGGCGTGGCCGCGCGTCGCATCGCCGCGAGCATCGCCGCCGTCGCCATCGCGACATCGCCGAGATCGGCCTCGACCCACGTGAAGCGCGGGCCGGCCAGCGTCGCGGGCGCGCTGCGCGAAAGGCCGGCGACCGACCAGCCGGCGGCGAGCAGTCGCGCGGCGAGCGCCTCGCCCAATCCGCGCGACACGCCGGTGACGAACGCGACGTTGCCTGATGTGCTCACCGGGGCCTCGATGCGGCGCGGCTGGCGCGAGGATATCGTCGTGTGCTCAATGCTGCCCTCCCATGGATGCGACAATGATCACCGCGACGACGACCGCGAGCACCAGCAGCGCGATCTTCCACGCGCTCTTCGGGTACTCGCCCCGGATCGCCCCCGACACGCCGTTGATCACGCACTGGAAGCTCTTCGCGCCGAACGTGTACGACAGCAGCCAGACCGGCGCGAGGATATGCTTGAAGGTCTGCGCAGAATAGTGCGCGTCGACCTGCAGGTTGCGAAACGTGTCGCCGGGGACCGCGGCGCCGCACAGCTGCCGCAATTGATTGTCCATGTCGGCGCGCGCGCGTTCCGCCGCGTCCGCCAGGTCGACCTGGTAACGCTCGGCGACCCAGCCGCTGACGTAGCCGGCGTCGTAGGGCTTCAGCGCACCCATCGGAAACGGCTCGATGCCGCGCATCAGTCCGGGGTGCACGCCCACCGATGCGCACACGAGGTCGTTGTCGAACTGGTGCGACAGCCGGCCCGCCGCCGGCTCCCACCGCACCTGTCGCACCTGGCGCGTGCGGCTCTGCCCGCCTTCGGTATAGGTCTCGGTGGTCCAGTAGTAGTGCCCGGCTTCCGCCGTCCATGTCGCATCGACGTGCGCGTCGAACGTCCAGTACGGCAGGTAGACACCCTTGACGGTGTCGGTCAGCGCGCGGCGCTTCAGCGCGGCGGGCGCGAGCCACAGCTTGCCGTACCACGCGCGGATGCGATCGCGCGCGCTGTCCTCGGCGACGCTGAACGGCAGCACGCCCTCGGGGAGGAACATCTCGCGCGCGGCGTCGTACGCGACCAGCTGCGCCGATCCGCAGAATTCGCAGCTCTGCGCCTGCCGCGCAGGATCGAGCAGAGAAATCGCATTGCAGCTCTGGCAACGCACTTGCCGCTGCGCGTTGCGCGGCGTCGCGTCGCCGTTCGCCGCGGGCGCGAGCATCCTGCGCAGCGCCGCCGCGAGGTCGTGCTCGGCGACTTCGCCATCCTTCGCCAGCGCCGCGGACGACTCGGTGCCGCAGAATGGGCACACGAGCCTCTGCTTGCGCGGGTCCCACACCGCTTCGCCGCCACATGCGGGGCAGGTGAATTTCTCGCGCGCGTTGATCTCGGTCATCGACGTTCGGCCAGCAAGGCGTCAGGGGAATGTTGCATCCGCGCGCCGCGTCGGCTGCCGCAGCGTGCCGCGATCATCGGCGACGGCCGCGGCGGCCGTCAAGGTGTAGCGCGCGCGGCTGTCAGCGCGGGAAGTAGCCGATCACCTGCCAGCCCTTCGCCGTCTTCTCGAGCGTGAGCCGCTCCTGGATGAAATCCCGATTGGCGAACGACGACCGGAACAGCACCAGCGCGTATTCACCCTTGGGTTGCCCGGCGATCGTATCGACGAATTGCGTCGATACGACGGTGCGCGTCTGCGTCGCGCCGAACGGTCCGCGCGAATCCTGGAGCGCCTTCGTCCAGCGCTTGACCGGCATTGCACGCTGGAACTTGTCACCGGAAGCCGCGTAGGTGGCACTGCCGTCGAGCTTGTCGGCAAGCGCCAGCCAGGACCGCGCTGCCGCCTGTGCCTCGGTGGCGCGTGCATCCTGCGCGTTGGCCGCAGGCAGCGACGCGGCAATGGCGAGCGCGAAGAACGCCAGCAGGAATCCGCGTCGCATCAGTTTGCCAGGAACGCGTTGACGGCGTCGCGCGTCACGCGCCATTGCGTGCCGATCCGCTTGCCCTTCAAGTCGCCCGACTCGAGGCTCGCCATCACGTCGGACTCGGCGACGCCCAGCAGTTGAGCGACCTGCGCGGGATTGAGCAACTCGACGGCGGCCGCGGCGCCGTTGGCGGGCGCCGGTGCGGCGATGCCAGGCGTCTGCTGCGCCATCAAGCCTCCGGTCTGGTTCATCATCTGCTGCGCCATCGACATGCCGATCGCCATTTCCGCAGCCATGCCGCCGGGGCCGCCGTTGCCTTTTTCGAGTCCCTGCGCCATCTGGAACTTGACGTAGTCGTTGAGATTGCCGACCGCGGCCATGCTCGACCGCTTGTCGATCGCCTGTTCGACCTCGGGTGGCACCGAAACGTTCTCGACGATGAACGATGCCATCGCAAGCCCGTACTTGTCGCCGAGCACCGGGTTGATCAAGGGCAACAACGCCTCGCCCAGCTCGCCGTAGCGCGCGGCGACGTCGAGCGCGGGAACCTTGGCGGTGGCGAGCGCGTCGGAGAACACGCTGACGATGCGCGAGCGCATCGCATCGTTGAATTCGTCGAGGCGGAAATGATCGTCGGTACCGGCGACTTCCTTGAGGAACTTCGGCACGTCGACGACGCGGAAGTCGTACGTGCCGTAGGCGCGCAGGCGCACGATGCCGAAGTCGGCGTCGCGCATCATCACCGGGTTGGCCGTGCCCCACTTGTTGCCGGTGAAGAGTCGTGTCACGACATAATAGACGTCGGCCTTGAACGGGCTCTGCAGCGCGTACTTCCAGCTCTTGAGGTTGGTGAGGATCGGGATGTTGTCGGTCGTCAGCGTGTGCTTGCCCGGGCCGAAGCTGTCAGCGAACGCGCCGAGATAGACGAACTGCGCGACCTGAGACTCGCGCACGATCAGCTGCGCACCGTTCTTGATCTCCTTGTCCTCGTCGGGGAAGCGATACGACAGCGTGTCGCGCGAATCATCGGTCCACTCGATGATGTCGATGAACTGCTTCTTCAGGAAGTCGATGATGGCCATCGTGGCGCCTCGAACGGGAAAAGCGCAGGCAACGGGCCCGCGCGGCCGGAACTGCAAAAGCTACCGGGTCGCGCCGACGCGCGCGTCGGATTCCGCCTTCGCCAGCATCTGTTCCAGCTGCGCCAGCGGCAACGCGCCCGGCACGACGGAACCATCGGCGAATACGAGCGTGGGCGTCGCCGAGATGTGCAGCTTTTCGCCGAGCGCCTGGTTGGCGGCGACGGGATTCGCGCAGTCACCCTTGTTGTCGGGCAGCTTCTGGCTGTTGAACCACTCGTCCCATGCCTTGCCGCGGTCGGCGGCGCACCAGATCTGCCGCGACTTAAGCGCCGACGACGGATGCAGCGAGTCGATCGGGAAAGGGAAGGTGTAGATCGTCACGTTGGTCATTCCGCCCAGTTCCTTCTCGATGCGCGCGCAGAACGGGCAATCGGCATCGGAGAACATCGCGACGCGCCGCGAGCCGTCGCCGCGCACGCGCTTGAACGACTGGTCGAACGGCAGGCTGTCGAAGGCGATCCGGTTGAGCTTGCGATAGCGGTCGTCGGTGAGGTTCTGCTTCGACGCCAGGTCGTAGATCGATCCCATGATCAGGTAGTTGACCTGCGGATCGACGTAGACGATGCGGTCGTCGGCCAGCACTTCGTACAGCCCGGCGATGCCGGTGCTGGTGATCGAGCGAACTTCCATGCCCGGCACGCGCTGCTCGACCAGCTTGCGGATCGCCGCCATTTCCGACGTCATCGCCGGTGCCGCGGGCGCTTTCACGGCGGGCTTCGACGCCGTTTGCGCAAGCGCAACCGGCGCATCGGCCAGCGCGAGCGCCGCAACGGCAACGGCAGCAACCGTCAAGCTTTTGATATTCATGCAAAACTCCAGGATTGGGTCACTTTCGACAGTTTAACGGAGCGCGGGTTGCGCAAGTGCCCGCTTGATCAGCGAAAAGCGGTCGATTGTCGCCATTGCGTGGTTGCGCAGCCCTGCCAGCCACCGCTGGTCCAGGCTGAAGGCACGCGCCAGCACATCGGTGACCGTCTGCATCGCCAGCACCGGCTCGGCGCGCCGGCGCGCGTAGCGCTCGAGCAGGATCGGTGCGCCGGCGTCGTCGACCGGGCCCCGCTCGGCAAGGATCCGCGCCAGCACGGCGACATCGCCGAACCCCAGGTTGACCCCCTGTCCCGCGAGCGGATGCACGCCATGCGCCGCATCGCCCACCAGCGCGAGACGGTGCGCGACGACCGATGGCAGGCGCAGGAACGACAGCGGAAACGTCGCCGGACCGTCCTGCAGCGTCAATGCGCCGAGCGCGTGCGCGCCGGCCTCGGCGACGCGTTGCGCCAGCGCGTCGGCGGGCAGTCCGGCGAGCTCGTGCGCCAGCGCGGTGGGCGCCGACCACACGATCGAGATGTGCCGTCCCGGCAGCGGCAGCCAAGCGAGCACGCCGCCGTCGGCGAGAAACCATTGCGAGGCGCGTCCGTGGTGCTCGTGCTCACACGCGAAATTGGCGACCACCGCGACTTGAGCATAGGGGCGCGGCAGCGCGGTGAAACCGGCGGCGTTGCGTATCCACGAGTTGAGGCCATCGGCGCCGACGACGAGCCGGGCACGCAACGCATCGCCATCGCCGAGCGTGAGCGTCGCGCCCTCGACGTCGAAGGCGAGCTGCGCGAACGCCGCAGGCGCGACCAGCGTCGTGGCGCTCGCATGCACGCGGGCGACCAGCGCCGCGCGCAGCGCGCGTTCCTCGACGATCCACGCCAGTGCGCGCTGGTGGAGGTCGTACGCGGAGAATTCCAGTGCGCCGCCGGCGTCCCCCAATACGCGCATCGTCTCCACCGCGGTGATGCGCTCGGCGGGTAGTTTCGCCCACGCGCCCAGCGCATCGAGCATCGCCGCGCTGCCCGGGCTCACCGCGTAGATCCGCGTGTCGAATCCGTCCGACGGCACTTCCGATGCGGCGATCGCGTGCCGGTCGCTCAGCGCCACGGCCAGTCCCTTGCCGGCGAGCGCTGCTGCGAGCGCGAGCCCGGGCAAGCCTGCGCCGGCAATGACGACGTCGAATTCACGGGGCGCACTTGCAACAGCTTCGCGCTGCGCGTTCCGGTATTCGCCCTTGGGACGGCCCGGCGCGCTCATGCTGTCAACGTCTCGATGACGAGCTCCTTGTTGGTGTAGATGCAGATGTCGGCGGCGATCAGCAGCGCCTGCTCGACGATCGCTTTCGGCGCCAGAGTGGTGTGGTCGAGCAGCGCGCGCGCCGCCGCCTGCGCATACGCGCCGCCGGAACCGATCGCGACGATGCCGAGCTCGGGCTCGAGCACGTCGCCGGTGCCGGTGATGATCAGCGACGTCGTGGCATCCGCAACAGCGAGCATCGCTTCGAGGCGCCGCAGCACGCGGTCGGTGCGCCAGTCCTTGGCGAGCTCCACCGCTGAGCGCGTCAGGTGGCCCTGGTGCTTGTCGAGCTTCGCCTCGAAGCGCTCGAACAGCGTGAACGCATCCGCGGTCGCGCCGGCAAAGCCGGCCAGCACACGGTCGTGATAGATGCGCCGAACCTTGCGCGCCGTTGCCTTGATGACGACGTTACCGAGCGTCACCTGGCCGTCGCCGCCGAGCGCGACCTCGTTGCCGCGCCGAACGGAGAGGATCGTGGTGCCGTGGAAAGTCTCCATCAGGGTGACGAGAGCGAGAAGAAGTTGAGGAAGCAAACGAGTGCGGCAACGAGGCGCGGCCCGCGTCGAGCGCGGCGCCGGCGCGAATGGCTACTGCGCTTTCTTGACGAAGTGCCGGGGTGAGATGCCGATCAGAAGCAATAGCGCGCGGATGATCGGCGATGCGCCGGCGACCTGCACGGCGCGCCGCTGCGACTCGATCCGGTTGATCATGTTCAGCAGCGCGCCTGCGCACACGAAGTCGATGCGCTCCACCGTCGACATGTCGATCGGCACCACGGCGCGGCCCTGCGCGAACTCGGTGAGCTGCGTCAACTGCGGCGCATTCGAGCCGACCAGCACGCCGCTCCACGCGAGCACGTCACCGTGCGCCTGCGCCTCGGCCGACTCGCTGTCGTCGACGAGCGCCAGCTCGACGCTCTGCAACTTGGGCGGCGGCTCCCACGACGGCGGCGACGTCTCGAATGCGATCGCATATTCGATCGCGCGGTCGTCGAATGCCGCCTGGTCGTGCAGCCATTGCATCAGCTCCAGCGACAGCAGCCACACGCCCTCGCCGGCGTCGCGGCCGCGCTTGACCATCGATTCGATCGCCGAACGCAGCTTCTCGGGACGCTGGAGCACCAGCGCGAACTGGCTGCGGCGCGCGTGGATCAGCGCGTCGGCGAGCAGCTTCGCGCCGGCATCGTCGAAGCCGGTGACCGCTGCGAGGTCGATTCGTGCCTGCGGGAGCTTGCGTTCGATCGCGCGTTTCAGGCTGTCGAACTGCGGCGCGCTTTCCGCCGACAGCTTGCCGGTGATCGCGAGGTAGCCGCCCACGGCGGCCTTGGCGCCAGCCGCGGGCTTCGCGGCATCGTCCCACGCCGGTGCCGAGCGCTCGAACTGCACGACGTACTGCATCGCGAGCTGGTCGAACGCGCTGCGATCGCCGGCGCGCTGCAGCAGGTCGAAGAGCGCGAGCCAGGCGAGCGGCGACAGCTTGGCGTCGTGGTCGGTCGCGACCCCCTGCTCGAGCAGCGCGCGCGCCGGTTGCGCCTGGCCGCTCGCGTAGAGCAATGCGGCGTTTTCGAGCACCGCGCAGAGTCCCGGGTTGGCCTGCTGCACCTCGATCGACGATGTCGGCGGCGGCGCGCCCATCAGGCTCTGGCCGGTGACGGTGATGTCGCGCGCCGTCGGCTCGGAGCGTGGTCGTTGCTGTCCACCCTTGCCCAGCGCCTGTGCGGCGAGCTCGCGCGCCGACTGCGGCCGCGACGCAAGCGCGCCCGGCACGCGCTTGACGGGCGCAGGCTCGGGTCGCTTGGGCGGCTTCTGGAACAAGGCCATCGTGCGCTCTTCGCAATCGCGTGAATGAAACATCGGCGGACCACCGCAGGTGCAACGGCGTTCGGCTAGCCGCGCGCCATTGCGCGGACGTCCGAAATTATGCAGCCGTCATCGCCGCCCCGCAAATGCGCGGGGGCAGGGTGCCGTGGCGCGACCGCTAGCGACGCGCCGTTGCCGGCGCGCGCCGTTCAGGCCTTGGCGAGGTTCTGCGCGGCAAAATCCCAGTTGAGAAGCTTGTCGATCACCGCATTGACGTGATCGGGTCGGCGATTCTGGTAATCGAGGTAGTACGCGTGTTCCCACACGTCGATCGTCAGCAGCGCGGTCTGACCCTTGCTCAACGGGTTCTCGGCGTTGGGAGTCTTCGCGAGCTTCAGCTTGCCGCCCTCGGCGACGAGCCATCCCCATCCCGAGCCGAACTGCGTGACGCAGGTCTGCGCGAAATCGGTCCTGAACTTGTCATATCCGCCGAGATCGCTGTCGATCATCTGCGCGATCTTGCCGGTGGGCTTGCCGCCGCCGCCCGGCTTCAGGCAGTTCCAGTAGAACGTGTGGTTCCACACCTGCGCGGCATTGTTGAAGATCCCCGCCTTGTCCGCCTTGCCGGCAGTGTCCTTGATGATCTTCTCGAGCGTCGCGCTCTCGAGCTCGGTGCCCTTGACAAGGTTGTTGAGGTTGTCGACGTAGGCCTTGTGATGTTTGCCATAGTGGAAGCCCAGCGTGTTCGCAGAAATGACAGGCGCGAGCGCGCCTTCGGCGAAGGGTAGCGGAGGTAAAGTGAACATGGTTCGACAGCTCCTTGTTGTTGGCTGGCACCGGCGCCGCGACGTCTTCTAGCGCTGCGCGACCACCCCGCAGGCGACGCGCGCGCCGGCATTGCCGGTGGGCTGTGTAGTGTAATCGTCGGGGTCCTTGTGGACGATCAGCCCCTTGCCGACAACGCTGTGGGCTCCCGCTGACACGGTGACGCCCCGCAGCACGAACGCAGTCTCGGCGACGCCGTTGCCATCGGCCTTGAGCGCCGGCATGTCGCCATCGTGGTGCGGGCCGCTCTGCGGTCCATGTGGATGGCCGTCGGGATTGAAATGGCCGCCGGTGCTCATGCCGTCGCCCGAGCTGCAATCGCCCTTGTCGTGAAGGTGAAAGCCATGCTCGGTGTTGGGCGGCAGGTTGTGCACCTTGGCCACCACCAGCACGCGTTCACCCTCCTGCGTGAAGCGCACGCTGCCATTGGTGAGGTTGCCGCGCGTGGGCTCGAGCAGCGCGAACGCCTCGGGCGCCTTTGCTGCCACTTTGGGAGCCGAGGCCGGCGTCGATGATTGCGAGGCGCAGCCGGCGACAAGTATCGCGGCCGCGCAACACGCGCAGAGGATGTTCCGGTTCATTGGGCTCTCCGATGACGACAACGGCGATGCGCGCCACAGCGCGCGATCAGTCCCCGTAGAGCTTTTGCACACGCTCGCGACGCTCCTGCGCCTCGAGCGACAGCGTCGCCGTCGGACGCGCGAGCAGACGCGGCACGCCGATCGGCTCGCCGGTTTCCTCGCAGAAGCCGTAGCTGCCGTCGTCGATCATGCGAATCGACTTCTCGATCTTCTTCAGGAGCTTGCGCTCGCGGTCGCGGGTGCGCAGCTCGAGCGTGTACTCCTCCTCGAGCGTCGCCCGGTCGGAGGGATCGGTAGTGATCTCGTTCTCGCGCAGGTGCTCGCCGGTGTCGTCGGCGTTCTGCAGCAACTGGTCGCGGAGCTCGACGAGGCGCTGCCTGAAGAAGGCGAGCTGCGCTTCGTTCATGTAGTCCTTCTCCGGGGCCTTGAGGATTTCCTCCTCGCTAAGCTCGCGGACTTTTTTCAGTGCGGTTGCCGTTTTGCCTGCCATGCCTGACTCCATGCTCGTCACCGGCCCGGACGTCGAATGTGTCCCGGCCGCGGTTAACATCGGATTATAGCCTGTACCGGCGCTGCAGCGCCACCCGCCTCCACCATCGGCACCGTCCGCGACCCCGAACGTATACTTCCGCAAAAACAAGGCCTTCCGATGAACGATCCGGTAACGACGCTGACGCTGACGCGCCCCGACGACTGGCACCTGCACCTTCGCGACGGGCAGGCGCTGGTGGCGGTCGTCGCAGCCACGGCACGTGTATTTGCGCGAGCAATCGTCATGCCCAACCTCAAGCCGCCGGTGACGACCGTCGCCGCGGCCGCCGCCTATCGGGCGCGGATCCTTGCCGCGCTGCCGGCGGCGAGCCGCTTCGAGCCCCTGATGACGCTCTACCTCACCGACGCCACGCCGGCTGCGGAAATCGCGCGCGCCAAGGCGTCGGGCTTCGTCCACGCCTGCAAGTACTACCCGGCCGGCGCGACCACGAATTCGGAAGCCGGGGTGACGTCGATCGACCACGCGTGGCCGACGTTCGCGGCGATGGAGCGCCACGGTGTCGTGCTGTGCGTGCACGGCGAGGTCACCGACGCGGACGTCGACGTGTTCGATCGCGAACGCGTGTTCGTCGAGCGCCATCTGGCACGGATCGTCGCCGAGTTCCCGGCGCTGCGCATCGTCGTCGAGCACGTAACGACGCAGGAGGCGATCGCGTTCGTGCGCGCGGCGGGACCGAACGTCGCGGCGACGATCACGCCGCAGCACCTGCTGCATTCACGCAACGCGATGCTCGCCGGCTTCGTGCGACCGCATCTCTACTGCCTGCCGATCCTCAAGCGCGAAGTCCACCGGCTGGCGCTGGTCGCCGCGGCGACGTCGGGCGAGCCCAAGTTCTTCCTCGGCACCGACAGCGCGCCGCACCCGCGGCACGCCAAGGAAAGCGACTGCGGATGCGCGGGCTGCTATTCGGCGCCCGCCGCGATCGAGCTCTATGCGGAAGTGTTCGACGCCGCCGGTGCACTCGACAGGCTCGAGGGCTTCGCGAGCCTCCATGGCGCCGATTTCTACCGGCTGCCGCGCAATGCCGGCGCGATCACCTTGCGGCGCGAAGCCTGGCAAGTGCCCGCCGAACTGGCGTTCGGCAACGCTGCCGTCGTGCCGTTGCGCGCCGGCGAAAGCGTCGGCTGGCGACTCGCCGCGCCGCGCTAGCCGCTGCATGCGCTGCGAGGTGCTATCCTCGTCGTCCGAAGCCAGCCAGACTGCCGCTGTTCCCGCAAGGGGACAGAGGAAAGTCCGGGCTCCACAGAGCAGGATGCCGGGTAACCCCCGGCCGCCATACGCCGGCCGCTCACGCGGACGGCCAAAGTGAGGAACAGGGCCACAGAGACGAGTCGCTTCCCGTCAAACGGAAGCGGGTGAAACGCGGCAACCTCCATCCGGAGCAACGCCAAATAGGCGGACGACGACGCTGCTCGCCGAGTCCGCGGGTAGGCGGCACGAGCGCCACGGCAACGTGGCGCCAAGAGGAATGGCAGTCATAGCGCGATGTCACAGTCGCGCCGTAACAGAACCCGGCTTATCGGCTGACTTCGGATTTATTCTTCGGTGAATCGGTGCAGGCGACACGCCCGGTGCACCCTTCCCCACGCGCGTCGATGCGCGCCGCGCGTTCAACGCGCCGCGACGATGCCGCGCAACTCGGTCTTCAGGACCTTGCCGGCGTTGTTCTTCGGCAGCGCGGTGACGAACACGTACGCCTTCGGACGCTTGAAGCGCGCAATGCGCGCGATGCACAGCGCGTCGCACTCGCGCTCGACCGCTTGCGCGTCGGCGCCGTCGCGCACGACGACGCAGGCGACGACTTCCTCGCCCCACTCGCCATGCGGGCGTCCGACGACGGCGACTTCGGCGACCTGCGAATGCTGCTGCAGCACTTCCTCGACTTCGCGCGGATAGATGTTGCTGCCGCCGCTGATGATCAGGTCCTTGCTGCGATCCTTGAGCGTCAGGTAGCCATCGGCGGCTAGAGTGCCGATGTCGCCCGTGTGCAGCCAGCCATCGGCGAGCGCCGCCGCCGTCGCTGCGGGATTGTTCCAGTAGCCGCGCATCACCGTCGGCGCGCGCACCAGCACTTCGCCCGCCGCCGGCGCGTCCGCCTTCGAGCCGGCGTCGATGCGCAGCTCGACACCCGATTGCGCGGTTCCCACCGATGCGAGGCGCGTGTCGTCGCCGCGCGCGATCGCATCCGCCAGCGTCGCGCGGTCCATCGCCGTGATCGTCATCGGTGATTCGCCCTGGCCGTAGATCTGCGCAAGGCGCGGACCGAGCGCGGCGAACGCCTCGCGGCAGTCGGCGACGTACATCGGCCCGCCACCGAAGACGATGCACTTCAGCCGCTCGAGCCCCGCGCCGGCAAGCGCGGGGCTGCGCACCAGCCGCTTGACCATCGTCGGCGCCGCGAACAACAGCGCGCGGTTCCAGTTCGACACGAGCTTCGCGACTTCGTCGGCGTCGAAGCCGCCCGACTCTGGCACGACGTTGACGGCGCCGCCGGCGATATGCGGCACGACATAGAGGCCGGAGCCGTGCGACAGCGGCGCCGGATGCAGGATCGCGTCACCTGGCAGGATCGCCTCGACATCGCGCACGAAACAGGTCGCCATCGCGTCGAGGTTGGCGTGCGTGATGACGACACCCTTGGGCCGCCCCGTCGTGCCGCTGGTGTAGAAAAGCCACGCCGCGGCGTCGCGATCGCAGCGCGCGGGCGCCGCAATCGGCGCGCCGCTGAACAGGCGCCGGTAGTCGCCCGAGCCGAACTCCACGACGCGCACATTCGCGGCGAGCGCGGGCAGCGTTGTCGCCCACTCGCGATCGACCAGCACGCAGCGCGCGCCGCAGTCGTCCAGGATGAACGCGAGCTCCCGCGGGTGCAGCTTGGCGTTGACAGGCACGGCGACGAGGCCCGCCCACCAGCATGCGTACAGCGCCTCGATGTATTCGACGCCGTTGCGCGACACGATCGCGACGCGGACGCCGTCGCCGAGGCCCATGGCGCGCAGTGCCGCGCCGAGCGTCGCCACACGCAACGCCAGCGCCGCGTAGTCGTGGACGATCGTCAGGCCGCGCGCCACCGCCGGTGCGTCGGGCCAGCGCCGCGCGGACTGCGCGAGGCGTTCGGCCAGGTTGAACGCCGTCGTGCCGGTCATCGCGTCAGTGGCGGTGGCGACGCACGTCGCGCAGGATCTCGCGCGCCGCGTTGCGCCCGGGGATGCCGGTGACGCCGCCGCCCGGATGCGCGCCGGCGCCGCACAGGTAGAGGCCGGCGAGCGGCATCCGATAGTCGGCGCTGCCAAGCACCGGCCGCGCGGAGAAAAGCTGGTCGAGTCCCAACGCGCCATGGAAGATGTCGCCGCCGATCAGGCCGAACGTGCGCTCGAGGTCGAGCGGCGTCATCGCGCGCCGGCCGATGACGCTCGCCTTGAAGTTGGGCGCCATCGCGTCGACGGTTGCGATCATCAGGTCGGCCAAGTCGTCGCGCGCGTCGTCGAAGCTGCGGCCGCTGACCGCCGGCATCTGCGGGTGCACGTGCTGGCAGAAGAGGCTGGCGACGTGCATCCCCGGCGGCGCCAGCGAGTCGTCGACCACCGACGGAATCAGCACTTCGACGATGGGTGCGGCGGATACACCGGTCGTCTTGGCGTCGAAATACGCGCGCTCCATGTAATCGAGCGACGGCGCAATGACGATACCCGCGGCGTGATGCGGCGCCGCGCGCGTGCCGCGCGCGCAGCTGAAATCGGGCAGCGCCGACAGCGCGACGTTCATCCGGAACGTGCCCGAGCCGCAACGGTAGCTTTCGATGCGGCGGCGAAAGTCGGCATCGACGTGCTCCGGCGCCAGCAACTGCTGGAACAGCAGCCGTGGATTGACGTTGGCGACCACGCGCCGCGCGCGCACGACTTCGCCGTCGCCGAGCTCGACGCCGACGGCGCGCTTGTTGTCGACGACGACACGTGCAACCGGGCTCGCGACGCGGATGTCGACGCCGCGCACCGCGCATTCCTTCGCCATCGCCTGCGTGATCGATCCCATGCCGCCGCGCGCATGTCCCCACTGGCCGCGCTTGCCGTTGACCTCGCCGAACACGTGGTGCAGCAGCACGTACGCCGAGCCCGGCGTATAGGGACTCTGGAAGTTGCCGACGACCGCGTCGAAGCCGAACGCCGCCTTGATCGGCGCCGACTCGAACCAATGGTCGAGCAACTCGCCGGCGCTCTTGGTGAAGAGGTCGAGCACGTCGCGCTGGCCCGCACGATCGAGCGCGCGAAAGCGCCTGGCGACTTTCCACGCATCGAGCAGCGCGGGCATGCCCGCGCCGACGTTGGGTGGCGTTGCATGCAGCAGATCGCGCAGCACGTCGGCGACGCGATCGAGCATCGCGTAGTAGTCAGGGAGCCGCGCGGCGTCGCGCGAGGAAAAGCGCGCGACCTCGGCTTGCGTCGCCAGGAGGCCGCCGCCGACGCGCAGCGACTCTGTCGGCGACAGCGGCAGGAAATTGGCGAACGGCCGCTCGACGATCTCGAGGCCATGCTCGTGCAGCCGCAGGTCGCGGATCACTGCGGGATCGAGCAGGCTCACCGTGTAGCTCGCCGTCGAATTGCGGAAACCCGGATAAAATTCCTCGGTGACCGCAGCACCACCGACGACATCGCGACGCTCGACGACGCACACCGACTGCCCCGCCGCCGCGAGATACGCGGCGCAAACCAATCCGTTGTGGCCGCCGCCGATGATCACGGCGTCGAAGCGGCTGCGGTTGCCGGCCACCTGTAGGTCGCGCGCCGTGGACCGCCGCGCTACTCGTCCATGCCGGCGGCGACCGTCGAGAATCCGCAATCGACGTAGGTCACTTCACCGGTGATCGCGCTCGCGAGCTCCGACAGGTAGAACGCCGCCACGTTGCCGACTTCGTCGGTAGTGACGTTGCGGCGCAACGGCGCGTGCTTCTCGACGAAATGCAGGATCTTGTTGAAGCCGCCGATGCCCGCCGCGGCCAGCGTCTTGATCGGCCCCGCCGACAGCGCGTTGACACGGATCTGCTCTGGACCGAGGCTCGCGGCGAGGTAGCGGACGTTGGCCTCGAGGCTCGCCTTCGCGAGTCCCATCACGTTGTAGTTGGCGAGCGCGCGCACCGCGCCGAGGTAGGTCAGCGTCAACAGCGACGCGTTGCGTCCCTGCATCAGCGGCCGCGCGCCCTTGGCGAGTGCGGCGAAGCTATAGCTCGAGATGTCGTGCGCGGTGGCGAACGCAGCACGCGACAGCGCGTCGAGGAAATCACCGGCCAGCGCCTCGCGCGGCGCAAAGGCGATCGAATGCACGAGGCCGTCGAGCCCGCCCCACTCGGAGGCGACCGACGCGAACAGCGCGTCGATATCGTCGTCGCGCGCGACGTCGCATCGCCACACCAGGCAGTCGCCGAAATCCGCGGCCAGCCTGACGACGCGATCCTTGAGGTCGTCGTTGACATAGGTGAAGGCGAGCGTCGCGCCTTCGCGCTGGCACGCGCGCGCGATGCCGTAGGCGATCGAACGGTTCGACAGCACGCCGGTGATGACGATCCTGCGGTTGGCGAGAAATCCCACGCTGGTCATTCAGGAAAGGAACGACTGCGGTGCGCCGATGACGCCGCACAGCACGCGATTGTTGGGCACGCCGGGAAGGGCCTCGTCGACGCGCGTTCCCGCATGCAGCACGACCGATCGTCCCTGCAGGCTGTCGGGACCCGTGGTGCGCACGCCAGGAACCTGCGCCGTCAAGGTGGCGTCACCATTGGAGTCGACGCGGAACACCGGCAGCAGCTCCTGCGGCGCGACCACGCTGCCCGCCGGCGCCCACGCCGGGCCCGCGGAAAAAAGATTGGGCGACGTGCAGTTGGAGTCGCGGTGGATCGCCACGCGATACGCGCCCGGCGGCAGGTTGGTGAGGAATATCGTCATGAACACGCCGTTGCCGCGATCGACGAACGTCGCGTCGGCGCGTCCCGAGCTGCCGCCCACCGGCTTCAGCACCGCCTGCACGCCGGCACCGGATCCGCGGATCGACGTCGATAACCAGTCGAAGCCACCGCAGGCGGCGAGGGTCAGGCAGGCGGCGGCGGCGATGGAGCGCAGGAGCACGGATGAGGAAAGCGCATGCATGACCCGCGCATGATACGGCACGCGTCGCGCCGGACGCGCGACGCGCGCGACGTACAATCCGTCATCGCATCCCACCTGACAGACGCATCGCCATGTCGAACATGACGCCGGAGGAAATCGTCTCCGAACTCGACAAGCACATTGTCGGCCAGGATCGCGCCAAGCGCGCGGTCGCGATCGCGCTGCGCAACCGCTGGCGTCGCCAGCAGGTGCCGGAGCCGCTGCGCCAGGAGATCACGCCCAAGAACATCCTGATGATCGGCCCCACCGGCGTCGGCAAGACGGAGATCGCACGCCGTCTCGCGCGCCTCGCCGATGCGCCGTTCGTCAAGGTCGAGGCGACCAAGTTCACCGAAGTGGGCTACGTCGGCCGCGACGTCGACACGATCGTCCGCGACCTGGTCGAGGTGGCGATCAAGCAGACGCGGGAAGTCGAGATGCGCAAGGTGCGCGACCGCGCCGCCGACGCTGCCGAGGAGCGCATCCTCGATGCGCTGCTGCCGCCGACGCGCGAGGTCAACTTCCACGACATGAAGCCAACCGACAACGCCACGCGGCAGAAATTCCGCAAGATGCTGCGCGAAGGCCAGCTCGACGACAAGGAGATCGACGTCGAGGTGTCGATGCTGCCGTCGCAGATGGAGATCATGGCGCCGCCCGGGATGGAGGACCTGACGTCGCAGCTGCAGGGCATGTTCCAGCAGCTCGGCAGCGGCCGGCGCAAGCTTTCCAAGATGAAGATTCCCGATGCGCAGAAGGCGCTGACCGACGAGGAAGCCGGCAAGCTCCTCAACGACGACGAGATCAAGGCGCGCGCGCTCGTCAACGCCGAGCAGAATGGCATCGTGTTCCTCGACGAGATCGACAAGATCGCGTCGCGCTCGGAAATGCACGGCGCCGACGTGTCGCGCCAAGGCGTGCAGCGTGACCTGTTGCCGCTCGTCGAAGGCACGTCGGTGACGACCAAGTACGGGCCGATCCGCACCGACCACGTGCTGTTCATCGCGTCGGGCGCATTCCACCTGTCGAAGCCGTCCGACCTGATCCCCGAGCTGCAGGGACGCTTTCCGATCCGCGTCGAGCTCGATTCGCTGTCGGTCGCCGACTTCGAGCAGATCCTCACCGCCACCGATGCCTGCCTGACGCGCCAGTACGCGGCGCTGATGCGCACCGAGAACGTCGACATCCAGTTCACCGTCGATGGCGTGCGGCGCCTCGCGGAGATCGCTTTCGCCGTCAACGAAAAGCAGGAGAACATCGGCGCGCGCAGGCTCTACACGGTGATGGAGCGCCTGCTCGACGACATCTCTTTTCATGCGACGAAGTACGACCGGCAGACGGTCGAGATCGACGCCGGCTACGTCGACCAGCGGCTGGCCGGCATCGCCGGCGACGACAACCTCGCGCGCTACATCCTGTGATCGCGCGGCTCGCCGGCATCATCCTGCCGGTGTTCCTGGTGATCGCGCTGGGCTATGCGTGGGGCCGGCGCAACAAGCCCGACATGCTGACCGTCAATCGCCTCAGCATGAACGTGCTGGGCCCGGCGCTGATCTTTTCAGCGTTGTCGAGCAGGAATTTCGATTTCCACGAAAGCCGCGTGCTGATGGTCGCGAGCGTGGGTGTCGTGCTGGGGTCGGGACTGCTCGCGTGGCCGGTGGCGCGATTGCTGCGCGAGGACCACCGCACGTTCCTGCCGCCGATGATGTTCAACAACTGCGGCAACGTCGGCCTGCCGCTCGCGGCGCTCGCATTCGGCGCCGCCGGCTTCTCGTCGATGGTCGCGTTGTTCACGATCTCCAACCTGCTGCACTTCACCGTCGGCGTGTGGATGATCGATCACCACGCGCGCATCGGCAAGCTGCTGCGCACGCCGATGGTGCTGGCGACGTTCGCCGGCTTCGCATTCGCGCTGGCGCACCCGCCGATGCCCGACTGGCTCGCCACCGCGATCACGATGGTCGGTGACGCGCTGGTGCCGGTGATGCTGATATCGCTCGGCGTGCGCCTGACGCATCTCGCGCGCGGCGACTGGCGGCTCGGCGCGATCGGCGGCGCCGCGTGCGCGCTGACCGGGCTCGCGATGGCGGCGCTGCTGGCGCCGGTGCTGGGTCTCGACAAGCAGCAGACGGGGCTGCTGTTCCTGTTCGGCTGCCTGCCGCCCGCGGTGCTCAACTTCATGGTCGCCGAGCAGTTCGACCAGGAGCCCGGCAAGGTCGCGTCGATCGTTCTCATCGGCAACCTCATGTCGCTGGTGTTCGTGCCGATCGGCGTGACGCTGGCGCTGCGCTGACGTGCGTACGGCAAGTGGCGCGGCGGCGCCGCGCCGGCTTCAGACCGCGCGCCTGAACGTCGCCATCACCGCGCCCGCGGCGATGAACATCGTGCCGAAGCTGCGGTTCATCCAGCGCCGCGCGCCGTCTCCCCGCAGCAGCGTCAGCACGCGTGACGCAAACGCCGTGTAGCCGCTCATCACCACGGTGTCGGTGACGAACAGCGTCGCACCGCAGATCGCGTACTGAATGAGCTGCGGTCGCGCAGGGTCGATGAACTGCGGCAGCACCGCCAGCATGAAAAGGATGCCCTTGGGATTGGTGGCATTGACGAGGAAGCCGCGCAGCACGAGCTGGCGCGCCGAGCCGTCACCGATGTCGGTGCCGGCCGGCTGCAGAGCCTGGGGGGCCGCGCGCCATTGCTGGATGCCGAGGTAGACGAGGTAGAGCGCGCCGATCCACTTGACGGTCGTGAACGCGAGCGTCGACGCGGCGAGCAACGCGCCCAGCCCCGCGGCGACGACGCAGAGCACGAGCTGGATGCCGAGCTGCAGCCCGACGATATTCCACAGCGCGTGCCGGTAACCATGACGCATGCCGGCCGTCATGCACGACACCGCGCCCGCGCCCGGCGACAGGCTGATCAGCCAGGCGGCGACAAGGAAAGCGAGCCAGGTTTGGAGCGACATCGTTGCGTGATTGTCGGTGCGAAGTGCCGACTCTAGCATCGCGCTGCGCACGCGACGACGGCGCCACCGCCCTTGACAATTAATTAACAAGGTAATTAATATACGGGCGATGGCCACCCCTGCCCGCCGCCGCACGCGCGGCCGCCCGGTCCAGCACGCGCACCCGGAGGCGCGCGAGGCGCTGCTCGACGCCGCAGTCGCGCTGTTCGCCGAAAAGGGCGTCGCGGCGACCACCACCGCCGAGATCGCCGCACGCGCCGGCGTGACGCCGGCGCTCGTCCACTACTATTTCCGTCCACGCGAGCAACTGCTGGAAGCCGTCGTCGACGAGCGGCTGTCGCGTTTCGTCGCATACGCGTTGCGCAAGCTGCCCGGCCCGTCGGCATCGCTGGAAGAGCTCGTCGACGCGCTGGTCGACGGCGTGTTCGACGCCGCGCAGCGCATGCCGTGGATGCCGCCGATCTGGATCCGCGACGTCGTCAGTGGCGGCGGCCTGTTGCGCGACCGCATGCTCCGGCACCTGCCCGTGCAGATGATCGGCGCGCTGATCGAGCATCTGGCGCGCGGGCGAAGGCGCGGCGAGATCACTGCGGACATCGAGCCCGGGTTCGCGTTCCTGTCGCTCGCCGGCGCCACGTTGTTCCCGCTCGCCACGCGACCGTTATGGAAAAAATTTCCCGGTGGCGCGAAGCTGTCGACCGCGCAGTTGCGCCGCCACGCGCATGCGGTGTTGCGCCACGGATTGACGGGCACGATCAACGCGCCGAAGAGGACACCGCGATGAGCATCGACCGCAACTCCCGCCACGCGGTGCTGCCGTTGGCCGTGATCGCGATGGTGGCGCTTGCCGGTTGCGGCCATCCGGCGCCGCCCGGATACCAGGGCTATGTCGAAGGCGAGTTCGTCTACGTTGGCGCCTCGATCGCCGGGCGTCTCGACTCGCTCGCCGTCAAGCGCGGCGACACGATCGCCGCCGACGCGCCGCTCTTCACGCTGGAATCCGACAACGAGGCGGCGATGCTCGCGCAGGCTGAAGCACAGCTCAAGGCGGCGCAGGCGACGCTCGCCGATCTGCGCGCCGGCAAGCGCGCGCCCGAGGTCGACGTCACGCGTGCGCAACTCGTCGAAGCGCAGGCCGGCGAGCGCAAGTCGGCGCTCGCGCTCGCGCGCAACGAAGCCCAATACCAGGTCGGCGGCATCTCGCGCGCAACGCTCGACGACAGTCGCGCGCTGCATGACGCCGATGTCGCGCGCGTGCGCCAGGTGCAAAGCCAGATGACGGTGGCGACGCTGCCGAGCCGCGACGCGCAGATCCGCGCGCAGGCGTCGCAGGTGGCGGCCGCGCAGGCGGTCGTCGACCAGGCCGACTGGCGCCAGCGCCAGACGCGCGTTGCGGCGACGCGCGCAGCACAGGTGCAGGACACGCTGTACCAGCCCGGCGAATACGTCAGTGCGGGTGCGCCGGTCGTCAAGCTGCTGCCGCCTGAAAACCTCAAGCTGCGCTTCTTCGTGCCGCAGCCGGTGCTCGGCACGTTCGGCGTCGGCAAGGCGGTGACGATCCGCTGCGATGGCTGCGACGCCGACATCGCGGCGACCGTCACCTGGATCTCGGCCGAGGCCGAGTACACGCCGCCGATCATCTACAGCAACGACACGCGCGCGAAGCTCGTGTTCATGGTCGAGGCGCGCCCAAGCAATGCCGCGACGCCACGCCTGCATCCGGGCCAGCCGGTGAGCGTCATCCTGCAATGACGGCGCCCGCAGCGAGCATCGCGGAGCGGCGCGACGCCAGCGCCGGCGCGCCCGCGGTCGACGTGCACGACCTGCACAAGCGCTTCGGCGACAAGGAAGTGGTCAAGGGGCTGTCGCTCACCGTGCAGCGCGGCGAGATCTTCGGCTTCCTGGGCCCCAATGGCAGCGGCAAGACGACGTCGATTCGCATGATGTGCGGGCTCCTGACGCCCGACGCCGGCAGCGGCCATTGCCTCGGCTTCGATATCCTCGCCGAGGCGGAGTCGATCAAGCGCCACGTCGGTTACATGACGCAGCGCTTTTCCTACTGGGAAGACCTGACGATCCGCGAGAACCTCGATTTCATCGCGCGCGTGTTCGAGATGCCGGATCGCAAGCGCGCGGTGACGGCAGCGCTCGAAGGACTCGGCCTCGCGAAGCGCGCCGAGCAGTTGACCGGCGAGCTGTCGGGCGGCTGGAAGCAGCGCCTGGCCCTTGCTGCGTGCATGCTGCACCGGCCGCAGCTGCTGCTGCTCGACGAGCCCACCGCCGGCGTCGACCCCAACGCGCGGCGCGAATTCTGGGAAGAGTTGCACAAGCTCGCCGGCCAAGGCATCTCGGTGCTGGTCAGCACGCACTACATGGACGAAGCCGAGCGCTGCCACAAGCTCGCCTACATCGCCGACGGCAGGCTGCTCGCGCAAGGCACTGCCGTCGACATCATCGCCAGCCAGCATCTGGAGACCTTCGAATTGACCGGCGGCGACCAGGTGTCGCTGGCGGCGCGCGTCGCGCAACTGCCGGGCGTCGACGAGACCGCGGCGTTCGGCGGCGCGCTGCACGCGACAGGTGCAGCGGGCGGTGCGCTCGAGGCGACGTTGCGCGACGCGATCGCTGGCACCGACGTCAAGCTGCTGCGCATCGACACCAGCATCGAGGACGTGTTCATCCACATGATGCGCAACGCCGGCGATGGTAACGGAGCCGGCGCATGAAACCGCGCCGCCGGCGCGAAGGCGCGGCGTTCTCGTTCGCACGCTGGTGGAGCATCGTGCTGAAGGAGTTCCTGCAGCTCCGCCGCGACCGCATCACCTTCGCGATGATCATCGGCATCCCGATCGTCCAGCTGACGCTGTTCGGCTACGCGATCAACACCGATCCACGGCAGATGCCCACGGCGTTGCTGGTCGCGGACTCGAGCGAGTTCACGCGCTCGGTGGTGGCGGCGCTGCAGGCGTCCGACTACTTCCGCATCGTCGACGGCCTCGACGACGAAGCCGCCGCGCGTCACGCACTGGCGCAGGGGCGTGTGCAATTCGTGCTGAGCATCCCGCCCGACTTTTCGCGACGACTCGCGCGCGGCGAGCGACCGTCGCTGCTGATCGAGGCCGACGCCACCGATCCGCTGGCGACGTCGATGGCGCTCGCCACCGCGGGTGGCATCGTGCAAAGCGTGGCCGTCAAGGACCTGCGCGGCCCGCTCGCCGCGCTGGGGGCTGCGCCGCCGCCATTCGCGATCGACGTGCACCGGCTGTACAACCCCGAGAACATCACGCAGTACAACATCGTGCCGGGATTGATGGGCGTGATCCTGACGATGACGATGGTGATGATGACCGGCCTTGCGATCACCCGCGAGCGCGAGCGCGGCACGATGGAAAACCTGCTCGCCACGCCGGCGACGCCGCTCGAGGTGATGAGCGGCAAGATCGTGCCGTACGTCGCGATCGGCCTCACGCAGGCGACGATCATCCTTATCGCCGCATACCTGATATTTGGCGTGCCGTTCGTCGGCAGCATCGCCGCGCTGTACGTGTCGTCACTGCTGTTCATCGCCGCCAACCTGACCGTCGGCATCACGCTGTCGTCGCTGGCGGCCAACCAGCTGCAGGCGATGCAGCTGACGTTCTTCTACTTCCTGCCCAACATCCTGTTATCGGGCTTCATGTTTCCGTTCCAGGGAATGCCCGAATGGGCGCGCGCGATCGGCACCGTATTGCCGCTGACGCACTTCAACCGGCTGGTGCGCGGCATCCTGCTCAAGGGCAATGGCTGGGTCGACCTGTGGCCCGACACGTGGCCGCTGATCGTGTTCACCACGATCGTGATGACGATCGCGCTGCTGTTCTACCGGCGCACGCTCGACTGACATGGCGACGACATTCACCTGCCGCTTGCGGCTGATCGCCACGTGCGGCGCGCTGGCGAGCCTCGCCGCCTGCACCGTCGGTCCGGACTATCACGGGCCGCAATCCGCATCGGCCGCGCAGTACGTGCCCGGCGCGGCGCCGGCGACGCTGCAGGCGGCGGGTGTCACGCAGCGCATCGTCGGCGCCGATGACATTCGCGCCGACTGGTGGACGATGTTCGCGTCGCCGCGACTCGACGCGTTGGTGGGCGACGCGCTCGCCGCGAGCCCGATGCTGGACGCCGCGCGCGCGCGCCTCGTGCGCGCCCAGGAGGAACGCGGCGCGGCCGGCGACGCCGTGGCATGGCCCAGCGCCAACCTGCGCGCCGGCATCGAGCGCCAGCGCATCGATCCGGCGGCGATGGGTTTGACGGGAGTGCCGACACCCGGTCCGTTCACCCTGTACAACGTCGGCGTCGACGTTTCCTACGCGTTCGACGTCTTCGGCGGCACGCGCCGCGCGCTCGAGGGCCTCGCCGCCGACGTTGACTATCGCCGCTACGAGCTCGAGGCCGCGCAACGCACGCTCGCCGCCAACGTCGTCACCACCGCGCTGCGCCAGGCGTCGCTGGCAACGCAGATCGCGACGCTGGAACGCATCGCCGCCGCGCAACACGACACGCTGGCCATCGCGCAGAAGCGCTTCGATCTGGGCGCGATCGCCGAAGTCGAGCTCGCGAGCCAGCGCGCGCTGGTCGCGCAGACCGACGCGCGGCTGCCGCCACTGCGCGCCGAGCTGGCGCGCACCGTGCATCGCCTCGCCGTGTACGCGGGTCGCGAGCCTGCGACCGCCACGGCGCCGCCGTTCATGCTCGCCGACTTCACGCTGCCACCGCAGATTCCGCTGACGCTGCCCTCGCAACTCGCGCAGCGCCGGCCGGACGTGCGCGCCAGCGCGGCGTTGCTGCATCGCGCCAGCGCCGACATCGGCGTCGCCACCGCGAACCTCTATCCGCAGTTCAACTTTTCCGGCAATGCATCGTCGTCGCGCACGCGCCTCGCCGACATCGCCAACGGCATCAACATCTGGAGCATCGGCCTCGACCTCGCGCAACCGCTGCTGCGCGGGCCCGAGCTCGCGGCGCGCCGGCGCGCCGCGATCGCTGCATTCGACGCCGCCAAGGCCACGTATCGTGACAGCGTGCTGCACGCGCTGCAGGACGTCGCCGACACGCTGCGCGCACTCGAAGCCGATTCACAGGCGCTTGCGGCGCGCAGCGAGCAGGCGGACGCCGCGCGGCGCGCATCGGACATCACGCGGCAGCGCTACGACCTGGGGGGGGTGAGCCAGCTCGCGCTGCTCGACGCCGAGCGCACGCGCCTCGATGCCGAACTGGCGCGCGACGAAGCCACCGCGGCGCGCTTCGCCGACACCGCGGCGCTGCTCGACGCGCTGGGCGGCGGCTGGTGGGAGGTCTCGAGGTAGCAGCTCCCCCCCGGCGGGCCTTCCGAAAACGGATGTCAGTACTTGATCGAGCAGCCGTAGGGCGTCGTGCTCGCGACTTTTACCGGCTTGCCGGCCGTGGCCTCGGTCAGCGCGGCCTGCACGAAATTGTCTGTGGCGCTGTGCGCGGCGGCGCGCGCCGAGCGATGGTCGTCGATCGCGCCGTCGTAAACGACCTTGCCCGCCGGGTCGACGACGAACATGTGCGGCGTCGTCTTGGCCGCGTACGCGCGACCGACAGCGCTGCTGCCGTCGATCAGCACGGCCTTCGGCGCCGCGCCCTGCGTCCTGATCCAGCCCTGCATCGTCGCCGCCGGCTTGTACTCCGAATGCTGCTGGTTCGTTGAGTTGATCGCCAGCCAGACGACGTCCTTCGCGCCCCATGTTTGCTGCAATCCCTGCATCGTGCGCGCCTGGTAGTGCGACTGCACGAATGGGCACTCCGGATTGGTCCACTCCAGCACGACGAACTTGCCGCGGTAGTCGGACAGGTGCACCGGCTTGCCTGCCGTGTCGGCGAGCGTGAAATCGGGCGCCTGCGAACCCGCCTGCTGCGCCGCGACGGGAACGGTGGACGCCGCCAGCGCCAGCGCCATAGTCATAGTCATAGTCATTGCCATCGATGAACGTCGCATCTCAGGGTCTCCTCAGCGCGCCAATCGCGCGCACCGCATCAGAAATGCGCAGGCTACAACGTCGCCAGCGCGTCGAATACCGCCTGTTGAGTGAGAATTTCGGGAAGCAGCAAGGGTTCCTTGCCCGGCCGGTACAGCACGTAGACGGGCACGCCGTTGCGGCCGAGCGCCGCCAGCGCCGCGGTGATCTGCGGATCGCGGCGTGTCCAGTCGGCGCGCAGCAGCGCGACGTTGGCGCGCGCGAACGCGTCGCGCACGGGCGGGCGCCCGAGCGTCGTGCGCTTGTTGACCTGGCAGGTCACGCACCACGCCGCGGTGAAGTCGACGAACACCGGCCGCCCCGACATCGTGATCGCGTCGACGGTCGCCGGCGCGAACGCCTGCCAGCCGTCGGTGTTGCGCCGCGCCGTCGATGCGTCGGGCGGCGCCGACTCCAGCGTCGCCAGCGGCTGCGCCAGCGCCAGCACGGCGGCGACCGCGGCGATCGCCGCGACCACGTAACCGCGCCCGCCGCCCAGCCGTCGCGCGTGCCACGCCCACAGCGCGAACGCCAGCAACAGCAGCATCAGCATCAGCCGCAGCACGGCGTCGTTGTCGACCTGCGCACCGAGCACCCACGAGAGCCAGGCGACGGTGGCGAACATCGGGAATGCGAGCACCTGCTTGAAGCGCAGCATCCAGGCGCCGGGCCGGGGCAGGCGACGCTGCCACGCCGGGAACAGCGCCAGCAGCGCATAGGGCAGCGCCATGCCGGCGCCGAGCATCACGAAGATTGCCAGCGTCGCCCATGTCGACTGCGACAGCGCGAAGCCGAGCGCCGCACCCATGAACGGCGCCGTGCACGGCGACGCCACGACCACAGCGAGGACACCGGAGCCGAACGCGTCGAGCGTGCGATTGTCGCTGGTCCAGCCGCGCATCGACGCCGGCACGACCTGGCCGAATTCGAACACGCCGGCCAGGTTGAGTCCGAGCACGAAGAACAGCGTCGCCAATGCGCTGACCACCAGCGGCGATTGCAACTGGAAGCCCCAGCCGAGTTGCAGGCCGGCGGCGCGCAACGCCAGCAGAAGCGCTGCGAGCAGCACGAACGTGGCGATGACGCCCGCGGTGAATGCGTAGGCTTCGCGGCGCATCGTCGCGCGGTTGTCCTGGCGTTGCGCGAAACCGAGCACCTTGAGCGACAGCACCGGGAACACGCATGGCATCAGGTTGAGGATCATGCCGCCGACGAATGCGAACAATGCCGCGAGCGCGAGTGTCATGCCGCCGCTTGCAGGGGCGACGTCGAGGCGCGGCGCCGGCGCCGCGTCGAGCGGCTTGGGTCCTGCGACGACGGCGCCGGTTAGTGGCACGTCGATCGTCGCCGCGCGTGCGCCGGCGAATCCGCTGCCCCCCGCCGTCACCAGGCCCTTGACGCGCACGAAGCCCTTGTCGAGCTGGTAGGCGACCGGCAGTGTGAGCAGGTAGCGCTCGCCACTGCGCGCGAGTTTCTGCGCACCCGAGGGCTCGATCCGTCCATCGTCGTCGGGGAAGAAGCGCAACGCGCCGGGATCGGCGGCGCCGCCGGGTGGCGTCAGCGCGACGACGACGTGCTGGCCGTCGCCGCGCGCGTCGGCCTTCCAACCCCTGCGATCCAGCGGCCCCGGCAGCGTCGCCAGCGCCGCCGTGATCAGCGCACCGTCGCGTGGATCGTCGACGGCGTCGGGCGCGACGGGTAGCGAGAGCGTCAGGTCGGCGCCTTCGGGTATGCAAGTCTCGCGGCACACGAGCCAGTCGGCGCGCGCGGCGAGCGTGACCACCTGCGCGCCGCTGAACGCCGGCGCCGTGCGCAGCGTCACCGGATGCAGCGCGACGTCCTCGTATCCGTAGTTGGTGAGCGGCCCCGCGGGCAATAGCTGCGGCGGCAGCCATTCGATCGGTCCCGCGCTGACGCCGGCCGGCAGTTTCCACTCGAGCGTCGTCGGCAGGCCGGAATCGCCCGGATTGCGCCAGTACGTGTGCCAGCCCTTGTCCAGCGTCAGCCGCAATGCGACGACGTTGTCGGCGCCCGGGATGAACGCCGTCTTTTGCGCGATCAGCTCGGCTTCGACGTGCCCGGTGCGAACCGGCGCGGCCGCGGCCCCAGCCGGCGCGAGCGCCAGCGCGGCGGCAAGTATCAAGGTCGCGCGGGAAGTCATCGAATTCACGTCGTCACGATCGGCAGGGACGGCGCCCCGAGGGCGCGAGATTGAGCCAACCTATAATAGTGCCATTCCATTCCGCGCCCTCTCCGTCCGCGACGGCGAAGGCCACCTTTAGTCCGCTACCTCTTGGAATCGTTCCTGGTCAGCGCCGGTGTCGTCGCGTTGGGCGAAATTGGCGACAAAACGCAGCTTTTGGCAATGTTGCTGGCGGTGCGTTTCCGCCGGCCGTGGCCGATCATCGCCGGCATTCTCGCCGCGACGCTGGTCAACCACACGCTCGCAGGTGCCGTCGGCGCATGGGTCCGCAACGTCGTTCCCGAGCACACGCTGCGCTGGATCGTCGCGCTGTCGTTCTTCGCGGTCGCCGCGTGGGCGCTCAAGCCCGACACGCTGGACGAGTCCGAAGCACCGGCGTTGTCGACGCATGGCGTGTTCTGGGTGACGACGGTCGCGTTCTTCCTGGCGGAAATGGGCGACAAGACGCAGGTCGCCACGGCGATCCTCGCGTCGCGCTTCGGCACGCTGCTGCCGGTGGTCGCCGGCACCACGCTCGGCATGTTGATCGTCGACGTGCCGACGGTGCTGTTCGCCGGCATCGCCGCGAAAAAGATCCCGTTCAGGGTGGTGCGCATCGCGACGGCGATCCTGTTCGTGATTCTCGGCATCACCACGCTGTGGGTGCCGGCGCCGGGCTGATCGCGCGGCGAAAGGTTTTACGCGCGCGGGAGGCGATCGTCAGGCCGTGGTCGACGCCTCGCGGATCAGATCGACGCAGCGCGAATCAGGTCGACGCAGCGCGTCAGCGTCTGCGCGAACACCGGATTGCGCGGGTCGAGCGCATGGCCATGCGATTGCCCGACTTCGTAGCGTTTGTAGCGACCGGTGAAGATCGTTCGCAGCTCCAGCGGATCCATCATCTGCATCCGATGGCGGCTCGACAGCACGTAGACCGCGCCGTCATAGGGCAGCGGCCGGTAGCGCGCGATCGCGTCGTCGAAGGCCGCTGCGGCGCGGACCGACGCGTCGAGATACGCGGGATCCTCCATCGGCCCGAGGATCCGGCCCGCCGCCCGTCGCGCCTGCATCTTGGCCGCCACGTGCGCCGGATCGGCGTGTGCCTCGGTACGCGCGCGCACGCGATTGGGAGGATCGAGCAGCAGCAGCGGCAGCACCTCCTCGCCCGCGGCGCGCAGCGCGCGGGCCATCGCCGCGGCGACGAAGCCGCCGACGCACAGGCCGCCCAGGAAATAGGGCCCGTGCGGGCGCACGTTGCGAATTTCCGCCACGTAGTCGTCGACCATCGCCTCGATCGTGGCGTGCGGTTCGCTGATGCCGTCGAGGCCGCGCGCCTGCAACGCCCACACGGGCTGCTCGTCGCCGAGCAGCTTCATGAAATGCGGGCTGAAGAATGCCTGGCCGTGACGGCCATGCACCATGAACAGCGGCGTCTCGCGGCCGCCCGGCCACAGCGGCACCAGCATCGGGATCGCGCGCGACTGCGTCGGCGCCTGCGCGATGCCGCGACGGATGCTGGCGGCAATGCCCGCCACCGTCGCATCCTGGTGGAAATTGCCGATGCGCACGCCGAAGGTGTCCTTGAGGCGCGCCTGCAGGTCGGCGCCCATCAGCGAATCGCCGCCCAGCAGGAAGAAGTCGTCGTCGGGACCGACGCCTTCGACCTTCAGAAGCTCCTCGAAGACGTGCGCGACCGCCGCTTGCGTGGCGTCACGCGGCGCCGCGCCGCGACTCGGCGCAGCGCGAACCGTGTCCGCAGGCAGCCTCTCGGCACCCGCAAGCCGCTTGTGGTCGAGCTTGCCGCCGGGGGTCCGCGGCATCTCGCGGAGGTAGCGGATCTCCGCCGGCAGCATGTGCAGCGGCAGCTTGCCCGCGAGGAAGCGCTTGCACGCCGCCGGATCGCGTGCGGCACCCTCACGCGCTTCGACGTAGGCAACGAGCCGGGCGGACGCCGGATCGTTGTCGTCGCTCTCCGCGGCTGCGGCGCCGCCCGCCGCCTGCGGCCACGCGGCGAGCGCCGCGTCGATTTCGGCGAGGTCGATCGTGTAGCCGCGGATTTTCACGCGGCTTCCCGTGCGACCGAGAAAATGCAGGTCGCCTGCCGCATCGATGCGTCCGAAGTCGCCGGTGCGGTAGCAACGACCGCCCGGCACGCGCGGATCCGCGGAGAACGCGACGGCATCGAGCTCGGGCCGGTTCCAGTAGCCGGGACTGACGTGGCGACTGCAGGCGAACAGCTCACCCGGCTCGTCCGGCCCCGCGAGGCTGCCGTCGTCGCGCCGAATCTCGAGGTGCACGCCTTCGATCGGCCGGCCGACCGGCACGATCGGGCCCGGTGACAGCACGCTGTCGTGCCGCAGGATGTTCTGCGCGATCAGGCTGATCTCAGTGGCGGCCAGTTGGTGGACGAGCTTGCAGTGCGGGACCGTGTGCGCGCGGAAGAGCTCGACGTCGCGCGCGTACAACGATTCGCCGCCGAGGTGCAGCACCTCGAGATGCGGGAACACCCGGGTGGCGCCGAGCGTTTGCGCAAGCTCGCGATACACCATCGGGAAGGTCTGCAACGAGGTGATGCGCTCGCGGTCGAGCCAGTCGGCGAGGCCGGCGATGCCATCGCGCTTGATGTCGTACGCGCACAGCGTCGCGCCGAGCGCCACGCCGCGGTAGATACCGCCGAGGCCCGCGCCAAAGCTCAGCGAGTAGAGCATCGACAGCCTGTCACCTTCACCGATGCCGACGGCCCTGGCATAGGAGTCGATGAAGAAAAGCTGGTTGGCGTGCGTCTGGCGCACGCCTTTCGACCGGCCGGTCGAGCCCGACGTGTAGTAAAGATGCGCGGTCGCGTTGCCGTCGACCTGCGGCAGCGCCCCGCCGGCTGCGCCGCGCTCGAGCACGGTGACGTCGACGATCACGCAACCCGCAGGCGCGAGCGCCCGTGCGCGCTCGACCAGCGACGGTTCGGTGAGCATCGCGATCGGCGCGGCATCGTCGAGCATGAAACGCAGCCGCTCCTCCGGATCGGCGGGATCGAACGGTATGTAGACGCCTCCCGCGCGTGCGGTGCCGACAATGGACGCCACCGCGGATCGCCTGTCGCGGAAGAACAGGCACACATGGCCGTTGACGCCATTGCCGATGTCGAGGAGCCGTCGCGCGATCGCCGTGGCGTCGGCGTCGAGATCCGCCCATGTCACGCGCGCGTCACTGTCGATGAGCGCGACGGCGTCGGGCGAACGTTGCGCGAAGCGCGCGAGCCGGGTCGCGATGGTTTCGACCGCGCTTGTCGCGGCGCCGGCAGGCAGTGGCATCGGTGCATTCATTGGCAGGTCGCAGGAGTCGATTGCGGGTTTGGCGTCGATGGGCGACATCGTCATTCGGGGCGAATGTTCGTGGTCTCGATGACGGCGCGGAACTTGACCACTTCGTCGCGCAGCATCGCGACGAAGGCTGCGGACGCGATCGGTGCGGGCTCCATGCCCATCGCCGCAAGGCCTTGCCGGTAGCCGGGGAATGTCGACGCCTGCTCGACGCTGCGCGCGAGCGCGTCGACGACGTCGGCGGGCGTGCCCGCCGGCGCGAACAATCCGTACCAAACCGTCGCCTCGATGCCTGGCAGGCCGGATTCGGTCAGCGTTGGCACGCCGGGCATCATCGGCGAACGCTGTGCGCCGGCGATGGCCAGTGCGCGCACCTGTCCCGAATTCACGAACGGCAGCACCGAGGGCAGCGTAACGAATGCCATGTCGACACGGTCGCCGACGACGGCGGTCGACGTCTCCACTTCGGCCTTGTAGGGAATCTGCACGATGTCGGCGCCGATGCGCTGCCTGAAAAGCTCCGACACGATGCGCATCGTCGATATCACGCCCGACGTGGCCGAGTTGAGCGTGCCCGGCGCGGCGCGCGCGCGCGCCGCGAGCGCCTGCACGGTGGTGAGCTGCCGCGCCGGATTCACGACCAGCACGATCTGGCACTTCGCGAGCAACGATACGGGCACCAGATCCTGCATCACGTTGGGGCGCGTGCGCGGGTCGAACGCAAGGTCGATCGTCGACGTTCCCGTCGTGATCAGCAGCATGTTGCCGTCCGCTGGCGCTTTCGACACATGGTCGGCCGCGAGCCTGGACCTGCCACCGGGCCGGTTCTCGATGATGACGTTGCGATGGAGTTGCTGGGAGAGCCGTTGCGCAAGCAGCCGGGCCATGCGATCAATACCGCCGCCGGGCGCGCTGCTCAGCACCAGCGTCACCGTCTGCTCGCCCAATGCCGCGCGCGCCGGCAGCGGCTGGGCACCGAACATGCAAACGGCCACCAGCGCGACGACCGCGTTGCCAGCGACGACGGCTGCGCGCGCGCTGGCGCAGCGCACCGACTTTGGAAGACATCGGACTATGGTCATTCGGCGGGTATCCGGGCGGCCCTGATGACGGCGCCGTATTTGCTCACATCGTCCTGCAACAGTTCGCCGAACGCGGCCGGCGTGCCCGGCGACGGCTCCTCTCCCATGGTCGCGAGGCTCTGCCGGTAATCGGCCGACCGCGACGCCGCGTTGACGGCGCGAGCGAGCGCGTCGACGATGTCGGCCGGCGTGCCGGCGGGCGCGAGCAATCCGTACCAGATATTCGCCTGGACGCCCGTGACCCCGGACTCCGCCAAGGTCGGCACGTCCGGCATCAACGACGACCGCCGGCTGCCTGCCACCGCCAGCGCGCGCAGCCTCCCCGACTCGACGAACGGCAGCGCCGACGGCAACGACGCGTAAGTCATGTCGACGTCGCGCGCCATAAGCGCCGCCAGCGCCGGCATGGTGCCCTTGTAGGGAATGTGCACGATGTCAGTGCCGGTGCGCTGTGCGAAGAGCGCGCCGACGAGGTGCATCGTGGTCTTGACGCCCGCGGTCGAATAGTTGAGCTTGCCCGGCGCCGCGCGAGCGCGCGCCAGCAGTTCCGTCACGTCGCGCACGGGCAGCGACGCGTTGATCACGAGCAGCATCTGGCACACGGCGACCAGCGATACCGGCACCAGGTCCTTCAGGATGTTGGGAGTCGCTTGCGGATCGAACGCGAGGTCGATCGTCGACTCGCCGGTGGTGAACAGCAGCGTGCGTCCGTCGGGCGCCGATTTGGCCACGTATTCGCTGGCGAGCCGGGTGCCCGCGCCGGCGCGATTCTCGACGATGACGTTCTGGTGAAGCTGCCCCGCAAGCTCGGGCGCCAGCAGCCGCGCGGTACGGTCGACGCCGCCGCCCGGCGACGAGCCCACCACCAGTGTCACGGGCCTGTCGCCGAACTGCGCATGCGCAAGCAACGCCTGGCCGGCGCATGCGAACGCGGTCGCCGCGACGATGACGCCGCGGCGCGAAATGCCGAACCTGCGCTTCGCGCGCACACGCGATACCCGCCATCCGCCGACCCGATGCGAGGGCGCGCCGCCCACCGCATGCCAGGCACAAGACCGCGATTCCCCCGTCGCCGACATTCCCCACCTCCCACTGCAAGGATAATGGATTGCCGGCTCACCTTACAATTTGCTGACGACGGGTCGGGCACCGTCATGCGCATTGCGTGCCACCGCCACCGGCGCTGTGAAGGCTGTCCCCGCGTGCGGCCGCAACAGCGGCGATACGCACGAACGGGCGCACGACAGTGGTGCACAGGGCGCTCGGTATAATCCGGTGCAACCCCTTCGACCCCGCTGTCGGCTCATCGCCGGCAACGCACCATGACGCCGTTCTCACCCTGCGACATCGAAGCAACCGCGCGCGACGCCTGGGTCGCCGGCGACGTCTACCGCGCCAGCGAAAAGCCCGGCGCCAAGAAATTCTATTGCGTGTCGATGCTGCCGTATCCGTCGGGCAAGCTGCACATGGGGCACGTGCGCAACTACACGATCAACGACGTGATGTACCGCCACCTGCGGATGCGCGGCTACAACGTGCTGATGCCGATGGGCTGGGACGCGTTCGGGCTGCCCGCCGAGAACGCGGCGATGAAGAGCCGCGAAGCGCCGGCGAAGTGGACGCGCGACAACATCGCCTACATGAAGCAGCAGCTGATCGCGATGGGCTTCGCGATCGACTGGTCGCGCGAGTTCGCCACCTGCGACCCGGAGTACTACCGCTGGAACCAGTGGATGTTCCTGAAGATGCTCGACAATGGCATCGCGTACAAGACGACCGGCGTCGTCAACTGGGACCCGGTCGACCAGACGGTGCTCGCCAACGAGCAGGTGATCGACGGTCGCGGCTGGCGCTCGGGGGCGCCGGTCGAAAAGCGCGAGATCCCGATGTACTACCTGCGGATCACGCAGTACGCCGACGAGCTGCTCGAATACCTGGGCAAGATGCCCGGCTGGCCCGATCGCGTGAAGCTGATGCAGGCGAACTGGATCGGCCGCAGCGAAGGCGTGCGCTTCGCATTCGCGCACGACCTGCGCGACGACGATGGCAAGCTCGTCGGCGACGGCAAGCTGTGGGTGTTCACGACGCGCGCCGACACGATCATGGGCGTGACGTTCTGCGCGGTGGCGCCCGAGCACCCGCTGGCGACGCTGGCCGCGCAGCGCTCGCCACACGTGCGCGACTTCGTCGACGAGGCGCGCCGCGGCAGCGTCGTCGAGGCGGAGCTGGCGACGCTGGAAAAGAAGGGCGTCGCTACCGGGCTCTATGTCGTGCATCCACTGAGCGGCGCCGAAGTCGAGGTGTGGGTCGGCAACTACGTGCTGATGAGCTACGGCGACGGCGCGGTGATGGGCGTGCCCGGGCATGACGAGCGCGACTTCGAGTTCGCGCGCAAGTACGGCCTGCGGATCCTGCCGGTGATCGACGTCGGCGGCCGCGAATACGACTACGAGCGCTGGCAGTCGTGGTACGACGACAAGGTCAGCGGCCGCGTCGTCAACTCGGGCAAGTACGACGGGCTCGATCACGCCGTCGCCGTCGATGCCATCGCGAGCGATCTCGTCGCCGCCGGCGTCGGCGAGAAGCGCACGACGTTTCGCCTGCGCGACTGGGGAATCTCGCGCCAGCGCTACTGGGGCACGCCGATCCCGATCGTGCATTGCGCGACATGCGGCGATGTGCCGGTGCCCTACGAACAACTGCCGGTGCTGCTGCCCGACGACTGCGTGCCCGACGGCAGCGGCAATCCGCTGGTGAAGCGCGCCGATTTCGTCGACACCACCTGTCCGAAGTGCGGCGCGGCAGCGAAGCGCGAAACCGACACGATGGACACGTTCGTCGATTCGTCGTGGTACTTCATGCGCTACACGAGCCCGGGTGCCGCGACGATGATCGACGGCCGCGACCGCTACTGGATGCCGATGGACCAGTACATCGGCGGCATCACCCACGCGATCCTGCATCTGTTGTACGCGCGCTTCTGGACCAAGGTGATGCGCGACCTGGGGATGGTCGACTACGACGAGCCGTTCACGCGGCTGCTCACGCAGGGCATGGTGCTCAATCACGCGTTCTTCCGGCGCACTGACAAGGGCGGCATCGACTACGTCGCGCCGGAGCAGGTCGACGTCGCGCGCGACGGCGACGGGCGCATCACCGGCGGACGCTCGAGGCTCGACGGCGACCCGGTCGAATACGACGGCCTCGGCACGATGTCGAAGTCGAAGCTCAACGGCGTCGACCCGCAGGAGATGATCGACCTCTACGGCGCCGACGCCGCGCGGATGTTCGTGATGTTCGCGTCGCCGCCCGAGCAGACGATCGAATGGTCGGCGAACGGCGTCGAGGGCACGCACCGGTTCATGCGGCGGCTGTGGTCGTTCGCGCAGGCGCAGGCGGATACGCTGCGGTCGTCACCGGCGGCAGGCGCGCTGGGTGCTGCAGCCGCGGCGTCACGCCGCGACATCCACCTCGCGCTGAAGCAGGCGAACTACGACTACGAGCGCATCCAGTACAACACGGTGGTGTCGGCCGGCATGAAAATGCTGAATGCGCTCGAGCAGGTCGACGCGACCTCCGAAGGTCATGCGCGGGTGATCGCCGAGGGCCTGTCGATCCTGCTGCGCGTGCTCTATCCGGTGGTGCCGCACACGACCTGGGTGCTGTGGAACGAGCTGGGTTACGCCGCGCAAATGGGCGATTTGATCGATGCGCGATGGCCCGAGGCCGACGAGACGGCACTCATCCAGGACGAGATCGAGCTCGTGCTGCAGGTCAACGGCAAGATGCGCGGCAAGCTGCGGGTGCCGAGCAGCGCCGACACGCCGGCGATCGAAGCCGCGGCGCGCGCCAGCGCCGAGGTCGTCAAGCATGCGGCGGGCGCGCCGATCCGCAAGGTGATCGTGGTTTCCGGGAGGCTCGTCAATGTCGTGGTGTAGACGCGGTGTGATCATCCTGGCGCTTGCCGCGCTGGGCGGCTGCGGCTTCCACCTGCGTGGCCAGGCGACGTATCACTTCGAGTCCATCTACGTCAATGCGCCGGGCGCGCCGGTGTTCGCCACCGAGCTCCGCAAGGCGCTGGAAAACGCCGGCAGCGCGAAGCTCGCGACGGACCCCGCGAATGCGCAGGTGATTCTCGACATTCCCGTGGTGATCGACGACAAGGACGTGCTGTCGCTGTCGCAGGGTGGCCGCGCGCGCGAGTTCGCGTTGCAGAAGCGCGTGCAGATCCGGCTGCACGACAAGGCGGGCAACGACTGGCTTCCCACCGACGAGATCATCGTGCGCCGCTCCTACCTCTACGACGACACCGAGCGCCTCGCGCGGCAGATCCAGGAAAACCGGCTGGTCAGGGAAATGCAGACCGAAGCGGTGCAGCAGATCGTGCGCCGGCTGCAGGCGGCCCACGACCCCAACGCGTAGGCGATGCGCGCCGACGACCTGCCGCGGCATCTCGCCAAGGGCATCGCGCCGCTCTACGTGATCCACGGCGACGAGCCGCTGCTGGCGCTCGAGGCCGGCGACGCGGTACGCGCCGCGGCACGTAGCGCCGGCTGCGACGAGCGCGAGACGCTGATCGCCGAGCAGCACTTCAAGTGGGATGCGTTCCTCGCCGCCAACGCGAGCATGGGACTATTCGGCAACCGCAAGCTCATTGACCTGCGCATCCCGTCGGGCAAGCCGGGCGTCGAAGGCGCGGCCGCGCTGGAACGCTATGTGGCCGATCCCAACCCGGACAACGTGACCTTGGTGACGCTGCCGCGCCTCGACGGCGCGACGCAGAAGAGCGCGTGGTTCACCTCGCTCACGCGCAACGCGGTCACCGTCGCCGTGCAGCCGGTCGATCGCGCCGAACTGCCGCACTGGATCGCCGCGCGCCTCGCGCGCCAGCAGCAGCAGGCGTCACCCGCGACGCTCGAATTCCTCGCCGAGCTCTGCGAAGGCAACCTGCTCGCCGCGCGGCAGGAGATCGACAAGCTGGCGCTGCTGCTGCCGCCGGGCGAGCTCGCGCACGATGACGTCGAGCAGGCGATGTCGGACGTCGCGCGCTTCGACGTGTTCGCGCTGTCGGCGGCGTGGCTCGACGGCGAGGCCGCGCGCGCATTGCGCATCCTGTCGATCCTGCAGCAGGAAGGCGAGCCGCTGACCTTGATCGTGTGGCAGCTCTCGGAAGACGTGCACGCGATTGCCGCAGTGCACCAGGCGATGCGTGCCGGCGCCACTGCAGCCAGCGCGATCCGCAACGCGCGCGTGTGGGGCAAACGGCAGGCGGCGATGGAGTCGGCCGTCAAGCGCATCGGCGCGCGCGACGTGCAGCCGCTGTTGTCGATGCTCGCGCCGCTCGACGCGCTCGCCAAGGGGCTCGGCCGCGACGATCCCTGGGACGCGCTCGCGCGCGCGGCGCTGGCGATGTGCGGCCACCCTCTCGCCGCGGCGCGCAGCGCGCACTGACTGCGGCGCGCGATGCACGCGTCGCCGCCGGTCCCGCCGTTCAACCGTGAGCGCGCCTGGATCGTCGCCACGCTGATGGTCGGCACGATGTCGACGCTGCTGTCGGCGACGATCGTCAATGTCGCATTTCCCGCGCTGATCGCGGAAATGCACATCGGCCACGACGTCGTGCAATGGGTTGCCACCGGCTTCCTCGCCGCGACCACGGCGACGATGCTCGGCACCGCGTGGGCACTGCAGCGCTTCGGCGAGCGCACGACGTACATCGTCACGCTCACGGTATTCCTCGCCGGTTCGGTGCTGGGCGCTTTCGCGTGGAATGCCGACTCGCTGATCTTCGCGCGGGTGATGCAGGGTGCTGCGGCCGGCGTGCTGCAGCCGCTGGCGATGGTGGTGCTGTTCCGAGTGTTTCCACTCGCCGAGCGCGGCCGCGCGATGGGGATCTACGGCTTCGGCATCGTGCTCGCGCCGGCGATCGGCCCGACCATCGGCGGCGCGCTGGTGACCCATTTCGGCTGGCGCTGGATTTTCGTGCTGTCGCTGCCTTTCTGCATCGCCGGCATCGCGCTGGCGCGCCGCACGCTCGTCGACCACGTCGCCGCCGAGCGCCCGCGTTTCGACACCCCCGGATTCGTGCTGCTGGTGCTGGCGCTGATCGCCGCACTCAACGTGCCGGTGGTCGGACATCGCGTCGGGTGGCTGTCCGGCGAGCTCGTGATGGTCGCCGTCGCCGCGGTCGCGCTGTGCGCCGGATTCGTCATGTGGGAGCTGCGCGCGCCGGCACCGATGCTCGCGCTCAGGCTGTTCCGCCACCCCGCGTTTCGTGCCGCGTCGCTGGTCGCGCTCGCGTATGGCGTGGGGCTGTTCGGCTCGACGTACCTGCTGCCGGTGTTCGTGCAGGAAATTGCGCATTACAGCGCCGCCAGCGCCGGCAACCTGATGCTGCTGCCGGGCTTGGCGCTCGCGGTGTCGATCGCCGTCGGCGGGCGGCTGACCGACCGCTTCGAACCCCGTTTCGTGATGATCGCGGGCCTGCTGCTGTTCGCGCTGGGCAGCGCGTTTTTCGCCGTGACCGGCGACGGCACGTCGTTCTGGGCGTTCGTCGCGCTGATCCTCGTCGGCCGGGTGGGGTTGGGCCTTTTGATCCCGGCGCTTAACGTCGGCGCCGTGCAGGCGTTGACCGGCGCCGAGCTCGCGTACGCGTCGTCGGCGGTCAATTTCCTGCGACAATTGGGCGGCGCCGCGGGCGTCAACCTGCTCGCGGTCTATCTGGAAAAAAGGCTGCAGGTGCTTGACGCGGCGCAAGCGCCGCGCGCCTTCCACGAGTGTTTCATACTGGTCGCGATCGCATTCCTGGTCGCCGTCGTTCCCGCATGGTCCGCGCGCCGGACGAGGAGCTAGCCATGTATCAGCGCATTCTGGTTGCGTACGACGGATCCGATGCAAGCCGGCTCGCCATCGACGAGTGCACGCACCTGACGCCGGTGGCCGGGCGCGAGGTGCACGTCGCCTGCGTGATCCACGACCCGTCGGCGTTCGTGCTGCCCGGCGAGTTCGTTCCCGAGCCGCTGCTCGAATCCGAGCGCGACGACGTCGGCAAGGACATCGAAGCGGCCGCGGCGACGTTGCGCGAGCGCGGATTCGCGGTGACCACGCACCTGCTCGATGGCGAGCCGGTCGACGTGCTGGCCAAGCTCATCAATTCGCTCGACGTCGACCTCCTCGTGATCGGTCATCGCCGCAACAAGAAGTTCGCGACGCGCTGGTGGCGCGGCCGCATCGATGCGCTGCTGATCGAGCGCGTGCGCTGCGCGATCCTGATCGCCGGCGAGCCGGCGAAACCGCCGAAACCGACGAGCTAGCCCGCCGCGTCGCCGGCGATGGCGATCACCGTCGCCAGTGCCGCGATCGCCGCGGTCTCGGCGCGCAGCACGCGCGCGCCCATGTGCACCGGGATCACGCCGCGGCGCGCGGCGCGCGCCAGTTCCGCGTCGGTGAAGCCGCCCTCGGGCCCGACGATGATCGACCGCGGCGCCGCCTGCATCGCATGCTGTGTCAACGACTGCGCGGCGCCCGGCGCGAGGATCACGTCGAACGCATCCGCGGCATCGAGCCTCACGTCGAGCGGCACGATCGGCGCCACCGGTGGAATGCGGTTGCGCCCGCATTGCTCGCACGCCGCCTGTACGATCTGTTGCCAGTGCTCGACGCGGCGCGCCGCACGCTCCTGGCTGCCGCCTTGGCTGCGCGCCGCCGCCACCGGCTCGATGCGCGCGGCGCCGAGCTCCACCGCCTTGCGCACGGCGATATCCATGGCGTCGGTGGCGATCACCGACATCACCAGCGACAACGCCACGCCCGCCTCGCGCTCGATGGCGCTGAACGTGTCGATGGCGACGCGCGCGCCGCGCTTGTCGACGCGCACCAGGCGCGCCGCGAATTCGCCTCCGCGCCCGTCGAACAGCGTGATCGCATCGCCGGCGGCGAGACGCAGCACGCGCGTCGCGTGATGCGCGGCGGCCTCGGGCAATTGCGCTTCGCTGCCTTCGGCGAGCGCCATGCCTTCGACGCAAAAGCGCGCTGCGCTCATCCGGTGCGCATCGGGCCGACGATGGCGATCCGCAAACACCGGAACTTCATCGATCGCACGTCGAAATGGCTCGTGGTGGTCGCGCCATGCCCCGCCCGATCATGCGGGCGAGCCCAGGAATGACGCGAGCGCGTCGAGCACCACGTCCGGCTGCTCGGCCATCATCGCATGCCCGGTGTCGGCGAGCGTCACGGTGAGGCCATCACGCAGTGCATCCAGCAGCGGCGCCGCCGCCTTCACCGGCGCCATCTGGTCGCGCGCGCCCAGAATGACCAGCGCCGGGCACTGGCGTCGTGCCGCCGCGGCAAGTCCGTCGGCATAGGCGGCGCAGGCGCGAAGGTCATTGTGCAGCGTGCCTGGCTTCGACCGCTGCATCAGGCGCATCGCGTTGCCGGTCATCGACATGCCGGGTGACGGATTCGCGCCGAGCGCCTTGCCGGGGCTGAACGACCACGCGTTGATCATGTCGTAGGCGAGCTGTTGGTCGTCGCGCGCCGCGTCGAGCAGCGCGTCGCTGACGACCATCGGCACCGCCGGACCGAGCAGTGCAACACGCTCCACTTGCCGCGAATGGCGCGCCGCGCATTCGAGCACCGCGAGCGCACCCATCGAATGGCCGACCAGCGAGGCCCTGCCGATGCTGGCTTCGGCCAGCAACCCCGCGATCCAATCGGCGATCGCTTCGATCGACGCAAGCGGCGCACCCGCCGAGCGGCCGTGGCCAGGCAAGTCGGGAGCCAGCATGTTGAATCCGTGCCAGGCGAAATAGCGCGACTGCAGCGCCCATACGCTGTGGTCGTGTGCCGCACCGTGCACGAACACCACCGACGGTCGCGATGCATCGAGGCGGCGCGAGCCGGTGTAAACGTGGGCGACCGAACCGTGAACGGCGATATCCATGAACGTGGATGATCGCGGATTTGTGTTCGCATGACCAGCAATCGCGGATTGCTTGC
>JBDTWY010000015.1:0-69149 GCA_040006455.1 Betaproteobacteria bacterium | reverse complement strand
ATCGCAATGGCGAGCGGTACCTGATGCTGGTGTTCTATTGCTTCATCGTGTTCGTCATCGTCACCGAGGTGATCAGGCGGTTCGTGCTCGACTTCTCGTCGCTGTGGGGCGAGGAAGCGGCGCGGATGGCGTTCATCTACCTCGGTTGGGTCGGCGCGTCGTACGCGGTCAAGGAACGCGCGCACATCCGTTTCGACATCGTCACCAGCAAGCTGTCGCCGAAGCTCGCGGGCTGCGTCTACCTCTTCTCCGAGGTGGCGACGCTGGTGTTCGCGGTGTTTGCCGTGTACTGGTCGCTCAGCACGATCGGAACGATGCTGCGCTTCGATGCGCTGTCACCAGCGCTGCGCATCAACCAGGCGTGGTTCCAGGCAGCCGTGCCGCTGGGATTCGCGATGATGGTCGTGCGCGTGATCCAGTCCGGATTGCGCGACCTGCGCAACATCCGCGCCGGACGCCCGCCAAACACCGGCTCGCTGCTGTTCGATTGATTCCCTTCGTCTCGCGCAAGCGCCCATGTCGGTCACCCTGAGCCTGCTGCTGGTCGTCGCATTGCTGCTGTTCGCCGTGCCGTTCTGGGTGGCGGTCGGCCTGGGGACGGTCGCCTTGCTGGTGGGGACCGGCGCGTTGCCGCTGTCGCTGCTGGGCGAGACGCTGTTCCAGGGCGTCGACTCGTTCGCGCTGATCGCCATCCCGCTGTTCGTGCTGACCGGCGACGTCATGGTGCGCTCCGGACTCGCCTACAAACTGCTCGATTTCGCCGAGGCCACGACCGGCAGCCTGCGCACCGGATTCGGCACGTCGACGGTGCTGGGTTGCGGATTCTTCGCGTGCATATCGGGTTCGGATGCCGCGGACGCGGCGGCGATCGGCCGGATCACGATGGACCGGCTGGTGGAGCGAGGCTATCCGAAAGCCTACGCCTGCGCGCTGGTGGCGTCGGGCGCCTGCACCGGCATCCTGATACCGCCGTCGATCTCATACATCATCATCGGCCTGGTGCTGGGCATTTCGTCGACGACGCTGTTCGTCGCGGCGGTGATCCCGGGCATCATGGTGCTGCTCGCGGTCGTCGTCACCAACGTCATCATCAACCGCGTCCGCGGTTACGAGAATTCACGGCAGAAGTTCTCGTGGCGGCGCTGGTTCGTTGCGCTCAACCACGCCAAGCTCGCGCTGCTGATCCCGTTCATCATCCTCGGCGGCATCTACTCGGGCGTATTCACGCCGACCGAATCCGCCGCAGTGGCGGTGGCGATCGCGCTGGTGATCGGCATGGCGCAGCGCACGATCCGGCTGCGCGACTTCCCGGCAATGCTCGAGACCTCGGCGCGCGTCAATGGCGTCATCCTGCCGATCATCGCCGTTGCCGTGCTGTTCTCGCAGGCGCTCACGGTGCTCGGCGTGCCGCAGGCGCTCGTCAATGGCCTGACGTCGATCTCGCAGGATGCCAACGTGATCATCCTGATGATGCTGGTCGTGTTCATCATCGCCGGCATGTTCATGGAAACCACACCCAACATCGTCATCCTCGCGCCGATGCTGGCGCCGGTGGCGCAGAAGATCGGCATGGACCCCATCCACTTCTGCGTGTTCATGATCACGTCGCTCGGCCTGGGCTTCATCACGCCGCCGATGGGACTCAACCTGTTCGTGATGTCGGGGCTGACGCGGGTGTCGATCGCCGCGATCGCCCACAAGGCGCTGCCGTTCGTCGTCGCGATGCTGCTGGTGTCGGTGATCGTCGGCTATGTGCCGGTGATCTCGACAGTGCTGCTGCAGCGCTAACGCCGCAGCGCCCGCCGCGCGCTTCGCGGTACCCGCACAATGCGTTATCCTTGGCGGTCCCACCTCGCCAAGGCCCTCCGCAAATGCTCCGTGCAAACAACGTGCTTCGCGTCCTGCTCGCGGCGTTCGCCGCGCTTTGGCTCGCCATGCCGTCGGCCGCCGCCGACCTGACCATCGGGCTCGCCACCGACATCACGTCGCTCGACCCGCATTTCCACAACGTCACCCCCAACAACAGCCTCGGCTTCCACATCTTCGGCTACCTCGTCGAGCGCGACGAGAAGTCGCATCTCGTCCCCGGCCTCGCTACCGAGTGGAAGACGATCGACCCGCTGACGTGGGAGTTCAAGCTGCGCAAGGGCGTCAAGTTCCACGACGGCAGCGACTTCACCGCCGCCGACGTCGTCGCGTCGATCGAGCGCGTGCCCACCGTACCGCGCAGCCCGAGCTCGTTCAGCGCGTACACGAAGCAGATCAAGCAGCTCGAAGTGGTCGATCCGTACACGATCCGCTTTCACACGGCGACACCGTATCCGCTGATGCCGTCGGACATGACGCAGGTGATGATCATCAACAAGGCGTTCAAGACCGCCAGCACCGAGGACTTCAACAGCGGCAAGGCGGCAATCGGCACCGGACCGTACAAGCTCGTCAAGTACACCAAAGGCGACCGCATCGAGCTCGTGCGCTTCGACGGCTATTGGGGCGGCAAGACACCGTGGGAGCACGTGACGATGAAGCTGCTGACGCAGGATGCCGCGCGCGCCGCGGCGCTGCTGTCGGGCGACGTGCAGGTGATCGAGGCGGTGCCGCCCGCTGACATGCCTCGGCTCAAGTCCGACAAGCGCATCTCCGTCTATCGCACTGTCGCCGACCGGCTGATCTACCTGCATCTCGACAGCAACCGCGACGTGTCGCCCGGCGTCACCGACAGGTCCGGCGCGCCGCTCGCAAAGAATCCCCTCAAGGACGCACGTGTGCGCAAGGCGATGTCGATGGCAATCAACCGCCCGGGCATCGTCGCGCAGGTGATGGAAGGCGAGGCAATTCCCGCGGGTCAGCTCGTTCCCGACTTCCTGTTCGGCGCGACCAAGAGCCTGCATCCGGAGAAATACGACCCGGCGGGTGCGAAGAAGCTGCTCGCCGAAGCGGGCTATCCGAACGGCTTCGGCATCACGATCGCGTCGCCCAACAACCGCTACGTCAACGATGCCAAGATCGCGCAGGCAGTGGCGCAGATGCTGGCGCGCGTCGGCATCGACACCAAGGTCAACGCGATGCCGTCGGGCCCGTTCTTCAGCAAGGCCAGCGATCTCGAGTTCAGCCTGATGGTCGTGGGATGGAGCACCGGCACCGGCGAAGCGTCGTCGTCGCTCAAGAACCTGATCATGACGTTCAACAAGGACAAGGGCTACGGCAACGCCAATCGCGGTCGCTACTCGAACCCCAAGGTCGACCTGTTGACCGAGGACGCGCTGCAGACAGTCGACGACGCCAAGCGCGAGGCGTACCTGCAACGCGCCACCGAGCTCGCGATCAACGACACCGCGATCATCCCGCTGCATTTCCAGGTGAACCTGTGGGCGACGCGCAATGGGATCAAGTACACGCCGCGCACGGACGAGAACACGCTGGCGTGGAAATTCACGAAATAATGGATTCCAAAAGAAAACTCACGAATACTTGACATGGCGGCGAGTTTGGCGTGCCGGGCTGGGTGACGAGAGTGTCATTCGACGTGCGGCTTGCTCCATTGCGTGTTCACCGATGAACGAATCGCTTCCCCTTGCAGCCACCTGGCTGCAGATCGTCACGCCGGCCGCGCACTTCATCGGCGGCCGCTTCGTCGCCGCAACGGGCGGCGCGACGTTGCCGATGGTCGATCCGTCCGACGGCAACGCGTTCGCGGAAATTGCGCGCGGCAACGCGGCGGATGTCGGTGCCGCCGTCGATGCTGCGCAAGTGGCCTGCGATGGCACGTGGGGCCGGCTCGCACCGGTCGACAAGGGGCGCGCGCTGGCACGCCTGTCGCAAGTGATCGGCGCGCACGCCGAGGAGCTTGCGCTGATCGAGGCGCGCGACTGCGGCAAGCCGCTCACGCAAGCGCGCGCGGACGTCGTCGCCTGCGCGCGCTATTTCGAATTCTATGCGGGCGCCTGCGACAAGCTGACCGGCGACACGATCCCCTATGCGGACGACTACACGGTGCTGACGTGGCGCGAGCCGCATGGTGTCACCGCGCACATCATCCCGTGGAACTATCCGCTGCAGATCTTCGGCCGCTCGGTGGGTGGCGCGCTGGCGGCCGGCAACGCGTGCGTCGTCAAGCCCGCCGAGGATGCGTGCCTGTCGCTGCTACGCATCGCGCAGCTGTCGTTCGACGCCGGATTGCCCGCGGGCGCGCTCAACCTCGTCACGGGTCTCGGCGCTGAAGCCGGCGCGGCGCTCGCCGCGCATCCGTCGATCCGGCACATGTCGTTCACTGGTTCGCCCGTGACCGGCGCGGCGGTGGCCGCGTCCTGCGCCGCGCATCATTGCCCGGTGACACTCGAGCTCGGCGGCAAGTCGCCGCAGATCGTGTTCGACGACGCCGACGTCGCGCTGGCGCTGCCGGCGATCGTCAACGCGATCGTGCAGAACGCCGGTCAGACATGCAGCGCCGGTTCGCGCCTGCTGGTGCAGCGCGGCATCTACGAATCATTTCTCGCGCAACTTGCCGCGCGGTTCGCGACGCTGCGGGTGGGCCCGGCACTCGCCGATCTCGACTGTGGACCGCTGATCCGCGCATCGCAGCTTGCGCGCGCGCGCGGATTCGTCGACGGCGCGACCCGCGACGGCATCGCGACCGCCGGCGCTGGCCGGATCGACGGCGCCGCGCCGGCGGGCGGTTTCTACATGGCGCCGGTGATGCTGCGCGACGTGCCGCCGACGCACCGGTTGTGGCGCGACGAAGTGTTCGGCCCGGTGCTCGCCACGGCGGCCTTCGACGATGAGGCCGATGCGATCCGCCTCGCCAACGGCACCGACTTCGGCCTCGTCGCCGGCGTGTGGACGCGTGACGGCGGGCGCCAGCTTCGCCTCGCCCGCGCGCTCGCATCCGGACAGGTATTCGTCAACTGCTATGGTGCGGGCGGCGGCGTAGAGCTGCCATTCGGCGGCGTCCGGCATTCGGGCCACGGCCGCGAAAAGGGCTTCGTGGCGCTGCATGGCTTCACGACGCTTAAGACCGTGGTGCTGCGTCACGGCAACGGAAACTGATGCGTCTTGCCGGCAAGGTCGCGATCGTCACCGGCGCCGGCTCTGGTTTCGGCGCCGGCATCGCCACGCGCTACGCGCAGGAAGGCGCGCGCGTCGTCGTCAACGACGTCCACGTCGCTCATGGCGAGCGCACCACGGCGGCGATCACCAAAGCCGGCGGCAACGCGCGCTTCTGCGCCGGCGACGTGTCGAAGGACGCGGAGGTCGCCACGCTGGTGGCGTTCACGCTGGCGACGTTCGGTGACCTCGACATCGTCGTCAACAACGCGGGAACGACGCATCGCAACCAGCCGATGCTGGACGTCGGCGAAGCCGAGTTCGACCGCATCTACCAAGTCAACGTCAAGTGCCTCTATCTCACCGCGCGTCACGCGGTGCCGCATTTTCGCGCGAAGCGTGCCGGCGTGTTCGTCACGATCGCCTCGACCGCCGGCGTACGCCCGCGGCCCGGACTCACCTGGTACAACGGCAGCAAGGGCGCTGCGATCGTCACGTCGCGCTCGATGGCGGCCGAGCTCGCGCCCGACAATATCCGCGTCAACGTGATCAATCCGGTTGCCGGCGAAACCGCGATGCTGAAGGACTTCATGGGCGAGGACACGCCGGCGCGGCGCGCGCAGTTCGTCGCGTCGATCCCGCTCGGCAGGCTGTCGCAGCCATCCGACATCGCCACGGCGGCGGTGTTCCTCGCCTCGGACGAAGCGTCGTTCATCACCGGCGCATGCCTCGAAGTCGACGGCGGCCGTTGCGTTTGAATCCGAGCGCCTGCGACGCCAGGCGCGTCGCGCCGGCGCGACGCACGATGCGATCATGCTGAAAGCCGGCAGTCCCGCATTGACCGTGCTGCTGGGCGGGCTGATCGGCGTGTCGCCGTTCGCAATGGACATCTACCTCGCCTCGATGCCGTCGATGACGACGTCGCTGTCGACGACGGCGCCGATGGTGCAGCTGACGCTCTCGGTCTACATGTATGGCTTGGGCGTCGGCCAGCTCTTCGCCGGGCCGCTGTCGGATCGTTACGGCCGGCGTCGCGTGCTGCTGGGCGGCACCGCGCTGTTCGTTGCGGCGTCGGCCGCGTGTGCGGTGGCGCCGACGGTGGAAATGCTGATCGGCGCGCGCCTGGTGCAGTCGCTCGCCGTGGCGATCTGCTCGACGGTGCCACGCGCGCTGGTGCGCGACCTGCTGGCCGGCGACGACGCCGCGCACATGCTGTCGCTGATGGGAATGGTGCTGGGCATCGCACCGATCGTCGCGCCGATCATCGGTGGGCAGTTGCACGTGGCGTTCGGCTGGCGCTCGAACTTCGTGTTCATCACGATCTATGGCGCGATCGCGCTGTTCGCGATCTGGCGCAGCCTGCCGGAGACGCTGCGCGACGCCAACCATCATGCGTTGCACCCGCGCGTGATGCTGCGCAACTTCGCGCGGCTGATGCGCTCGCGCGTGTTTCTCGGCTACTTCTTCGTGTCGTGCTTCACGTTCTGCGGATTGTTCGCGTTCCTGGCCGGAAGCTCATTCGTATTCGTGTCGGTGATGGGCGAGGGCGAGCGCGGTTTCGGCTTCCTGTTTGGCGCAGTGATGCTGGGCAACATCACCGGCGCGACGATCGCGAGTCGCGTGGTGCGGCGCTTCGGCATCGATCGCGTGATCCGCTTTGCGTCAGGCCTGGGCCTCGCCGCCGGCGCGACGATGGCCGCGCTCGCGTGGGCCGGCGTCCACCATCCGCTCGCGATCGTTCTGCCGATGTTCGCCTACATGGTGTCGCTGATGCTGACCGCGCCGCAGGCGATGGCCGGCGCGATGACGCCGTTTCCCGAGATCGCCGGCGCCGCCGCATCGCTGCAGCAGTTCGGCCAGTTCGTGTTCGCGTCGACGTCGGCGCTGATCGTCGGCCTCACCTATGACCATACGACACGGCCGATGGCGACGACGATCGCCGTATCGGCGCTGCTGGCGTTCATTAGCTCGCGGATGTTCGTTGATCGCGCAGTGCCGCGAGCGCGCGGCTGAACGGCCACCGCGCGTCGCGTGGCGGCCGCGGCATGCGATCTACTCTCGGACGATCTTCACGCGTGCGCCCTCCGACGTGAGTGTGCGGCCGAACCCATGATGTCCCGCGCGGCGATGCGCGGTCAAACGACGCGGCGGGCGTGCAGGTCGGCGATGCGCAAGGCGTCGTATCCCAGCTCGCGCAGCACGTCGTCTGTGTGCTGGCCGAGCGCCGGCCCGCCGCCGTCGATGCGGCCGGGCGTCGCCGACAGCTTCGGCACGACCCCCGGCACCTTCAGCGGCCCGCTGGCCGTCTGCACTTCGCGGATCATCTCGCGCGCTGCGTAGTGCGCGTCGGCGGCGATGTCACGCACCGTGTAGATCTTGGACGCGGGAACGTCGGCCTTCTGCATCGCTGCCAGCACTTCGTCCGGCGCGCGTTGCGACGTCCAGCCTTCGATTTCGGCGTCGAGCCACGCCTGCCGCTGCGCGCGCCCGTCGTTGTGCGCCAGCAGCGGATCGTTGGCCAAGTCGTCGCGGCCCATCGCCAGCGCGAGGCGGCGGAAGATCGAGTCGCCGTTGCCGGCGATCAGCACGTAGCTGCCGTCATTGCAGCGGTACGCGGAGGTCGGCGCGATGCCGGGCAGGATCGAGCCGGTGCGCTCGCGCACGACGCCGAATGCATCGAACTCGGGCAATAGCGACTCCATCACCGAGAACACCGATTCGTACAGCGCGACGTCGACGACCTGGCCGTCACCGGTCTTGCGGCGCTGCTCCAGCGCCACCATCGCGCCGATGACGCCGTACAGCGCCGACAGCGTGTCGCCGATCGAGATGCCGGTGCGCGACGGCGGGCGATCCGGCGTGCCCGTGACGTAGCGCAGCCCGCCCATTGCTTCGCCGATGACGCCGAAGCCGGGGCGCGTGCTGTAGGGGCCGTGCTGGCCATAGCCGGAAATGCGCACCATCACGAGCCCGCGATTGCGCGCGCGCAAGGAGTCGTAGCCGAGGCCCCAGCCTTCGAGCGTGCCGGGGCGGAAATTCTCGACGACGATGTCGGCGCGCTCGCACAGTTCGCGGACGATCGCCTGCCCATCGGGCGCGCGCAGGTCGACGGTGACCGAGCGCTTGTTGCGCGACTGCACGTGCCACCAAACCGACGTGCCATCGCGCAGGTGGCGCCATTTGCGCAGCGGATCGCCCTCGCCGGGCGGCTCGACCTTGATGACGTCGGCGCCGAACTCGGCGAGGATCTTGCTGCAGAACGGACCCGCGATCAGCGCGCCGAGTTCGACGACCTTGAGGCCGGCGAGCGCGAGCGGTCGATCCATCAGCGCGTGCGCACCAGCATCTGCTCGAAGCCTTCGACTATCGGCGTCGCGGCGTTGATGCCGATGCGCTTGACCAGCGCCTGCGCAAGGTCGGGCAGGAGGTCGTGCAAGTCGCGCAGGTTGCCGGCCCGCTGCAGCCGCAACATCATTCCGTAGCCGCGGATGCCGAGGTGCTCGCTGATCGCCGCATTGATCGATTTCTGCAGCCCGAGGAATCGCTGGACGTCGTCCTGCGAGCGCTCGGCAGCGACGCCGGACTCGGCATCGGAGCGCGCGCCGAATCGCCTCTCGATCAGCGCGAGCTTTGCGAGCTGCTCGAACACGTCGGGACCGACCGACAGCGCCTGCGCGCGCGCGAGCGTCTGCGCGACGGTGTGCTGGCCGTCGATCATGATCAACACGCTGCGCAGTTGCACCGGCAGGTTCATCTGCCGCGTGCGAAGTTCCTCCAGCCCGCGCTCGGTCTTGCTGTAGATATCGTCGAGATTCAAATTCCCGAATTCCGATCTGTCGCAGGGCGATATTGTACGACGCGCTGCGCACCGTCGAGAGGGCCGTACGGCGGCGTTGCGCCATCGATGTGGAATAATGGAGACACTTTCGCATCCAACCTTCGCCCGATGCTCGATCCGACCGTGCAGGCCCAACTCGCGGCAGTCCTCGCGCCGTCGGCGCTGCTGACGGCGCCCGAGGACACGCGGCCCTACGAATGCGATGGGCTCACGCTCTATCGCGAGCAGCCTGCGGCCGTCGTGCTGCCCGATACCGAGGCGCAGGTCGTCGAGATCCTCAAGCTGTGCCATGCGGCCCGCGTGCCGGTCGTTGCGCGCGGCGCCGGCACCAGCTTGTCCGGTGGCGCGTTGCCGAATGCGGAGGGCGTCGTGCTGTCGCTTGCAAAGTTCCGCCGCATCCTTGCAATCGACATGTTGTCGCGCACGGCCGTGGTGCAGCCGGGAGTGCGCAACCTCGCGATATCGGAAGCCGCGGCGGCCTACGGTCTTTATTACGCGCCCGATCCGTCGTCGCAGATTGCGTGCTCGATCGGCGGCAACGTCGCCGAAAACGCCGGCGGTGTGCACTGCCTCAAGTACGGGCTCACCGTGCACAACCTGCGCCGCGTGCGCGCGGTGCTCGTCACCGGCGATGTGGTGGAGCTCGGCGGCGATGCGCTCGACAGCGCCGGCTACGACCTGCTCGCGCTCGTCACCGGCAGCGAAGGCCTGCTCGCCGTCACCACCGAGATCACCGTGAAGCTGTGTCCCAAGCCGCAGCTCGCGCAGGTCGCGCTTGCAGCGTTCGACGATATCGAGAAGGCGGCCACCGCGGTCGGCGCGATCATCGGGGCCGGCATCATCCCGGCCGGGCTCGAGATGATGGACCAGCCGGCGACGCGCGCGGTCGAGGATTTCGTGCATGCGAGCTATCCACTCGACGCGGCGGCGGTGCTGCTGGTGGAATCCGACGGCGTCGCCGAGGAAGTCGCCGCGGAAATGGCGCAGATCAAGCGTGTGCTGAGTGAGTCCGGTGCAACCGAAATCCGCGTGTCGAAGGACGAGGCGCAGCGGCTGCTGTTCTGGTCGGGGCGCAAGGCCGCGTTTCCCGCGGTGGGGCGGATCTCGCCCGATTACTATTGCATCGACGGCACGATCCCGCGGCGCGCATTGCCGCAGGTCCTGCGTCGCATCGAAGAGTGGTCGCAGGAGTTCGGCCTGACCTGCGCCAACGTGTTCCACGCCGGCGACGGCAACCTGCACCCGCTGATTCTCTACGACGCCAACCAGCCGGGACAGGCGGCGCGGGCGATCGAATACGGCGACCGCATCCTGTCGCTGTGCATCGAGGTCGGCGGCACGATCACCGGCGAGCATGGTGTCGGCGTCGAAAAGCTCGGCACGATGTGCGTTCAATTCAGCCAGGACGAGCTGGCGCGCTTCCATGGCATCAAGGCGGCGTTCGATCCGCTCGGCCTGCTCAACCCCGGCAAGGCGGTGCCGACGCTCGCGCGTTGCGCGGAGTTCGGCCGCATGCACGTCCACCATGGCGAGCTTCGCCATCCCGACATCCCGCGACTATAGAAACGGCATCTCGTGAACGCATCCGAACCTGCGGTCGCAACAGCTCATGCCAGCGCAGTCGCCGGCGTCGTCCACACGCTTGCCTCGCAATACGGTGAGCGCGCGGTGACGACGCACGCGATCCGCGAGCAGCACAGCCACGGCGAAGGCCTCGCCGATCCGGCACTTCCCGATGTCGTCGTGTTTCCGCGCAGCAACGACGAGGTCGCCGGTATCGTTCGGCTGTGCCACGCGGCGCACGTGCCGGTGATCGCCTTCGGCGTCGGTACGTCGCTCGAGGGCCACGTCGCCGCACTGCATGGCGGCGTGTGCATCGACCTGTCGCAGATGAACGGCGTGCTCGCGGTCAACGTCGATGACCTCGATTGCCGGGTGCAGGCGGGCGTCACGCGCGAGCAGCTCAACGCCGATCTCAAGGGTACCGGCTTGTTCTTTCCGATCGATCCCGGCGCGAACGCGACGATCGGTGGCATGGCGGCGACGCGTGCATCCGGCACGAACGCGGTGCGCTACGGCACGATGCGTGACAACGTCATGGGCCTCACCGTCGTCACCGCCGACGGCACGATCGTCCACACGGGCGGGCGCGCGCGCAAGTCGAGCGCCGGCTACGACCTGACGCGCCTGTTCGTCGGCAGCGAAGGCACGCTCGGCGTGATCACTGAAGTGCAGCTGCGCCTCTACGGGTTGCCAGAGACGATCATCGCCGCGGTGTGCCAGTTTCCCGACCTCGCGAGCGCGACGCACACGGTGATCACGGCGATGCAGATGAGCATTCCAGTGGCGCGAATCGAGCTCCTCGACGACGTGCAGATGGACGCCTGCATCCGCTATTCGAAGCTCGAGGGCTTTGACGTCAAGCCGACGCTGTTCTTCGAGTTCCACGGCACCGCAGCGTCGACGCAGGAGCAGGCCGAGCTGATGCAGCAGATCGCCGACGACCATGGCGGCAGCGCGTTCCGATGGGCAAGCACCACCGAAGAGCGCAGCCAGTTGTGGAAGGCGCGCCACAACGCCTATTACGCGGTGCTGGCGCTCAAGCCGGGGCACCAGGCGTTCGCCACCGATGCGTGCGTGCCGATCTCGCGGCTCGCCGACTGCCTGCTGGAAACGCGCGCGGACGTCGAGCGCGAAGGCATGACCGCGCCGATCGTCGGCCACGTCGGCGACGGCAACTTCCACCTGGTGCTGCTGTTCGATCCACACGAACCCGCGCAGCGCGCGAAGGCCGAGGCGATCGCGCAGCGTGTCAGCGCGCGCGCGATCGCGATGGGCGGCACGTGCACCGGCGAGCACGGCATCGGCGTGCACAAGCTCGAAGCGCTCGTCGCCGAGCATGGCGATGGCGCGGTGGAACTGATGCGAAAGATCAAGCGGGCGCTCGATCCGCTCGACATCCTCAACCCCGGCAAGACCGTGCCGATGCCGCGCGCGCCACGATAGGACCCCATGTACAAGCTTTACATCGCCAACAAGAACTACTCGTCGTGGTCGCTGCGCGGCTGGCTCGTCACCAAGCTGTCGGGCGCGCCGTTCGAGGAAGTCGGCGTGCAACTGTCCGGCACCGGCTACAGCGCGGCGTACCTCGGTTTCTCGCCGTCGGGAATGGTTCCCGCGTTGCACGATGGCGGCACCATCGTCTGGGATTCGCTGGCGATCGCCGAGTACCTCGCCGAAAGGCACGCCGGCATGTGGCCCGACGACCGCGTGGCGCGTGCGTGGGCGCGTTCGCTCAGCGCCGAGATGCATTCGGGTTTCTCCGCGTTGCGCCAGGACATGACGATGTGCGTCAAGGAGCGCGTCGACGTGCGGCCGTGGTCGGATGCGCTCATCGCGAACATCGCGCGCGTCACCACGCTGTGGAGCGAATCGCGCAAGCGACATGGCGCCGGGGGCGAATTCCTGTGCGGGCGTTGCTCGATCGTCGACGCGTTCTTCGGGCCAGTGGCGTTTCGCTTTCGTAGCTATGGCGTTAGGCCCGATGGCGCGGCGGGCGAGTATCTGCGCGCGCTGCTCGCGCATCCGTGGATGCGCGAATGGGAGACCGCGGCGCTGGCGGAAACCACGATCATCGACGGCGACGAGCCGCGCGTCATCTACCGCAACAAGATCGCTGCCGCCATTACGGCCGCCGCTCGATGAGCGATCCGGTGGTCGACCGCTGGGCCGAGCGCATTCGCGAATGCGCAGCCAGCGACTCGACGCTGGCGATCACCGGAGGGGGCACCAAACTGTTCTACGGCAACGCCGTCGAAGGCGAGCTGCTCGATACGCGCGCATGCACCGGCATCGTCGACTATTCCCCGGTCGAGCTGGTCGTCGTCGCGCGCGCTGGAACGCCGCTCGCTGAAGTCGAGGCCACGCTCGCGCGCGACCGGCAGATGCTGGCGTTCGAGCCGCCGCACTTCGGCGCGGGTGCGACGCTGGGTGGCGCGATCGCGACGGGTCTGTCGGGGCCGCGCAGGCCGTACGCGGGCGCCGCGCGCGACCTCGTGCTGGGCGTCAAGGTGATTGACGGCAACGGCACGCCGCTCAACTTCGGCGGCCGCGTGATGAAGAACGTTGCCGGCTTCGACGTGTCGCGTCTGATGACGGGCGCATTGGGAACGCTCGGGGTGCTGACCGAGGTCTCGCTCAAGTGCCTGCCAATGCCGGCAGCCGAGCGCACGCAGGTGTTCGAGTGCTCGGCCGACGAGGCCATTCGCCGCGTCAACGAATGGAGCGGGCAGGCATTGCCTCTGTCGGCCACGTGCTTCGTCGACGGCCTGCTGGCGGTGCGCCTGTCCGGCGCGACCGCGGCGATCGACGCCGCGCTGCGCAAGCTGGGCGGTAGCGAGCAGGTCGATGCCGCCGCATTCTGGCGGAGCGTGCGCGAGCATGCGCATGCGTTCTTCGGCGCGGGTGACGCGCCACTGTGGCGACTGTCCGTCAAGTCGACGGCGCCGTTCACCGACCTCGGTGGCACGCAGCTGATCGAGTGGGGCGGCGCGTTGCGCTGGCTGCGGCCGCAATCGGATGTGGCGCTGGACGTCGAGCGCCTTCGCAGGTTCAGCGCAACGCACGGCGGCCACGCGACGCTGTTTCGCGGCGGCGATCGTCGCGACGGAGTGTTCCACCCGTTGCCGCCCGTGCTCGCCGGCCTGCACCAGCGGCTCAAGGCGACGTTCGACCCCAAGCGCATCCTCAATCGCGGTCGCATGTACGCAGGCATCTGATGGAAACGCGGATCGCGGCGGAATTCGCGGGCACGCGCGACGGCGACGAGGCCGAGTCGATCCTGCGCGCCTGTGTGCACTGCGGGTTCTGCAACGCGACGTGCCCGACCTACCAGTTGCTCGGCGACGAGCTCGACGGGCCGCGCGGGCGCATCTACCTGATGAAGCAGGTGCTCGAGGGCGCCGAGCCCACGGCGAAGACACAATTGCACCTCGATCGCTGCCTGACCTGCCGCAGTTGCGAGACGACGTGTCCGTCAGGCGTGCGCTACGGCGCGCTCGTCGACATCGGCCGGCGCATCGTCGAGTCGAAAGTCGGACGCCCGCCGGTCGAAGCAGCGCAACGTTATTCGCTGCGCAAGGGATTGATGGCGCGCTCGCTGTTCGGCGCGGCGCTTGCCACCGGTCGCGCCGTCAAGGCGTGGTTGCCGCGCGAGATCGCGCACCGCATCCCGGACGCACGCGACGCCGGGGTATGGCCCGCCGCGCGGCATGCGCGCCGGATGCTGGTCATGCGGGGCTGCGTGCAGCCGTCGATCGCGCCCAACATCGACGCGGCGATGGCACGCGTCCTCGATCGCGTCGGCATTTCCGGCACGCGCACAGCGGCCGGCGGCGGCTGCTGCGGTGCGCTGTCCGAACACCTGAGCGCGCACGACGAGGCGCTCGCGCTCGCGCGCCGAAATATCGACGCGTGGTGGCCGGCGGTGGAGGCAGGCGCCGAAGCCATTATCGTCACCGCGAGCGGCTGCGGCGTCACCGTGCGCGACTACGCGCACATGCTGGCCGGCGACCTGGCCTATGCCGCCCGCGCCGAACGCGTCGCGAAGCTTGCGCGCGACCCGGTCGAAGTGATCGCCGCGGAATGGAAGGCGATCGGTGCGCGGATCGCGCTCGACCGCGGCGCATTGCGGGTGGCGTTTCATGCGCCGTGCTCGCTGCAGCACGGCATGCAAATCAAGGGCCAGGTCGAGGAGCTGATCGATGCGATGGGACACCAGCGGCTGCCGGTCGCCGACGCGCACATCTGTTGCGGCTCGGCCGGTACCTACTCGGTGCTGCAGCCGGCGCTCGCCGGGCAGTTGAAGCGCAACAAGCTGGCCGCACTCGAAGTCGAGCGACCGCACGTGATCGCCTCGGCGAATATCGGCTGCATCACGCACCTTGCGTCGGGAACCAGCCGGCCCGTGCGCCACTGGATCGAGCTGCTCGACGAACGCATGCTCGACGCGGGGCGCGCATGAGCGAAGCGCCCGCGCGCGCCGCGTTCCGTCATTTCCTGCGGATCCCGACGCGCTGGATGGACAACGACAGCTACGCTCACGTCAACAACGTCGTCTACTACGCGTTCTTCGATACCGTGGTCAACGAGCACCTGATCCGCGCGGCCGGGCTCGACATCGAGCGCTCGCCGGTGATCGGCCTCGTCGTCGAGACGCAATGCCGGTTTTTCGCGCCGTTGTCGTTTCCCGACGTGATCGACGCCGGCATGGCGGTCGAGCAGCTCGGCCACTCGTCGGTCGTCTATACGATCGGCCTGTTCCGCGAAGGCGACGCCATCGCCGCGGCGCAGGGACGTTTCGTACACGTGTGGGTCGATCGCGCGACGCGCACCCCGGTGGACGTGCCGGCGCGCGTGCGCGCAGCACTTGCGCCGCTGTCGAGCGGTGCCACCGCGTAATGCCGGTGCCGCGCCTGTTCCTGATCGTCGCCGCCGCTGGCGTCGGTACGCGCGTTGGCGCGGCGATGGCGAAGCAGTACGTCGTCGTCCACGGCCAGCCGTTGATAGCGCACGCGCTTGCGCACCTGCGCGTGCTCGATGTCGCGCGCACGATCGTCGCGATTTCACCGGACGATCGCGAGTGGTCGGATGCGTTTGCACGGGGCTCGCGTGTCGACGTCGCGCGCTGCGGTGGCGCCACGCGCGCGCAGACGGTGCGCAACGCCGTCGACCTGCTGGCCGGAGGATGCAGTGTCGACGACTTCGTGCTCGTGCATGACGCTGCGCGCGCGCTGGTGCCGGCGGACGCGCTGTTGCGACTCGTCGGCGAGCTTGCCGACGACGACGTCGGCGGGCTGCTTGCGCTGCCGGTCGCCGACACGCTGAAGCGCGCCGACGGCGCGATGCCGCCGCGCAGCAGCGGCACCGCCGACCGTCACGGCCTGTGGCAGGCGCAGACGCCGCAGATGTTCCGCTTCGGCAAGCTGCGCCCGGCGCTGCACCTGCCCCTCAATGCCGACTGCACCGACGAGGCGCAGGCGATGGAGCGCGCCGGACACGCGCCGCGCCTCGTGCGCGGCAGTGCGTACAACCTCAAGGTGACGATCGCCGACGATCTCGCGATTGCCGCGGCCATTTTTGCCGCGCAGAATGCATGATCATGCGGTCGCGACCCGCGTGCGAGAATGCGACGGCATGATCCCGCCCTTTCGCATCGGCAACGGCTTTGACGTCCACGCACTGGTCGCCGGGCGGCCGCTCGTCATCGGTGGCGTCGTCGTGCCCTTCGATCGCGGACTCGATGGCCATTCGGACGCCGACGTGCTGTTGCACGCCATTGCCGATGCGCTGCTCGGCGCGATGGCGCTGGGCGATATCGGCCGGCATTTTCCCGACACCGATCCGCAATGGAAGGGCGCCGACAGCCGCGCGCTGCTACGCCACGTGGTCGCGCTGACCGGCAACAGCGGCTATCGCGTGTCCAGCGTCGACGCGACGGTGATCGCGCAAGCGCCGCGGCTCGCGCCGTTTGTCGATGCGATGCGCGACAATATTTCGCGCGACCTGCAGTGCGAGATCGATTGCGTGTCGGTGAAGGCGACGACGACCGAGCACCTCGGGTTCACCGGGCGAGGTGAGGGGATCGCCGCGCAGGCCGTGGTATTGCTCGCCGCACGCGACACGCACTTCACTCCGGATCAGAATTAGCGGAACGTGGGTCACGGCTGTCGCGTGGCGCGCGACGCGCCCGCGGTGCCGTGCGACAGCGGCAGGCGCACCCGCGCGATCGTGCCGCCACCATCGCGCTGCAGCAGGTCGAACGTTCCTCCGTGCAGTCGCGCCACGCGCTCTACGATCGCGAGCCCCAGCCCGGCGCCGGCGGCGCCGTCGTTGCGCGAGCGCGACGGCGCGCTGCGCGTGAAAGGCTGCTTCATTCGCTCGAATTCGCGCGGGTCGATGCTGATGCCGTGGTCGACGACGTCGATCATCACCGCATCGTCGACGACGCGCGTGACGACCTCGACCGGCGGCTTGCCGTAGGCGAACGCGTTGTCGATCAGGTTCGAGAGCAGCCGCGACAACGCGATGCTGCGCAATGGCAACGCGGGAACAGGGTGGACGTCGACGGTGATGTCGCGGCCACCGGCACGATAGCGCGCGACCACGCCCTCCACGATGTCGTTGATGCTCGCCAGTTCGACGGCGGCGAATTCGTCGCCGCGCGCGAAGTCGAGGAACTGGCCGACGATGCGATCCATCTCCTCGATGTCGGCAACCATCCCGTCCCGCATCTGCACGTCGGCGGCGCCCATTTCGACACCGAGTCGCAAGCGCGCGAGCGGCGTGCGAAGATCGTGCGAGATGCCGGCTAGCAGCAGCGCACGATCGTGCTCGATCTGCCGCAGGCTCGACAGCATCGAGTTGAATCCGCGATTGACGGAGGCGATCTCGGAAGGTCCGGTTTCAGGCAGTGGCGGTTGCGTCTCGCCGCGCCCGACGCGGGCGACGGCGTCGGCGAGCTCGCGCAATGGCCGCGCGAGATAGCGTGCGAAAATATAGGCGATGACCAGCAGCAGCGCGAACACCGTGGCGGTCCACATGAGCGCGCGCGTCGGCAGCGCCTCCTCTGCCAGCGACCGCGTCGGAAAGCCGATCCAGTACGCAATGTCACCAGCGGTGATCTTGACGAGCAGCAAACCGCGTCCCGCTGAGATGTGCAGTTCGGTCTCGGCTCCCAGCGCTTCCTTGAGGCGTGTCTCTAACGATGTGAAGTTGCCTCCCGCGGGCACGCCGACGCGCGGCCGCTCGCCATCGGGAATGATGCGCACGCCGTATTCACGACCAAGGCGGTTCAGGTATTCGCGGCGGGCGCCGGCGTCGGCGTTCTCCAGCGCCACGCGCAACGCCTGCAGCTGCACGATCTTGGTGTCGCCGAACTGCCGTGCCACCAGCGCCGCGCGATCGTAGCGAAAGATCAGCAACGACGCCGCCGCCGATATCGCCACGACCGCGATCAGCAGCAGCACGAGTCGGCCGAACAGTGAACGCGGCCAGAGCGTCACGGCGCGACGGCGCTTTCGCTTTCGGGGACGTACACATAGCCGAAGCCCCACACCGTCTGGATGTAGCGGGGATTGGCGGGGTCGACTTCGACGATCTTGCGCAGCCGCGACACCTGCACGTCGATCGCGCGGTCGAAAACGTCGTGGTCGCGGCCGCGCGCGAGCATCATCAGCTTTTCGCGCGCGAGCGGCTGGCGGGGATGCTGCACCAGCACCTTGATCAACGAGAATTCACCGGTGGTGAGGTGCACGGTCCTGGCGTCGCGCGACAGCGTACGCGCGGCCATGTCAAGCGTCCACGAGCCGAACGGCACGCTGCCGCTGTCGTCGGGCGCGCCGGGCGCCGGGCGCTCGGCGTGGCGGCGCATCACTGCTTGGATGCGTGCAACGAGCTCGCGCGGATTGAACGGCTTGGGTAGGTAGTCGTCGGCGCCCATCTCGAGCCCGACGATGCGATCGACGTCCTCGCCCTTGGCGGTCAGCATGATGATGGGCACGTTCTCGCCGGCGGCGCGAAGGCGCCGGCAGACGGCGAGCCCGTCTTCGCCGGGCAACATGAGGTCGAGCACGATCAGGTGAGGCGGATCGCGCTGCAGCCGCTTGTCGATGTCGCGTGCGTCCGCCAGCGCCTTGACCTCGAAGCCCTGTTCGCCGAGATAGCGAGTCAAAAGATCGCGCAGGCGGACGTCGTCGTCGACGACCAGGATCCGGACCGGTGGGGTGTCCTTGTTCATGACTGGCATTGAAGCGCGCCATGCGCGCGCGCGGCGACATCCTTCGTAACGGATTGTAACGTCGAACACTGGTGGTAACGCGCGGTTGCAAAGGCGAGCGCCGCGACGCGAACGAATGCGCGATGCTGCGTCTCGAAGCATCAACCCGGCCGGAAACTCGAGCTGCATGCGCGCCGGATCTCATGTTTTCGACCGAAAGGATTCAAGATGATTGCATTCGATGCCGGCAAGACCTCGCGCGCCGCGCTGCTGGCCGCCGCGTTCGCACTTGCCGTGGGCGGCAACGCCGCGCTCGCGCAAGCCAACGCCCCGGCGCCTGAAACCACGCATGCGATGCACGCGCGTTCGGCACATGGCGGCGATCCGCTGATGGGGGCGCTGCTGCGGTTGCACACGCAGCTCGCGCTCAATTCATCGCAGCAAGTGCAGTGGGACAACGCGGTGGCGCAGTCGAAGGATGCGCGCGCGCAAGCTGCGTCGTTGCGGCAGAACGCCAAGGCCGCGTACGACGCCGAGCTCGCGAAAGACCAGCCCGACCTGGCTGCTGTAGCAGCCACGGCCGATGCGGCGCGGTCGCAGGGGGGGGAGTTGCAGCGGAGCGTCCGCAACGCGTGGCTGGGTGTCTATGCCAACCTGGCGCCGGGGCAAAAGATGATGGTGCGCGACGCGTTGCGTGAGCGCGCGGCGGACATGGCGGACATCCGCGCCGCGCATCACAAGCGCGGCTGATGCAGCAGGCGCGCCGGGTTCGCGCGGCGCCCGCCCCGAACTCCTTTGCGCGCAGGTCGTCGGCACACGACTGCCTCGGCCGACCGGGAACGTAGCGCGGCATCTCCTCGCCGCGCCATTCCCCGATACCCATTCGTCATCAAAGTTTTGAGCGCCGGTTGCAAGGCGGGCCTGCGGGCGTTCGACCGGCAAAGCGCCGGGCGTCCGGCTTGCAACTCACCGATGAATGGTCATTATACGGGCACGCCAATGTCATTTAATTGTCGATAGAATTTCCACATGATTAACGATGTGTAAAAAATATGGTAATTAAAACAATATAATACATGGTAATACTAAAATTCATATTGCATAAAACATGCCGTCTGTCGGACGTTTACATTAATTTAAGTAGTTGCCCTTGTAATCGTTACATCTCCAGACAATAATCGGCCTGCCGGAACGTCCGCGCCGAGAGGTCGACGCGCCGCGGCTGGTGTCCGCAGAGAAAAACAAGGTCGCAAGAGCCAACGGCAGGGGAGATGGAACATGCATCGTGAAACGCAGTGCGCGGGCCCATCGCGCCGCGCCTGGGGAATGCGGTCCGGCATGACGTCGCGTTGGCTGCTGCCACTCGCGCTGGCACTTGCCGCATGGCTCGCGCCGGTGGTCGCCGCCGCGCAATCGGCGGTTCCCGTCTACCGCTTCTTCAACGATCAGACCAGCACGCATTTCTACACGACGTCGACGATCGAGCGCGACATCGTGCTCTCGCGCTGGCCGCAGTTCCTCTACGAAGGGCCGGTGTTCTACGCGTACCTGACGCCGACGCCGGACACCCGGCCGGTCTACAGGTTCTTCGACACCGCGACCGGCACGCATTTCTACACGCAGTCTGACGCCGAGCGTGACCAGTTCATCGCCACGCAGAAGACATTCATCTTCGAAGGTCCGGTCTACTACGCCCCGTTCGGCGAAGGCAGCGGCCGTGCGCCGCTGTATCGTTTCCACAATACGCGCACGCACGCGTGGTTCTACACGGCGAGCGCGACCGATCGCGATATCGTGCTGAGGCTGTGGCCGTGGTTTCAGCTCGAAGGCGTCGTCTTCTACGTCTTCACCACGTCGACGCCACCCGGCAGCAGCGACTCGAGCGCGCTCAAGGTGGAGATGAGCGTGCAGGCGGTCACCGACAACAAGCTCAACCTCGCCGCGGTCGCCACCGACACCAGCGGTTTCGTCACGCGCATCGACTTCACGATGGACGGCTCGCCGATCGGCTCGCTGACGCGCGAGCCGTTCGCGCTGAGCGTCACCATCGCGCCCGGCACGCACGTCTTCACCGCGATCGCGCATGACACGACGGGTGCGACGCGCAGCTCCGAGCCGGTGTCGTACACGCTGGGCGGTGGCGATGGCGGTGGTCCCGTCGTGGCCAAGCCCAAGGTCGCGCTCGCGGTATCGGCAACGGCGGTGAACCTGGGCCAGCCGGTGACGCTCGCGGCGAGCGCCAGCGAAGACGGCGGCACCATCGCCAAGGTGGCCTTCTACGCGAGCGGCGCGCTGCTGTTCGAAAGCACCGCCGCGCCGTACGGCTACACGTACACGCCTGCGGCGGCAGGTGCGATTACCTACACGGCGATTGCCACGGATGGCAGCGGTCAGACGGCGGTCTCGGCGCCGGTAGGCGTCAGCATATCGTCGCCAGGAAGTCCACCGGCATCGACACCCAAGGTCGCGCTCGCGGCATCGCCGACCACGATCACGCTGGGCCAGCCGGTGACCTTCACGGCGACGGCGACCGAAGACGGCGGCACGATCGCGAGTGTCGCGTTCTACATGGGTGGCACGTTGCTGAAGAGCGTCACCGCGGCTCCCTATGCGTTCCAGTACACGCCGACGGTCGCGGGCGGCCTCGCGTTCACCGCGGTCGCGACGGATACCAAAGGCATCACGGGAACGTCGGGCAACGTGGGCGTCACCGTCAATCCCGCGGTCGGCGCGGTGCCCAAGGTCACGCTTGCCTCCACGGCGACGGCGATCAACGTCGGCCAGACGGTCACGCTGACGGCGAGCGCCAGCGAAACCGGCGGCACCATCAGGAAGGTGGGTTTCTACTCCGGAACCAAGCTGCTGAGCGAGATCTCCACGCCGCCGTATACGTATTCCTATATTCCGGCGGTCGGCGGTACGCTCGCCTTCAGCGCGGTCGCCACCGACACCAAAAATCTCACGGCGACGTCGCCGACGATCGTCGTCAGCGTCAACGCGCCGGTCGTCAGCGCGCTCAAGGTGTCACTCGCCTCGACGACGACGTTCACGCAAGTGCCGGCGACGATCACGCTGACGGCGAATCCGACGCCGGCCGCCGGCACGACGATCACCAAGGTCGAGTTCCTGCGCAACGGGGCTGTCATCGGCACCGTGCTCGTGAAGCCCTATACGTTGGCGATCGCGCTGGCGAGCGCCAACCAGACGATCGCCTTCACCGCGCGCGCCACCGACAGCCTCAATGCCACGGCGAGCTCGGCAATCCTCAACGTGGTGACGACGCCGACGCCGGTGATCAAGGCGGCGACGCAGGACCAGTGGCGTCTGCTGACGCAGGCGACGTTCGGCCCGACTCCCGCCGAAATCGGCAACCTGCAGTCGTTGGGCATCGCCGGCTGGATCGACAACCAGTTCGCAAAGCCGCAAACCGGCTACCCGACGTCGCGCTACAACCGCATCCAGTTGCGCTCGTCCACCGACTGCGCATCGTCAGACCCTGCGGGAAACGCGTATCCGGCGAGCTCGGCGCTGGTCAAGTGCGTGCGCGACCACCTGTCGCTCAACATGGTGCAGCGCGACTTCTTTACCAACGCCGTCACCGGCGGCGACCAGTTGCGACAGCGCGTGGCCTGGGCGCTGTCGCAGATCCTCGTGACGTCGGCGAACGAGCAGGACCTCTCGATCGCCTACGTGATGACGCGCTACCAGAACATCCTGTTCGCCAACGCGTTCGGCAATTTCGAGACGCTGCTGCAGCAGGTGTCGCTGTCGCCGGCGATGGGCAACTACCTCGACGCCGTCAACAACGACCGGCCCGACGGCAAGGGACGCGTGCCGAACGAGAACTACGCGCGCGAGATCATGCAGCTCTTTTCGATCGGCCTCGAGGAACTGAAGGAGGACGGCACGCCGCTGACCGACGGCCTCGGCAATCCGATCGCAACCTACGACCAGGACGACATCAAGGAAATGGCACGCGTGTTCACCGGCTGGACGTACGCCAACGCTGACGGCTCGCCGCCGACGAAGAAGAATTCGCCGTACTACGCATCGCCGATGGCGAATTTCCCGGGCACGGCGACCTCCGGCCACGATGTCGATCCGAAGCTGCTGGTCGACAATGTCGCGCTGCCGGCGGGTCAGTCGGCGCTGCAGGACCTGGGCAGCGCCGTGCATACGGTGTTCATGCATCCCAACACGCCGGTGTTCGTCAGCAAGCAGCTCATCCAGAAGCTCGTCACCGGCAATCCGTCGCCGGCGTACGTGCAACGGATCGTCAACGTCTTCAAGAACGATGGCAGCGGCCAGCGCGGCAACCTGCGCGCCGTGGTGCGCGCGATCCTGCTCGATCCCGAAGCGCGCGGCAACGGCGACAAGGGCGACATCTTCGGCTCGCTGCGCGAGCCGGTGTTCGTCGTCACATCGATGATCCGGGCGCTGTCCGGCGTCACCGATGGCAGCACGCTGTCGGATCTCACGGGAGCACTGGGGCAACGCGTCTATTACTCGCCCACCGTGTTCAACTACTTCCAGCCCGATACCACGGTGCAGGTGCAGGCGAAGAGCCTCAACGAGCCCGAGTTCGGCATCCACGACAGCAACACGGCGTTCGGCCGCGCCAACCTCGTCTACCGGCTGGTCTACAACGGCGTGGGCGAGGATGCGAACATCGACAACAGCGTCGGCACCCGACTCAACATGCAGCAGTTCGAAGCGTTCGCCGACGACCCGACGACGCTCGCCAACCAGGTGAGCCTCGTGCTCACCGCCGGTACGCTGCCGGCGGCGGCGCGCGACACCGTCGCCGCAGCGGTGGCGGCGATTGCATCGAACCCGGATCCCACCAAGCCGCAATGGCGAACCGATCGCGCACGCATGGCGGTCTACCTGATCGCGTCGTCCTACCACTACCAGGTGCAGCACTGACATGAACATCGATCGCCGCAGATTCCTTCGCAACTCCGGCGCGCTGACAGCCGCCGGCATGGTGGGCAGCCTCGGCACATGGGGCGTGCAGAGCGCGCAGGCGGCCGGCGCCGATTTCAAGGCGCTGGTGGGCGTGTTCCTGTTCGGCGGCAACGACAGCAACAACATGGTCGTGCCCACCGACGCGACGCGCTGGGGCGACTACGCGGCGGTGCGCAACGCTGCGTCGGGAATCGGCCACCTGCAGGCACAGCTGCTGCCCGTCACCGACAGCACGACGGGCAACTCGTACGGGCTGCATCCCAACCTCGATGCGCTCAAGGCGATCTACGACGGCAACCGGATGGCGATTATCGCCAACGCCGGAACGCTGTTGACGCCGCTGACACTCGCGCAATACAAGGCCGGGCTGGGGCGGCCGTCGAATCTCTTCTCGCATTCCGACCAGCAGGTGGCGTGGATGGGGCAGGTGCCCAACGTCATCGTGCGCACCGGCTGGGGCGGCCGCGCCGCCGACAAGCTGAAGGCGGCGAACAACGGCGCACTGATTCCGCCGACCGTGTCGGTGTCCGGCAACCAGGTCTTCGCCGTCGGCAACGCCACGGTGCCGTTCGTGATTCCCGGCAACGGCGGTGTCAACCTGTCGGGGCAGGGCACGGATGCGGTGTCGATGGCGCGCTACAACGCGTTGAAGTCGCTGCTCGCGCCCGGTTCGGGCAACAAGGTCCAGGACGGCGCGGCGTCGGTGATGGGCGGGTCGCTGGCCGCCAACGAATCGGCGAGCCCGATCCTGACGGCAACGCCGCCGGCGGTCGCCAGCGCATTCGCGGGGGTACCCAACACGGGACTCGCGCAGCAGCTGAAGCAGGTCGCGCGGCTGATCGACGCGCGCGGCGCACTGGGACTCACGCGGCAATTCTTCTTCGTGTCGGCCGGCGGTTTCGACACGCACAGCAACCTGATCACCAACCAGGTCAACCTGATGACGCAACTCAACGACGCGATGGCGGCGTTCTACAACTACACGGTCGCCGCCGGCATCGCCAGCAACGTGACGACGTTCACGATGTCGGACTTCAATCGCACGTTCATCGGCAACGCCAATGTCGGCACCGACCACGCGTATGGCGGCCACCATTTCGTGCTCGGCGGCGCCGTCAACGGCGGCAAGGTCTACGGCACGTTCCCGACGCTTGCGGTCAAAGGCCCCGACGACGTCAGCAGCAACGGCGCGTGGTTGCCGACGACCGCCACCGACCAGGTCGGCGCGACGCTCGCCAACTGGTTCGGCGTTGGCGGCGGTGACATGGACTACGTGTTTCCCAACCTGGGCAACTTCACGACACGCAATCTCGGATTCGTCTGAACGCCGCGCACGCGCGGTTCAGGTACCGTTTTCTCCTCCCCCGCGGCGCGACGTGGCGCCGCGGGTTTATTTTTTTGGCACGCGCATCAGTGATGCGCAATGCCGGAGGCGACCGCCGCCTGCGTGACGAACGCCGTCGCGGCGACGCGCAACGCGGTCGCGTCGACGGGCTTCTGCAGCAGCGGCAGTCCGGCGGCGCGCGCATCGCGTGTGGCGCCAGCGCCGACGTCGCCCGACACGATCAACGCCGGTATCGGCGCGCCCAGCTCGCTGCGCAGTTGCGCGATGGCGCTGACGCCGTCGGCGCCGTTGCCGAGGCGCAGGTCGGCGATGATAAGGTCGGGATAGCTTTCCAGCGCGCCGAGCGCCTCGAGCACCGCGGCGGCGTGCGTGCCGCCGGCGACGCGCGCGCCCCACGCGCCGAACAATGCGCGCATGCCTTCGATCGCGGATTCGTCGTCGTCGATCACCGCCACCAGCGCGCCTGCGAGTGTCGCCGCGGGCGGGGCGCGCACGCTGCCGGCGATGCGCACCTGCGCCGGCGTGCGCCGCCCGGCGCCGCGGCAGACCACGCGAAAGCGGGCGCCGTGGCCGATGCGCGAGGTCACGCTGACTTCGTGGCCCAGCAACGTGGCGAAGCGCTTGACGATCGCCAGGCCGAGTCCCGTGCCGCGTCCGCCCTGTGGCGCGTCCGCGAGCGTGGCGATCTGGAAGAATTCGTCGAAGATCCGTTCGCGATCCTGCGCCGAAATGCCCGGGCCGGTGTCGAACACGTCGATGCCGACGCTGTCGCCGCGCCGCCGCGCGCCGACGATCACGCCGCCTGACTGCGTATAGCGCAACGCATTGCCGATCAGGTTGCGCAGGATCCGCGCCAGCAGCGCCGGGTCGGACTCGACGGTGAGCGTGGTGTTGGCGAAGCGCATGTCGAGATGGCGCGCGCCCGCCTGCGGCGCGAATTCATCACGCAGCCGCGCGAACAGCGGCGCCAATGCCACGCGTGTGCGCTCCGGAGTGAAGGCGTTGGCCTCGAGTCGCGACAGGTCGAGAAGCTGGTCGAATTGCGCGTCGAGGCTCGCCGCCGAGCGCTCGACGTTGGCCACCAGCAACGCGAGCTCGGTGCCGCTCGTGCGCGCGGCGAGCGCCGCCAGGAACAGCGCGAGCGCGTGCAGCGGCTGGCGCAGGTCGTGGCTCGCCGCCGCCAGCAACTGGCTCTTCGCGCGGTTGGCGGCTTCCGCCGCCGTGCGGGCACCCTGCGCCGCGCGGGTCTGCTCCTTGAGCTCGACGATCAGGTCGGCGTTTTCGTAGCGTATCGCAAGCGCGTGCGTCAGCACGTCGTTGAGACGATGGCCGAACGCGAGGATGAACGCGAGCACGACGACCATCACGCCGGCGATGTTCCAGTGGACCGGCCCGCCCTCGAGCGCGACGCGCACGATCAGCGGCAGCAGCGCCGGCAATGCGAACCCATAGAATGACGGCTTGTAGACGGCGGTCAGGTTGAGCCCACCCAGCACGACGCCGAACAGGCACACGATCATCAGCGCCTGGCTCGGTGCCGATTCGGGGAACATCGCCACCGACGCGAATCCCCACAGCGCGCCGGCGAGCGCCGAGCCGAGCGTCCAGTAGCGGCCCCAGCGCGGCGTCGCGGCGATGCCCGGTTGCGCGCGTCGCCACGCGCGGGCGAGCGCGCCGCGCCACGTCTGGTTGGCCGCGACCAGCAGCAGCCACGCGGCCATCAGCGCGGGCGCCACCTCTTCGCGCAGCACCGCCCACAGGATCAGCGCGCCGAGCAGCATCGACAGCGTCGTGCGGTGGTAGCGCTCGTAAAGCATCGCGACCTGGTCGGCACGCGCACGCTCGACGAGCGCCGGCGCGACGGCACGCAGCGCGGTCATGGTTGAGCCGCGCGCTCAGGTTTGCGTCGCGTCGCCGCTGACGCCACGCTTGGCGAGCTCGACCACGGCCTGCGTGCGCGAGTGCACGTTCAACGCCTTCAAAATCGCTGATACGTGCACCTTGACCGTGCCTTCGGAAAGCGACAGGTCGCGGCAGATCATCTTGTTGGGCTTGCCCTGGATCAACAACTGCAGCACGTCGGCCTGGCGTCCGGTGAGTCCGTAGACGCCGGGTGCGATGCGCGCCGCCGCCGCGGCGATGCGCGGTGCAATGTCGCGCGTCACCGGGCGCTTGCCGGCGAGCGCCGCGCCGATGGCAGCGACGATTTCGCGCGCATTTGCGGTCTTGGCGATGAAGCCGCGCGCGCCGGCCGCCATGGCGGCGTCGACGGTGGCGCGATCGTGCGTTGCCGACAGCACGACGACCGGCCGCCGCGGATGGTCGCGGACCAGCGACGCCAGCAATTGCATGCCGCGCGTGCCGGGTAATGCAAGGTCGAGCAGCACCAGCGCGCAATCGGCGTGCAGCGCGAGCATGCGCTCGGTCTCGTCGCGGCTTGCCGCGGCCAGCAACGTGATCGAAGGGTCGAATTCGCGCAGTGCCTGGCTGATCGCTTGCGGGATCAGCGGGTGATCATCGACAACCAGCAGTTTCATTGCGCATCCCCCTGGGTGACGGCGGACACGGACGGTCCGCTCGAGGGAAATGCTGGGCGCGTGTCAGCCGAATGTCAGCTGTAGATATCGACAGGTGTCGGCCTGCGGTGGCCACGTCGGCTGCACAAACGGGGTCGCGGTGCGCGCGTAGTCAGCCTTCGGTGCGCGGCGATTCCTTCTGCTGCTCGGCGTATTCCTTGCGCAGGCCGCGCAACCGCGTATCGATTACCGACGCATTGTAGAAATCGGCGTTCTTGACCTTGCTCGCGAGCTCGTACTGCGTGATCGCATTGCGCAGGTTGCCCTGCCACACGTAGAACTCGCCCTGGTGCAGATGCTGCTGGAGTTCCATGTCCTGCGCCGCGTACGCGCGCGCGGCGATCTGGTGCAGCGGGCCGTCGTCGGCGAAGCGCTGTAACTGCGCCTCCGCGAATGCCGACGCTTCGCGCGCACGGCCGGCCTGCAGCAGCGCCTGCGGGTAGTCGTAGATCAGCTGCTTCTTGTTGGGATAGAGCGCGAGCGCCGCCTTGAAGCGGATGATGGCGCCGTCGAGGTCACCCGATTCCATCATCACGTGGCCGGCGATCGCGTCGATCATCGGATGCGCCGGCCCGCTGGCATCGAGCTCGGCGAGCACGCTCTTCGCCCGTGCGTAGTCCTTGGCGCGCAGCAGCGCCGCGACGAGGCCGTACTTCGTCGCGACCACGCTGTTGTACTTGTGATTGGCGAGCGCCTTGTCGAAGAAGGCGAGGGCGTCGCGCGGCTCGCCTTCGTAGCTGCGCAACAGCGCGCGCACCATCTGGAAGTCGATCGAATCGGCGACCTGCCGATAGGCAAACGCCTGCGCGCGCGCCTGCGCCTCGGCGATTCGTTCCAGCGTCACCGGGTGCGAGCGCAGGTACGTCGGCGCGCCGTTGTCGGAAAAGCGCGTCGCGTCCTGCATCCGCTTCATGAAGGTCGCCATCGCGGTGACATCGAAGCCGCCGGCGGCGAGGCGCTGGAAGCCGATGCGGTCGGCCTCGTATTCGTGCGCGCGCGTGAAGTCCAGCTGCTGCTGGATCGACAGCGCCTGCGCCGACGCCAGCGCCGCCTGCGCGGCCTGCCCGCCGGAGCTGCCGCCGGCCTTGGCGGCGAGCAACGCCAGCGCCAGTGCGCCGATCGACATCAGCATCGAGCTTTTCTGGCTCGCGATCATCCGAGCGATGTGATGCTGCGTGACGTGCGAGATTTCGTGCGCGAGCACGCTGGCAAGCTCCGATTCCGTCTGCGTCAGCAGGATGAGCCCGCTGTTGACGCCAACGAATCCACCGGGAAGTGCGAACGCGTTGATCTGCGGATCGGCGACGGCGAAGAAGTGGAAGTCGACGCGCGAATCGGGCACCGCGGCGACGAGGCGCTGGCCCAGGTCGTTCAGGTAGTCGGTGACTTCCGGATCATCCATGATCGCGCCCGAGACGCGCGCCTGGTGGATGACCGTCTCGCCGATCTTGCGCTCCTCGGCCGGCGACAGATCGGACTGCGAGGAATCGCCGAGCTCCGGCAGCAGCGACGTCGCGGGCGGCAGCGCCACCGTGGGCGGCGGCAGCATCGACCCGGACCACACCGATTGCGCGAACACGGGCGCGATGGCCCCCGGCGCGATCGGCAGGCAGCCGGTCGCGACCGCCAGCGCCAGCGCGAACGCGCGTTGCGGCGTCCGCCTGCGCGGACGCGATGCAGCCTGCGGAAACGAAGTTGCAATCACCAGTGCGGTCACCATAGCCGGCATGGGCGAAAAGGGCGGAGCGCGTTGCGCGATGCCGTCCTCGGTCTGGTGCTAAGATGCCGCGGCCGCGCGACGAGTTCAACGCGCACGATCCGCGATCCGGTTGCAATGGCCACCAAACGCACGCGCAAGCCCGCCGCCGACTCCACGGCACCCGCACATTTTACGCATTTCGACGCACAGGGCGCCGCGCGGATGGTCGACGTCGGCGCCAAGGACGTCACGCGGCGGATCGCACGCGCCGGCGGGCGCATCGAGATGCTGCCGGCAACGCTCGCCGCCATCGCCGCCGGGCAGATGTCGAAGGGCGACGTTCTCGGTATCGCGCGCGTCGCCGCGATCATGGCGACCAAGCGCACGTCGGAGCTCATCCCGCTGTGCCATCCGCTCACGCTCACCCATGTCGCCGTCGACTTCACGGTCGACAGCGCGGGCGCGAGCGTCTCCATCGAGGTGACCTGCGAAACGCGCGAGCGCACGGGTGTCGAGATGGAGGCGCTGGCCGGCGTGGCCGTCGGCCTGCTGACGATCTACGACATGTGCAAGTCCGCCGACCGCGGCATGCGCATCGTCGACGTGGCGCTGCGCGAAAAGTCGGGCGGCAAGTCCGGGCACTACGTCGCTGCGCCGGGCGCCAAGGGCGGCAAGCCCGGGGGTCGCAAACCAATCGGTGGTCCAACCACTTGACCACCGGCGCCGGGGGCAGTAGAGTCCCCGGCCATTGCAGTCGTTGAAGGCGGGCAGCAGCACCCGATCCGCCACACGATGCCGCGCGAACGTCGCGCGTCCTGCCGGAGGAGCGCTTTTGCCACTGACCACGGTCGAGCCGACACGGCTCTATCGCCAGATTGCCGGACAGATCGCGACGTTGATCGCCAACGGCGAATTCCCGACCGGTGGGCGCCTGCCCAGCGAGCGCGACCTGTCGGCGCTGCTGGGCGTATCGCGGACGTCCGTGCGCGAGGCGATCATCGCGCTGGAGATGTCGGGCCTGGTCGAAGTGCGCGTCGGTACCGGCATTTTCGTCACCGAGCGCCTGCCGCACGCGCGCTTTCCGCTGGCGGCCGCGAAGTGCGCGCAGGACGGGGGGCTGTCGCCATTCGAGCTGCTCGCGGCACGGCGCCTGATCGAGGGTGAGATCGCCGCGATTGCGGCCGTCAGCGCGCGCGCTGACGACATCGACGCGCTCGACGAAACCCTGGTGGCGATGCGCAAGCACGCGGTCGATCATGCGCAGCGCGACGCCGCCGATCGCGCGTTCCACGTGCGCATCGCCGAGGCCACGCGCAACAGCGCGCTCGCGTGGGTGGTGGGCTCGCTGTGGGACCAGCGCCACGGCGCGATCTTCACGCGGCTCGAGACGCGCTTCCACACGGCGGAGCTGCGCGCGCGCACGCTCGGCGATCACGCGGCGATAATCGCCGCGCTGGCGGCGCACGACGCCGGCGCCGCGCGCAAGGCGATGCACCGGCATCTCGCGCGCGTCACGCGCGAATTTCAACGTCATTGGGAGGGCGACGACGCGCAGGGCGCGCCGCCGGCCTACCGCGGAAGTCGGCACGCACGCGGATCCACCGCGGCGCGCCGCGAAACCTGAGGAGGAGTTCCATGTTTTCGAAGCTGAAGATTGCAACCGCATTGTCGGCGCTGTCGCTGTTGGCGGCGGCGCCGCTGGCCAGCGCGCAGGTTCCCGCGCTGCCGAAGAGCCCGGTGACGCTCAACATCGTCGACGTCGCCGGCAATCTCGCACTCACGCAGGGCGCGATCGAGGCCTATCGCGACAAGCATCCCGAGCTCGTGTCGAAGGTGACGTTCACCAAGGCTACCGCGCCGGAGCTGCCGGGCAAGCTGAAGGCGATGCAGGGCGCGGGGCGCAGCGACATCGACCTCGTGCTGACCGGCACGGATGCGCTCGCCGCGGGCATCGACCAGAAGCTGTGGAATCCGATATTGCCGCAGTACGCGGCCAAGTTCCCCGGGCTCGAGGCGAACTACCTGCCGGCGGCGGCGAAGATGCAGGAACTCGCGTCGAACCAGGCGCTGATCGTCACGTTCATGCCGGCCGGTCCGCTCGTCGAATACAACCCGGACAAGGTCAAGACGCCGCCGACGACGCCGGCCGAGCTGCTGGCGTGGTGCAAAGCCAATCCCAACCGCCTGATCTACGCGCGACCCGCCAACTCGGGACCGGGACGCACGTTCATCATGGGCCTGCCGTACCTCCTCGGCGACAAGGATCCCAAGGATCCGGTGCACGGCTGGGACAAGACATGGGCGTATCTCGAGCAGCTCAACAGCTGCATCGAGTACTACCCGACCGGCACCGGCGCGGTGATGAAGGAGCTGGGCGAAGGCTCGCGCGACATGACGCTGACGATGTCGGGCTGGGATCTGAACCCGCGGATCATGGGCATCGTGCCGAAGTCGTACAAGGTCGTGCCGTTCAAGGGCATGACCTGGGTCAACGACGCCCATTACATGGCGATCCCCAAGGGCGTAGAGCCAGCGAAGGTCGCCGTCGTGCTCGACCTGATGAAGTACATGTTGACGCCGGAAGCGCAGGCGCTGACGTATGACAAGGGTTACTTCTACCCGGGCCCTGCGGTGAAGAACGTGCCGCTGTCGATGGCGCCGAAGGAAAGCCAGGACGCGATCAACGAATTCGGCCGTCCGGAATACGACACCTGGATCAAGGAATTCCCGCATACGCAATCGCTGCCACCGCAAGCGCAGGTCGATGCGTTCCGCATCTGGGACGAGAAGGTCGGCGCCAAGATCAAGAAGTAACGTCTTCGCACTCGCGCACCACGCTCCCCGCCGCGTCGCGACGGGGAGCGGCGTGTCGAGCTCGCATTGACATCTCCTCTCGAACGGTCCAATGCCCGCATGAAACACGATTTCAAGGAGCTTCGGCTCGAACAGGTCACCCGGCGATTCGCGCATGCCGACGGCCGCGCGATCTCGGCGCTGGAAGGCCTGACGCTGACGATTCCGCGTGGCGAGTTCGTCGCGTTGCTGGGGCCTTCGGGCTGCGGCAAGTCGACGGCGCTCAATTGCATCGCGGGCCTGCTCGCGCTGTCGAGCGGCAGCATCCACCTCGACGAGCTGCGCATCGACGTGCTGGCGCCGGAAGCACGCGGCTTCGGCATGGTGTTCCAGAACTACGCATTGTTTCCGCACATGAGCGTGCGTCGCAACATCGGCTTTGGCTTGCGGATGCGCGGCGTCGCCGACGGCGAGGCCGCGAAACGCGTGACCGCGGCGCTCAATCTCGTACAGCTTGCAGGACACGAAGACAAGCTGCCCGGACAACTGTCCGGCGGCCAGCAGCAGCGCGTCGCGATCGCGCGCGCGATCGTCGTCGAGCCGCCGCTCGTGTTGATGGACGAGCCGCTGTCGAACCTCGACGCCAAGCTGCGACTCGAGATGCGCAGCGAGATTCGCCGCATCCATCGAAACCTCGGTCGCTCGACGATCTACGTGACGCACGACCAGGACGAGGCGCTGTCGCTCGCCGACCGCATCGTCGTGATGAAGGACGGCGTTGTCCGCCAGGTCGCGGCGCCGGCGGAGGTGTACGCCAATCCCGCCGATCTGGATGTCGCGCGCTTCATGGGTTACCGCAACGAATTCACGTTGACCGTCGACCGCCGTGATGGCACGGGCACCGTCGCGTCCGGCCATGGCCTCACGCTGACGGGAACCGCCAAGGGCGAGCTGCCGCCCGGGACGCGGATCCGCGCCGCGTTGCGACCCGACGACATCGTGCTGGGCGACGGCCCCAATGCGATCGACGCCACCGTCGATTCGCTCGAGTATGGCGGCCGCGACTCGCTGGTCGACATCGCCACCGCGGGCGGCGTGCGGCTGCACGTGCGCTCGGCGATGCCAGTGAGTGCGGGCGAGGTGGTGCGCGCGAGCATCCCCGTCGCGCGGTTGCTGTTCTACCGCGACGCCGCATGAACTCCCCCGGGCTCGCCGGCGTCGATCGCACGCCGTGGCTGACCGCACCGTCGGCGCTGTTCCTGCTGGTGCTGTTCATCTATCCGTGCGCGTACGGGCTGTGGCTGTCGTTCAATCCCAAGAGCGGAGGCATGCTTGCCAACTACGTACTGTTCTTTTCATCCGAACGGCTGTGGCCGACGATTTTCACCACGCTCAAGCTTGCAGTGCCGGCGACGCTGATCAATGTCGGCGTGGCGCTGCCGATCGCGTACCGGATGCGGGTCAAGACGCCGCGGCAGAAATGGATCACCACCGCGCTGGTGGTGCCGATCACGCTGGGCACGGTGCTGGTGGCCGAAGGCATGCTCACGTATTTCGGCCCACGCGGATGGGTCGCCCAGGTGCTGCAGAATTTCCACATCTACGAGGGCACGATCCGGCTCACGCACAACTACACCGGCGTGCTGATATCACTGGTCATCTCCGGCTTCCCGTTCGCGTTCCTTCTGCTGCTGTCATATGTGACCGGCATCGATCCAGTGCTGGGACGCGCGGCGGCGACCCTCGGCGCGGGCCCATGGCAGCAGTTTCGCAACATCTACCTGCCGCTGCTGATCCCCGGACTCGCGATCTGTTTCTGCCTCGCCTTCGTGCAGGCCTACTCGGTGTTTCCCTCGGCAGTGCTGCTGGGTGCGCCGGCGGGGCCGACGCGCGTGATCTCGATCGCCGCGTACGAGGCGGCATTCGAGCAGTACGACTATCCGCTGGCGTCGGCCATCGCGATGATGATGGGCCTCGTGCAGTTCGTCGTGGTCGTCGGCGTACTCGGGTTGCGCCGACTCGTCTATCGCGGGCCCGTGACGGGAGGCAAGGGATGAGCGCCGTGTCGAAACGGTTCTGGCCGCGTGCGTGGAACATCACGCTCTACACGCTGATGGCAGTGTTCCTCGCCAACGTCGGACTGATGATCGCGACGGTTGCCGTCAACTCCTTCGGCAAGGTGTGGCGAGGCACATGGCTCCCGCAGGGATGGACGCTCACGTGGTACGCCGACGCGTGGAAGGAGTTCCAGCTGGGGCCGCTGCTGATCGTGACCTTCGAGGTGATGTTTGCCGTGGTGCTGCTGTCGGTGCTGCTGGGCGTGCCTGCCGCGTATGCGCTCGCGCGACGCGACTTTCGCGGCAAACGCTGGGTGCTGTTCCTGTTCCTACTGCCGCTGCTGATCCCGCCGATCACGTACGGCATTCCGCTCGCCACGGTGATGTATCAATGGCACCTAGCCGGAACGATCTGGGGCGTGATACTGGCGAACCTGATCCCCGCGCTGCCGTTCGTCATCCTGGTGATGACGCCGTTCATCGAGCAGATCGACCCCAACCTCGAATCGGCAGCGCGCGTGTTCGGCGCTCGCACGCCGCAGATCTTCATTTACGTGCTGGCGCCATTGCTGGTTCCCGGAATCCTCGCCGCAGCGCTGCTGGTACTGGTGCGCACCGTGGCAATGTTCGAGTTGACGTTCCTGACGGCAGGTCCCGATTCGCAGACACTGGTCGTCGCGTTGTATTACGCGATGTTCGCGCCGGGCGTGCGAACGTCGCAGTCGGTGGACGCGATGGCGATGGTCTACATGGCGGTCACGCTGGTGTGGCTGCTGGTGGCGCTGCAGTTCGTCAACCCGACCCAGCTCGTGAGCCGCGTCAAGGAACATCCGCAGCCGGCGTAACGCGCCGTGCGCTCCGCGATGCTGCCGACATGACCGCACTCAATCTCGCGACGCTGCCGGCGCTGCCGCCGGCCGTCGCCCGGCCGGCCTACGACGTGGGCGCCGTCGGCGTCGGCATCGTGCACCTGGGGCTTGGCGCGTTCCACCGCGCGCACCAGGCGGTCTATACGGACGCGCTGCTGGCGCGCGACCCGCGGTGGGGTATCTGCGGCGCGTCGCTGAAGACGCCACGCGCGATCGCGGGCCTCGTGGCACAGGACGGCCTCTACAGCGTGCTATGGAAGGGCGGCGGGGCCACGCGCGTGCAGGTGATCGGCGCGTTGCGCGAAGTGCGCTTCGCCGGCGACGATCGCGCAGCAATGGTGGCGCGGATGGCCGATCCGCGCGTCAGCGTCATCACGCTGACGGTAACGGAAAAAGGCTACTGCCACGATCCCGCGAGCGGTGCACTCGATTTCACGCATCCCGACATCGTCGCCGATCTCGCCGATCCCGGCCGTCCGGTGTCCGCGCCCGGCACGCTGGCCGCGGCGATCGCCGCGCGGCGCGACGCGCGATCCGGCGCCCTCACGATCGTCTGCTGCGACAACCTGCCGCACAATGGGCACACGGTGGAAGGCCTCGTGCGCGCGTTCGTGCAGGCGCGCGATCCGTCACTATTGCCGTGGATGGATGACCATGTGACATTTCCCGACACCATGGTCGATCGCATCGTGCCGGCGACGACGGCCGGCGACATCGCCGAGGCATCGCGGCTGTTGGGGCTTGCAGACGCCGCCGCGGTTTGTGCCGAGCCGTTCGGACAGTGGGTGATCGAGAACCGTTTCGCCGGTCCGCATCCTGCGTGGGAGGACACAGGCGCGCAGTACGCGAGCGACGTCGGCGTTTACGAGACGATGAAGCTGCGGCTTCTCAACGGCAGCCATTCGGCCATCGCCTACCTCGGCTTCCTGATGGGCCATCCGACCGTGTGGCAGGCGTCCGCCGATCCACTGCTGGCCCCATTCGTCGAACGCATGATGCGCGACGAGATCACGCCGACCCTGGTGCCGCCGCCTGGCGTCGACCTCGCCGGCTACTGCCGCGAGCTGCTGGTGCGCTTTCGCAACAACGCGCTGCCGCATCGCACGCAGCAGATCGCGATGGACGGTTCGCAGAAATTGCCGCAGCGCCTGCTCGGCACGGTGCGCGACCGGTTGCGCGAAGGCGCTGGGTACGCGCGTATCGCGCTGTCCATCGCCGCGTGGATTCGCTATGCAAGCGGCCGCGACGAGGCCGGCGCGCCGATCGACGTGGCCGATCCGATGCGCGCGACCTTCGCGCGTCTGGCCGCTACGCATAGCGACAATCATGCTGCGCTTGCCGATGCGTTCATCGACCTGCGACCGGTGTTCGGCGACCTGGCCGACAACCCGTCCTTCCGCGCGAGCGTGCGCACTGCCACCGTCGCACTGTTCCGCGACGGCGCGCGCGCGACACTTGCGCAGCTCGGCTGAAATCCCCGACTATGCGTTCACCATGCATCCACTGAAGCTCAATCCCGATCGGCTGTTTCCCGCCGGCACCGGCACGCGCAATCTCGCGCGGCGCCTGTTCGCAACCGTCGAGCGCCTGCCGATCGTCAGCCCGCACGGCCACACCGATCCGCAGTGGTTCGCCGACGACCAGCCCTTCACCGATGCCAGCGCGCTGTTCATCACGCCCGATCACTACGTGTTCCGCATGCTCTACAGCCAAGGCGTGGCGCTCGAGGATCTCGGCATCCCGCGCGTCGACGGCGGTGCGGTCGAAACCGACGCGCGCAAGATCTGGCGCACGTTCGCCGCACGCTATCCGCTGTTTCGAGCCACGCCGTCGCGGCTGTGGCTCGACCACGCGTTCGCCACGGTGTTCGACCTGACCGAGCGGCTCGACTCGCACACCGCCGATGCGTACTTCGACCACATCAACGCGTGCCTCGCCAAACCGGAATTCCGACCGCGCGCCTTGTTCGAGCGCTTCAACATCGAGGTCATCGCGACCACCGAATCGCCGCTCGACCAGCTGGCGCAGCATCGCAAGATCCGCGACAGCGGCTGGCAAGGGCGCGTGATCACCGCCTACCGGCCTGACGCGGTCGTCGACCCCGAGTTCCCGGGCTTTCGTGACAACGTGATGCGCCTTGGCGCGCTGACCGGGGAAAACACGTTGCGCTGGAACGGCTACCTCGGCGCGCATCGCGTGCGCCGCGACTACTTCAAGTCGATGGGCGCCACGTCGACCGACCACGGCCACCCGACGGCGCGCACGTGCAACTTCGACGCCGCGCAATGCCAGCGGCTGCTCGATCGCGCGATCGACGGCTCCATCGGCACCGAGGAGGCCGAGGCGTTTCGCGGCCAGATGCTGACGGAGATGGCGCGCATGAGCATCAACGACGGACTGGTGATGCAGATCCACCCCGGCAGCCTGCGCAACCACAACGCCAGGCTGCTGCGCGAGTTCGGCCGCGACAAGGGCGCCGACATGCCCGCCCGCACCGACTACGTGCGCGCGCTGTTGCCGCTGCTCGAGCTGTTCGGCAACGATCGCCGGCTGTCGCTCATCCTGTTCACGCTTGACGAGACGAGCTACGCGCGCGAGCTCGCGCCGCTGGCCGGCCACTATCCGGCGCTCAAGCTCGGGCCGCCGTGGTGGTTCCACGACAGCGTCGAGGGGATGCAGCGCTACCTGTCATCGGTGGTCGAGACCGCCGGCTTCTACAACACCGCGGGCTTCAACGACGACACGCGCGCGTTCATGTCGATTCCCGCACGCCACGACGTGTGGCGCAGGATCAGCTGCCGCTACCTCGCGAGCCTCGTGCTCGAGCACCGGCTCGACGAGGACGAGGCGTTCGAGCTGGCGCCCGAGCTTGCCTATGGACTCGCCAAGAGGGCCTATAACCTCTGAGCGCGCACATTCCTGCCGTAGAATGCGTGCACTTCGGCGGAGGATCGCCTCTACCGATGCGTGCTGAACCCATCCAGGAGAATGATCGATGAACAAGGACATCACGCAGTTGCTCGGACGCATTCTCATCGCGATCCTGTTCGTGCCGGCGGGCTGGGGCAAGCTGATGGGGGGCTTCGCCGGAACTGTCGGCTATGTCGCCAGCAAGGGGCTGCCGATGCCGCAGGTGCTCGCAGCGGGGGCGATCTTCTGCGAGCTGTTCGTCGGTCTCGCACTGCTCGTCGGCTTCAAGACACGCTGGGCGGCGCTGCTGCTCGCGCTGTTCACGGTCGTCGCGGCGCTGTTCTTCCACAATTTCTGGGCGATGTCCGACGTGGCTGCGGCAGCGACGAACAAGATCAATTTCTTCAAGAACCTCGCGATCGCCGGCGGTCTGCTGTTCGTATACGTCGCGGGCCCCGGACGCTATTCGGTCGACAAGGCCTGACTCCAACTCCCTCGAAGCAACGCGGCGGCGCGGCAACGCTTGCGCGCCGCACGCGCTGCACCAGCGCCCTCATCGCGACGGCTTGCGATCGATCTGCGTGACTTCGCCCGCCTGGAAATGCAGCGTCGTGATCATGCCGGGATCGCCGTCAGTGGGAAGGTAGGACCAGCGGGCGCCGCCGCGGCGTCCGCTGCCGCCGCTCCTGATGTCGGGCGCGCCGATGCGCGCGATCACTTCGGCTTCGCTCATACCGGCGTGCAGGAAGCGCCGCTCGCTGGCGTCGCCGGCCGGCAGGTTTTGCTTGCCGCGCGCGCGCGACGACTTCGGCGCCGGCGCGTTTCCCGAGGCCGCTTGCTCGCGCTTCGTCGTCTTCCTGGCCGTTGCCGCGGGCGCGGGTGCGGACGGCGACGTGACAAACGGTATCACCGACACCGTCGCGGGGTCGGCCTGGAAATCGCGCAGCTCGCGGCCGGCGCGACAGGGGTTGTCCTGGTACACCGGCTGGCTGTTGTCGCCGAGGCACTTGTAGATGTCGGCATGCGCAGGCGATGCTGCGGTGATCGCCGCGAGCAACGCGCACGCGGCCAGCATCCGGGACTGCGGCGTCGAACGGGAAAAGATCATGGCACGGTCGATGGGCGGCAAGGGATTACGATAACGCTTTTTGCGCGCCCTGGCGCCTAGACCTTCGATGGATGACCTGCCGACAATCGCGCGCCGGATGACCGGCATCGCCCCGTTCCACGTGATGGAGGTGCAGACTGCGGCGCGCGCGATGGAGGCGCGCGGCATCGACGTCGTGCACATGGAGATCGGCGAACCTGATTTTCCCACGCCCGTGCCGGTATGCGACGCCGCCCGGCGCGCGCTCGACGGCGGCGATATTTACTACACGTCGGCGCTGGGACTTCCCGAGTTGCGGCACGCGATCGCCGCCCACTACGCGAGCCACTATGGCGTGGACGTCGACCCGGCGCGCGTGATCGTTACCTCCGGATCGTCGGCGGCGCTGCTGCTCGTGCTGGCGCTGATCGTCGACCGTGACGCCGGGATCCTGATGGCCGATCCCAACTATCCCTGCAACCGGCACCTGGTGCGCACGCTCGAAGGCACGCCGGTCAGCATCGCTGTCGACGCGACGACGCGCTACCAGTTGACGGCGGCGCTGGTCGAGCGCGCGTGGACGCGCGCCACGCGCGGCGTTCTGGTGGCGTCGCCGTCCAATCCCACCGGCACGACGATCGCCGCGGACGAGCTCGCACGAATCGCCGCGAGCGTCGCGCGTCGCGGCGGCCACCTGATCGTCGACGAAATCTACCTGGGGCTCACGTATGGCGGCGCGCCGCGCTCGGCGCTGGCGGTGCTCGACGATGCCTTCGTGATTTCGAGCTTTTCGAAGCATTTCAACATGACCGGCTGGCGACTCGGATGGATCGTCGCGCCGCTGCGTCACGTGCGCGACCTCGAAAAGCTCGCGCAGAACCTGTACATCTCGCCACCGACGCTGTCGCAACGCGCCGCGCTCGCCTGCTTCGAGCCGGCGACCCTGGCCATCGTCGAAGCGCGGCGCGAGGCGTTCCAGCAGCGCCGCGACTACCTCGTCCGCGAGCTGCGCCGCCTGGGCTTCGGCATTCCGCTGCTGCCCGACGGCGGATTCTTCATCTATGCCGACTGTTCGCGCTGGTCGAGCGACAGCGAGGCGTTCTGCCGCGACGCGCTCGCCAATGCCGGCGTGGCGTTCACACCCGGCATCGATTTCGGAACCCATCGCGCCAACGTTCACGTCCGCTTTGCCTACACGGTCGCGCTGGCCAAGCTCGAAACCGGCGTCGCGCGCCTCGGCGCATGGCTCACCACGCTCGACCGCACTCGCACCACCGCGCATGCGTGAGCGCGGGGGCTTGCGGGTCATCGCGCTCGCGTGCGTGGCGCTCGTCGGCGGTTGCAGCGCCGTCGACTACTACTGGCAGAGCATGCAGGGCCAGTACGACATCCTGTCGCGTGCGCAACCGCTGGACGAGGCGATCGGCGCCGCGTCCGACGCGCGCCTCAAGGAGCGGCTGCAGCTCGCGCAGCGTGTCCGCGAATTCGCATCGCGGCAGCTCGACCTGCCGGCGAACGGCAGCTACCGGCGCTACACCGACCTCGGCCGCCCGTTCGTCATCTGGAACGTGTTCGCCACGCCGCGGCTTTCGCTGGTACCGCACGACTGGTGTTATCCGGTCGCCGGATGCGTCAACTACCGCGGTTATTTCAGCGAGCAGGAAGCGCGCGCCGAGGCGGCCGCGCTGTCGGCCGCCGGCAATGATGTCCACGTCGGCGGCGTTCCCGCGTATTCGACGCTCGGGTGGTTCGACGATCCGATCCTGTCGACGTTCGTGCGCTTTCCCGAAACCGAGTTCGCGCGCCTCATCTTCCACGAGCTCGCGCACCAGCTCGTCTACGTCAAGGGCGATACGGTGTTCAACGAGTCGTACGCAGCCGCGCTGTCCGACGAGGGCCTCGTGCGCTGGATCGCCGCGCAGCCGCCGGAGCAGCGCGCGCGTCTAGCGGCGGAGCGCGCGCGCAACGAGCGCCTGCGTGGCGAATTCGAGCGGCTCGTCCGCGACGCGCGTGTCCGCCTCGCCGCGCTGTACGCGAGCGACGCGCCGGCGGCGCAGAAGGAACAGCAGAAGGAGGCGACCTTCGCGGCGATGCGTGCCGATTATGCAAGCGTCAAGCGCGGCGAGCCGGGACTCGCGGGATTCGATCGCTGGTTCGCGGGCTACGACAACCACGGCCCCAACAATGCGAGCATCGCCTCGATTGGGCTCTACACCGAGCGCGTGCCGGCGTTCCGCGCGCTGATCGCCGGCGCCCACGGCGACCTGCCGGCGTTCTACGCGAAGGTGCGTGCGCTGGCGGCGCTCGACCGCAATGCCCGCGAAGCCGCGCTCGACGCGATCGAAGGATTGCCGGTGGCGGGGCTTGCCCGCCCTCGCTAGCGCCGAATTGGCGACGCGTACACGCAATGCCGGGTTGCGGCGTTACACTAAACTGAACTCCATTGAGATCAATCGCAAAAGGATCATTTCATGCGTGCAGTGCACAAAATCGTCGGCATCCTGCTGGTTGCGATTCCACTCGGCGCGGCCGCGCAGACTGCTTACACGACGCGCGCCGTCAACTTGCGCGCCGGTCCCGATTCCACGTATCCGCTGGTGGCGAGCCTGGCACCAGGAACGGCAGTAAGCGTCGCCGGATGCCTCGAAAGCTACACGTGGTGCGACGTTTATGTCGGCGACCTGCGCGGCTTCGTCTATGCGACCTATCTGAACTATCCGTATCAGTCGAATCGCGTGCCTATCTATTCGTACGGTCCCGCGCTCGGCTTGCCACTGATCACGTTCTCGCTGGGCAACTACTGGGACAATTACTATCGCGGCCGGCCGTTCTACAACCGCCGATCGTATTGGGAAGCGCGCCCGTATCACGCGCCGCCGCCACGCTTCGGCAATAGCTGGCGGCCGCCGGTTTACCGTGGCGGCAACGACCACCGTCCCGACTATCGTCCGCCGCGCGACAACCGGCCCGCGCAGGGCTCCTATCGCCCACCGCAGAGTCGCCCCTCGCATGACAACGGCAACCGGCCGCAGGGTCGTCCGTCGCAAGACAACGGCAACCGGCCGCAGGCCAACCGTCCGCAGGGCAACCGCGGTGGCGAGAGCTACACCACCAAGCCGAAGAACGCCAACGGTGGCGAAGCGGGTGGCTGACGCTCGTTGACGTCCGCCGCGCGACGCACATCGTCTCGCGCGGCGGACGGCGGAGACCTGGCAACGCGATGCACGGGATGCGGCGTCGGATCGGCGTCGCAGGTCCGCAAGGGGCGCGCCGGCTGCAATGTGTCGATCGCGGACGCTAGGCGATCCGCTGGTACCACCACAGCGACAGCATCACGGCCAACAGCAGCAGCGCGCCGGCGATCGCCGCGAACAACGCCGTGACTTCGGTCTCCTTTTTCTCGAGCACCAGCTTCGAGTTGAGATCCTGGTAGACCTTCTTGAGGTCGAGCGCATTGCCGGCATAGAAATAATCGCCGCGCGTCGTGCCGGCGATCTCCTTCAGCGCGTCCTCGTCGAGACGCACGCGCATCGACCAGCCTTCGGCGCCGAGGATTTCGCCGTTGGCCGTGCCGATTCCGACGGTGAAGACGCGCACGCCGCGCTCTGCGGCCATTTTCGCCGCTTCACGGGGGTCGGGTCCCGTGGTCGTCTGGCCGTCGGTGAGCAGGATGATCGCGGCCGACGAATAGGAGCCCGGTGGCACCGGCTTGAACGTCGCCGCGGGGTCGGTCTTGGCTTCGCCGAGCGCCGTGCCGCGCCGCGGGTCGCCGCGTGGATTGTACGAGCGCAGGTCGAATTCGACGTCCGGAAACAGCATCTTGAGCGCGACCAGGATGCCGCTGCCGACGGCGGTGCCGCGCTGCAGCTCGAAACGCTCGATCGCCGCGTTGAGGTCGTCGCGGCTGAACGTCGCCGGCTGCACCACGTTGGCGGTGCCTGCAAAGGCGACGATGCCGATGCGCATGTTCGACGGCGTGTCGGCAATGAACGCCTTGGCCGCCGCCTGCGCGGCTTCGATCCGGCTCGGCTGCACGTCGGCGGCGCGCATGCTGCCGGACACGTCCATCGCCAGGATGATCGTCTCGTGCTGCGACGGCAGCGTGACCGTGGCCATCGGCCGCGCGACCGCGACGATCAGCGCGGCGAGGGCCACCAGCATCAGTGCCGGCGGGACGTGGCGGCGCCAGCGGTGCCCGCCGCCGAGCGCCTCGGCGACGATCGACAGGCTCGCATAGCGCAGCGCACGCCAGTTGCGACGTCGCAGCATCAGCACATAGCCGGCGACCAGCAGCGGCAGGATCGTCGCGAGCCACAGCCATTGAGGCCACAGGAATTTCATCGCACCGCGACGAGGTGCACGGGAAGGCGCGACGTGCCGGGTGCGCGCGCGCGGCGCTTGCGCAAGTCGGCGAAGCGCATCAGCGCGTCGGCGAGATCGTCGGTGGTTGAGAGCTCGAGCGCGTCGACGCCTGCGGCGGCGAGGCCCGCGCGCAGCTCGCGCTCGCGGCGCGCAGCGATGTCGGCAAAGCGCTTGCGAAAGCGCCGATCGTGCAGGTCGACGAACAGCTGCTGTCCGGTTTCCGCGTCCTCGACCAGCATCATGCCGAGGTCGGGCAGCTCCTGCTCCAGCGGATCGTAAAGGCGCACCGCGACCACGTCGTGGCGCTGCGCGAGCGCCGCCAGCGGTTTGTGCCAGCCGGGCGCGCTGACGAAATCCGACACGACGAAGACCAGCGTGCGGCGCTTCAGCGCCACCAGCGCGGCGTCGATGAGCTCGGACAGCCGCGTCGCATGCTCGGCCGAGCGCTCGAGCGGCGCACGTGTCGCGATCGCGTGCATCAGGTGCAGCACGTGGCGCCGGCCGCTGCGCGGCGGAATCACCGTGTCGACGTGGTGTCCGTACATCAATGCGCCGACACGATTGCCGTGGCGCGTCAGCACGCGCGCCAGCACGGCGACGAGGTCGGCGGCAACGTTCGACTTACGCGTTGCTGCCGAGCCAAAGTCGACCGACGCCGACAGGTCGAGCAGGAACCACGCCGACAGGTCTCGCTCCTCGTTGAATTCGCGCACGTACGGCGTGTTGAGGCGCGCGGTGACGTTCCAGTCGATGTGTCGCACGTCGTCATGGAACTGGTATTCGCGGAGGTCGGCGAAGTCGAGCCCGGTGCCGCGGAAGAACGTGCGGTAGTCACCGTGCAGCAGGCCGTCGAGCCTGCGCAGCACCGTCCATTCGAGACGGCGCAGGACGGCGTCAGGCGGGGTTGCCGATGTCGACATGGCTCGCGAGCGGCTTGTCGGGCGCGCGTACGCTCTGCAGCACGCGATGGATGATGCGGTCGGGCGTGGTGCCGTCGGCCAGCGCTTCGTAGGACAGCGCCAGCCGGTGGCGCATGACGTCGGGTGCGAGATCGGCGATGTCCTCGGGCAGCGCATAGCTGCGGCCGCGCAGGAACGCCAGCGCGCGCGCGCCTTCGACGAGATGGATCGTCGCGCGCGGGCTCGCGCCGAACGTGATGTACTTGGCGAGGTCGGGAAGGCCGAAGCGCGCCGGTTGCCGCGTCGCGGCGACGAGGCGCACCGCGTACTGCATCAGCGACGGGTCGACATAGCCCTTGCGGCATTCGCGCTGCGCGTCGCGCAGGTCGTCGGTCGAGCATACGGCGGTCACGTCGACCGGCGTGCCGGTGACGCGCTCGACGATGACGAATTCCTCCTCTTCCGACGGGTAGCCGACCTCGACCTTCATCATGAAGCGATCGACCTGCGCCTCCGGCAGCGCGTACGTGCCTTCGCTCTCGATCGGATTCTGTGTCGCCATCACGAGAAACGGCTCGGGCACGCGAAACGACTCGCCGGCAATCGTCACCTGGTATTCCTGCATCACTTCGAGCAGCGCGCTTTGCACCTTCGCCGGCGCGCGGTTGATCTCGTCGGCCAGCAGCAGGTTGGCGAACACCGGGCCCAGCGAGGTGGTGAATTCGCTGGTGCGCTGGTTGAACATGCGCGTGCCCACCAGGTCGGCCGGCACGAGGTCGGGCGTGAACTGGATGCGCCGGAAAAGGCCGTGCATCGTGCGCGCCAGCGTCTTCACGGTGAGCGTCTTGGCGAGGCCGGGAACGCCTTCGACCAGCAGGTGGCCCTGCGCGAGCATCGCCACCAGCACGCGCTCGAGAAAATGATCCTGTCCGACGACGATTTTCTTGACCTCGAACAGGATGCGCTGCATCAGCGCGGCGGCTTCGACGTTGTTCCTGGGCATGGGTTCCATGGTGGGCAGTCGGGGTCAGAACGGTGACAGGCCCACCGCAGACGCCGCGTTTTCGATCGGCACGGCGAAGCCGATGCCGATGAACACGCGCTGGTCGGTGGGATTGAAGATACCGGTGACGATGCCGACGACTTCGCCATCGGCGGTGATCAGCGGCCCGCCGGAGTTGCCCGGATTGGCGGCGGCGTCGAACTGGATCAGGTTGGTCAGCACCGTGTCGTTTTCGGATCGGTATTCGCGGCGCAGGCCCGACACCACGCCCGACGAGGCCGACGGACCGATGCCGAACGGAAAACCGACGGCGACGACTTCGTCGCCGACACTCAGGTCGGCGGTCGAGCGCAGGGTCGCTGCCGGCAGGTCGTCGGGGACGATGCGCGCCTTCAGTACTGCGAGGTCGTTCTCCGGTTGCGTGCTGACGATGTCGGCCGGCGATTCGGTGCCATCGGCGAACGTGACGACGATCGCCTCGGCGTCGGCGATCACGTGCAAGTTGGTCAGGATCACGCCGGTGGCGACGATCACCACGCCGGTGCCCACGCCCATCCGGTAAAGGTCCTCGGGACCGTCCGCCTCCGGCCGCGGATGCTCGCCCGGCTGCGGCGCGCGCGCATGCGCGTGTGCGGGGGACTTGGCCGCGGCTTTTGCATCCGCATGCACGCGGCGCAGGCCGCGCACGTGGACCACCGACGGGCGCACCGCCGCGTAGGCCTTCTGCGCCATCGACGGCAGCACGTGCGTGTCGAGCGTATGCAACACCGCGGCATCGACGTCCTGCTGCGTGAAGGCGCGCGGCGGCGGGCGCGTGGCGGCGTAGATCGCGAGGCCCGCGGCCACGAGCGCAGTCGCGATGCAGGCGATGGGGACGCGCGCGGCGTGCAGACGTGCTCGCCATGCGCGCCCGCTCGCGCCCGGCATCGCAGGCGCCAGGCCGGCTTGCAACGGATCGCGCGCATCCGGCGGTGGACGAGGCGAGCGGCTGTAGAGCGCGGGTTTTCGCATGGGGTTCTTGCGCTTGCGCAAGCTTCGATGCCATTGTGCGCACAACGTTCCCGGCGTTGCAAACACCACCGTTAAATTCCTGGAGTCGAACTCCCCCGACGCCGGTACGGATGGCGGGAACGGGCGGCCCACGCCATGCTCAGGGCTCCATCCACGCGATCATGGCGGCGGTCACGTCCGCGGGTCTCTCGATCGCCGTCATGTGCCCGCTGCGCGCGATCGTCACCAGAGTCGCGTGGGCGATGCCCTGCGCGATTTCGTGCGCGCGCGCCGGCGGCGTCGGCTGGTCGGCGTCGCCGACGATCACCAGCGTGGGGCAGGCGATCGTCGCGAGCGTCGGCCGCGAATCGACGCGGCCGAGGATCGCGCGTTGCTGGCGCACGAACACGTCGGCGCCGTTGTCGTCCGCCATCGTCCGCATCAGCGCGCGCAGGTTTTCGTCACCCATGCGATCGGCATGCACGAATTGCGGAAATTGCAACGCCGGCAAATCGGCGAATCGTCCCGTCTGCGCGAGTGCGATCTGCTCGCGCCGTTTGGCCGTCTGCTCGGGCGAATCAGGCAGCGCCGACGTGTCGAGCAGCGCGAGTTGCGCCACCCGTTGCGGTGCCTGGCGCATGATTTCGAACGCGACGTAGCCGCCCATCGAATGTCCGGCGAGCGCGAAGCGCGGGGGCGCGTCGGCGAGAATGCTCTGCGCGATGGCCTCGATGCTGTCGTGCGTCGTGTGGTTGGCGATCGTCACCGGTCCGAACCGCCACAGCGCCGGCACCTGCGCCGCGTAGTAGCGCGGCGACGCGAGCAGCCCGGGGATCAACACGACAGGCATCAGCGGCACTGGCGATCCCGCAGCGAATGGCGCGGCGCGTGTTAGCGCGCGAACACGACCAGCGTGGCACTGCCGCTCAAGGGAATCGAGCCGCCGCTGCTGCCGCTTGCGACCGCCACGTATTGCGTGCCGCGCGCCATATAGGTGATGACGCCGCCGGCGATCGGTCCGCCGGTGTTGAAGCGGTAAAGCGTCGCGCCGTTGGCGGCATCGAGCACCAGGAAGTTGCCGTCGAGGTCGCCGGTGAACAGGACGCCACCCGCGGTCGGCGTGATCGCCGCGTACATCGGCGTCGGCCACTTGACCCGCCAGGCCATCGTGCCGGTCTTCGGATCGACGGCATTGATCCATCCCGCCCATTGCTCGACGGGATCGTTGGTGCCCCAGCCGTTGGCGAGCCCGGTGTAGGGAATCGTGGCCTGCCACTTGGGATCGGGACCCAGCTTGAAAGTCGAACACCAGTCGATCGCGTTGACGTAGAGCAGGCCCGTCGCCGGGCTGTACGCGGGGCCGTTCCATTGCACGCCGGCCACCGGGCACACGTGCACGCCCGCCGGCGTCAGCGGTACGTCCTGGTTCTGGATCGTCGTCACCGGCAGCTTGAACTGCAGCTTGCCGTCTGCGCGCGCGACGACGTGCAGGATTCCCTGCTTGCCTGCCGTGGCGACGAGCTTCCTGTCGCCCGCGTCGAACAACGTCACCACGGTCGCGTCCCAGTCGTGGTCGTCGTTGGCCCTCATCTGGTACCACCACTTGAGCTTGCCCGTCCTGGCGTCGAGCGCCACCGTGGAAATCGTGAACAGGTTCGCGCCTTCGCGCATCGCGTTGTTGTAGTCGGGACCGGGATTGCCGACCGGCACGAACAGCGTGCCGGTGTCGCGATCGAGCGCGTAGGTCACCCACGCCGCGGCACCGCCGTGCGCGCTCGCGCCCGGGGTCTTCCACGTGTCGGCGCCGGTGTCGTCGCCGGTGGGGATCAGGTCGAAACTCCACGCGGGCGAGCCGTCCTCGGCGTGGAACGCCATCATCCGGCCCTTGATGCCCCAGTCGCCGCCGGCCTTGCCGACATAGACGATGTCGTTCCACACGATCGGTGCCGCGCCGATGCCCTCGCCGATCCGGTAGTCGGCCACCTGACGCACCCACAACGGCGCGCCGGTCCTGGCGTCGAGCGCGTAGAGGAATCCATCCTGCGTGCCGCGGATCACGCGTCCGCCGGCAATCGCGACGCCCTTGTTGGTCGCGTTCATCTCGGGCCCCTGCGCGACGTGCTGGTGCGACCACAGCTTGCGGCAGTTCATGGCGTCGATCGCGTACGTGCCCAGATGCGTGGTCGCGTAAAGGATGCCGTCGTACATCACGGGACCGGTCGAGAACGTGCCGAGCTCCCCCAACTGGAACATGCACACCGGGTGCAGCGACGCGGCGTTGCGCGTGTCGATCGAGGCCAGCGTCGAGAAGCGCGCTCCCCGATAGCCCTTGTTGTACATCAGCCACGTCGCCGGATCGTCGTCGGCGCGATCGAGCTCCGCCTGCGTTGGTCCGCTCGTCGAGGGCTGCTTGAGCGTGCCATAGAGCGCGCCGATCCTGACCTCCGCGGATCCTTGCGCCGACGCGTCGGCGACGGCATTCGCGTCGAGCGCCAGCGCGCGCTGCATCGGCGAAGCGGGAGTCATCTTGTCGTCACCCGGGGCGATGCCGTTCTGCGCGAGGATGTAGGCGACGATGTCCGCGTATTGCTGGCCGTCCAGCGTGCCCGCTTGCCCGAGCGGCATCTGGTCGTGCACGTATTTGTAAAATTCGGACAGCGCCTTGCCGTTCCATTGCGCAGCGAAGCTCGCGCCTTTCAGCGCCGGCGCGCCAGTACCCTGGAGCGCGGCGCCGTGGCACACGCTGCATTTCTGCGAGTAGTCGAAGCGCCCGCTCGTGACCTGCGCGGCGTCGAAGAATCCGCTGCCATCGGCGTATGCGCCTGTCGCGAGCATCGCCGCGGCGATGGTGGCGACGATGCGCTCGACTCCGCGTGCCGCTGGTCGTGCGGTGCGTCGATCCGGTTGCATGGTCGGGCTCGCGGTCATTGTTGGGCATCCGTGGTCGAAAAGGGCGTCGATTGCATCAACCGTCGTGGAATCGGCGGCAATGTCACGATGGCTGGCGCGCGTTGCCGAAAGCAAGCGGCGTGGCGAACGCCGCGGCCCACGCGATGTACGGGACGACGAACGCGCCGGGCGGCAACTGCGGATCGGCGTCGCCCCAGAACTGGACTTCGGTCCAGATGCCGGCGAGCGCACCGCCGCTAGCGACTGCGTAAGCCAATGCGCGCCGGGGCGAAGCCGGCGGGCGGCGGATGGCGAGCCATGCCGCGGCGATGATGCCGGCGACGAAGACCACGTCGACCAGCGCGCGCTCGACGCCGTAGGCGAGGAACGTATGCCGGTACCAGGATTCGGTGACGATCGAATGGGCGATGTAGGCGGCCGCCCACGCCGACAGCGCCACCGAGGGCAGCGACAATATCGCGGCGATCCCGCACGCGACGCGGGAGGGAATTGGCATCGCGGAGACGAGCGGCATGGGCACCATTGCAGGGGGTATCGCCGGCGCTGTCAACCGCCGCCGCGGGCATCTTGCCGGAGCATTGATTTACCAGACTTTTTCGGCTATGATTTCGGGTTCCCTTGCCACACCCGGAACTCACGGGGTGGCCGTCGGCCTGCAAAAGACATCGCGATGCAGGGGCGAGGACGCGGCATTTGCTGCGTCCGCCGCGCAGGCCGTAATCGACCGAAAGGATGATATTAATGCGTCATTACGAAATCGTTTTTATCGTGCATCCCGACCAGAGCGAGCAAGTCGCCGGCATGGTCGAGCGGTACCGCACGATGGTGACCGGCCATGGCGGCCGCATCCACCGGCTGGAGGACTGGGGCCGCAGGCAGATGGCCTATCCGATCCAGAAGATGCACAAGGCCCATTACGTGCTGATGAACATCGAAGTCGACGCGGCGACGCTGACCGAGCTCGAGCACGCCTTCAAGTTCAACGATGCCGTGCTGAGGCACCTGATCGTCGCGGTGCCCGAGGCGGTGGCTGCGCCGTCGCCGATGATGAAGGAAGAAAAGTCGCGATCGCTGACCGAGAAGCCGGCGGAGCGCGCGAGTACGGACGCCGCACCGGCAGCCGCGACGGCACCGACGCAGGCGGCAGCGCCCTGAAGCGCGGACGGCCCGCGCGAACACAGGCGAACAAGGACAGGTGCACGGCGAGAACCGATTCACGCTCGACGCCACGCTTGTACAACGCGACGACCTTCGCTTTACGCCCGGCGGAATACCGGTGCTGCACCTGACGCTGATGCATGCGTCGACGCAGCCCGAAGCTGGTGGCGAGCGCAAGGTCGACTGCGAGATGGCGGCGGTCGCTTTCGCCGACGTCGCGCGCGCGCTGGCGAGCGTCGCCGACGGCACGGCGTTGCGCTGCGAGGGCTTCGTCGCCCGGCGTTACCGCACGGGAACCAGCGTCGCATTGCACATTTCACGATTCGATTTGACGGAAAGGTAAGACACCATGCCCCGCCCACTGGGAAGAGGTAAAGGCAAGTTCAAAGGCAAGAAGGACTTGAAGAAGCGCGATCGCGGCAATGCGCTGTTCAAGCGCAAGAAGTTCTGTCGCTTCACCGCCGAAGGCGTCAAGCAGATCGACTACAAGGACATCGACGTGCTGAAGGACTTCGTCCAGGAAAACGGCAAGATCATGCCGGCACGCGTGACCGGAACCAAGGCGCGCTTCCAGCGCCAGCTCGGCACCGCGATCAAGCGCGCGCAGTTCCTTGCGCTGCTGCCGTTCACCGACCGGCATTGAGGAGATCCGACATGCAGATCATCCTGATGGAAAAAGTCGCCAACGTCGGCGGCCTCGGCGACATCGTCAAGGTCAAGGACGGCTACGCGCGCAATTTCCTGATTCCGCAAGGCAAGGCGAAGCGCGCGACGCCGGACAACCTCAAGCTGCTGGAGTCGAAGCGCACCGAGCTCGAACGGGCCGCCGGCGACAAGCTTGCCGCCGCGACCGTGCAAGCCGAGAAGCTCGCAGGAACGTCATTGCGGATCACGCAGAAGGCGGGCGTCGATGGGCGCCTCTTCGGCTCGGTCACCAACGTCGACATCGTCGAGGCACTGAAGGCGCAGGGATTCAACGTCGAAAAGTCGGCGATCCGCATGCCCACGGGCCCGCTCAAGCAGGTCGGCGAGCATCCGGTCAGCGTGGCGTTGCACACCGACGTCGTCACCGACATCGTCGTGCACGTGATCGGCGACACCAGCCAGGGCTGAATCCGGCACGCTGTGGCAGCAAGGGCGCCTTCGGGCGCCTTTTTTTCGCCGCGATGCATCGTTTGGCCTACTGCCGATGCCGCGCGATCACGTGGCAACCTTGTACAATCGCGTTCGATTCACTCGCGGCGCGCACGTCATGCCGGACGACTCCCAACTCGATGCACTGAAACTGCCGCCGCATTCGCTCGAAGCCGAGCAATCGGTACTGGGCGGGCTGCTGCTCGACAACGAAGCCGAAAGCCGCATCGGCGACGTGCTGACCGACGCCGATTTCTACAGCGACGCGCATCGCGTCATCTTCCAGCATGCGATGCGCCTCATTGCCGAAGGCAAGCCCGCCGATGCGGTGACCGTCGCCGAGTTGCTGGCGTCGACGCAGCGCCTCGACTACGTGGGCGGCCTCGCGTACATCGGCGCGCTGGTGCAGAACGTGCCGACCACCGCCAACATCCGCCACTATGCGCAGATCGTCCGCGAGCGCTCTATCCTGCGCCAGCTCGCGTCGACGGCAGGCGAGATCGCCGAATCCGCCTTCCATCCGATGGGGCGCAGCGCGCGCGAAGTCCTCGACGAAGCCGAGACCAAGGTGATGCACATCGCCGAACAGGGCGCGCGCGGCCAGAAGCAGTATGCGGTGCTCGGCACGCTGCTCGCCGGCGTCGTCGAAAGGATCGAGGAGCTCTACAGCCGCGACAATCCGTCGGAAGTGACGGGCGTGGAGACCGGCTTCGCCGACCTCGACCGCGAGACCGCGGGACTGCAGCCGGGCGACCTCATCATCGTCGCCGGGCGGCCGTCGATGGGCAAGTCGGCGCTGGCGGTCAACATGGGCGAGCACGCGGCGCTGCACCTCAAGCTGCCGGTCATCATCTTCTCGATGGAAATGGGCGCCAACCAACTCGCGCTGCGGATGATCGCGTCGACCGGCCGCCTCAATAGCCAGAACCTGCGCACCGGGCGCTTGCAGCCCGACGACTGGAACAAGCTCGCCACCGCGCTCGGCAAGCTCAACGATGCGCCGATCCTGATCGACGAGACGCCCGCGCTCACCGCGATGGAAGTGCGCTCGCGCACGCGGCGCATCGCCAAGCAGTACAACGGCAAGCTTGGCCTCGTCATCGTCGACTACCTGCAATTGATGGAGGCCAACGCCGTCGGAGAAAATCGCGCCACCGAGATCTCCGAAATCTCGCGTTCGCTGAAGGCGCTCGCCAAGGAGCTCAAGGTACCGGTGATCGCGCTGTCGCAGCTCAATCGCGGCCTCGAGCAGCGTCCCAACAAGCGGCCGGTGATGTCGGACCTGCGCGAATGCGTGACCGGCGACACGCTGGTCATGCTGGCGAATGGCAGGCGCGCGGCGATCGCAGAGCTCGTCGGCTCGACGCCCGAAGTGTGGGCGGTCGACGGCGAGCAGCGACTTTGTCGCGCCGCCAGCGATTGCGTCTGGTCGAAAGGCGTCAAGCCGGTGTTGCGCCTCGCGCTTGCAAGCGGACGCGTGCTGCGCGCAACGGCTGCGCATCGGGTGATGACGTCACGTGGCTGGCAGGCGCTCGACAGCATCGGCGTCGGTGACCGCGTGGCGCTGGCGCGTCGCGTCGCCGAGCCGGAATCCGCGCCTGCGTGGCCCGAGCACGAGCTCGCGTTGCTCGGCCACCTGATCGGCGACGGCAGCTATCCGCGTGGACAGCCGCTGCGCTACACGACCGCGTCGGAGCACAACAGCGCGACGGTACGCAGCGCCGCGCTGGCAATGGGCAGCACCGTTACGCGCCATGCGGGGCGTCGCAATTGGCACCAACTGGTGATTGCCGGCAACGGCAACCGATGGCACGCGACCGGAGTCGGCGCGTGGCTGAAGTCGCTCGGCATTTTCGGACAGCGCTCGCACGACAAGCGCGTTCCGGGCGGTGTGTTCGGATTGCGCAATGCCGACATCGCGATCTTCCTGCGCCACCTGTGGGCGACCGATGGCTCGATCTTCGTGCGCAAGCCCGGCACCCGCGGCGCGCCGCGAGTCTATCTCGCCACCTGCAGCCGGAGACTCGCCGACGACGTCGCGGCACTGCTGCTTCGCTTCGGCATCGTCGCACGCATTCGCTCGACGCGAACCGGTGACCATCGCCCGGTCTACTCGGTCGATGTCTCGGGCAGCGAAGACCAGCGTCGCTTCCTGGAGCAGATCGGCGCATTTGGGCCACGCGTCGGACCCGCGGTGTTGCTGCGTGAACATCTGCGGGCGCTCGTATCCAATCCGAACGTCGATACATTGCCGCTCGCCGTCTTCGGTGACGTACGCGTGGCGATGGTGAAGCAGGCGATCACGCAGCGCGCGATGGCGGCGATGCACGGCACCGCCTATGGCGGCACCAGCCATTTCGGATTCGCACCCAGCCGCGCGACGATCGCCAGCTACGCGAGGCTTCTCGACGACGCCACGTTGCGGCGCTGGTCGGAATCGGACCTGTACTGGGATCGCGTGCTGACGGTCACTCCCGATGGCGACGCGGAAGTCTTCGACCTGACCGTGCCCGGCCCTGCGAGCTGGCTTGCGGACGGCATCGTCAGCCATAATTCGGGCGCGATCGAGCAGGACGCGGACGTGATTTTGTTCATCTACCGCGACGAGGTCTACAACCCCGACACACAGGACAAGGGCGTCGCCGAGATCATCATCGGCAAGCAGCGCAACGGACCGATCGGCACGGTGCGCCTCACGTTCCTCGGCGAATTCACGCGCTTCGAGAATTTCGCGTCGCATGGAAGCTACTGAGGCGCGGCAAGCGGCCAATTCGCTGTCAGCCGCAGATCAATGGTATTGCAATGCAAGTCACGCATGCCGTTGCGCGAATGGTTTTCGGTCTGCCGTGGAGCGCTCTGCGGGTCGTTAGCGGCTGCGACACGATCGCGATCATCGCCGTCACCCACCCTGCTGCAGCAGGAACAATCCGCCGACGATGAGGCCGATGCCGCCGAACTGCAGTGGCGACAGGCGCTCGTGGAACCACATCACGCCGACCAGCGCGACCAGGATCAGCGTTAGTCCCGTGTAGAGCGGAAAGAGCTCCGACATTTCGAACTTGCGCAACGCGTGCAGGTACCACAGGAATACGCCGCCATAGAGCGCAAGGGCGAGCGTCACCACCGGCGCCTGCGAAGTGAGCAGTTCGACGAACGTCGTGTGCGGCTTTTGCGATGCCCACTTGAGCAGCGCGTGCGCCGTCGTCAGCACCAGCGCCAGCGCCGCGGCGTTGACCAGCATCCATGCGTAGGCGGTGTTCATCGTCAGCTCACTCCGTGTGCGTTTCGCGCATGGCGCGATCATCGCACGCGCGGCGCGAACGTCACGATCTCGATCGCGCGCGGATCGTCGGCGCTCACGCCGATGGTCCAGCGTCTCGTGCCGACGTCGCCGATGCAGCGATAAACGCGCGTGACGAGATCCTCGGTTGCCGGGGAGATGGGGGCCCCGTTGCACGTCGCGTCGATGTCCCACGCGGGCATCCACGTGACCCGCGGGTTCGCGACGACCACCCATTCCCCGGACGGAGCATCGAACCCGTACTCGATGCGGGTGGCTGCACCGGTTGCGTAGACATGCGGCGGATAAGTGGCGTCGGTCGGCAGGTCACGACGGGTCGGCGCGGCGACGATGCGCACCACCGGGTCGAACCCCAACCCGCCGCTGCGCGCCGCGGGTTCGATGCCAAGGTCGCGATAGCGTCGCAGCGCCAGTCCGAGCCGACCCTGTGCGGGCATCGACGTGTTCTCGTCGGAGAATCGCGGCAACGCCGGCGCGCAGTGCAGGCGCAGCGGCATCGCGTAGAACACGTCGAGCGCATACGCGAGCGCGCCGTACACCGGCATCGGGTCGGCGCACAACGCGCGTCCCAGCGGGTCCACGTCGCCTGCGGCAAGCCAGATATCGGTGGCGACCGGCGACAGCGACGGGCGATGCGTGATGTTCGCGAGTATCGGTGTGTCGATGCGACCGCCGCCCTGTTGCATCGAGCGCACGACGCCGGCACCGGCGATCGTCGCCGCCACCAGCGCCGGAAACAAGAACAGCGCGCGCGGCTGCGCGCGCGAGAACGCGCGCCAGCCGGATGCGACGAGCAGCGCATAGCCTGGAATGATCGAGTACGCCATGTAGAGCGGCGTCACGGGTCGCGCCAGCGCAACGAACGTCGTCGCCACGAGCACCAGCAGCAGGCCCCAGCGCGCCGCACGATCGCGCGACAGCACGGCGACGACGCCGCGCGACGCGCCAGCGATGCCGAGCAGCGCCGCGACCGTCGCGACGTTGGTCGCAAATGGCAGCCCGGGCGGAAACACGGCGGCGATGATCGCGTGCGGCCCGGTCCACGCGACGCTCCACAGCAGCGCCGGCACGCGCACGAGGTTGCCAATGCCGACATTGCTTTGCGCCACCGTGCGAGTCGCGTCGACCAGCGATGCGGACGCAAACAGCACCGGCGCGAAGGGCAGCGCAATGCCTGCCAATACGGCGAGCAGTGCGGCTGCGCGATCGCGGACGTATGTCGCCACGCGACCGGGACGCAGCCACGCGGCGATCGAGACAAGTGCCAGCAGCCACGCACAGGACGGGTGCGCGTGCGTCGCCGCGGCCACTGCGAGGCCTGCGGCGAACCACCAGCCGAGATGGGGCGTATCGCGGGTACGCAGCACGCAATACACGGTGGCGATGACCAGCGTGCGCACCGCGTTGGTGCTGGCGAAACCGACCGTCTCGAAGCTTGCCCAGCCCGGCAGCGCCAGCGCGGCCGCCCACAGTACGCCCAGCGTCGCATCGCCAAGCCGCTTGCCGGCCGCATACGCGAGCGGGAATTGCAGCGCGCCTACCACCACCGCGGCCATCGCCGCGGCGAACCACGTCGGCGTGACGAGCATCGGCAACGCCAGCAGGTAGTACCACGCGGGACCGAGTTGCGCGTGGCCGGCGACGAGGGGCCCCAGCAGCGGCCGCGCGCCGTCATGGACGATCGCGAACGCCTCGGCGACGTCGCGGCCGGGATCGTAGCCACCGCCGACGAACGTGCCGAACGCCACATACGCGACGGCGATCACCGCCACGACGGCCGCGTCGCGCGACGGGTGCGCGATCACGACGGCGGTGGCGGCGGCGGCGGTGCGCTGCCGTGGCGCGAGCGCACGACGTAGAGCGGCCGCGACTTCACCTCTTCATAAATGCGCGCGATGTATTCGCCGAGGATGCCGAGCGACAGCAACTGCAGTCCGCCGAGGAACAGGATCAGCGTGATCGTCGACGCGTAGCCGGGCAGGTCGATTCCCAGCACCAGCGTCTTGCCGACGAGCCAGCTGCCATAGACGATCGCGGCGATCGCGATGGCGAACCCGATCACGCTCGCCGCTTTGAGAGGCGCCGCCGAGAACGACGTGATCGCGTCGGTGCCGAGCCGCCACAGCTTGCGCACGCCAAACGACGAGCGCCCGGTGGCGCGCGGGTCGACGTCGTAGGCCACCGTCGCATAGTGGAAGCCCACCCATGCGTACAGGCCCTTCATGAAGCGCGCACGCTCGGGAAGGTTCCGCAACGCGCGCACCACCGGTGCGGCGAGCAGCCGGTAGTCGCCTGCGCCCGGCGGCAGCTCGATCGCCGTGACGCGCCGGAAGATCCGGTAGAACAGCGCCGACATCAGCCGGCGCCACGCACCGTCGGGCGGCGGATTGCGGCGCACCGCGACGACCATGTCGTTGCCCGCGCGCCAGCCGGCGACGAGCTCGCCGATCAGCTCGGGCGGATGCTGCAGGTCGGCGTCGATGGGAATCACCGCGTCGCCGCGCGCGCAATCGAGACCGGCGGTCAGCGCGATCTCCTTGCCGAAATTGCGCGACAGCTCGATGACGACGATTCGCTGATCGCGCTGGCGCGCGGCGAGCAGCGTGAGCAGCGACGCGTCGCGGCTGCCGTCGTCTACGAACACGATCTCCCACGGCAACTCGAGTGCGTCGAGCGCCCGGGTGGCGCGCTCCACGAACACGTCGATGTTGGCCGCCTCGTTGAACACGGGGACGACCAGCGACAGCGTGGGCGTCGCGGCGGGGGCCAGCACGTCCAGGTTCGCCGACATCGTCGCTCGCCGCGATGCGCCGGCTCAGCGCGGCGCCATGCTCAGAGGATCTCCGCCGCGTGGTCGGCGAGGCGCGAGCGCTCGCCGCGCGTCAGCGTGATGTGTCCCGAATGCGACCAACCCTTGAAGCGGTCGACGACATACGTGAGCCCCGAGCTGCCCTCGGTGAGGTAGGGCGTGTCGATCTGCGCGATGTTGCCGAGGCATACAACCTTGGTGCCGGGACCGGCGCGCGTGATCAGCGTCTTCATCTGCTTGGGCGTCAAGTTCTGCGCCTCGTCGATGATCAGGAACTTGTTGATGAACGTGCGCCCGCGCATGAAGTTCAAGCTCTTGACCTTGATCCGCGAACGAATCAGGTCGCGCGTCGCCGCGCGGCCCCATTCGCCTGCCTCATCATCGGTCTTGTTGAGTACGTCGAGGTTGTCTTCCAGCGCGCCCATCCACGGATTCATCTTTTCCTCCTCGGTGCCAGGGAGGAAACCGATGTCCTCGCCGACAGGCACGGTGACGCGCGTCATGATGATCTCGGTGTAGACCTTGAACTCGAGCGTCAGCATCAGTCCCGCGGCGAGCGTCAGCAGCGTCTTGCCGGTGCCCGCCTGGCCCAGCAGCGTGACGAAGTCGAGCTCCGGGTTCATCAGCAGGTTCAGCGCGAAGTTCTGCTCGCGGTTGCGCGCGATGATTCCCCACACGTTGTTCTTCTGGTGCGTGTAGTCCTTAAGCGTCGACAGCAGCGCTGTTCGGGCGGTGATCTCCTTCACCACCGAATAGAACGGCTGCTCGCCCGGCTTCTCCTGGTAGACGAACTCGTTGGTCAACAGCGACGGCACCAGTGGGCCGGTGACGCGGTACATCGTGTGTCCGCCCGACTGCCACGATTCCATGCCCTTGGCGTGGCGATCCCAGAAATCGTCGGGCAGCGCCTGCATGCCCGGGTAGAGCAGCTCGGTGTCCTCGAGAACCTTGTCGTTGAAGTAGTCCTCCGCGGAGATTCCCAGCGCGCGCGCCTTGATCCGCATGTTGATGTCCTTCGACACCAGGATCACGCTGCGCGCGGGATCGCGCTGCGTCAGGTACATGACGACGGCGAGGATCTTGTTGTCGGCCTTGCCATTGGCGAGCGACGCCGGCAGCTCGGTGGTGATCGTCTCCGTCTGCAGGAACAGCTTGCCGGTCGCGGCACCGTTGGACTTGGCGTCGAGGGCGATGCCTGCGGCGATGCTTTCCGCGGACGCTTCGGTCTGCGCGGTGACGAGCTCGTCGAGGAAGCGCGACGCCTGGCGCGCGTTGCGCGCGACTTCGGTGATGCCTTTCTTGTTGTTGTCGAGCTCCTCGAGCGTCAGGATCGGCAGGTAGACGTCGTGTTCCTCGAAGCGGAACAGGCTGGTCGGATCGTGCATCAGCACGTTGGTGTCGAGCACGAAGAGCTTGCGGCCGGCATGGGCTGCGCTGCGGCTGCCGGCCTTGCCGGCGGCGCCGTGCGACTTGCGGGAAGCGGCGAGGGAAAGTAACTGGTTCGCGGGTGCAAGCTTGCGTTCGGCCATATGCCTCCAGGAAAGTAAACCGCTCGCAAAAGGCTTGCGGGCACTGTGTCCCATCGTACGCTCGCGCCGCGGCCACATACAAGCACTTGTGGTCCGGGATCCTGGCGACCGCGAGCTTTGGTGTTGCAAAGCCGGTACGGCGGAAGATGCCGCCGCGACGGCGGCGTGCCTAGCGCGCCGCAGCGCCCGCCTTGGCCGGCAGCGCGCGCACCAGCGCCAGCACTTCCTCGGCATGACCGGGCACCTTGACGCCGCGCCACTCGTGCACCAGGTTGCGCGCGCCGTCGATGACGAACGTGCTGCGCTCGATGCCGCGCACTTTCCTGCCGTACATGTTCTTCATTTTCATCACGCCGAACTGCTGGCACAGCGTTTCGTCAGGATCGGCGATCAGCTCGAACGGAAATTCCATCTTCGCCTTCCACTTTACGTGCGAAGCAAGCGTATCGCGCGATACGCCGACGATCGTCGCGCCCGCGGCGCGGAACTGCGCATGACGATCGCGGAAATCGGCGCCCTCGGTGGTGCAGCCTGGCGTGTTGTCGCGCGGGTAGAAATACAGCACCACCGTCTCGCCCTTGTGGGCCGACAGCTTGAACTCGCCGCTGGTTGCGGGGGCGGTGAAATCATCGATCTTCATGTCACGTCCGCGGTCTGGTTGGCGGGCTGGGCGCGCGCTTCCGCGCGGTCGAAATCGGCGAGGAATTCCTCGCGCTGCACCAGTAGCGTGCCGCTGCGACCCTCGACGGTGCCGGGGCCGGTGGCGCAGCGCGGCAGCGCCATCGGCTCGACGGCGTCGTAGAGCGTGCGCACGGGCGCCAGCGCGTACCCCTGCGCGCGCCAGCCGATGAGGAGTTGCTCGAGCACGGGAGCGAGCTTCATGCCTTCGAGCTCGGCATGCAGCGTGAACACGTGGGGCGATGCCGAAGGCCCGCGCGCGGTGATCGAGAGGAGGCGTGCGGCGACGTTGGCGACGGTGACGCCATCGCGGCCGATCAGCTCGTCGAGCGTGGGCAGCGTCGTCGGGAATTGCGGGCAGCGAATCAGCTCGGCGTTCCACACCGGCAGATGCGGCGAGTGGCCGCGGCCATCGGAGCAGTAGTCGAAGCCGAGCTGCTGCGTGAGCCGCATCGCGTGCACGTTCATTTGCCAGCCGGCGGCGCCGTGCGTGCGTGGTGGCGTTCCGAAGATCGCCTCGAAGCGGTCGATCGCCTTCTGCATCTCGACCGCGGTCCAGTGTGCGTCCGCCGTCATCACGCCATCCTGCCAGCGCACGTGATCGTAGCAGTGGATGCCGCATTCATAGCCCAGGTCGCGCACGCCGCGCATGATGCGCGCGCCACGCCGGCCGATGTCAGGCCCCGGCAGCAACGTGCCGTTGAGCAGGGTGCGCACGCCGTAGTGCGACACCACGCTGGTGCGCCTGACCTTGCCGAAGAATCCCGGGCGGAACATGCGCCGGATCGCGCGCCCGGTGTGGTCGGGGCCGAGGCTCCACAGGAAGGTCGCACCGGCGCCGTGACGGCGAAACATGTCGACCAGGCGCGGCACGCCTTCGCGCGTGCCGCGGAAGGTGTCGACGTCGACCTTGAGGGCGAGAATGCTCATCGGCAGGCAGCGGTTTCGCCGGCGCTCACTCGACCAGTGCGCGCGCGCTGGCGACGTGACCGCGGTAGGCGTCGAAGATGTTGCGCAGCGACTCGGCCATCAGCACCTTGGGTGTCCAGTCGAGGTCGCGCATCGTATTGTCGATCTTCGGCACGCGATTCTGCACGTCCTGGTACCCCTTTCCGTAGTACGCGTCGGCGGTGGTCTCGACCAGCGTGACTTCGCTCGCGCTGTCGCGGTACTCCGGGTATTGGCGCGCGAGCTCGAGCATCATCGTCGCAAGCTCGCGCACCGAGAAGTCGTTGGCAGGATTGCCGACGTTGTAGATCTGCCCGCTCGCCACGCGGTCGCGGTTGGCGATGATCGCCATCAGCGCCGACACGCCGTCGTCAATGTAGGTGAACGTGCGCTTTTGCGTGCCGCCGTCGACGAGCTGGATGGGCTCGCCGCGGACGATGTGGCCGAGGAACTGCGTGATCACGCGCGAGCTGCCTTCCTTGGCGGTGTTGATCGAGTCGAGGCCGGAGCCGATCCAGTTGAACGGCCGGAACAGCGTGTAGTCGAGGCCCTGTTCCATGCCGTACGCGTGGATCACCCGGTCCATCAATTGCTTGGCGCACGCGTAGATCCAGCGCGGCTTGTTGATCGGTCCCAGCACCAGGTTCGACGTCTCCGAGTCGAATTCGGCGTCTTCGCACATGCCGTACACCTCGGAGGTCGACGGGAACACCAGGTGCTTGCGATAGCGCACCGCGGCGCGCACCAGCGGGAGGTTGGCTTCGAAGTCGAGCTCGAACACGCGCAGCGGCTCGCGCACGTACATGGCCGGGGTCGCGATCGCCACCAGCGGCAGCACGACGTCGCACTTCTTGACGTGGTATTCGATCCACTCGCGGTTGATCGTAATGTCGCCCTCGAAGAAGTGGAAGCGCTTCTCCGCCATCAGGTCGTCGATGCGATCGACCTGCATGTCCATGCCGTAGATTTCCCAGTCGGTCGTGTCGATGATGGCACGCGACAGGTGGTGGCCGATGAAGCCGTTGACGCCGAGGATGAGCACGCGTTTCATTGCCGGTGACGCCTTCGGAAAAGGTCTCGATTGTACTAGCCTGCCAGCGTGCGTTGCTGCAACGTGCGCAGCGCTCCCACGTCGAACGCTGCGCCGTTGCAATCGGCGGCGCCGATCTCGAGGCAGCGCCGGTCGCCGGCACGCGCATAGAGCGCTGCACCGACGGCGAAGAGGCCCGGGGTCGCCGGCGCCGTGGGCGGGCAGTCGGCGATCCGCGTGCGCAATACGCGCACACGGCGAGGGCCGAGCTCGCAGAACGCACCCGGATAGGGGGGCGCCACCGCGCGGACGAGGTCGTGGATCGTCTGCGCCGACGCACTCCAGTCGATGCGCCCATCGTCGGGTCCGCGGCCACCGAAATACGATCCGGACGCGATGTCGTTCACGAGGCGCGGCGCGGTCCCCGCAACGAGCCGCGGCAACACGTCGTCCAGCAGGCCGCTGGCAGCGCGCGTCACCTTGTCGAACACCTCGCGCGCGGTGTCGTCCGCGCCGATCGGCACGGCGCGCTGCGCGACGATGTCGCCGGCGTCGGCCTTGGCCGCCATGTAATGCAGTGTCGCGCCGGTCTCGGTCTCGCCGTGCAGCACCGCCCAGTTGACCGGCGCGCGGCCGCGGTAGCGCGGCAAAAGCGAGCCATGCATGTTGAGCGCGCCACGGCGCGCGGTTGCGAGCAATGCCGGCGACAGCATGCGCCGGTAGTAGAAGCTGAAGATGAAGTCGGGCGCGAGTGCCGCCACGCGCGCGACAAAATCCGCCGTGTTCGGATCGTCGGGCGCCTGCCACGGCATGCCGAGCGCGTCGGCGACGTCGGACACGCGCTCGAACCACAGGTTTTCGTCCGGGTCGTCGCGGTGCGTCACCACCAGGGGGATGTCGATGCCGTGACGGTGCAACACCCTCAGGCATTGCGCGCCGACATCGTGGTAGCCGAAGACGACCGCGCGCGGGGCCATGCGCCGGCTCAGCGCGGATCGACGTCGCGCTCGAGCACCGCGCGCACGCGGTAGCGCGGACGCTCGCGCACCTGCTGGTAGATCCTGCCGACATATTCGCCGACGATGCCGAGGCCGAACAGCACGATGCCCAGCAGCAGGAACGACAGCACGTCGCGATCCCACAACGCGACGATGCCGCCCTCGAAATTGCCGTTGATCACGCGTTCGGCGATATAGATCGCGTAAACGACGATCGATCCCACCGAAACGGCGATGCCGAGCAGCGAGAACATCTGCAGCGGCACCAGCGAGAATCCGGTGACGAGGTCGAAGTTGAGACGGACCAGCCCGTAGAGTGAATATTTCGACTCGCCGGCGGCGCGCTCCTCGTGGGCGACCGGCACCTCGACCGGCTTATGCGAATAGGTGTAGGCGAGCGCCGGGATGAACGTGTTGACTTCGGGACTCGCCGCCACCGCGTCGACGATGTCGCGGCTATAGGCGCGCAACATGCAGCCCTGGTCGGTCATCTTGATGTGAGTGATGCGCTCGCGCAGCCGGTTCATCGCGCGCGACGCGACGCGGCGCCACCAGGAATCCTCGCGCGTCGTGCGCACGCCGCCGACGTAGTCGGCGCCAGCATCCATCGCCGCCAGCAGCTTGGCGATTTCCTCGGGCGGATTCTGCAGGTCGGCGTCCAGCGTGACGATGCGCTCGCCGCGCGCGCGCTCAAACCCGGCGACGATCGCCATGTGCTGGCCATAGTTGGACGAGAACATCACCACGCGGGTGACGTCGGGGCGCGCCTCGAACTGCCGCGTCAGCACCGCGGCCGAGCGATCGCGGCTGCCGTCGTTGACGAAGATCACCTCGTAGCGCAGCCCGAGCGCGTCAAGCGCCGGATAGAGGCGCGCGAACAACGCGGCGAGTCCCGCCTCCTCGTTGAAGACGGGAATGACGACCGAGAGCGTAGGCAAGTCCGTCATCGTCGATGCGCGTCCAGGATGTCGGCACACGCGGCGCAGACCCGGTCGACGTCGCCGACATCCATCCGCGTGTGCAGCGGTAATGTAACCGTTTCACGACTGATGCGTTCGCTCACCGGAAACTGTCCGTCGCGCCCGCCCAGCGAGCGGCCGAGCGTCGACAGGTGCAATGCCTCGTACGACACGCCGCTGCCGATGCCGCGAATATCGAGCTCGTGGCGGAACTGCCTGCGGTCGATCGACATGCGCGCAAGCGGCAGCAGCACGCTGAACATGTTCCACGACTGGCCGTCACCCTCCATCGGCGCCGGCGGCAGCACGCACGCTGTGCCGTCGGGGAAGCGCGCGAAGTAGCTCTCGACCAGCGTGCGCCGCTGGCGCAGGAACGCCGGCATGCGCGCGAGCTGGTCGCTGCCGATGCGCGCATTGACGTCGGGCATGTTGAACTTGCCGCTGGCGATGGCGACGTCGCGCGTGCGGTCGGGCAGGTACGTGATGCCGTGGAAGCGCAGTGCGTCGACGCGCGTGGCCTCATCGGCGTCGTTCATCACCAGTGCGCCGCCTTCGATCGACGTCATGTTCTTGTTGGGATGGAAGCTGAAGGTTGCCAGGTCGCCGAAGGCGCCGACCGCGCGACCTTGCCAGCGCGATCCCTGCACCAGCGCCGCATCCTCGATCACGCGCAGCGAATGACGTGCGGCGAGCGCGTGCAGCGCGTCGAGGTCCGGCAGCGACCCGGGCCAGTAGGTCGGCATGATCGCGCGCGTGCGCGGCGTGATCGCCGCCTCGACGGCGGCGAGGTCGATGTTGCGCGTGACGAGGTCGCAGTCGACGAACACCGGTTTCGCACCGGCCTTGACGATCATGTTCATCACGGTGAAGAACGACTGCGCCGCGGTGATCACCTCGTCGCCGCGGCCGATGCCGGCGAGTTGCAGCGCGACCTCGATCGCCGCCGTCGCCGACGTCATCACCCGCACCGGCCTGCCGCCGGCGCTCGCCGACAGCTCCGCCTCGAACCTCTTCACCCATGGCCCGCTGGTCAGCTGTCCGGAGCGGATCACATCGGCGACGCCGTCGATCGTCGCCGCGTCGATCTCGGGGCCGGCGAACTTGAGATAGGTGTCGCTCATGCCGGCCTCGCGATCAGGAACACGCCGACGATGACGAAGCCGATGCCGAGCCAGCGCATCGGCGTGACGGCCTCGCCGAACAGGTAGTGCGCGGCAATCGCGTTGACGATGTAGCCGAGCGACAGCAGCGGATAGGCGACCGACACCGGCACGCGCGACAGCCCGATGATCCAGGTGATGAGGCTCACGCCATAGCAGGCGACGCCGAAAATGAAAGGTCCCGTGTGCGCCATCCGCCACAGCGTCGGCAGCCAGTTGTCGCGCGTCAGCGAGATGACGCCGAGCGTGTTGGTCCCGGCTTTCAGCAGCAGCTGCGCGCCGGCGTTCAGCAGCACGCCGCTGAACAGGAACGCGAACGACGTCGGCGTGAGCCCGCCCATCAGCGCCTCGCCACCAGCACGCGCCGCGGGTCGCTCACCAGGATGCGCATCGGCACCGCCTGCGCGGCGAGGAAGTCGTAGGTATCGCGTTTCATCAACGCGTAACCCTGCGGCAGCGCGGTCCAGTCGCGGATCCAGCGCGGATATCTTGGATAAGCTTTCTTCGGCTCCGCATCCAGTCCCAGCGCGAGCTCGTCGCGGAAGTTGACGACGGTGGTGGTGCGGCGGAGATAGAACGGGAATGTCTGGTCATAGGTGCCCACCTGGAACACCGGTGCCGCGGGATCCATCCGCTCACTGGCCGGTAGGTTGCCTGCGGCGCGCAGCAGTCCCGCTGCGGAGCGAATCGGATTGAAGACCTCGTGCCCGACGAACGCGATCTGGAAGCCGACGAGCCCGCTGATGGCGATTGCGCATATCCCCAGCGTCTTGGCCGTTTCGCCGCCCTTGCGAAACTGCCATGCCGCGACAATCGATCCCACGACGAACACGATGCCGGTCTTCACCAGCCACGGATAATAGGCGACGAACATGCTGGCCGGCGTTTCGGAGTCGGACATCCGGTCGATCACCAGCCGATAGCCGACGAGGACGAACAGCAGGAACGCCAGCGACAGCAGCGTCTGCGGTATCGATAGCAGCCACATCAGTCGCGGCTTGATTCGTTCCAGTTCGCGTCCCAGCAACAACGCGATCGCCGGAAACTCGGGCAGGATGTACGACGGCAGCTTCGAGCCCGAGACGCTGAAGAACGCGAACACGAAGATTGCCCACGCAATGCAGAAGCGTGCCCAGTCGAAACCGTTGGAATCGGGCGTCGTGTCGCGCATGCTGCGCAGGAAGGTCGCACCCCAAACGAACAGCCACGGCGTGACGCCGAATCCGAAAATGGGGACGAAATAGTAGAGCGGCCCGGCGCGATGATGCTCGGTGGTCAGGAAGCGCTCGACGTGCTCGTGGATGAAGAAGAACTCCGCGAATTCGGGATTGGCGCGCGATACCAGCACGAACCACGGCGCCGTCAGCGCCAGGAAGAGCAGCAGCCCGGGGACGACGTGCAGGCGTTTCCACGGCCCGAAGTCGCGCGTGGCGAGCGAATAGAAGACCATCGCGCCGCCGGCGATGATGACGGCGACGGGGCCCTTGGTCATCGTCGCCGCGGCGATTCCGGCGTAGGCCAGCAACATGAAATTGCGCACCGCCGACGCGCGCAGCGATGACGCCTGTGCGCGCAGGAAAGCGCACAGTGCGAGCGTCAGCCAACCGGTGAAAAAGGCGTCCAGCGTGAGAAAATGCGACATGCCGATCGCCAGCACGCAACTCGACATCACCATTGCCGCGAACGCACCGGCCAGCGGGCTCGCCAGCCGCGCGGCGGTGAATCCCACCAGCAGCACGGTGACGAAGCCGCCGGTAACCGCGGCCAGCCGCGCCGACCATTCGTCGACCTCGAAAATCTTGAAAGCCGCCGCGGTGAACCAGTATTGCAGTGGCGGCTTCTCGAAATACTTGAGGCCGTTGAGCCGCGGCGTCAAATAATCGCCGGTGGCGACCATTTCTCGCGCGATCTCGCCATAGCGGCCCTCGTCGGGGTGCTCGAGCACGCGCGTATCGAGTGCGCAGAACCACGCAATGACGATGGCGGCGGCGACTGCGATCCACGCGGCGCGCGACAGGGTAGGAGGAAATTGCAACGTATGAGTGGCTGGAGTGAGGGCGGATTCTAACGCGACGGGCCGCGGGCTCGCGTGCCGCGCGTTCTGCACGCCGTCGCAGCCGTGATCGGTGAGCCGGTCGCTTGCCGCATGAGCCCCGGCGCAGGTACCATGGCGGCGCTTGCAACCGTCCGCCGCCCAAGACGTTCCGAAGGCGGCGTTTTCATTGATGCCCGCGCCGCTCCGCCTCTACGACAACTACACGCGATCACTGCGGCCCTTCGCGCCGCTCGCGGCCGATCGTCCGGTCGGCCTCTACACCTGCGGGCCGACCGTCTACGATTTCCAGCACATCGGCAATTTCCGCACGTTCCTGTTCGAGGACGTGCTGAAGCGCGTGCTCGAGTTCAACGGCCTCGCGGTGCGGCACGTGATGAACATCACCGACGTCGGCCACCTGGTCGCCGATGCCGACGTCGGCGAGGACAAGATGGACGTCGGCGCGCGTCGCGCCGGCAAGACCGCGTGGGAGATCGCCGAGATCTATACCGACGCTTTCCTCGCCGACATGCGCGCGCTCAATATCGAAGCGCCGCTGATCCTGTGCCGTGCCACCGACCACATCGCCGAGCAGGTCGAGTTCGTCGCCGACCTCGAGAAAAAAGGCTTCACGTACCGGACGTCCGACGGTATCTATTTCGACACGTCGCGGCAGCCGGATTACGGCTTCCTCGCGCGCCTCGACCGCGAGGGACTTGAGGGCGGCAAGCGCGTCGACGTCGGCGAGAAGCGCTCGATCACCGACTTCGCGCTGTGGAAATTCTCCGCAGAGGGCGCGCAGCGGCAGATGGAATGGCCGAGCCCCTGGGGCACCGGATTCCCGGGCTGGCACATCGAGTGCTCGGCGATGGCGCAGAAGTACCTCGGCGACTACTTCGACATCCACTGCGGCGGCGAAGACCACATCCCGATCCATCACACGAACGAAATCGCGCAGACCGAGGCACGCGTGGGCACGCGTCTCGCCAATTTCTGGATGCACGGCTATTTCCTGCTCGAAAACGACGCCAAGATGGCAAAGTCCGCCGGCGAATTCCTGCGCATCAAGGCACTTACCGGCCGCGGCTACGACCCGCTGGCGTTTCGCTACCTGTGCCTGACCGCGCATTACCGCACGCAACTCAATTTCACGTGGGATGCGCTCGAGTCGGCGGCAACCGGCCTGTCGAGGCTGCGAAGCGGCTTTCACGCGTTGCCGGCGGACGCGTCCGCCGTCGATGCGGCGAGCGACACGCGCTTCGCCGACCGCGTCAACGATGACCTCAACATCCCGCGCGCGCTCGCGGTGGCGTGGGATGTGCTGCGCGGCGATCTCGCGCCGGGCGTCAAGCGCGCGACGCTGCTGCGCTTCGATGCGGTGCTGGGCCTCGGCCTCGCCACGTGGCAGCCGGTCGAGGAAGTCGTCCCCGCCGACGTCCGCGCGCTGGCCGATGCGCGCCTCGCCGCGCGTAACGCCAGGGACTGGAAGGAATCCGACCGCCTGCGCGGCGCGATCAAGGCGGCGGGCTGGGACGTCGAGGACCGCGCGGGCGCCTATACGCTGAAGCGCGTGCCGGCACGGACCGCCGCCACTTGAAGCTCGCGACGCTCGTCGACGGTTCGCGCGACGGCACGCTGGTCGTGGTGTCACGTGACCTCGTACGCTGCGTCACCGTGCCCGCGATTGCCGCGACGCTGCAACGCGCGCTCGACGACTGGCCGCGCTGCGCGCCGCTGCTGGCGGCTGCGAGCGATGCCTTGGATGCCGGCCACCCGCGCGATGCGCAACCGTTCGACGCTGCGCGCGCGATGGCACCATTGCCGCGTGCCTACCAGTGGGTCGACGGCTCGGCCTATGTCAACCACGTTGCGCTCGTGCGTCGCGCACGCGGCGCGGTGATGCCAACGGAGTACTGGACCGATCCGCTGATGTACCAGGGCGCATCCGACCGCATGCTCGGCGCGCGCGACGACATCGTCCACCGCGACGCCGCGTTCGGCGTCGATTTTGAAGCCGAAGTCGCGGTCGTCACCTCCGACGTGCCAATGGCCTGCGAGGCGGCATCGGCACTGGCGCACGTGCGATTGCTGATGCTGGTCAACGACGTGAGCCTGCGCAACCTCATACCCGCCGAGCTCGCGAAAGGCTTCGGCTTCCTGCAATCGAAGCCGGCATCAGCGTTCTCTCCGGTCGCCGTGACCCCCGACGAGCTGGGCGACGCATGGCGCGACGGCAAGCTGCACCTGCCGCTCGTCACGCACGTCAACGACCGGCTGTTCGGTCGA
>JBDTWY010000014.1:0-69959 GCA_040006455.1 Betaproteobacteria bacterium | reverse complement strand
GGACACTGCCCTTTCACGGCGGCGACAGGGGTTCGAATCCCCTTGGGGACGCCACCGTATTCCCTGGGTTGACGGGAATCGGTAGCAATGTTGGAGCGTCGAACGGATCGAGTTCACCTCGATCCGCTCGAACGTCGAAGTCAGAAAGTCCTTCAGCTCCATCCGATCGAGGTCGGATGGTCATGCGCGTACTGAACCCTCCACTTTCGAATGGCCGCATCCCTGGATGCGTCTAAAGGCGGCGCGCACATCTCGCGCTGTCGCCAACGCGTTTCGGTGATCCTTTAGCGCCTGGACGGCATGTGAAACGTGAAACGGGTGACCGTGGGATCCGATGTCACGATGAGCTCGCCGCCATGCGCGACGGCGATCTCATGGGCGATATAGAGCCCGAGCCCGAGCCCCTGGCGTGAAGGTCGGTCTGATGTGCGCGCAAATGGCCGGAACAGACTCTTCAGCACGTTCGTCGGGATAGGGTTTCCTCCGTTCTCCACGAAAAGCTCGAATTGGCCGTCCGTTGCGGTCGCCGAGACGCGGATCGGATGACTGGCAGATCCATAGGTCAACGCGTTGGCGAGAAGATTGGAAAGCAGTTGGCCGATGCGCCGGCCGTCACAATCGACGGGCTCGACCAGCTCGAAACGGGTATCGATGACTCTTTTGGGCGCGCCGCTTCGCAATTCCTCCACCACGTGCCGGAGCATTGGCTCCAGCGACTTCGACAGGTCGCGATCCAGCATCAAGCCACCGCCCAGCCGTCCGCGCGCGAAATCCATCACGTCGTCGATCAGGCCCGCCATACGCGTGACGCTGCGCTGAATCATCTGGACCGCGTCGACGCTACGCGGGTCCGTTGTCGACGCGAGAAGCAGATGCGATCCGTTGGCAATAGCCGCCAGTGGATTGCGCAGGTCGTGACCCAGGACCGCAATGAACTGCTCACGCAGCGCGGATGTCGCACGCTCGTCGAGGAGCGACGCGTTGACGGCGGCGTTGAGCGCCTGCAGCGACTGGTTGGCGTTCTCGGCAGCCGCGCGCGCCTCCACCAGTGCGCGCTCGTATCGGCGCCGGTCGGTCGCATTGAAGATCGTCAGCCGCGTGAGTGCATGCGTGCCGTCCGCGTCGCGGCGCTCCGCGGCGTTGACGAGCACGGGCAAGCGGTCGCCGCCACGGGTGACGAGGTCGAGTGCAACTTCGTTGAAGTAGCCTTGCATTCGCAACAGCGGCGCGAAATGCGTCTCGTAAAAGATGCGCCCGGCGACATTCAACAGGTCATGCAGGCGCTTGCCCAGCAATTCGTCGGGGGTAAAGCCGATCCATGCCGAAAACGTGGCGTTGGACTTGCAGATCCGGCCGTCGGGACGGACCGACAGGTACCCGCAGGGTGCGTTTTCGTACAGGTCCGCCAGATCTTCGACAGGCAGCGACGGGGGCATCGGCGAACCAGACTTAGACAAAGGCGCGAATCGCGTCGATGGTCTCGGCGGGCGCGCTGAGGTTGGGGCAGTGTCCGGTGGCTCGCATGTGGACGAGCGTGCTGCCGGCGATGTGTTGGCGGACATATTCACCAACCTCCCTGGGCGCGATGACGTCGTCGCTGCACTGGAGAATCAACGTGCGCGCGGTGACTTTGCGCAGATCGGCGCGGTTGTCGGATTTGAAGGTGACACGGGCGAACGCTTTCGCGATCTCCGGGTCCGTTCGGCAGAAGCTGTTGGTCAGCTCGACGCCAAGCTCCGGTCGTTGCGGATTTCCCATGATCGTGGGTGCCATGGCCGCCGACCAGCCCATGTAATTGTCATCCAGGAACGCCAGTAACTCGTCGATTTGTGACGCGGTGAAACCGCCTGCGTAATCGTCGTCGTCGATATAGCGAGGCGATGGTCCCACCAGGATCAACGTGTCGAACAGCGTCGCATCCTCGAGCGACGCGAGCACGCCGATCATCGCACTCACCGAGTGGCCGACGAAGACCGCGCCGGTGATGCGCAGATCGTGCATGATCTCCACCAGGTCGGTCGCATACCCGGAGAGCGACGCGTACTTGGCGGCGTCATACGCCGACAAATCCGATCCACCCGCGCCAACATGATCGAACAGTACCGTGCGAAAATCGCGCTCGAAAGCCGGTGCGACCAGGCGCCACATGTTCTGGTCACAACCGAAGCCATGTGCGAACACGATCGCGCGCTCGCCGTTGCCGGCGACACGGACGTTGTTGCGCGCGCGTACGTTCACTCTCTGGTCTCCATGGCAATGAGCGATTTTAGCATCCGGCATGTCGCATCGACCTTTCCAGCGGGCGCGCGGTCGCACGTTCACTCGCCTTGGGGTAGCCGAGCGCAGCCTCGGCGACGTCGCGCGTCGCGTGCCCATCGACGGACCGGCGGATCAAGCACGAGGCTTGCACCGGCGATCGCTTGCAACAGAGGTTCGACGCGAGCCGGGCGATGAGCCGCAACGAGCTGTGCGCATGCGGCAGCGGCAAGCGCTTCAAGCACTGTCATGGGCGGACCCAGAGCGCTGCACCACCCGGCGCGCTGCATGTCGAGGCGCTGGCGGCGCACCGCGCCGGCGAGTTGCGACGCGCCGAGGCCTTGTATCGGCGCGCACTCGATCAGAATCCCGCCGACGTCGATTCACGCCACATGCTAGGCGTCGCGCTCTTCGAGCGAATGCGCCATCGCGAGGCGCTCGACCACCTGTGGGAAGCCGCCGAGCGGACGGCCTGGTCCGATGCGACCTTCCGGCACAACCTCGGACTCGATCTCGCCAAATTGATGTCGTTGCAGGCGAACGCGCGGCAGGAAGCGGTTGTCGCCGCGTACCTCGCGCGCGAGCGATTGCGCAAGGCCAGCCCGCCAATCTTTGCGACAGTGAGCGTCGTGCTGCCTGTCTACAACGCGGCGCGATCGGTGCGGCACGCCATCGCGTCGGTCGTGGCGCAGACCTACGCCGACATCGAGCTCGTCGTTGTCGACGATGGCTCGACCGACGACACGGCCGCGGCCGCGTCAGATGCCATTTCGGGTCTTGCCTTTGCGGCGCAGGTCGTCCGTCGCGACCATCGCGGCGCGGCGCGGGCGGCGAACACGGGGGCGGAGCTTGCGCGTGGACGCCATCTCGCGTTCCTCGGTGCAAACGACCGATTCGCGCCGCAGCGCATTGCGCGAATGGTCGAAGAAATCGCGCGCGAGACGCCGCTGTGGGGATTTTCGCGCGCAATCGCCGCCAGCGGCGAAGATGGCATTGACCATGGCACAGCGCCCGACGACTCGGCGCCAAGGCACGCGCTGCTCGGCGATGAACCCAGCAGCTTCACGCTGCTGCATCGCGATATCGCGCTCGCGGCCGGCAACCTGTTCATCGAACGCGACCTGTTTCGTGCAGTGGGCGGCTTTCGCGACGGCGTGCCGTTTCGCGGCTGGGATTTCTGCGTGCGCGCTTCGCAAGCGGTCGAACCGGTCGCGTTGGACGAAACGTTGTATTTCCTCCGTATGTCCGAAACGCTGCGTGGGGTCGGGGCAAGCGTCGCAAGCGAGCGGATGGCAAGGGATCTGGTGCTTTCCGCCTTGACGAGCGACGGTGCGATCACCAATGAGCTGTGCCCGCAATTCACCGGCAATCGCGAGTTGCTGTTGCGCGCGGAACTGCGTGCGGGTCGTGGAGAGCTCATCCCGGTGCCGGTGCTGAAGTCGCTCGCGGCGGCCTGGCGAACGCAGCCGGCCCAGCCGGAAGCAGCAAATCGCAAGAGTGTGTCGGTGTCGCCCGCTGGCAAGATTGCGCTGGTGGTGCTCGGACCCTACCGCAGCGGCACGTCGGCGCTGGCACGCGCGCTCAACCTGTGCGGCGCGGCGCTCCCCGATCAACTGATGCCCGCGCGCCTTGGCATCAATCCGACGGGATTCTGGGAATCGGAGGCGATCAACGACTTCGACGCACGGCTGTTGCGGCACCTGGGCGGCGACTGGAATCGTGTCGATTTCGCGTTACCCGATCGCGGATCGGTGGTCGACGAATTCCTGCAGGATGCGCGTGAGGTGCTCGCCGAGGCGTACGGCGATGCTGCGTTCATCCTGATCAAGGATCCGCGCATCTGCGTGCTGGCGCCGCTATGGCAGCGTGCACTCGTGAACAGCGGCTATCGGCCGGCCTACGTGGTGCCAGTGCGCAATCCCCTCGAAGTGGCGCGTTCGCTGCAGGCGCGCGGCGACATGGCGGTGCCGGACGGCCTCGCGCTGTGGCTGGCCTACATGCAACGTATCGAATGGTTCGTCGACGCAGCCGGCATCGATGTCGTGCACGTCCGCTATGCGGAACTGCTCGACGACTGGCGACAAGTCGTCTCCAGGATTGCAAAGCGGCTCGACGTGCCGCTCGCGATCGGCGATCGCGCCGCCGAAGTCGACCGTTTCATTGCCGCCGACATGCGCAACCAGCAGGCAATCGACGACGAGCTCGACACCTACCTTGCCGCGCATGTCGCTGCCCCCCTGGCCGAGGCGGTCCGCACCCTGTACCGTCGCGCGCTGGCGCGTTGCGAAAAGGATGCAATGGCCGCTTAGCTATGAACAACAGGCACCGACGCTGGCGGAGATCGGCACTGCACGCATCGCCGGGCTCTGGTCGCGTTCGCCGGGCGGCACTCACGGGCGCCCCTTTACAATACGGGCCCAGCGCGCCATCGGGCCGCGCAATCGCTTCGACTGACGAGCCACGGCGAACATGCAAAACAACGTCGACTACACCGGTACGGCCGACGCCGATGCCGTCACGACCGGCATCAAGGCGGCGTACGATGCGATCGACTACGATTGCACGTCTTATCCGCAAAGCCATCCCGACCGCCTGCGAACGGTTGCGCAGATGTTCGGCGTCGACGCGCCGCCGGTGGCAACCGCACGCGTGCTCGAAATCGGCTGCGGCGACGGGTCAAATCTCATTCCCGTTGCCGATGCATTTCCGCAAGCGACGTTCGTTGGATGCGACCTGGCGCCGCGCGCCATCGATGCGGGCAACGCGCTCATCGCACGGGCCGGACTTGGCAACATCGAGCTGCGCGCACAGGACCTGCGCGAGCTGCCGGCGTCACTTGGCCATTTCGATTACGTGATCGCGCATGGTTTCTACTCGTGGGTGCCGCCCGGAGTACGCGATGCGCTGATGACACTGCTCACCTCGCGGCTCACGCCAAATGGCGTCGGTTTCGTCAGCTACAACACGCATCCCGGCAATCGCGTCCGGCAGATCGTGTCGGAAGCGATGCGCTGGCATACACGCGACAGTGCCGGCGCCGCCGACAAGCTGCGCGCGTCACGTGAATTGCTGCAGATGATGGCCATACCGGGCGTCACGCAATGGCGTCCCGATGCGGCGCTTCGCGCCGAGTTCGCCGACCGCGCCGGGCGTCCCGACAGCGCACTCTTTCACGATGACCTTGCGGAACCCAACGACGCGGTGTACTTCCACGAGTTCATCGCGCACGCCGCAAGCTATGCCCTCGACTACCTGGGCGACAGCGACGTGCGTACGATGGGCGGTGGAGGGCTCGCTCCCGAGGTTCGCGACTTCACGCTGCGCTTCGGCCGCCTGGAACGCGAGCAGTATCTCGACTTCATGCGCCTGCGACGCTTCCGGCAATCGCTGCTGACACGTGCGAAGTCGTCGTCCGCATTCAATGTCGTGCCTTCGCAAACGCTGAACATGCAGATCGGTGCGGCGTCGACGTTGATGCAGTCGATGGACGAGGCCGCCAACCAGGGCAAGGCGCGCGAATCGGTGCTGCAAGGTGCCGGCGCCGCGGTCAACGCGATGCTGTTGTGGCTCGCCAGCATTTTCCCCTCGACGGTCAGCGCGGCAGACATCGTGGCGTGGCGAGCGCGCAATACCCCCAACGACAATCGCCCGCTCGAGACCATCCTTACCGGCGCGTACGTCGGCGGCGTCGTGGATTTCTTTTCGCAAGCGCCGGCGGTCGTTGCCAGTGTTTCCGCCAAGCCGCGCGCGAGCCGCATCGCCAGGCTGCAGGCGCAGGCGCGTCCACGCGTGACCAACCTGCGGCACGAATCGGTGAACCTCGCCGACCCGTACGCGCACCGCCTGCTGCCGCTGCTCGATGGTTCACGCGACCAGGAGGCGCTGTTCAAGGCGCTGGGCCCGGAGTTCGATCGCGGCCGCGAAGGCGTCGGCGCCATGCTGCAGTTCTTCGCCAAGGTGTCGCTACTGGTCGCCTGAATTCCCTCCATTCCGCATCGGACGCTTACATGAACAACGCCGCACTTGAGCAACGCATCGCCGCGCAATGGGACGACGAGATCGTCCCGCAGATCACTGACTACATCCGCATTCCGGCGAAGTCGCCGCACTTCGACCCGCAATGGGAGGCGCACGGGCACATCGAGCGCGCGATCCAGCAGGCGCTGGCCTGGGTCACCGCGCAACCGATCACGGGACTCACCGCCGAGATCGTGCGCATTCCGGGACGCACGCCGTTGCTATTCATCGACATTCCGGCGAGCGCCGGCTATTCAGCGCCCGGCACGGTGATGCTGTACGGTCATCTCGACAAGCAACCTGAGATGGTCGGCTGGCACGAGGGTGCCGGCCCGTGGGAGCCGCGCTTCGCCGACGGCAAGCTCTATGGCCGCGGCGGCGCCGACGACGGCTACGCGGTGTTTGCGGCGCTTTCCGCACTTGCCGCCCTCGAAGCACAGGGTGTCGCGCATGCAAGATGCGTCGGCCTCATCGAGACCTGCGAGGAAAGCGGCAGCTACGACTTGCCGGCGTACCTCGAGCTGCTGGCGCCGCGCGTCGGACAGGTCGAGCTGGTGGTGGGCCTCGATTCGGGCTGCGGCGATTACGAGCGGCTGTGGATGACGACATCGTTGCGCGGCCTCGCCTCCGGCACGCTCACCGTCGAGGTGCTGACCGAAGGCGTGCATTCCGGCGATGCGAGCGGCGTGGTGCCGTCGTCGTTCCGCATCGCGCGGCTGCTGCTCGACCGGCTCGAGGATGCGGCGACCGGGCGCATTTTGCCGCCGCAGTTCCATGTCGCCATTCCGCGGGAACGCGTCGAGCAGGCGCATGCGACCGCTGCGATCATGGGCAACACGGTGGTCGACAAATATCCGTTCGCCGGTTCGACCGCGCCGATGATCTCTGCGGGCGGCGAGGCGCTGCTCAACCGCACGTGGCGGCCGGCGTTGTCGACGATCGGCGCCGATGGCCTGCCGGCGATCGCCAACGCCGGCAACGTATTGCGGCCACAAACCGCGCTGGCGTTGTCGCTGCGGTTGCCGCCGCTCGTCGATGGCCGCGCTGCGACGAAGGTGATGAAGGAAATACTGGAAGCCGACCCGCCGCATCGCGCGCACGTCACGTTCGACGGCAGCCAGGGTGCGAGCGGCTGGAGCGCGCCGCCGACGGCGACGTGGCTTGCCAACGCGCTCGAGCAGGCGTCGCAAGCAGTCTACGGCAAGCCGATGGCGGCGATGGGCGAGGGTGGCACGATTCCATTCATGGCGATGCTGGGCAAACAGTTTCCGCAGGCGCAATTCCTGATCACCGGCGTGCTGGGCCCGCATTCCAACGCGCATGGCCCGAACGAATTCCTGCACATCCCCTATGCCAAGAAGCTGACGGGTTGCGTCGCGCACGTGATCGCCGCGCATGCTGGACGCGGCGTCGCGTAGTACACCCGGCCATTGCGCGGCTGCGAATTCGGGACGACGATAGCGGCGAGGCCGAAGGGTCGGCCCGAATCACCTGGGGAGTCGAGAATGCTGACGTTCCTTTCACGCAACTGGTGGATCCTCGTGCTACGCGGTGCCGCGGCGATCATCTTCGGCGTCCTGACGTTCATTTCGCCGATGACATCACTGGCGGTGCTGGTGCTGTTTTGGGGTGCCTACGTGCTGGTCGACGGCGTGTTCGCGATCATCGCCGTGTTCAAGGGTCCTCATCCAGGTGGATTTCCGTGGTGGATGCTCGTCATGGGCGTGGTGGCGGTGATCGCCGGCATCTACACGTTCATGGCGCCTGCCATCACCGCGATCGCGTTGCTGTACGTGATCGCCGCGGTCGCGATCGTGCGCGGCGTGATGGAGATCGCCGCGGCGATCCGCCTGCGCAAGGAAATCGACAACGAGTGGCTGCTGATCCTCGCGGGCGTGGCGTCGCTCGTATTCGGATGCCTGCTGTTCGTGTTTCCGGGCGCCGGCGCGCTGGCGCTGATCCTGTGGATCGGCGCGATGGCGATCGTCGTCGGCGTGATCGAGGCGGTGCTGGGATTCAAGCTGCGCGGGCGCGCTGTCGCGCAGGTGCAACCTGCGACGCACTGAGCACGGTCGACGCGCGTTCCCGCCGGTGACGGGCGGGAGCCCGTCGCTCGTCAGTGCGCGTCGGGATAGAAGAGCTGCTTGCCGTTGATCTTGTAGTCGGCGATCGTCTTCTGTCCATCCGCCGACACCAGCCAGTCGATGAACTTCTGGCCGTCATCCTTCTTGACGTTGGCGAACTTCGCCGGGTTGACGAGCATCACGCCGTAGGGATTGAAAAGCAGCTTGTCGCCTTCGACGACGATGACGAGGTCGCGCGGGTTCTTGAATGACAGCCAGGTGCCGCGGTCGGCGAGGATGTAGGCGTTCATCGACGCCGCGGTGTTCAGTGCCGGGCCCATGCCCGATCCGGTGTCGCGGTACCACGATTCCTTGAGCGCCTCCGGCGTGACGCCCGCTGATTTCCACAGGCGCAGTTCCGCCATGTTAGTGCCGCTGCGGTCGCCGCGCGACACGAACGGTGCCTTCGCCTCCGCGATCTTGCGCATCGCGGCATCGGCGTCCTTCATGCCGGCGACCTTCGCCGGGTCGGCCTTCGGCCCGATGACGACGAAGTCGTTGTACATCACGTCGCGCCGCCCGACGCCGTATCCCTCGGCGACGAACTTGTCCTCGGCAGGACGATCGTGGACAAACACCACGTCGGCATCACCTCGACGCGCGAGGTCGAGCGCCTGCCCGGTGCCGAGCGCCACGACGTGCACGTCGATGCCCGATTCCTTCGTGAACGCCGGCAGCAGGTAGCCGAACAGGCCGGATTGCTCGGTTGACGTCGTCGACGCGACCGTGATGAACCGGTCCTGTGCGTAGGCCGGCAACGCCAGCATCGCGATGAGCAGGAAGCGCAGGAATTTCATGACAAGTCTCCTTCGATGAATGCACGTCCGAGCGGAGTGCGGGGACGGGTGAAAAATTCGGTGGCCGGCGTGGTCTCGACGAGGCGACCTTCGTGCAGGAAGAGGATTTCGTCGCCGATGCGTCGCGCCAGCGCGAGGTTGTGCGTCGTCATCACGATCTTGGTGCCGGCGTCGTGGATCGCCTGAACGATCGCCTCGACATTGCGCGCGGCGGCCGGATCGAGGCTCGCGGTGGGCTCGTCGAGGAACAGGATCGATGGACGGAGCGCCCAGGCGCGGGCCAGCGCGAGGCGCTGTTGCTCGCCGCCCGACAGCACGCGTGCCGAGCGGCGCGCGATGACGGCCAGACCGACGCGGGCGAGCGCCGCCTCGGCACGCTCGCGGCGCTCGACCGCAGGCACACCGGCAAGCCGTAGACCGTACTCGATGTTGGCGATGGCCGAGCGTCGCAGCATCACCGGCCGCTGGAACACCATCGCCTGCGCGCGCGGCCGCGCCGCTCCATCCGCCCAACGCACGTGGCCCGCGGTGGGTGCGATCAGTCCATGGCAGATGCGCAGCAGCACGCTCTTGCCGGCGCCGTTGGCGCCGAGGATCACCGTGCGCGACCCCGTGGCGAACGCCGCATCGATGCCGTCGAGGATCGCGTGACCGTCGACCTCGAAGCCCACGGTCTCGAGCGTCAGCGGCAGGATGCCGTTGGCTTTCACCGGAATCGCCTTTGTGCCCAGTTGCGGATCCAGAATGCGATCGCGTTGATGCCGATGATGATCGCGATCAGCACGAATCCGAGCGCGAGCGCGAGCGGCAGGTCGCCCTTGGTCGTCTCGAGCGCGATGGCGGTCGTCATCACGCGCGTGTAGTTGGCAATGTTGCCGCCGACGATCATCACCGCACCCACTTCCGCGGCGGCGCGACCGAAGCCCGCGAGGAGCGCCGTAATGAGCGAATAGCGGGTGTCCCACAGCAACGTGAATCCGCTCTTCCAGGGTGAAGCGCCCAGCGAAACGAGCTGCTCGCGATACTCGCTCCACGCGTCTTCGACCACCTGGCGCATCAGCGACGCGATGATCGGCGTGATCAGCAGCGTCTGTGCGATCACCATGGCCTTGGCGGTGAACAGGATGCCCAGCGCGCCCAGCGGTCCCGATCGCGACAGCAGCAGGTAGACGACCAATCCCACCACCACCGGCGGCAGTCCCATGAAGCCATTGAGCACGATCACCACCACACGGCGACCGGCAAAGCGGCCGATCGCGAGCATCGCGCCCAGCGGCGCGCCGATGAGCGTCGCGATCAGCGTTGCCGTCAGCGACACAGCGAGCGAAAGGCGGATGATGTGCCACAGCTCGGCGTCGCCGTTCCACAGTAGCGACGCCGCTGCCGCGAACGCGAGCGAAAAATCCTGCAAGGGTCACGCTACCCGCTGCGCGGGCGCGGGAAAGCATGCGCGGCGCACGGTGTGCAACTCGATCGATCGCCGTCAGTCATGCGCTCGATGCTACCGGCAATGCCATGCCGGACAAATAGGCATTGCACCGCATATGAGCGGGCACCGCGGTCAGATGCTGGCGGTATGAACGCGCTCGGCCGCTCGCAAACGCTGGTCGCGTTCCCCGTTGTCGTCGGCGACGAACGCGCGTGGAGTGCGTGTGTAGATCCGCAGCAGCAGCCGCGTGACGTCGATGTCGATGTCGGCGGACGGGCGCATGTCGACGATGCGTGCGAGCTCGCCGTCGTCGCGCGCGGTGCCGATCCAGCGCCAGTCGCGGATCACATGGACGTCGCAGCGCTCGCCATCGCGCTCGCGCACCAGTGCCGCGCCCACGAACGGCCACGCCGGGATCGCGTGGCGTCCGAGCGCTTCGACAAGCCGCGCGTCGTGCTTTGCGCCATCCTCGACGCCGACGCATGCACCGTCGCAATGTCCGAGTTGGCGCGCGAAGCAGGGGCCGTCGCGCTTTTCGAGCTTCATCCGCGTCAGGCACAGCCGATGCTCGACGGCCAGGCTATGCAGCAGCGCGCGCGCCGCGCGCTTCGACGCGAACGGCCCGTAGCTGCCGGAGAGTGTGTCGATCGCCGTAGCGGCAACGAAGTGCGGTGCTTCGCCGGGGACGATGCGCAGCACGCCAGCGTCGGCCTTGCGGCGAAGCGCGCGGTTGTGCGCGGGCAGCAGCGACTTCACCAGCGCTGCCTCGCGCAACAGCGCGCCGAGCTCGCCGGCGGTGGTGTCGAATTCGATGCGGCGAATTTCGGCGGACAGCCGCAGGTCGGTCTCGTGCCGCCAGTCGCTGGAGAAATGCGCGCCGACGCGCTCGCGCAGGTTGAGCGCCTTGCCGACGTAGAGCGGCATCGCATTGTCGCCATAGAAACGGTACACACCCGGCGATTCGGGCAGGGATTCAATGGCATCGGCCGGAAGCTGCGGCGGCAGGCTCGGAATGCGCAGGATCCGCCGCACCTCGCGCGCGATTTCGTCGGCGTCGCGGGTCGCGTAGAGCACCTGCACGAATTGCCACAGCACCATCGCATCGCCGAGCGCGCGGTGACGGTTGTCGATCGCGAGCGCGTGACGCTGGATCAGCGCGTCTAGCCCATGGCCGTCGGCATCCGGGTAGAGTCGGCGCGACAACCTGACCGTGCACAGAGCCCGTGCGCGAAACGGCCGCTCGAGACGCTCGAACGAATGCTTGAGGAAGCCATGGTCGAAGCGGGCGTTGTGCGCGATGAACACGCGTCCTTCGAGGCGCTGCGCGAGCTCGCCGGCGATCGACGAGAACGTCGGCGCGCGGCGCACCATCGCATCGGTAATGCCGGTCAATGCCTGGATCACCGGCGGGATCGGCACTTCCGGGTCGACCAGTGTCGACCAGCTCTCGACCTGCGCCGTGCCGTCCACGCAGTCGACGGTCACCACACCGACTTCGGTGATGCGGTCGGCGGCGGCGCGCATGCCCGTCGTCTCGATGTCGACAAAGGCGAGGCGTGGTGCGAAAAGTCGCATCGAATCAATCTGTCGCGAGGGGCTTGACGAACGAACGAACGTTCGCTATGGTACACGCATGTCGAACGATCGTTCCTACCTCGAGTCGCTGCAGGACTACTATGCGCGACATCGCGCGTTGCCTTCCTACTCGTCCATCGGCAGCCTGCTCGGGCTCAAGTCCAAGTCGTCGGTGGCAGCACTCGTTGCGAGGCTCAAGCTTGCCGGCCTGCTCGAGTCGACGCCCGACCGCCGGCTGGCGCCATCCAAACGGTTTTTCGCGCGCCCGCTGGCGTTGTCGCCAGTCCGCGCGGGGATGCCCGATGCGGTCGACGACAGCGAAAGCGATGCGCTCACGCTCGACGATTACCTGATCGAGCACCCGTCGCAGACGGTGCTCATCCGCGTCAAGGGCGATTCGATGATTGACGCGGGCATATTCGAAGGCGACCTCGTTGTCGTCGAAAAACGCCCGACTGCGCAAAAAGGCGACATCGTCGTCGCCATCGTCGACAACCAGTTCACGCTGAAACGACTCGACAACGAGCGCGGCCAGTTCATCCTGCGCGCCGAGAACAAGGCCTATGCGCCCATTCGTCCCGAGGGCGCGCTGGAGATATTCGGCGTGATGGTGGGCCTCGTCCGCAAGATTTGAGTGGAGACAATTGGGGTCGGAGTCGAATTGGGCCGCCCGCTCGCGCGCGTCCGGATTACGTCGAGTTCAATTCGACTCCGACCCCAATTGGCCCGACTGCGACCCCAAAACCCCCGACACTTCCACCAGGCAATCGTAGAACGTCGCGGCGCGCCCGAGATCGGTCAGGTGCTGGCTGGTGACCGCATTGGCGTTGTCGCCGCCGGGCGCGAGCTTGCGCCACCATACCGACGGCGCGACGGCAACGCCCGGCTTGGTGCGATCGGTGACGCGCGCGCTCGCCGCGAAGGCACCACGATCGTTGAAAATCCTCACCGGCGCGCCATCGACGATACCGCGCGCCGCCGCATCGTCGGGATGCAGCCACAGCCTCGGCGTGCGCTCCTCCTCGACGAAAGCCGGCAAGTTGGCGAACGACGAATTGAGGAAGTTGCGTGCCGGCGGCGAAATGAACGCCAGCGGATAGCGCTTGGCGAGTTCGGGTGCCGAATCGGCCGACTCGCGCGGCGGGATGAAATCCGGCAACGGGTCGTGTCCTTGCGCGGCAAGGCTCGCCGAATAGAACTCGCACTTCCCGGATGGCGTCGGGAAGTTGCCCTGCGCAAAGGGTGCGTAAGGGGAGGGCAGGTTCAGTCTGCGAAACCCCTCGTCGCGCAACGATTCCCAGTCGATGCCCTGCATCCGCGGGTCGTCGAATCGAAACGCCTGGCGCGCGAGGTCCTCGTCGGTGTCGTTGAAGCAGTCGTCGTCGAAGTGCATCGCGCGTGCAAGCCGCCGGAATACCTCGGTATTCGGCAGCGCTTCGCCGAGCGGCGCGATCGACGGATTGTTGACCTGCGCGTAGAGATGGCCGTACGAATGGTGCACGTCGAGCTGCTCGAGCTGCGTCGTCGCGGGCAGCAGGATATCGGCGTAATCGGCGGTGTCGGTGATGAAGACCTCATGCACCACGCAGAACAGGTCGTCGCGGGCGAATCCGCGCGTGACTTTCGCCGATTCCGGCGCGACCGCGAGCGGGTTGCTGTTGTAGACGTAGATCGCTCGGATCGGCGGACTGGCCTCGAGGAGCGCATCGCCGATCGCCGACATGTTGACTGTCCGCGGCGTGCCATGGATCAGGTCGGGCCGCTCGAGCGCCGCGCTGTCGACCGGATACGCCCCCGATGACGACAGCAGCGCGCCGCCCGCGGGGTCGCGCCATGCGCCGATGAGCGCCGGCAGGCAGGCGATCGCGCGCATCGCATTGCCACCCCCGGCGTGTCGCTGCAGTCCGTAGTTGACGCGAATCGCCGACGGCCGCGTCGACGCGTATTCACGCGCGAGGTCGCGCACCACGGCTGCCGGAATGCGGCAAACCGCGGCGACGCGCGCAGGATCCCAGTTCGCGGCCCGCGCTTCCAGTGCATCGAAACCCAGCGTATAGCGCGCGACGTAGTCGGCGTCGATGAGGCCCTCGTCGATGAGCACGTGCATCAGGCCGAGCGCCAGCGCGGCGTCGGTGCCAGGCATCACGGCGATGTGCTGGTGGCACTTCTCGGCGGTCGCGCTGCGGTAGGGGTCGATCGCGATCAGCTTTGCGCCGCGGCGCTTGGCTTCCTGCGCGCGCGTCCAGAAATGCAGGTTCGACGCGATCGAGTTGCTGCCCCAGATCAGGATCAGCTTGCTGTTTTCGTATTCCTCGACGTCCATTCCCATCGCCGCGCCCACCACCGACGCCCATCCGGTCTTGCCCGCGGTTGCGCAGATCGTGCGATCGAGCAGCGATGCGCCCAGCCGATGGAAAAAACGGCGGTCCATCGAGCTCGATTGTAGAAGTCCCATTGTTCCGCAATAGCTGTACGGCACGATCGACTCGGGCCCGTCGGTGGATGCCGCGATCTCGCCGAAACGCCCGGCGATCGTCGCGATCGCCTCGTCCCAACCGATCCGCGTGAACTGTCCGCTGCCCTTGGGACCGACGCGCTTCATCGGGTGCAGCACGCGATCGGACGAGTACGTGCGGTCGAGATAGCGCGCTACTTTCGTGCAGAGTGCGCCCTGCGTCGGCGGATGGTCTTCGGCACCGCGGATTTCGATGGCGCGGCCGTCCTCGACGGTGACGATCATTGCGCAGGTGTCCGGACAATCGTGCGGGCAGGCGCCGCGCACCTGCTTTCGGCTCGTGGCAGGCGAGATCGGAATAGCGGAAGGGGCGGCTAGCGGCACGGATGTAATTCTACTGCCGCGTGCCCGGTCGCATGCCGACGGTCGCGCCTTGCGCAGGGTCGACGCACGCTTTCATCGATCCGTTCGCTGATCGCACGCGCCGCCGCGAATCGTCGGTTGGTTGTTTCGGCGTGGCGCGAAACGTCCGTGCAACGATTTCCGTCCCCTCCGAATGTCTGCCGCGAACGGCGCGTCACGCGTGCGCCGAAGGCGCCACGCGCTTTGCAAAACAAGGGGTTGGCGCGCCAGCGACGACCGCCAGTCATGCTGGCATGGATGCTGCTCGGTGTTGTACCAGAAGCACACGATCGAGCCCCGGAACCCGACAGGAGAATCACTTTGAATTACACGCACTACGACTATCTCGAGCTGCCTCCCGGCGCATCGCCGGCGCGCATCGAGGCGGCGTACGCGCAACTGACCGAGCGCTTCCAGTACGGAACGCGCGACGGTGGTCAGGATCTTTCCGGACTGGTGCGCCTGATCCACGCCGCGTACGAAGTGCTGCGCGACCAAGCGACGCGCAAGTCATACGACCGCGTGCTCGAGCAGGAAGCGCAGCGGGCGGACGTGGAGCTCAAGGCGGACCTCGATGCGCAGTTGCCGCGCGCGTTTCGTCGCGTGCAAGGCGTGCCCGAACCGCTCAACGCCGCGTTCACCTCGCTCGCCGCCTGAACGCCATCCTTTTGGTCGCCGGGAAGCTACTTTCCTTCAACTGCAAACAGCGATGCGGTCGGTGACCACTCTTTGCACGCTGCCGCGCACGAACAGCATTCGTGCCGCCTTCGCCGGATTGCGCATGCGCGCGCGACGCTGCGTGCGTACCCGGCGTCGCCCCGTGCGCGTGCGGGGTGACCTCGCGCTGCGCCACGGCGCTCGCGCCGCAATGATCAAGGGCACACGTGTCGCCGTCCAGCGCTTGCGCCCCGAACCGCCGCTGCGCGGCTTCCTGCCGCTGTACCGTCACTGATTCCCCTTCGCATTCGGATCCGGCGCCAGGCTAACGCCGCCAGTGTCCTGGTCGCGGCTCGCACCTTCGTCTGATGGCGGAGCGTGCCGTGCCTGCGGCAGCATCTGTGCTCGACAGCGCTGGCAGAGAACTTGCTGAATCGTTCGCGAAGCATTTTACGGATTCCACCACGCAATCGAACACCGCGCACTGCAATCCGGACACCATCGATCACCGATTCCGTCACGACAGGAGAACGACACTGTGGACCGCTGCGTCAATTGCCAGTATTACGATCGCCCGAACAAGGGGCAGGGAGTGGGCCAGTGCCGTCGCACGGCGCCTGCGCTTTCGCCGATCAACGCCAAGGCGTACATGATCGAGGGTGTCTGGCCAACGGTCCGCGACGACGACTGGTGCGGCGAATGGAAAGTGGCGGGGCGCAGGGTCGATCCTCGCGTCGCAGATTTTGTCGCCGCGGGCATGGGGCCTCCTGCCACATCGCCGGCCATGCGGACGGCCGTCGCGCCGGCAAGCTCCACGTCGCCGATGGCGGCACTCGCGATCGGCGCCACGGCACGCGGCAACGACTGATTGCCGGGCGCAGCGCGGGCAACAAGCGCTCGCAGCTACACGCCGGCGACCGCGATCATGTCGAGGTCCGCTGCACCTTGACGCACTTCGCGCGCGGCGCGGTACTCGGTCGAATCGTAGAACGCCTTTGCGGCCGCGAGGTCGGGAAACGCGATGACGACAATGCGTGTGGGTGACCAGTCGCCTTCCAGCGGCACTATTTCGCCGCCACGCACCAGGAAACTGCCGCCGTGGGCTGCGAGCGCGGCGGGCACCAAAGCGCGGTACCGGTCGTAGGCGGTGGGGTCGGTGACGTTCGAGTCGGCGATGATGTACGCAGCCATGGGCAGGTTCTCCGCGGGGTCGTAAAGCTGTTAGAGTTTCTGCAGTTTGCGGATGTTCGCGCCGCGTGTCGACCACCCCTGGGTCTGCTGCGCTCGCGCTCGCGCACGCCACGTTCACCTCACCGATGCCGATTCCACATCTCATGGCGGCGCTCGATTCGGGCGCGGTCGTCGTCACGCCCAACAACCGGCTCGCGCGCTTCATCGTCGATGCGCACGATCGCGCGCAGCAGTCGGCGGGCCGCGCGGTCTGGGCGTCGGCGCGCGTGCTGCCGTGGAATGCGTGGCTCGGCACGCTGTGGCTCGACGCGCTCGCGGCCAATGCGTGGCCGACGCCGTTGGCGCTGCTCAACGCGCCACAAGCGGCGCGACTGTGGGAGCGCGCGGTCGACGACGACGCGCTCGAATTGCTGGATGCCCGCGGTGCCGCGGAACGCGCATCCCGCGCATGGACGGCGTTCCATGCTTATGCCACGCCACAGGAATCGCCGAGCCAGTTCAGTGGCGGCGGCGACGACGCCGCCGCCTTTGCGCGCTGGGCGCGGCGCTTTGCGCGCAGCGCCACCGAGCTGGGTGCGGTCGACGCTGCACAACTGCCGCAGCAGCTGAGCGAGGCGCTCGCGCGCGTGCCCTTCGCCGCGGGGCCCGCCGTCGTGCTTGCCGGGTTCGTCGAACTTACGCCCCAGCAGTCGCGAATGATCGATGCGTTGCGCAAGGCAGGCGCGCATGTCGACGTGCTCGACGTCGCCGGCGGCGAGCCGTCGCGTTCGCGATCGCAATACCGGACGCCGACCGATGAGCTCGTCGCCGCGTTGCAGTGGGCGCGTGCCCGCACGCTCGCCGATCCGCTCGCGCATGCGACGATCGCCGTCGTCGACCTGTCGGCGCGGCTCGACCTCGTCGTACAGCTCGCCGACGAAATCCTGTGTCCGCGCGCGATCGCCGAAGGCCATCTCGATCGTCCTCGCCCCTACAACGTATCGCTGGCAGCGCCGCTGGCCGCGAGCCCGCTGGCGGTGACCGCGTTCGACCTGCTCGAGCTCGCGCAACGCAGGTTGCCGCTCGCGCGCGTCGCGGCGCTGGTGCGCTCGCCCTACGTGGCGGGTGGCGCCACTGCCGCCGCGCGCCGCGCGCGCCACGAGCGCATGTGGCGCGAGCGCAACGTTTCCGAGCTATCGCTCAATGCGCTGATCCAGGAGCTCACCGACGACGATCCGTTGCGGTCTGGCCTGATGGCGATGGCGCAAGGCTTGCGCTACGCGCCGCCACGCTCGCCGCAAGCATGGGCCGACCTGCTGGTCGAGTCGTTGCGCCGATGCGGCTGGCCCGGCGGCGACACCCAGTCGAGCGCGTTGTACCAGGCCTACGATGCGCTGTCGCGCGCAATCGGCGAATGGCGGTCGCTGGCGCTGGTCGAGCCTCGGATGGACGCGGCGACCGCGCTGTCATCGCTGCGCGCGCATTGCGCGCGCACGACGTTCCAGCCGGAGAGCGCGCCGTCGCGTATCCAGGTCCTCGGCCTGCTTGAGGCCGCCGGGCTCGACTTCGACGGGCTGTGGCTCGCTGGCATGGACGCCGACGCGTGGCCGGCGCGCGTGGCGCCGGAAGCATTCCTTCCGGTGAGCTGGCAGCGCGCACGCGGTGTCGTGCAGGCCGGCGCCGAACAGGCGCTGCTGCGCGCGGAACGCCTGACGCGCCAGCTCGCGGGCGCGGCGCGCGAAGTCGTCGCCAGCCACGTGGCGACCACCGACCAGCCGCCGCGCAGCGTGTCACCGCTGTGTAACTGGCCGCCGCGGGAGCGGCCGCCGCAAGCCACGCCGACGATGCGCGCCATCGCCTCGGCGACCATTCTCGAGCGCATCACCGACAGCACACTACCGGGCCTGCCGGCAGGCAGCCGCATCAAGGGCGGCGTGCGCGTGATCGAGCTGCAGAGTGATTGCGCGTTTCGCGCCGCCGCATCATTGCGATTGCACGCCGACGCCTGGCCGCGGCCGGGCATCGGGCTGACGGCGATGGAGCGCGGCAACCTCGTGCATGCGGCGATGGCCGCGCTGTGGACGTCGCTCGGCGACCAGGCGACGCTGCGCGCGCTCGACGACGTGGCGTTGCAGGCGCAGGTCGACGCCGCGGTGGCCATTGCCCGCGGCAAGGTCAGCGATGCGCGATGGCGCGCGCTGCCGGCGGTGATCGCCGCGGTCGAAGCGTCGCGCCTGGGCGGCCTGGTCTTCATATACCTGCGCAAGCACGAGCAACTGCGCCCGGAGTTTCGCGTGGTCGCCAACGAGGCGGATGTGCGGCTGGCGATCGGCGGGCTCGACCTTGGCCTGCGCGTCGATCGCATCGACGCGATCGAAGGCGGCGTCGCCGTCATCGACTACAAGACCGGGCACTTGGCGCCGGTGCGGCAATGGCTGCTCGAACGGCCGGTCGCGCCGCAGACAGGGCTCTACGCGCTCGCGTTGCGGCAGCGCGATCCGGAGACGGCGGTGCGCGCAACAGCACTGGTCTCGATCAGGAGCGGCGACATTGCCGTGCGCGGCATCGCCGACGACGCCGTGCGCTGGGACAAGCTCGCCACGCCGGCCGGTGCGAGTGGCGACAGCCTCGATAATTTCGCGGCGCTCGAAGCGTGGTGGCGGCAGAGCTTCGGTGCGCTCGCGGAGGCGTTTCGCGGCGGCGATGCCGCGGTGCTGCCGCGCGATGTGCCGAATCCGTGCAAGCAATGCAACTTCAAGCCGTTCTGCCGGATCGACCTGCATGCCGTCGATCGCGACCATGACCACGACCACGACGTCGAGGACGACGCATGAGTGGCGACGCTGATGCGGTGGTGAACGGCGTCGGGCTCGCCGCGGCCGACGCGCATGCGCGCGAGCGTGCGATCGACGTCCACGCGTCGTGGCTGGTGCAGGCGCCGGCCGGATCGGGCAAGACCGAGTTGCTGGTGCAGCGGATGCTGGCACTGCTGGCGCACGTAGAGGCGCCCGAGCGCGTTGTCGCCACGACGTTCACCATCAAAGCGGCCGCCGAAATGCGCACGCGCGTGATGACGGCGCTGACGGACGCGCGCGACGGCGTGGAAACGGCGTCACCGCATCGTGCGCTGACCCAGGCGCTGGCGCGTGCGGTGCTGGGGCGCGACCAGCAGATGGGATGGCGGCTCCTCGAATATCCGGGGCGCCTCGACGTCGGCACGCTCGATGCGCTGGCGATGCGCATCGCCGCGCAAGCGCCGGTCAGCAGCGCAACCGGCAGTGCGCCGGGCGTCGTCGACAACGCCCGTGCGCTCTATCGCGCTGCCGCGCAGCACGCGATCGAGGCGGCGCCGGCGGCCGATCCGGCGTGGCAGACATTGATCATGCACTTCGACAACGACGGTAACCGTGTCGTCGAGCTGTTGGCATCGATGCTCGACAAGCGCGACCAGTGGCTGCCACCGCTTCTGTCGCTGCGTGGCGCCGAATCGCGCGAGGCGCTGGAGCGTACGCTGGCGGACGAGGTCGAGCGCGCGCTGGCCGACCTGTGCGCGCGCTGGCCGCGCGATTGCCTCGATGAGCTCGTGCCGCTGGCGCGACACGCGCACGCGGCAAGCGCCGATGACGCGACGCTCGCCGAGCTGCTGGCGCGCAACGACTTGCCGGCGCCCGAGACCGGCGCGCTCGCGCATTGGCGCGGCGTTGCCAACTGGCTGTTGACCAGGGAAGGCGGATTCAGGAAGTCGCCCGCCGGATTTCCCCCTGTCGGCAAGACCGAGGGCGCGCAGCACCGTCGCGCGATGAAGTTGCGCGCGGAAGCGTGGCTCGAGACATTGGCGCAGGTTCCCGGGCTCGCGTTGGCGCTCCACCGCGCGCGCGGGCTGCCCGATCCCGCGTATTCGCCGCGCGCAAGGGCGTTCATCGACGCGTTGATCGAGGTGCTGCCGCGTGTCGCCGCGCAACTCGTCGTCGAGTTCGGCATCGAAAACGCCTGCGACTTCAACGAAGTGACGATGCGCGCGTTGCAGGCCCTCGGTACCGCCGACGAGCCTTCGCCGGTGCTGCTCGCGCAGGACCTGCGGATCGAGCACCTGCTGATCGACGAATTCCAGGACACGTCGCAGCGCCAGCTTCAATTGATCGAAAAACTCACTGCAGGCTGGCAGCCCGGTGACGGACGCACGCTGTTTGTCGTCGGCGACCCGATGCAGAGCATCTACGCGTTCCGCGAAGCCGACGTGCGCAATTTCCTCGACGCCGCCGCGAATGGCCGCATCGGCGGCGTGAAGGTCGGCGCGCTTTCGCTGAAGCGTAACTTCCGTTCGCAGGCCAACCTGGTCGCGCACGTCAATGCGACGTTCCCGCAGGTGCTCGCGGCGGTCGCCACGCGCACCTCGACCGCAGTCGGCTTCGGGGCAGCGGTCGCCGCGGTGCCGGCGACCGCCGACCTGCCGACGTTCGAGCTCGCGCTCGACACGTTGGACGAAGCTGCGCGCGTCGTCGCGCACGTGCAGCGCGCATTGGCGGACGGTCTCGCGGATATCGCGATCCTCGTCCGCGCGCGTTCGCACGTCGACGAAGTCCTGCGGGCATTGCGCGATGCCGGCATCGCCTACGACGCCGTCAAGCTCGACGCGCTGGCCGAGCGTCCGTTGTCGCGCGACCTCTTGTGGCTCGCGCGCGCGCTGTCGCAGCCCGCCGACACGCTGGCGACCATGAGCGTGCTGCGTGCGCCGTGGTGCGGCCTGGCGTTGCCCGACCTGCTCGTGGTCGCGGAAGCGTCGCTCGCGCGCGCGCCGGGACTTGTCGTCCACGATCGCAGCATCGACGCGAGGCTTTCCGACGACGGCGCGCGCCGGCTGCGCGCGCTGGCGGACGTGTTCGCGCGTGTGTCGGGCACGCGCGAGCTGCCGCTCGCGACGCGCACGCGGGCCGCGTGGTTCGCGCTCGGCGGTCCCGCCTGCTATGGCAGCGATCCGTCCAACATCGTCGCTGCCGACGCAATGCTCGCATTGATCGCACGCCACGACCGCGGCGGAGACATCGACGACTGGGACGCGATGCAGGACGAAGCCGCCGACCTCAAGGCCGATGCGCCGGCGGTGGGCGACAGCAAGGTCAAGGTGATGACGCTGCACGCCGCCAAGGGCCTCGAATTCGACGCCATCGTGCTGCCCGGGCTCGCGCGCTGGGCACGCGGCGGCACGTCGACGCTGTTGCGCTGGCGCGCACGTCAGGGCGATCGCGCGCTGCTGATCGGCACGCCGCGCGCGCGCGACGAGGAAAGCCCCGATCCCATCGATGCGTGGCTCAAGACCCTGGAGGACGACGACGCGGCTGCCGAGCTTGCGCGGCTTCTCTACGTCGGCTTTACGCGCGCGCGGCGCCGGCTGCACATGACCGCGGTCGGCGTTGCCGCCGCCGATCCCAAGAGCGGTGAAGTGCAATGGAAGGCGCCGCGCAGGAACACGTCGCTGGCGATGTTGTGGCATGCGCTCGCGGCGACGGCCAACACGCCGCTGATCGAGCCGGGCACCGGCGGTAATGCCGGCGGGGAAGCGGCGCCGCCGCTGTGCCGGCTGCCGGCGGGACATCGCGGAATCGATACCCCCGACGATCTCGAGTCGTTGCGTTTGCCCGACGTCGCCGGCACTGCGCTCATCTACGACTGGGCTCAGGCGGATGCAGCGGCGATCGGCACCGTCGTGCACCGGATGCTGGCGCGCATCGCCAGCGATGGCGTCGACACGGTCGCGCTGGCGCGGCTGCGGCCGCGGATCGAGGCGGAACTCGCGTCGCTCGGCGTCGTGCGCGGCGACAAGGCTGACGACGACGATGCGGTCGCGCGCGTGATCGACGCCATCACGAACACGCTCGCCGATCCGCTAGGCCGCTGGCTGTTCGACCCGACGCATGTGGACGCCGCCAGCGAATGGGCGCTGACCACCGTCGCCGACACCGGGACCCAGCGCATCGCCATCGATCGCACGTTCATCGCCGATGGCGTGCGCTGGATCGTCGATTTCAAGACGTCGCGGCACGAAGGCAGCGATGTCGACGCGTTCCTCGACAGCGAACGCTCGCGCCACGCCGAGCAGCTCGAGCGCTACGCGCGCGCGCTGAGCGCGATGGACGGGCGGCCGATCATGTTGGCGCTGTATTTTCCGGCGCTTGCGCGGCTGCACGCATGGCCGTTCGCGGCAGCGCCTTCAGAAGTCAGCGAATTTCCGCTATAATTCAACGTTTTGGCAACATAACCGCGGCGCATAAAATGCGCACGCGCGACCCCTACGTGCGGATCACACGCGGCCTGCCCCGGCAGGCCGACACGCCGATCGCATTGACGATCGGCAATTTCGACGGTGTGCACCGTGGCCACCAGGCCATGCTTAACCGGCTCGTCGAAGCGGCCGAAGACCTGCGCCTCGCGCCGGCAGTGCTGACCTTCGATCCGCATCCGCGCGAATTCTTCGCACGCGACGATGCGCCGCCGCGTATTTCGTCGCGCCGCGCCAAGCTCGAGCTGCTGCGCGACGCCGGCATCGCGCGCACGATCGTCGCGCGCTTCGACCGCACGCTCGCGCGGATGTCGCCACAGGCGTTCGTCGATGAGGTGCTGGTCGCGCGCCTGGGTGTGCGCTGGGTGCTGGTGGGCAGCGACTTCCGTTTCGGCAAGGATCGCGCGGGCGATCTCGAGGTGCTGCGCCGCTGCGCGCGCACCTTCAGCGTCGAGGCGATGGCGACCGTCGATGTCGGCGGCGAGCGCGTGTCGTCGAGCGCCGTGCGCGACGCGCTGTCGCGCGGCGATCTTGCGCGTGCACGCGCGCTGCTGGGACGCCCGTTCACGATCGGCGGTCGCGTCACGCATGGCGACAAGCGCGGGCGCGCACTGGGCTTTCCCACGGCCAACATCGCGCTGCAGGGTCGTGGCGCGGTGCGCGGCATCTTCGCCGTGCGCGTGCACGGGCTCGGCGCCAAGCCGCGCCCGGGGGTGGCCAGCGTGGGCGTGCGGCCGACGATCACGCCGCACGGCAAGCCGCTGCTCGAAGTCTTTGTTTTCGACTTCGACGCACCCATCTATGGACGGCGCATCGACGTCGAGTTCCTGCACAAGCTGCGCGACGAAGCGCGCTACGACACGCTCGATGCGCTGACGCGCCAGATCCACACCGATGTCGCGCAGGCGCGCGACTGGTTTTCCATGCACGCTTCACTCGACTCATGACCGATAACGCCGACAAGACGGACTACAAGGGCACGCTAAACCTGCCGGACACGCCGTTTCCGATGCGCGGGGATCTCGCGCGCCGCGAACCGGTCTGGGTCAGGGAATGGCAGGAGCGCAATGTGTATGCTGCGATCCGCCGCGCTGCGGCGGGCCGGCCACGCTTCGTGCTCCACGACGGGCCGCCGTATGCCAACGGCGACCTGCACATCGGCCATGCGCTCAACAAGATCCTCAAGGACCTGGTCGTCAAGACGCGCACGATGTCGGGTTTCGACGCGCCCTATGTTCCGGGGTGGGACTGCCATGGCATGCCGATCGAAGTGCAGATCGAGAAGACCTATGGCAAGCACCTGCCGGTGGCGGAAACGCTCAAGCTGTGCCGCGAATACGCGACCGAGCAGATCGCGCGGCAGAAGATCCAGTTCCGCCGCCTGGGCGTGCTCGGCGACTGGGACCGGCCCTATACGACGATGGACTTCCGCAACGAAGCCGATGAGATCCGCACGCTCGGCGCGCTGCTCGAGAAGGGCTATCTCTATCGCGGGTTGAAGCCGGTCAACTGGTGCTTCGATTGCCAGAGCGCGCTCGCCGAAGCCGAAGTCGAATACGAGGATCGCGTCGACTCGGCGATCGACGTCGCATTCCCTCTCGCCGAAGGCGGGCGCGCGAAGCTGGCGCGCGCGTTCGGTCTCGACGCGGCGCCCGCGGGGCCGATCTCCGCGGCGATCTGGACGACGACGCCCTGGACCATTCCCGCCAACCAGGCGCTGAACGTGCATCCGGATTTCGACTACGCACTGGTGAAGACGCCGCGCGGTCACCTCGTGCTCGCGAAATCGCTGGTCGCCGCCTGCCTTGCACGCTTCGGCGTCGAGGGCGACATCGTCGCCGAGACCAAGGGCGCGACGCTGGAGCGCATCCACTTCCGCCATCCGTGGATCGATCGCGATTCACCGGTCTACCTGGGCGACTTCGTGACCCTGGAGCAGGGCACCGGCATCGTGCATTCGTCGCCCGCGTACGGCATCGACGACTTCAATTCCTGCCGCCACTACGGGCTCGGTGACGACGACATCCTGAAGCCGGTGCAGGGCGACGGGCGTTACGCCGACGACATGCCGCTTTTTGGCGGCATGAAGATATGGGATGCCAATCCGCGCATCGTCGCGCATCTGGAGGCGGTCGGCGCGTTGCTGCACGTCGAAAAATACACGCACAGCTACATGCATTGCTGGCGTCACAAGACGCCGATCATCTACCGCGCCACGACGCAGTGGTTCGCCGGCATGGACGAGGTGCCCGGCTATCGCGGCACCAGGCCGGCGGCGAGCTTGCGCAGCCTCGCGCTCGCCGGCATCGAGGCCACGCAATTCTTTCCGTCGTGGGGCAAGGCGCGCCTCAACGGCATGATCGCCAATCGTCCCGACTGGACGCTGTCACGCCAGCGCCAGTGGGGCGTGCCGCTGCCGTTCTTCGTCGACCGGCAGACGGACGAGCTGCATCCCGATACGCCGGCGCTGCTGGAACTCGCGGCATCGCGCGTTGCGCAGGGTGGCATCGAAGCATGGTTCGCGGCGACGTACGAGGACTTCGGTGTCGACGAGAAACGCTATCGCAAGCTGAGCGACACGCTCGACGTGTGGTTCGACTCGGGATCGACGCACCAGACGGTGATGGGTGGCCCCGACGGTCGCGCGCGACATCTCGGCTCGCATGCGGACGCGACGGGCTTTCCCGCCGACCTGTACCTCGAAGGCTCCGACCAGCATCGCGGCTGGTTCCATTCGTCGCTGCTGGTGTCGTGCATGCTCAACGGGCGGCCGCCGTACCGCGCGCTGCTGACGCACGGCTTCACCGTCGACGGCCAGGGCCGCAAGATGTCGAAGTCGAAGGGCAACGTCGTCGCGCCGCAAAAGGTGTCGGACACGCTCGGCGCCGAAGTGCTGCGGCTGTGGGTCGCCGCCACCGACTACTCGGGCGACCTGTCGATCTCCGATGAAATCCTCAAGCGCGTCGTCGAAAGCTACCGGCGCATCCGCAATACGCTGCGCTTCCTGATGGCCAACACCAGCGACTTCGATGCGGCACGCGATACTGTTGCTACGGCGGCGATGCTGGAGATCGATCGATACGCGGTCGCGCAGGCGCAGGCGGTGATGAGCGCGGCGCAGCGCGACTATGCCGACTACCAGTTCCATCTGGGCGTGCAGCGGCTCGTCAACTATTGTTCCGAGGACCTGGGCGGCTTCTACCTCGACGTGCTGAAGGACCGGCTGTACACGACGCCGCAGGCGAGTGCTGCGCGGCGCTCGGCGCAGACCGCGCTCGCGCACATCCGCGACCTGCTGCTCAAGTCGTTCGCGCCGGTGCTGTCGTTCACCGCCGAGGAGGCATGGCGCATCCTCGTGCCGCACGACGAAACGATCTTCACGCACCAGTGGAACGACACCTGGATCGACATCCCCGATGCCGAGGCGCTGCGCGAAAAATGGCAGCGGATCCTGATCGTGCGCGCTGCCGTGCAGAAGGAGATCGAAAGCGTACGGCAGACCGGTGCGATCGGCTCGTCACTGCAAGCCGACGTCGTCATCGGCGCGCCGGTGGGCGAATACGCGGCGCTGGCGTCGCTCGACGACGACCTGCGCTTCGTGCTGATCACCTCTTCGGCGGGCGTCGATCGCGCGACCACGTTGACGATTCGCGTGACCCCCTCGGCGCACGCGAAATGCGGGCGCTGCTGGCACTGGCGCGCGGACGTCGGCGCCGACCGAGCACATCCGTCGCTGTGCGGCCGCTGCGTGGCCAACCTGTTCGGCGCGGGCGAGCCGCGGTATTTCGCGTGATGAAGCCGTCGTCGACGATGGCTGGCGCGCACGCGACGAGTGCGGGTATCGCGCACGCCGCGCTGTGGTGGCGCTGGCTCGCATTGTCGCTGGTCGTGATCGTCGCCGACCAGGTCTCGAAGCATGCGATCGTTGCTGCGATGCAGCCAGGCGAATCACGCCCCTATACGTCGTTCTTCAGCCTCGTGCTGGCTTTCAATTCGGGCGCGGCGTTCAGCTTCCTTGCCGATGCGCAAGGCTGGCAGCGCTGGTTTTTCGTGGCGATCGCGATGGCGGCGGGCGTGCTGCTGGTGTGGCTGCTGCGCCGTGGCGGCAGCGCATGGTTCTGCTGTGGCGTCGCGCTGATCCTCGGCGGCGCCATCGGCAACCTGTACGACCGGCTGGTGATCGGCAAGGTCGTCGATTTCCTGCTGTTCCACTACGCGCAATGGTCGTGGCCCGCATTCAACGTCGCCGACAGCGCAATCACCGCCGGCGCCTTCGCGCTGATCGTCGACAGCTTTCGCACCCGCCATCGGCAGGAGGACGCCTGATGCACGTCGTGCTAGCCAATCCGCGCGGCTTTTGCGCGGGCGTCGATCGTGCGATCGCGATCGTCGAGCAGGCGCTGGTGGAATTCGGCGCGCCGATCTACGTCCGCCACGAAGTGGTGCACAACACCTTCGTCGTCAACGACCTCGAGCGCAAGGGCGCCATCTTCATCGAGAGCCTCGACGACGTGCCGGCGGGCGCAACGCTGGTCTTTTCCGCGCACGGCGTGCCGCGCGCGGTGCGTGATGATGCGGTGGCGCGGGGCCTCAGGATCTTCGACGCCACGTGCCCGCTGGTGACCAAGGTGCACGTCGAGATCACCAAGATGCACGAGCAGGGACGCGAGATCGTGATGATCGGGCACGCCGGCCATCCCGAAGTCGAAGGCACGATGGGGCAGTGCAACGGCGGCGTCTACCTGGTGGAAAAGCCGTCTGACGTCGTGGCGCTCGTGGTGCGCGATCCGTCGCGCCTCGCGTACGTCACGCAGACGACGTTGTCGGTCGACGATGCTTCCGCGGTGGTGGCGGCGCTCAAGGCGCGCTTTCCCGATATCGTGGGGCCGAAGCGCGACGACATCTGCTACGCGACGCAGAATCGCCAGGATGCGGTCAAGTCGATGGCTGCCAGCGTCGACGCCGTGATCGTCGTCGGCAGCCCGACGAGCTCGAATTCCAACCGGTTGCGCGAAGTGGCGGCACTGCGCGGCATTCCGGCCTACATGATCGATCGCGCCAGCGAGCTGCGCGAGGAATGGGTGGCGGACAAGCGACGCGTCGGCGTCACGGCCGGCGCATCGGCGCCCGAGGTGCTGGTGCGCGAAGTCATCGAGCGCTTGAAGTCGCTGGGCGCCGCCGACGTCGTCGAGCTCGGCGGTGTGGTCGAGAAAGTGGTGTTTCCGATGCCGCGCGGCCTCGGTGGTCACGCACATGGCAAGGCGCCGGAAACAGGCCCGGCGTCGGTCTGACCACGGCTGACGGCGGGGAGCTCGCGCCGTCAGCAGCGTGCGATGGCTTCAGCGTCCGACGTGTCCGCTGGGCGCATTGCGACGGGCGCCAGGCGTTGCAGTCAGCGGATCTCGCGGCACATCAGCCATTCGTCGGCGTCGGGTCGCGCCGCGGCGTATTGCGCCGGGGTCGCCGGCGTGAAGTCGAGCCGCTCCAGCATCTTCCGCGAACGCAGGTTGCCGTGCTTGCCGATCGCGGACACGCGGCGCACATGATGGTGCTCGACCAGTTCGCCGATCATCGCGTCGACAGCGGCGCGGCCCAGCCCGCGTCCCCAGTAAACGCTGGTGAGCTCGTAGGCGATCATCGCCCCGCCATCCGCATCGACGCTCGCCTGAACATAGCCCGCAAGAGCCGACGACGGCAGGCGGATCACCCAGTTGAGCCACTGCTGGCGTCCGTCGGCGGAGCGCCGCGATTCCAATCGCGCGAAGCGCTCGCGCAGCCATTCGCGCGACGCCGGCGGCGCATTCTCGTGCTCATAGATCGCCGGGTCGCTCAACACATCGAACATCGCATCCGCGTGCGCGACGGTCTGCGGCTCGAGCGTGAACGCCGCTGTCGCCACGCGTCGCATGGGATCCACGGCGCCGTCAGTCTCCTGGCTGCGGTCCTGCATAGCCTTCGATGATGATGAGGTCGATCGTCGACACCGGCGCTCGCAGCTTGATCGCGTCCTGGTACTGCGCCGAGTGCCAGCACTCGACCGCTTTCTCGTAGCTCGGAAACTCGATCACCGCGTTGCGGGTGCGGCTCCCGCCTTCCGGGTTTTCGTAGCGCCCTGCGCGCACCAGAAAGCGCGCGCCATATCTGGCGAGCGGCTGGGCGTTGGCGGCGACATACGCCTTGTAGCGTTCCGCGTCGGTGATGTCGACGCGGACGATCCAGTAACCTTTGGCCATCTGTGCTCCTGTGAGTGGGTGATGGAAACCTCGGTCGGCGGCGCCAGCGGTGCGCCGCGCTGATGGATGTTGCACCGGGCCGGTCGTCCGAGGATTGCCGGGCTTGAATTGCCTGCGCAGGTTGACCTGCCGTCCCGACACCATGCAGATGCCGTCGCCACGATGGTGGATCGTCCGTGGATGGCACGGCGTCCAGCCTGCATTCGAAACAGGCGTAGCACGGGGCGATGATCGGGCCGGATCAATGTTCGCCGGCAGTGCCGCGCTCGACGCGAAACACCGCGAGCAGCGCGGCGAACGCGACGACGACGAGCACCGCGGCGACGATCGCCGCCACCGATGCGCGGCCATGGCCGGTCAGCGCGCGCACCAGCGCTTCGGCGAAATACCACGGCAGCAGCAACGTCAGCCATTGGTGGGCGCGACGCGTGTCGCGCATCAGTCCGGGGACGCACAGCACCAGCGGCAGGCATTTCAGCGCCGCCAGCGATCCACCGGGTTGCAATGGCGCCACCACGGTTTCCCACAGCAGCATCCAGCCGATCGCGGAAAGCGTGGTGAACAAGGCGACGCGCATCAGCGTCGCGCGCAAACTCGGCATGCGACCGCTCAGCCGACGGCGACGTACTCGAACAACTCGAAGCCCGGCCCTTGTTCGACCAGCTTGGTGAGGACGGCGAATCCGGTGTCGGCTCCGCGCCGCAGCGTCACCGCCTGCTCGAGGGCGAACGCGCCGGCCGGGACGATCATTTGCGGAGGCGTCGCCTCGTCCGGCGATTCCGCGTCTTCCGGAATCACCACCACCGGCACCAGCGCCGACGCTTCCGCGTCCTCGGCGGCGGCCGCGGCCGCTTCGGGCGCATCGGACAGCAGCTCGCAGCCGAACTCGAGGGCGCTCGCCTTGAGCGTATTGCGAAACCAGCGCACCATCGCCACCTGCAGCGTGTGGCGGCCCTCGACGCGCAGCGCGATCAGGTCGCCGATGCGCAGCGCACACGGCGCATGATCGACCTGGCGCAATGCGTAGCCCGCCGGCGTGTGATTGATCACCTGGCAATTGGTCATCGTCGGCAGCCCGGACGGTGGCGCTGCGACGCCGCCATGCTGGCCGCGGCTGTATTGCCACACGCACTGGAGCCCCGCGCACATGACGACACGCGCACGTGACGGCAGCCGGTTGAACTGTCGCGCAGGCGGAATCGCCCACTGCCGCAGCAGCCGGCGCAACAGGTTGATGTAGGCAAGCCGCGCCGCGGGATCGCGCGACACGCCTTCGGGAAAAGCGCCACCCGTCTCGAGCACGCGCAACTGTTCCTGCAACTCGAACGCGAGGTCGAACGTCAGCAGGAACAGGCGCGAGCCTTCGATCGAGCCGCCCTTGTTGGCGGAAAACGGCGGAAAATCGTGGCCGATCGGCACGATGGCAACGGCTTTCGCCATCCGGTGCACCGGCGACACGTCGGTCAACTTGGCGATGTGCGCGTGCTTCTGCAGGTAGCGCAGCACGTGCTGCAACTGGCCCGGGTGAAACCCGTAGGGGTTGGCGAGCGCGAGCAGCAGCGCCTGCACGTAGACGTTCTCGGGTGTCGCATCGCCGTCGCCGCCGGAGATCGAGTGCAGGTGCAGGTTGCGCTCGCGCGCGAACGCATACACCGCGTGCGCGTCGTGCCAGGTGCGCTGCGGCACCGGCGAATACGACAGGTAGCTCGTCGACAGGATGCGCGCGAAGCACTGCAGGCAGCGCAGGATCAGCGCGGTCATCAGGCGCGACCCGCCAAGCGACAGGCGCTTGTGCGATTCGCTGGCGAGCAGGTGCTTGTACGCGACCGACAGTTCGTGCGCGAGGTTGAGCGCGGCCTTGGTCGATTCGAGCGCGTCGCCGGACAAAGGATGGCTCGCGCGCACGAACAGCTTCTCGAGCTGCGGCCACAACTCCATCGCGGTCGACCAGTACGCTTCGGCGAGCTCGAGGCGCTTCGAGTCGCTCATCGCCACGCGATTGGTGGCGGCGAGCGCGTCGCCGATCACGCGCGCCGCATCGGACGGACCGCGCCGCGCGACCAGTGTCAGCCAGGGACCGACCTTGGCGAATCGCGTTTCCGGCGGGTTGGCCGGCCGCGATTCGACGGCCGGCAGGCTCAGCGCGAGCGCCATGGAGCGGAAGCAGCGATCATGATGTAATCATTGTATGTGATCGGCAGCGGAACACGTCGCCATGACGATGGTGTAAGCGACTATTGTGCCAATGGGGATTTTTGCCGCCGGCGGTCATCTCCCGAGGAAGGCGGTGACGGCGTCGACCTGGTCCTGCGCGATCAACATCGGCGCATGGCCGACGCCGGCGAACTCGTGCAGCAGCGCGTGCGGACCCCGCTGGGTCATCGCTTCGGCGGTTGTGCGCGACAGCAGGTCGGAGTTCGCGCCGCGCAGTACAAGTGTCGGGCAGCGGATCGCGTCCCACAGCGGCCACAGGTCGGGTGCTGCGGTGGTTTGCCGGAAAGGCACCGCGATGCCGGGGTCGTACGCGAGATGCCAGCGGCCATCGGCGTGCTGGCGCACGTTGGTGCGCGTGACGTGCGCCCAGCCGTCGTCGCCCAGGTCGCCGAACGGCGCCGACACACGACGGATATAGGCCTCGATGTCCGCGAACGTGTCGAACGATGGATCCTGGCCGACGTAGCTGCCGATCCGCGCCAGCGCCTCGGCTTCGAGGACCGGACCGACATCGTTGACCACGAGGCGCGCCACCGGTGTCGCGGGCTGCGCCGCCAGCACGATGCCGAGCAGGCCGCCCAGCGACGTGCCGACGAAAGACAGCCGCACGGCGTCGGCGCGCGCGAACAGCGCCGTCAGCGTCGCCAGGTAGGTCGGAAATACGTAATCGGCGGGATCCGCGAGCCACGCGCTTTCGCCGCGCCCCGGCATGTCGACGCAGAGCACGCGAAATCGCGGTGCTAGCCGCTCGCCGAGCCGGTCGAAATCGCGGCCGTTGCGCGCCAGGCCATGCACGCAGACGACGACGTCGCGATTGTCGGCGTCGCCCCATTCGTGGTAGACGACGCGATGAAAGCCGTGCGGCGACAGCGACATCAAGTCGTGACGGCGAGGCAGCGTGGCGGTCAGCGGCATCGGCGGGGGTACGGTTGCGCCGGTGATCATTGCAGCAAGTGCGACGGCAGCGCCAGGTTGGGGATGCGTCGCCCCTCGAGGAACTCGGCGATCTCGGCGCGCCGCGCCATCGCGTCCGCGTAGCCCTGGCGGATCAGCAGCCGGCAGAACTGGCGATCGAACAGCAGGTACGACATCAGCGTCGAGCCACTTTGCTGCATCGCCCCCAGCCCGCGCAGCAGCGTGCGCACGCCCGTCGGCAGCAGCGGCGCGTAGTCGAGTGCGCGCTCGCCGATGTCGATCGACGGCGCCAGCAACAGCGCGTCGACGTGGCCGACATCAGCGCCCGCGCCGAGCGCCTGTTCGCGCGACGTCAGGTTGATCAGCCGGTTGACGGCGACGAGGCGCTCGAGGTCGGCGGCGAGATTGTCGAGGAAGATCGACGACAGTGCGTGGCTCGCCGTCTGCGCGAACGACGGATAGGCCGGCATCTCGTGCGGCACCTTGTTCGAACCGCCAAAGAAATGCCCGACGGCGAGCACCAGCAGCCGCTGTGCGCCCAGGTGCAGCGCCGGCGCCAGTGGCGCGATTTGCCGTACCGAGCCGTCCATGAAATAGTCGTCGCCGATGCGTGCGGCGGGGAAGATGAACGGGATCGCGATCGACGCCATCAGGTGGTCGACGCCGATCGACGCGAGCTCGGCGCGGCGGCGCACGCGCACCCAGGTCCTGGCGCCGCCGTTACCCTCGATGAATGTCACCGACTGGCCACTGCGATAGCTGGTGGCGTTGATCGTCAGCGCGATGAGCGAGCCCTCGCGCGCGCGATCGCGGATCTTCGCGAAGTCGACTTCGCGCTGCAGCAGCGCGCGCAACGGCGAATTGTCGAGCATCGACATCGCATTGGCAGGCGGCTTGCGGCCGGTGGCGATCGACGCCAGCCAGCGCAGTCCCAGTCGCGACAGGCTCGGCATGTCGGACATGTAGACGTCGGCGATGCGCAGCTTGCGCCACAACCGGAGGAGGCGCGCGACTCCGCGGCGGAAATCGTCGGCGTGCGCGGCGAGCATCGCCGCGTTGATCGCGCCGGCGGAGGTGCCGCAAATGATCGGGAATGGCGTATGCCGTCGGCGGCCGGCGATGTGCGCGACGGCGCGCAACGACCCTACCTGGTAGGCGGCGCGTGCGCCGCCGCCCGACAGGATCAGCGCGGCCGGTGCGGATGCTTCGGGGTCGGGCGCCCGGGCGTTCACGGCGCGGGCGTGTCGCGCATCACGCGGTCGAACATCATCAGCATCGCCGCGGTCGCGCCCCAGATGTAGCGCTCGGCATAAGGGATCGCCCAGTAGTCGCGGCGAATCTCGCCCATCATCCGGAAATGGCGCATCTGGTTCCGGGGATCGAGCAGGAACGCGAGCGGGACCTCGAAGATGTCGGCGACCTCGACGGGATCGGGGTGCACGTCGAACGGCGGCTCGACCCAGCCGACCACCGGGGCGACGTCGTAGCCGGTGACGGTCGTGTAGTGCGGCAGCTGGCCGAGAATAGTCACGCACGAAGTCACGAGGCCGGTTTCCTCGAACGCCTCCCGCAGCGCGGCGGCGGCGACATCGGCATCGCCTGGCTCGACACGGCCACCGGGAAAGCTGACCTGTCCCGGATGGTCGGGCAGGTTGGCGCTGCGTTCGGTCAGCAGCACGTTGACGCCCTCCGGTCGGTCGACCAGCGGCACCAGCACCGCGGCCGCGCGCAACGCGCCTTCGCGGCCCGGCAGGCGGTGACCGTCGGACATGCCGATTGCCGTCGCCGGTGGCGGCATCGCCAGCCGCGCGGCGACATAGTCGCGCATGGCAGCGTTGGACAGCGAAAGGAACGGGAGCGACATCGGGCGAGCGGCATGATACCGCGGCGCCTCGCGGTCACCACGCTCAGTGGCGGAGCGTGGTGAGTCCACGGGCGATCACGCTGTCGAAGTTCTGGGTCAGCGCCGGCAGCATCAGCGTCAGCACGATGAAGCCGAGCGCCAGCGTCAGCGGGAAGCCGATCGCCAGCAGGTTCACCTGCGGCGCGGTGCGCATCAGCATGCCGAGCGTGAGATTGGCGATCAGCATCGTCGCGATCACTGGCAGCGCGATGCGGAATCCCGCGACGAAGATGTCGCCGGCGGCGGATAGGAGCGTGTTGATATCGGCGAGTCGCAGGTGGCCGCCCGTCACCGGAATGGTCTGGAACGTGTCGTTGAGCGCGGCGATCATCTGCAGGTGCCCGTTCATCGACAGGAAGTAGAGCATCAGCAGGATCGACAGGAAGCTGCCGATGATGGGTGCGGGCTCGTTGTGCTCGGGATCGACGAACGACGCGAACGACAGCCCCATCTGCAGGCCGATCATGTCGCCGGCCATCGTCACCGCGGAAAAGGCAACCTGCATCGCGAAGCCGATCGCAGCACCCACGAGCACCTGCTCCAGCAGCAGCACGATGCCGGCGCCGGAAAAGGGCGAGATCGCCGTGACCGGCAGCATTGGCGCGATGACCATCGTCACGACCAGCGCGAGCCCGGCGCGGACCTGCTGCGGCATGCTGGCGTCGGACAGGATCGGCGCGGTCATCACCAGCGCCGCGACGCGTGCGAACGGAAAGAAGAAGCCGGCAAGCCACGCATCGAGGTCGGCGGCGCCGAGGGTGAACATCGTCAGCCGATCATCTGCGGAATGCTGGAGAACAGCCGCTGCATGTAGTCGACGAGCATCGACAGCATCCACGGGCCGGCGACGATCAGCACGGCGAACATCGCGACGAGCTTGGGAATGAACGATAGCGTCATTTCATTGATCTGCGTCGCCGCCTGGAATACGCTGACGACGAGGCCCACGACCAGCGCGGTGAGTAGCAGCGGCGCGCACAGCAGCATTGTCATCTGCAACGCCTGCTCGCCGAGCGTCAGTACGGTCTGGCTGTTCATCGCGCTATCCGAAGCTCGCGACCAGCGAGCCAAGCAGCAGTCCCCAGCCGTCGACCAGCACGAACAGCATCAGCTTGAACGGCAGCGAGATCAGCACCGGCGACAGCATCATCATGCCCATCGACATCAGCACGCTGGCGATCACCATGTCGATGATCAGGAACGGCAGGAACACCATGAAGCCGATCTGGAACGCGGTCTTCAACTCGCTGGTGACGAACGCCGGCACCAGCACCCGCAGGCCGATGTCTTCCTTGACGGCGGGCGTTGGCTGCTTCGACAGGCGCACGAACAACGCCAGGTCGGGCTCGCGCGTCTGCTTCAGCATGAACCCCTTGAGCGGTTTCTGCGCGACATCGAGCGCCTGCATCAGCGTGAGCTTCTGCTCGCTGTAGGGAACGTACGCGTCGGCGTAGATGCGGTCGACGACCGGCGACATCACGAACAGCGTCAGGAACAGCGCGAGGCCGATCAGCACCTGCGTCGGCGGTGACGACTGCGTGCCCAGCGCGTGGCGCAGCAGCGACAGCACGATGATGATGCGCGTGAACGATGTCATCAGCAGCACGATCGCAGGCAGGAACGATAGCGCGGTGAGGACCAGCAGCGTCTGCACAGGCAACGTGAAATTCTGGCCGCCGCCGGCGGCGGGCGTGCTGTTGAAGAGCGGCAGGTCGCCGCTCTGCGCCAACGCCAGCGGCGCTGCAAGTGCGAGGACGATGCCCGCGAGCGGCAACGCGAGCGTACGCAATGATGCGCGATGCGAGGACGGCTTCATGCGCCACCGGCCGAGTCGCCATTGTCGTTCCGGTTGCCCTGTCGTGCGCGCGCGAGCAGCGACGCGAACGGCGTCGCGTTCGTCGCGCGCGGGGGAAGCGTGCCCTTGGGCAGCGTCGACAGCGCGGTGACGCGTCCGGGCGCCACGCCGAGCACCAGCCATTGATCGGCGACTTCGACGAGGACGATGCGCTCGCGCTGGCCGAGCGCCTGCGTTGCCAGCACGCGGATTGCCGAGCCCGCCGAAGGCGCGCCGACGTTGAGCCTGCGCAACAGCCATGCCGCGCCCCAGATCAGCGCGAGCACGACACCGAGGCCCAGCAGGGTTTGCGCGAGCCCGCCCGCGAAGGAAGGCTCGATCGCGCCGGATGCGGCGACGCAGCGCATCGGCGCGAGCACGCTGCCGATTGCGAGTGTGAAGCGCGCGGCGTGGACGCGCGCGTGGCTCGCGCGGTGCCGCGCCAGCGGTGTTGCCGAATCGATCATCGCGCGAGTTTTCGCGCGCGCTCGGCGGGCGTCACGATGTCGGTCAGGCGGACTCCGAACTTTTCGTTGACGACGACGACTTCGCCCTGCGCGATCAGGCAGCCGTTGACATAGACGTCGAGCGGTTCGCCGGCAAGCCCCTCGAGCTCGACCACCGAGCCTTGAGCGAGTTGCAGGATGTCGCGGATCGGCAGCCGCGTGCGTCCGAGCTGCACCGTCAACTGCACGGGGATGTCCATCACCATGCCGATGTCGTTGGGCTGCCCGGCGGCGCCGGGTGCCGCGGCAAGGCGGTCGAACACGGCGGGGCGCGCAGCTGGCGCGATCGACGGCTCGGCCAGCGTGGATTCGGAAGTCTCGGCCATGGTGTGTCTCCAGCGCCGTCAGGGCGCGGTCGGTGAAGGTTTGGGCGCACGTGACGCCAGCACGCGCGCGACGGACAGCGCGTAGTGGCCGCCGGCAACGCCGAATCGGCAGTCGAACATAGGAATGCCGTTGACCTCGGCGACGACACGCTCGGGAATGTCGATCGAGAACAGGTCGCCCGGCTGCATTTTCAGCAGGTCGGACAGGCGAATGGAGCATTGCGCTAGATCCACCGTCAATTCGACTTCGACGGCTTGCATCCCGTCCGCGAGCGGCGCGCGCCACGAGGTCGCCGGCGGGCGTGCATCCTCGCGCGCCGGCGCCTGCAGGCGATCGCGCAAAGGCGCGAGCAGCGCTCGCGGCAGGCAGATCTGCAGAGCGCCGCCGCCGCTGCCGATGTCGATGGAAAAGCGTGCGCAGTGCACGATGTCGTCAGCGTCGGCGAGCTGCACGAAGCGTGGCTGGGTCTCGGTGCGCACGCGCTCGGGCGCGAGGATCGCGACGTCGTGCCAGCTCTTGGCGTACGCCGCCAGCAACAGCACGACGATGCGATCGACGAGGCGCTCCTCGGTCGCGGTGAAGCTGCGAGTTTCGGCGCCCGGCTTGACGCTGCCGCCGCCGAAAAGCGCGTCGACGAAGATGCCGACGAGGCTCGCGTCGATCGTCACCAGCGCGTGGCCGCCCAGCGGCTTCATGTCGACGACGGTCACATGCACGGGCGTGGCGAGCTCGCCGATGAATTCTGCATACGTTTGCGCACGCATCGGCACGGCGGTGATCGCGGGCACTCGCCGCAATTCGCCATGCAGCGTTGCGCGCAGCAATTCGGTGAAGCGCTCGTGCACGAGATCCAGCGCGGGCATCCGCACCCGCGATGCGCGCTCCTGCGTGGCGACGTTGACGGCGCGCAGCCGTCCGGAAGGGCCGTTGGCCGCCACCGGCGTGCTGCCGTCGTCGGCGACGCCCTGCATCAGCGCGTCGACTTCGTCGCGGCTCAGGAATTCCTGGGTCATGGCGTCGGCGGTCACTGGATCACGAACGAGGACAGCAACGCGCCCCGCACCGCCTGGTCGGGCGGCAGCGGCGGCAGCGATTCGCGCACCGCGGTAACTAGCTCGTCGACCAGCTTGCGCTTGCCCTCCACGCTCACGAGCTCGCTCGGCTTCTTGCCAGACAGCAGCAGCAGGATGCGATTGCGAAGCACCGGCATGTACTGTTTGAGCGTGTCGGCGAGCTTGTCGTCGCTGACCTGGTAGACGATGCCGACCTGCAGGTAGTGGTCGCCGTTTTCCTCGGCCAGGTTGACGGTGAAGGGTTCGAGCGGCACGTAGACCGGCGGCTTCTGCGCCGCGGCCTTGGGCTCCGCGCTCGCGCCGTGCGGCGCGAGGAAGTACCAAGCGGCGCCACCACCGGAGCAGAGCAACACCACCACGGCGATGATGATCCAGAGCAGCGTCCGGCGCTTCTTCGGAGCTGCCAGCGCCGGCGTTTCGGCGCGCATCGGGGTTACGGTTGCGGTTTTTGCCACGGCTCTTCTGTCGGAGTGGGTGGGTGTCGTGTGTCGACGTGCAGCCGATTATCGCGGCGGACGGCCGCGCTCGAATGTGCGAATAGCGGCCACTATCCGCCGCATTTCGCGGCGCGTTCAGGCATAGAGGTCGACGAGGCGCCGCAGTGCCAGGCTCGAGGGCAGGTTGGCCGCGGGCGCCGCGGCGATGCCGTCGACACGCGCGTCACCGCGCGCGGCAGCGTGCTGCGCACCCTGGCGGTTGTCGTTGCGCGGCGCATGGTCGTTGACCGACGCATTGGCGAGCGCCAGGCCCTGGTTGGCCAGCAGGTCACGCAGCTGCGGCAGCGCGAGCTCGAGGGCCGCGCGCGTCTGCGGGTCGGCGGCGACCATCGTCACGGTGACCTGGTCGTTGCGCACGCTCATCGTCACGTCGATCGGTCCCATGTCTGCGGGATGCACGTGGAGCTGCGCACGGTCGGCATTGATGTGGACGAGCTGCGCGATCTCGCCGGCGACCTGCGTCGCGAAGCCGGGACTGCCGACGGGCTCGGCGATCGGGCGTGCCAGCGATACGGCTGGAGCAGCCGCGGAGGTGCCGAGGTTGACGCCCGGCGCCGCATCGGCGCCGTCGCGATGCTCGGTGGCTGACGCTCCGGTCACGCCGGGGGTGCCGGCATCGGGTGTCTTGACGAGCAGCGCGGCGGCGACAAAGGATGCGGCGACGTTCGCCGTCGTTGCGCGGTCGTTGCGGCTGGTGGTCGCGGGTGTTTCGTTCGACTGCGCGGCGGCGATATCGTGTGCATGCGTGGCGTTGGGTCGGCGCGGCGGGGCGGCGCGGCCGTTGAAGGCAGCGGTGCCGTCGGCGTGCGCCTGCGCCACCGGTGCGTCACCGCCGGTGGCGGCTGCCGCGTCGGTGGTGGCATTGGCGACGCGGCGTGCCGTGCCCTTGCCATCCGGATCGATCGATGCGCGCGGCGGGGCCGCCCCCGGATCGGCGCTTGCACCGATCGCGGATTGCGCGCCAGGCCACGCGGCGAACAGGTTCAGCGGATCGAACGCGGCGGCGTCGCGGACGTCCTTGCGAGCGTCACCCTCGGCTTTTGCTGCGTCAACGTCGACGACAAGCGGCGCTTTGCCCGCGCTGGCCAGCAATGCGGCGAAGAGGTCGCCAGTGGGCGCCTCCTCGGCGCCGCGCGCGACCTGCGGCATGTCGATCGGATGGTCAAGCGGCGGATGAAAGGCGACAGGCATGGTGGCACCCCTTGTTCTTGTCAGTCGCTGCCGCCGCCGCGATTGCGGCGCAGCGCGAATTCGTCGGTGAGCTTCTGGTCGCGTCGGGCTTCGATGCGCTCGCCGATCTCCGCGCGCCGTTCCTCGATCGTCTGCAGCGAGTCGACGCGCCGCTGCGTATGCATCCAGTCGGTCTGCGCGAAGCCGACGTCGGTGTGCATCGTCGACATCAATGCCGTCTGCTGCTCGATCGCGCGGTCGAGGTTGGCAAGGAACGCCCGGTAGTTGCGCAGGCCGTCGGCGCCGATGCCCTTGCGGGTCGCGGCGTCGAGCTTGGCGAGGTAATCCTGCCGATAGCCGAGAAGCGCGTCGAGCTTGCGCTGCGCTTCCTGCCTGCGCGATTGCGCGCTGCGCAGCTTCTGCGCGCTCAGGTCACGCATCTTCGCCGCGGCGTTCGTCAGGTGCGCCCATACGCGCGGCGGAGTCATCGCATCTCCTGCTGCGGCGCGCCGTTGCCGATGCCGGCGAGCAGCGCGTCGAGCTGGCGCTGGCCGTCCGCGAAGCTCACGGCCTCGTCCATCCGTTGTTGCAGGAAATTCGTCATCTGCGGCCACGCGGCGATGGCCTGGTCGAGGATGGGGTCGGCGCCGGCGACGTAGGCGCCCACGGACAACAAATCGCGATTGCGCTGGTAGCGCGAGTAGTACTGCTTGAAACGGCGGATGCTCGCCATGCGCTCCGGTGACACCAGCGTGGGCATCGCGCGGCTGATCGACGCCTCGACGTCCAGCGCCGGGTAGTGGCCTTCGTCGGCGAGCGCGCGCGACAACACGAAGTGACCGTCGAGGATCGCGCGCGCCGCGTCGCCGATCGGATCCTGCGGATCGTCGCCTTCGGTCAGCACCGTGTAGAACGCGGTGATCGAGCCGCCGCCGTCGACGCCGTTGCCGGCGCGCTCGACGAGTTGCGGCAGCTTCGCGAATACCGACGGCGGGTAGCCCTTGGTCGCCGGCGGCTCGCCGATCGCCAACGCGATCTCGCGCTGCGCCATCGCGTAGCGCGTCAGCGAATCCATGATCAGCAGCACGTGGCGGCCCTGATCGCGAAAGTGCTCGGCGATCGTCGTCGCATACGCGGCGCCCTGCAGCCGCAACAGCGCGGGCGCGTCGGCGGGTGCTGCGACGACCACCGCGCGGCGCCGGCCTTCGGGACCGAGGATCGACTCGACGAATTCCTTGACTTCGCGGCCGCGCTCGCCGATCAGCCCGACGACGATCACGTCGGCATTGGTGTAGCGCGCCATCATGCCGAGCAGCACGCTCTTGCCGACTCCGCTGCCGGCGAAGAGGCCGATGCGCTGGCCGCGGCCGACCGTCATCAGCGTGTTGATCGCACGCACCCCGACATCGAGCGGCATCGAGATCGTCGCGCGCTCGATCGGATTGATCGCACGCGATTGCAGCGAGCGCATTTCGTATTGCGGCACGGGGCCTTGTCCGTCCAATGGGCGGCCGGTGCCGTCGACGACGCGACCCAGCAGGCCGTTGCCGACGGGCAGGTGCTTGGCATTGTCCGACATCCGGCGCCGCGGGTGCCACGGCGCGCCGACGCGCGGCCGCGGCTCGCGCTGCAGCAGCGGGCGCACCAGCGCACCGGGCGACACGCCCTGCAATTCGGCAACGGGCATCAGGAACAGGCGGTCGCCGGCAAAACCGACGACTTCGGCTTCGACGCCGCCGCCGCGTTGCTCGACCATGCAGACGCTGCCGAGCGGAAGTTTTAGCCCGACGCACTCCATCACCAGGCCGGCGACCCGCGTCAGCCGGCCGGAGATCTCGAAGCCATTACCGCCCGGCGCGCGGCGCTGGCAATCGCGCAGCAGCGCCGTGCAGTGGGCGGCGAATTCAGAGGGGCTCGAGCCAGTCATCGCTGCGTCCCAGGTTGGCCAGCAGTTGGCGCCAGCGCGTCGGCAACGTCGCGTCGACCGCGCATTGCTCGGTCTCGAGCTGGCAGCCGCCGGGCGCGACCAGCGCATCGGCGACGATCTCGCAGCGCGCGCCGAGGATGTCGGTCGCGAGCAAAGGCTTGACGAGCTCGACGTCGGACGGATGCATCCGCAATTCGACGCGTTGCGTCGACTGCGGCAACTGCTTGAGCGCGGCGCTGACGATCGGCTGCACCAGCTCGCGGCGCACCGACAACGCCTGGCCGACCAGTTGCCGCGCGAGCACCAGCGCAAGGTCCAGCACTTCGTCGCACAATTGTTGTTCGTGGTGAGCGGCGCAGTCGCCGAGGGTTGCGAGGAGCACGGAGAGGCGCGCGTGATCGGTCGCCGCCGCGGCCATGCCGGCCGCGTAGCCCACCGCGCGCGCTTCGGCGTCGAGTGTGGCGCGCAGCGCGGTGGCGTCGTGCGCCGCTGCAGTCTCGTTGACGGCGCCTTCGCCTGGCGCGAGGGCGGCGAGCTCCCAGCGCTGCCATGCCGACAGGCTTTCGCGGGGAATGAACTCAGACGAAGCCATCGCCGCCCTTGGCGCCCAGCACCAGCTGGCCTTCGTCGGACATGCGGCGCACGATCTTGAGGATTTCCTTCTGTTCGCTCTCGACTTCGGAGATCCGCACAGGGCCCTTGGCGTCGAGGTCGTCGCGCAACATTTCCGCGGCGCGCTGCGACATGTTCTTGAAGATTTTTTCGCGCAGCGCTTCCGACGCGCCCTTGAGCGCGACGATCAGCGACTCGGACTGCACTTCGCGCAGCAGCGACTGCACGCCGCGATCGTCGAGGTCGAGCAGGTTCTCGAAAATGAACATCTCGTCGAGCAGCTTGTCGGCGAGCTCGGTGTCGTGCACGCGCACGGCTTCGATCGCCGCGGTCTCCTGCGCGCTGCCCAAATGGTTGAGCATTTCCGCGGCGACGCGGATGCCGCCAGGCGCCGCCTTGCGCGCGCCGCCATTGCCGGACAGGAGCTTGGCGAGCACTTCGTTGAGCTCGCGCAGCGCAGCCGGCTGGATGCGATCCAGCGTCGCCACGCGCAGCAGCACGTCGTTGCGCCGGGTCTCGTCGAATTCGGCGAGCACGCCCGACGCCTGGTCGCGTTCGAGATGCACGAGGATCGACGCGATGATCTGCGGATGCTCGCCGCCGATCAGCTCGGCGACCGCGGCGGCGTCCATCCAGCGCAGCTTCTCCATGCCGGCGGCGTCGCCGCCTTCGAGGATGCGGTCGAGCAGGTACGCGGCGCGGTCGTCGCCGAGCGCGCGCGTCAGCACCGAGCGCAGGTAGCCGTCGGCGTCGAGGCCGATGGACGTCTGTTGCAGCGCCTGCTGGTTGAACGCGTCGAGCACTTCGTCGATCTGGTCGCGCGTGACGCCCGACATCTTGGAAATGGCCTGGCCGATCTTCTCGACTTCGCGCGGACCCAGGTGCCGCAGCACTTCGGCCGCCTCGGCTTCTCCGAGCGACATCAGCAGGATCGCGGTGTTGTGCGTGCCGGCGTCACTCATTGGGCTTCATCCACGACTTGACGACGCTCGCCACGACCTTGGGATCCTGGCGCGCGACGGCGCGCGCGCGCTCCAGCGCTTCCGCGCTGTTGACACCGGGTGCTGCGAGCTGCGCGGCAGCGGCGGGCCCCGTGATCGCCGGCGCTGCCTGCACGCGCGCGGACGCCGATTTGAGCATCGGCCGCAGCACGCCGAAGAACAGGTAGATGCCGATGACAGCGAACAGCGCGTAGCGTCCCGCGTCCTTGGCCATCGCGAGGTTGTCGGGTTGCTTCCACATCGGCACGTCGACGGGCTTGACCTTCTCGCCTTCACTGAATGCCGCGTTGACGACGTTGAGCGAATCGCCGCGATCCTTCGAGTAGCCCATCGCCTCGCGCGTCAGCGCGTTGATCTGCTCGAGCTCCTGCGCTGACAGCGGCGTGAACGCCACGTTGCCGGTGGCGTCGACTGCGCGGCGCTGGTTGACGACGACGGCGGCGGTCATGCGCTTGATCGCGCCGACGGTCGTCATCGTGTGCTCGATCGTCTTGTCGACCTCGTAGCTCGTGGTCGCGTCCTTGTGCGTGTTGGTCGGCACCGTCGGCGCGGCGCCCGCGAGTGCCGGCGCACGCCCGTCGATCGACGCGACGCCCGCGGCCGGTGGCTGGTTCGACAACGCGCCGGGAATGCCCTGCGCGCCGGCGGCACCGGTGCTGGCCGTCTCGCTGGTGTGCGAGCTGCGCAACGCCGCGGCCCTGGCTTCCTGGTTCGGCTTGTACGATTCGGCGACCGCTTCGACGCGGTTGAAGTCGACGTCCGCGGTGACCTGCACGCGCACGTTGTTGTGACCGACGATCGGCTCGATGATGTCGACGATGCGCTGGTTGGTGGCGCGCTCGATCTGCTTCACATAGGCCAATTGCGCAGGGTCGAGGCCGTCGGCGACGTCACGCCGGCGCGACAGCAGGTTGCCGTCCTCGCCGATGATGCTGACGTTCGCCGGCGCCAGCTCGGGAACACTGCTCGCCACCAGGTGCACGATGCCGTTGATCTGCGACTGGTCGAGCGTGCGCCCGGCGCGCAGGTTGAGCACGACCGATGCCGTCGGCTGCTGCGAATCGCGGAGGAACACGCTGGGCTTGGGAATGGCGAGGTGGACGCGAGCCGCATCGACCGCCGAAAGCGCCTGGATCGAACGCGCGAGCTCGCCTTCGAGTCCGCGCTGGTAGTTGACCTGTTCCTGGAACTGGGTGGTGCCGAAGCGCTGGTTGTCGACGATCTCGAAACCGACGTTGCCACCCTTGGGCAATCCCTGCGACGCGAGCTTGAGCCGCGTTTCGTGGACCACTTGCGCCGGCACCATGATCGCGCCGCCGCCTTCGGCCAACTTGTAGGGAACATTCATCTGACCAAGGGCAGCAAGGATCGCGCCACCATCCCGGTCGTTGACATTGCTGAAAAGGACCCGGTAGTCCGGTGCGTTCGACCACATCCAGGCGCCGACGATGATCGCGATCGCGGCGGCCGCGGTGATCAGCAGCGTGAGGAACTGTCGCGGTGGCAGCCTGCCGGCATCCAGCAACTGCCGGGTGAAGCCCGGCGAGGACATGGAGGTCGGTGCTGCGGGAACCATTGCGTCGGCGGTGGTGGCCATTGATGTCGTGTCGAATCCCTTGGGAACGGCCGTATTGTCGCGAGGCCGCGAGGGCCGCCATCACCGGAGCAGCGCGCGTTTTCGGCCGCATTTCGTTCGACCGGGGTTGCGCCGCGCGCCGTAATGTCCGGTGCGTGGGAAGGCGATCGCCGACCGTCCGGGTCGCCGACGCGCAATCCTTTCGAGGAGAGCGGCAATGATCGAACCCGCAGGCATGCAGAACCTGCTCGCGCAGCTGCAGGCTGCGCGCGAGACGATGGCGCACGGCCTGGAAACGCGCGGACTGTCGAAGGCAGGCGGCGCAGCGCCCGCCGGCGCCGCCGATTTCGGCGCGATGCTGAAGTCGACGATCGCGCAGGTGGACACGTCGCAGCAGCAGGCCTCGGCGCTGTCAGATCGCTTCCAGATGGGCGACTCCAAGGTTTCGCTGGAGGACACGATGGTGGCGCTGTCGAAGGCCAACCTGTCGTTCCAGGAGCTGATCCAGGTGCGCAATCGCGTGGTGAGCGCGTATCACGACATCATGAACCTGCAGATCTAGCGCCCCTGGTCGCGCCGCGGCGCGCGCGCTATTGTGTCGCGCGGCGTTCGCGCTCGAGCTGGTTGATGCAGCGCTGGATCAGCGTTTCGCACTGTGCCGGCAGATTGACGAAACGGCAGCCGAAGCGCACCAGCGGGCCGGAGCCGCCACTGCCGCGCGGATTCTCCTTGCGATACATCACTTCCAGGTCGACGGTGACAGGTCCCGGCGGCAACGCCAGCGTCACGGCCTTCAGCACGCTGCCGGGCGCCGGTTCGAAGCCCGGCGGCCCATCGACCAGCGCGACGCCCGTGACGCTCATGTCGAGCACCCGCAAAGTCGCCGCGTCGCCGGTTGCCGCGACCTCGGGCTGGAGCTCGCAGCGGATGCCACGCGTCAGCGGCACGTGTGCACGGAAGTAGTCGCGGCGCTGCATCCGCAGTACCGACGGCGGCAACGCCACCGCGAACGCAGGGGCGCCGTCCCACGTCTGCGCGATCGCGCCGGCCGTGTAGAACACGATGCGGATGCGATCGAGGTGCGTCTCGAAACCCAGGCGCCGCGCTACGCCGAGGCGCAGGTTCGCTTCGAGGTCGCTGCCGGCGTCAAACACCAGTGCGCCGGCCGCTGCGTCGGCGCGCAGCAGCACCGTCATCACGACATCGTTGCCGAACGTGACGCTCACCAGCGCGCCGCGCGCGGCGACCTCGTTCAGCAGCGCGGCGATCTCGAGCGGCGATTCGATCCGGTAGCGGTCGTCGCGTTCGCCACCTCCGGCGCCGGCCCGCGCATCGTCGGCGCTCATGATGGCGTGCTCGCGTGCTCGACGCGCCACACCCAGGTCAGCAGCTCGGCGATCGCGACATAGAGCGCTGGCGGGATGTGCGCGTCGAGGTCGACCTGCATCAAAAGGCCCAGCAGCTCGCGTGATTCGTAGGTGAACACACCGGCCTCGCGCGCGCGGCGGATGATTTCGTCGGCGATGTCGCCGCGTCCCTGCGCGACGACGCGCGGCGCGCGGTCGCCGTCGTGATAGGCGAGCGCCACCGCTTCGCGACGACGTTGTGGGCCTACCGGCGGCGCCTCGTCATAGTTCATCGAACACCGCGATTTCCGCCGCCGGCAATGCGCGCGCCGCCAGCGCCTCGGCAAGCTCGGCGCGTGCACGATGCAGTCGCTGCGTCGCCGCCGGACCGTCGGTGGTGATCTGCAGGTGCACCGAACCGCCGACGATCGAGATTTCGGCGCCGACGGTGCCGAGCGTCGGCAACTCGAGGATCACGTGCGCGCGCATCAGCGTGCGCCCGGCGGTGGCAGGGTCCTGCGCGGTCGGGTATTCGCGATCTTCCTCGAAGCGGATCGCCGTGCGCTGGCCGGGCCACAGCTCGCCCAGCCAGACGAATTGCCGGGTGTCGAGCACGTCGAGCTGTTGGCGCAGCAATGGCGTCGTCTCGCCGCGCGCAGTGGGCAGCGCAAGCGGGGAGTCGGTGGCCTTCGCGGACATGAGGTCGCCGGCCTTCGCGAAGGTCGCTGCGCTTGCCGAAATCGCGTCGACCATTCCGGTACGCGCGTCGACGCTCACCGTTGCGGGCATGCCTGCAGGGCCGTCGCTGGCAGGGCGCAGCGTCACCGCCTGCGGCTCACGGTCGAGTTCCGCCTGCGGGAAGTCGCTGCCCACCCAGCGCGCGAGATGTGATTCGTAGAACAGGCCGCTTTGCGTGACGGCTTCGCGCAACGCCTGCGCGAGGCCCAGCACACTGCGTGCGACGGCGATGCGATCGGCGTTGCCATCCGGTGTCGCGACGGGCGAGGGGGGTGGCGGCGCACGGTCGAGCAGCGGTGCACCGCTGCGCACCGTCGGCGCGACGGGCAGCCTGCTCGTGCTGCCTCGCAGCGCGCGCTCCAGCTCCGCGCCGCCCGCCGACAGCAATACCTGCGCGGCGACACGCGCGTTCGCGGCGGGGTCGCGCAGGCGGCCGCCTTGCGTCGGGTCTGGCGCCAGCGGAAAGTCGCGCGGTGTCGCGCGCGCGGCTGCGGAGGCGCCGGGATGGGTGGCGTTGCGGTCGTTGGCGGCGGTGCTGCCGTCGGCGGCGACGCGCAGCATCGGCCGCAGCGCGACCACGCGCGGCACCGGCGGCGGCCGCGGGTCGGGCTTGCGCAGCGTGTCCAGCAGGACGTTCAACGCCTGGAAGTTGATCATGACCGCTGCCGCCCCGTTCCGGTCAGTCGGGGCGCGGCGCCGGGTATCGCGCGGGCGACGCTTCGAGGACGCTGCGCAGCCGCGGCGACGTCGGTTGCAGCGCCTCGCGCACGCGCGCGTCCTGGCGCAATACGTCGCGCAGCACCGCATAGCGGCGCTGGCTCAATGCCGGTTCCATCGCCACGCCGGCCGCGGCGGTGTCGATGCGCGTCGTCAGCAGCTTTGCGCAATCGCGCGCGGCGTCGAGCGTTTCCCAGTCCGCCGCTTCGGCGGCATCGGCCATCAATCGCGCAACGTGCATCATCGCGTCGTAGAGCGGGGCGAGCGTCTGGCCCGGAGCCTTGTCACGCTGCATGACGCGCCTCCGCCGCCTTGCTGCCGGCGATCGTGTGCCATGCCGAGCGCAGGTCGGTCAGCAGCGCGGCGACTTCCGCCAGCGCGGCGGCATCGTTGCGCAGCGAGCCGACCAGCAGCCGGCGCGCCATGTAGTCGTAGAGCTCGTCGAGCTGTTGCGCGATGGACGCGCCGCGATCGAGGTCGAGGCTCGCGCGCAATCCCTGCTCGATGATGCCGATGGCGCGCGAGATCGCCGCGCCCTTGGGCGCCTGCGCGCCATTCGCGATGTGCGTGCGTGCGTCGCCGATCGCCTCGATCGCGCCGTCATAAAGCATGACGATCAGGCGGTGCGGATTGGCGGCGGTGACGCCGGTTTCCAGTCCGACATCGGCGTAGGCGCGCGCGGCGCTTGCAGAAAGCATCGTGATTCCTTGGGTGGGACGTGGCAGATACCCTGCATATCGGCACTCGGCGCGCAGACTTGAACGCCGGCGCACACAGGGAATCGTCGAGGTGTCGGTATCAGCCATTGTTGTTGTTGCTGCTGTTGTTGAACTTGGGCAGTGACGCGAGCTGCTGCGTCAGGAAATCACTGGTGGTCTTGAGTCCTGAGACGAGCGTATCGAGCGCCGTGTACTGCGCGTAATACGCCTGTTCGATCTGGTCGAGCCGCTTCTGCAGCGTGTCCTCGCGCTTGTTGAGGTCCTTGATGGAGCTTTGCGCGCTATCCGTCGATGCCTTGACGGCGCCGTCGCTGCCAAGGACGGAGGTCAACGCGTCGTTGATGCGCGCCGCGATGCCTTTCGCATAGTTGGCGTTGCCGCGCGCGCCGAGAGCGCCACCGGCGATGGTCAACGCGAACCCGTCGACCGGCGTGCCGATGCCGCCGGTGAGCTTCTGCCCGGAGCCCGCGGCGGCGAACCCGCCGATCGTGCCGGCAACGTCGATACCCGCCGATGCCGTCGGCGCACTGCCGAACAGCGCATCGGCAGCGTTGCCGGTGAATGCGAGCGTCGACGCCGAGCCATAGCGATTGGAAGTCACCGCCAGCGTGCCGCTGCTGCCGTCGATCGCGACGGCGACCGCGTTGGCGGTGAATTCGGCCGCGGCGTTGATCTTCGCCTGCACGGCGGCTGCAAGCGCGGCGGCACTCGTGTACGTGGCAGGCGCCAGCGTGATCGTCGCCATGATGCCGTCGATGGTGGCGGTGAGGGTGTCGTTGACGCCGGCGGTGATCGTCAGCGCGGCCGGGCCCGATCCGGCGAGCGTGCCACGCGTGGCGAGCTGCGTGATGCTGAGCGCGTAGCTGCCGGCCTGCGTGTTCGCGGACGTCGCGGTGACGCTCACCAGCGAATCGGTGGCGTTGCCGGCAGCGGCGAACAATTGCGTGACGGCATTGCTGTCGGTGCCGAGTGCCGTCTGCAGCTTGGCGGCATCGAGCTTGAGCGTGCCGTCGGACTGGAACGAAACGCCGATCTCCGACAGCGTGTCGTAGCGTCCGCCGTTGCCGAGCGAGCCGCCGACCAGCGTACGGAGCTGGTTCTGGATCAGGCGCACCGTCGAGTCGCCGGTCAGCACCGACGCGGTCTTGGTCGTGGCGTCGTACTTGGTCAGCGACGTCAGCGTCGACTGCACCGCGTTGTAAGCCGCAACGAAGCTCGCCACCGACGTCGACACGCCGCTGGTGTCGGCACTGACTGCGAGGGTCGTCGGCATCGTGGTGAGGCTCTTGAGCGTCAGCGATACGCCGGGGATCGCGTCGGCGAAGGTGTTGCTGGCGCGATGGATCGCAAGCCCGTCGATCGTGACCGCCGCGTCCTGCGCGATTTGCGTTTCGGTCAGGTTGCGACCGCTGCCGACCGCCGCGGCCGGGTCGTAGGCGAGTTGTGACAAGCCGACGGCGTCGGTGGCGTTGCCGTCGCCATCGACGACGCTGACCTGCATGCTCGACGCAGCGCCAGTCTTGTTCGACGTCAGGATGAGCCGCTGTCCCGTCGCCGAGCCGTCGTTGACGATGGTCGCGGTAACGCCAGCCTGCGCAGCGTTGATCGCGTCGCGAATGCCCGACAGCGCGTCCTGGCCAGTGGCGATCGTCACGCTCTGAGCCGGTTGCGCGGCGTCGGCGGTGAACGTCGAGCCGACCGTCGTGCCGAACGTGAACGTCAGGCTGCCGGTGCCGACCAGCGTGTCGGTGGATGCGAACCCGTTCGACACGAGCTTTTGCGCTTGTGCGAGTGCGGTGACGTCCATCGAATAGTTGCCGGCAGTCGCGCCGGTGCCCAGCGTGGCGACGATGGCATTGGCATCGCCGACGCTGACGCCGAGCGTCTTGAAGCCTGCGCGCGTGGTCATCGGCGTCATCGTCGCCTGGAATGCCGCGAGCGCACTCTTGATGGAGCCGAAGGCGGAAATCCGCGTCTGCAGGTTGGTCTCCTTGTTCTGCAGCGCAGTGAGCGGTTGTTGCTCGATCGCCATCAACTGCGTGACGATCGACTTGACGTCGAGCCCCGATCCCAGTCCGGGCGACGAAATCGTCGACGTCGCGGGGTTGGTCGAACTGATGGTCGTGGCCATGTGGTGGAACTGCCTTTCAGGCGTGCTGCTCGATGAGGAGGCCCTGGACGCGATCGAGGGCCTCGGCAATGCGCAGCATTTCCTCGGAAGGAATCTGCCGCAGCACTTCGTTGTCACTGGTGTCGACGAGCCGGGTGATCAGTCGTCCACTGGCGGGGTCGAGCTCGAACTCGAGCCCGCGATTCATTGCGCGCAGTGCGCGGTTGGCGTCGATGATGGCGGCCTGCAGCGCGGGCAACGATGCCGCTGTCGCGTTGGAGGGCGACGCGGATGCGGAAGCGCCCGCGGCCCCGCGATCCGGGGGGGTGCCGGAGGCGGAGCCTTGGAACGCGACGACGTTGGTGACACCGCCGACTTGCATCATGATTCCTTTCAGTACGACGCCCGTGGAGCCGGCAACGCGCCGGCCTCACGGGATGTTGCGTGGATCAGCCCTTCAACAGCGTCAGCACGCTTTGCGGCAGCGAGTTCGCTTGCGCGAGCATCGCCGTGCCGGCTTGCTGCAGGATCTGCGCACGGGTGAGGTTCGCGGTTTCCGCCGCGAAGTCCGTGTCCTGGATCCGGCTGCGCGACGCCGACAGGTTTTCCGCGGCGGTCTGCAGGTTGGCGACGACCGAGCTGAAGCGGTTTTGCAACGCACCCAGCGTGGCACGACCGGTGTTGACCGCCTGCAGCGCGGCATCCATCTGCGTCATCGCCGTGTCGGCGCCCGCTGCGGACGAGATGTCCAGCGCGGCGAAGCCTGTCGAAGCGGCTGCGGCCGTGGTGCCCGCGGTAAGTCCCGTGATCGCCGTCGTCGCGGACGCGCCTGCGAATGCGACGACAACGCCTGGCGTCGCCGGCACGGAACCCGAGTTCGTCAGCACGACTTGCGTCGGCGAAGAGCTCAGCACCGTGGCGTAAACGCCGGTTTGCGACGAGAAGTTGTTGACCGCGGCCATGATCGACGATGCGCGGTTGGCGGCGTTGGTGTCGGCGCCGATAGCGCCGACGGAAACGCCGTTGATCGTCAGGTCGCCGGCGGTGATCGCCGTGAATGCGCTGGCAGCGGCGCCGGTGACTTGCGCGACCGACGACGTACCCAGTGCCGCTGAACCGGCATTGGTGAGCGCCGAGATCGTGATCGTTTCGCCGACGTTGGCGCCGACCTGGAACGACTGCGCGCTGAACGAGCCGTCGAGCAGCTTGACGCCGTTGAACGCCGACGTCGACGCGACGCGGTCGATTTCCTGCTTCAGCTGCTGCGCTTCGGTGTTGAGCGCGGCACGGTCCGATGCGCTGTTGGTGGCGTTGCGCGATTGCACGGCCAGCTCACGGATGCGCTGCAGGTTGTTGGTGATTTCGCCCAGCGCGCCTTCGGCGGTCTGCGCGAGCGAGATGCCGTCGGCGGCATTGCGCGCGGCGGTGTTCATGCCGTTGATCTGCGCGGTGAAGCGGTTCGAGATCGCCAGGCCGGCGGCGTCGTCCTTGGCGCTGTTGATGCGCATGCCGGACGACAGGCGCTGCAATGACGTGGCGAGGCTGCTCTGCGACGCGTTGAGGTTGCGCTGCGCATTCAGCGACGCAACGTTGGTGTTGATGACTTGTGCCATGAATCTCTCCTGTTGAGTGAGTTTCCGGCGATCCCGCCGGCCGACTACGGTGGCTCCTTTCCGAAGGAGCGTAGAAGACCGCCGTCTCCAGCAATATCGGGAGGGTTGCGGCAGAACTTGAGGGTTGTCGCCGCGATTGCCTCAAGCTGCGTGTTCAGCCGGCCTCGCGATCGCCCGGAATTTCCCTCGGTTGCGGGGCGTCGTGCCCTCACCACCCATGTCGGCAAGATTAACCGCGCAGCGCAGCGTGCAATCGAAGGAGATGCGGCCCGAAGGCGTCGTATTTCGACGTATTGCGTCACTGCGGGCGCTCGCGGTGCGCGGGTGGATCCTCCGATTATGCCATTGTCATAATTCGTAAGGCTTTGTCGCCGCTCTTGCTGCGCCGAAGCCTCACGCGTTGCAGCGCCCGATCCCCACTGTGGCGAAACCACGTGGAAGTCGATAGTTCGATCGCGGACCCGTTCGTCCGTCCAAGGAGAAAAGCAGTGATCGACGAAACCATGCTGGCGGAAATCCGCGAAGCCAACCTGACCTACCTGATCCTCGCGCAGCGCATGCTGCGCGCCGACCGTGCCCAGGGCATGTTCCGGCTGGGAATCGGCGAGGAGGTGGCGGGGATCATCGACGCGCTCAGCACCGCGCAGATGATCAAGATCGCCAGCACCAGCACGCTGATGTGCAAGCTGCGCTTCGACGACCGGATGGTGTGGAACCTCATCGCCAGCAACGACGACGACCTGTCGATCAAGAAGGCGCACGCGGCGATCCTGCTTGCGCGCGCGCTTCCCGAGGCGGCCTGACATGCGTGGCAAGAGCGTCGTCGCCGACGCGCGCGAAGTTGCGCGCGCCACCGAGTTGATCGAGCTGGGCATGCGCCTGCAGATGCTGGAATCGGAAACGCCGCTGTCGCGCGAGCGCCTGACCAAGCTCTACAAGGAGCTCAAGGGCAAGTCGCCTCCCAAGGGGATGCTGCCGTTTTCCACCGACTGGTTCGTCACCTGGATGCCCAACATCCATGCATCGCTGTTCATGGGCATCTACCATCACCTGATCAAGGTCAGCGAGCTCGACGACATCGACGCGCTGATCAAGACGTACCGGCTCTACCTCGAGCAGTGCAGCGCGCTCGACATGGAAGTCGTGCTGTCGATCACCCGCGCGTGGCGCCTCGTGCGCTTCGTCGACGCCAAGATGCTGCGGCTCGCGCCATGCACCTGCTGCCATGGCGAGTACGTCGTTCGCGAGTACGACCTCACGCGCCACTATGTATGCGGGTTGTGCAACGTGCCGTCGCGCGCGGGCAAGAAGCGCCCGCTGGCCGACGAACTTCCCGTCGCCGCCTGAACCGTCGCGAGTCGATTGCGGTCAAGTTTTCCGAGATCCTGCCGAAATCCCCTTGAGTTGCGCGCACGCGCAGCGTTAGCCGGGGAACCCGCCGCATGTTGGTCGTCGTCGGATATGTGATCGTCTTCGCCTCGGTCTTCGGCGGGTTTGCGCTCAGCGGCGGGCACCTGGCTGCCATGCTGCAGCCGATCGAGCTGCTGATCATCGGCGGCGCGGCGCTCGGCGCGTTCATCGTCGGCAATCCCATCAAGGTGGTCAAGGCCACGCTGGCCACGTTGCCGTCGCTGCTCAAGGGGCCGCGGTATCCGAAGGCCGTCTACATGGAGCTGATGGCGCTGCTGTACGAGCTCCTCGGCAAGATGCGCAAGGAAGGCATGATGTCGATCGAGCGCGACGTCGAGGATCCCAAGTCGAGTGCGCTGTTCGCGCAATATCCGCGGATCCTCGGCGACCATCACCTGATGGAGTTCATCACCGACTATTTGCGCCTGATGGTGAGTGGCAACATGAACGCGCTCGAAATCGAGAGCCTGATGGACCAGGAGATCGACACGCACCACGAGGAGGCCGAGTTGCCCTCGCAGCGCGTGCAGATCATCGCCGACGGCCTGCCGGCGTTCGGCATCGTCGCCGCGGTGATGGGCGTCGTGCATACGATGGAGTCGGTGGGGCTGCCGCCCGCCGAGCTCGGCATCCTGATCGCGCACGCGCTGGTCGGCACGTTCCTCGGCATCCTGCTCGCGTATGGCGTGGTCGGGCCGCTGGCGAGCCTGCTCGCACAAAAGGCCGCCGAGTCACGCAAGATCCTCGAATGCATCAAGGTGACGCTGCTCGCGACGCTCTCCGGCTACGCGCCGGCGATCGCCGTCGAGTTCGGTCGCAAGGTGCTCTATGCGTCGGACCGGCCCGGCTTCGCCGAGCTCGAAGCGCACGTCAAGCAGAAACGCTGATGGCGACCGACAACGAACGTCCGATCATCATCAAGCGGATCAAGAAGAAGGGCCACGCCGCCCACGGCGCCGCCTGGAAAATCGCCTATGCCGACTTCGTCACCGCGATGATGGCATTCTTCCTGTTGATGTGGCTGCTCGGGTCGACGACGAAGGGCGACTTGCAGGGGATCGCCGATTATTTCCGCACGCCGCTCAAGGTCGCGCTGTCGGGCGGCAGCGGCAGCGGCGACAGCTCGTCGGTGATCCAGGGAGGCGGCAAGGACCTGACGCGTACCAGCGGCCAGCAGCAGAAGGCCGATTCGCCGGCGCCGAAGCGCGCGATCAACCTCCAGGCGGCGCAGGCGGAGATCGAGCGCCAGGAGCTGCAACGCCTGGCGCAGCTGAAGACGCGCATCGAGGCGGCGATCGAGGCCAATCCGACGTTGCGGGCGTTTCGCAAGCAGCTGCGCGTTGACCTGACGCCCGACGGATTGCGCATCCAGATGGTCGACGAGTCGAACCGCCCGATGTTCGATTCCGGCAGCGCGCAGTTGAAGGACTACACGCGCGAAATCCTGCACGAGCTCGGCAAGGTGCTGAACGGCGTTCCGAACCGCATTTCGCTGTCCGGACACACCGACGCCGCGCCTTACGCTTCGGGCGAGCGCGCGTACAGCAACTGGGAACTGTCGGCCGACCGCGCCAACGCGTCACGGCGCGAATTGATCATCGGCGGCATCGACGAGAACAAGCTGATCCGCGTCGTGGGGATGGGTCCCGCGGTGATGCTGGACAAGGCTGATCCGCTCAATCCGGCGAATCGCCGGATCAGCATCGTCGTGCTCAACCAGCGCGCGGAAAAGCGGATCCTGAACGAGGACGATCCGTCAGTCGTCGCCGAGGCGCTCGGCGTCGCCGGCGCGTCCGGCACCGACATCGCGCCGGAGGCGCCCGTCGGTCCCGCAAAAGCGGGAACCTGACCCCGCGCGGCGTCTCCGTCGTCCTCGCGCAAGCGGGGCTCCGGTGAGGTTGATCGGCGTTACTGCAACGACGCCGGGTTCCCCGCTTGCGCGGGAATGACGGCGGGCGGCCTGCGCGGGAATGACGGCGGGCGGCCTGCGCGGGAATGGCGTTGAGATAGAGACCGCACTGGTTGCCGTCAGGGTCGCGAAAGCGGTGACGAATAACGCGGGAAAGCGCCCGCTGTTCGAGCTAATGCGCGAGGGGATCGGCGTCGACAATGGCGCCATCGTTTCTTGATTTCCCGCGATGGCTGACGACAACGACCAGGAACGCAATCACCCGGCAAGTGCGCGGCGCCTCGAGCAGGCGCGCGAGCGGGGACAGGTCGCGCGCTCCAGGGAGTTGACCGCAGCGGCCGTGGCATTCGCCGCGGCGCTCGCACTGACCTTCGCCGGCAGCGGTCTATGGTCACGCAGCGCACAGGTGTTCGCGCGCGGGCTCGCGCTCGATCGCAGCGCCGCGTTCGATCCGTCGCGGATGGTCGAGGCGCTGGCCGCGCAGAGCGCCGAAATGCTCGCGGCGATGGCGCCGTTGCTGATCGCGGTGCTGCTCGCGACTTTGCTCGCGCCGATGCTGATGTCCGGCTGGGTATTCTCGACCGAGGCCGTCGCACCCGATTTCGCGCGGCTCGATCCGCGCAAGGGCCTGAAGAACCTGGTGTCGACGCGTGCGCTGGGCGAGCTCGCCAAGGCGCTCGTCAAGTGCGCGCTGCTCGGCGCGATCGGTGGTGGCGTCATGTGGCAGTTTCGCGGCGAGCTCGTGAGCCTCGCACAGGTGGACGTCGCCTCGGGTGCTGCATCGCTCGCCAACGTGGCGTCGGCGGCGCTCTATGCGCTGACCGGCGCGCTGCTGCTGATCGCTGCGCTCGACGTTCCCTATGCGCTGTGGCGCCACTACGCGGGCCTGCGGATGTCGCGCGAGGAACTGCGCCAGGAAATGCGCGAGATGGAAGGCGACCCACAGCAGAAGGCGCGTGTGCGCAGCGTGCAGCGCTCGATCGCGCGCAAGCGCATGATGGCGGCGGTGCCGACCGCCAGCGTCGTCGTCACCAACCCGACACACTATGCGGTCGCGCTCGAGTATCGCGACACCGGCATGCGCGCGCCGCGCGTCGTCGCCAAGGGCGCCGGCGACGTCGCGCAAAAGATTCGCGAGCTCGCCGCTGCGCACGACGTGCCGCGCCTCGAGGCGCCGCCGCTCGCACGCGCGCTGTTCCGTCATGCCGAAGTGGGCGACGAGATTCCGCCGGCGCTCTACACGGTCGTTGCGCAGGTGCTCGCGTACGTCTATCGCGTCCAGCAATGGCGCGCGCAGGGTGGCACGATGCCTGACGCGCCGTCCGACCTCGTCGTGCCGCCGGGACTCGATCCCGCGGTGCAGGCTGCCGGATGACCGCGCTCGCCGCACGGATGGGCGTCACCTCCGACTCGCTGACGCGCGTCGCGGGGCCGCTCGTCATCGTGATGATCCTGGCGATGATGGTGCTGCCGCTGCCGCCCTTCGTGCTCGACCTGCTGTTCACGTTCAACATCGCGCTTGGCATCATCGTGCTGCTGACGGCGATGTACGCGGTCAAGCCGCTGGATTTCGCCGCGTTCCCGACGGTGCTGCTGCTGACCACGCTGTTCCGGTTGTCGCTCAACGTCGCGTCGACGCGCGTCGTGCTGCTGCACGGCCACACGGGTCCGGACGCCGCGGGCAAGGTGATCGAAGCGTTCGCGCAGTTCCTCGTCGGCGGCAACTTCGCCGTCGGCATGGTCGTGTTCGCGATCCTCGTCGTCATCAACTTCGTCGTCATCACCAAGGGCGCCGGCCGCATCGCCGAAGTCAGCGCGCGGTTCGCGCTGGATGCGATGCCCGGCAAGCAGATGGCGATCGATGCCGACTTGAACGCGGGGCTCGTCGGTGAAGACGAGGCGCGCAAGCGCCGCGTCGAGATCGCCACCGAGGCCGACTTCTACGGCGCGATGGATGGCGCGTCGAAGTTCGTGCGCGGCGACGCCATCGCGGCGATCCTGATCCTCTTCATCAACATCATTTTCGGCCTTGCGATCGGCGTGCTGCAGCACGACATGTCGTTCGCCACCGCCGCGCACGACTATGTGCTGCTGGCGATCGGCGATGGCCTCGTCGCGCAGATTCCCGCGCTGGTGATCTCGACCGCCGCGGGCCTAATCGTGTCGCGCGTCGGCAAGACCGAGGCGGCGAGCCCGCAGATCGTGTCGCAGCTGCTGCGCCAGCCGCACAGCATCGCCATCGCCGCGATCGTGCTGCTGACGCTCGGCATGGTGCCGGCGATGCCGCACGTCGCATTCCTGCTGCTCGCCGCGGGACTGGGCTTCGGCGCGCGCGCGCTGATGCGCCGCCGCCGCGCCACCGGCAACGCCGCGACGATCGACGCCGCGCCGATCAACAACGAACCTGCCGAGGTGGGCTGGGACGATGTCACGCCGGTCGACGTGCTGGGGCTCGAAGTCGGCTACCGGCTGATTCCGCTGGTCGACAAGGGCGTCGATGGCGAACTGCTGCGGCGCATCCGCGCGATCCGCCGCAAGTTCGCGCAGGACATCGGCTTCCTGCCGCCCGCCGTGCACATCCGCGACAACCTCGAGCTCGCGCCCAACGCCTATCGGATCCTGCTCAAGGGCGTGACGATCGCGCAGGGCGAATGCCGTCCCGGTGCGTTCCTGGCGATCGATCCGGGCGGCGCCACCGGCGCGATCGCCGGACACCCGACGACCGATCCCGCGTTCGGATTGCCGGCGCAATGGATCGACACCGCGCAGCGCGACCAGGCGCGGGCCATGGGCTACACGGTCGTCGACGCGGGCACCGTCGTGGCGACGCACCTGTCGACCCTGGTCAACCAGCAGGCGGCGCAGCTGCTCGGCCGCGCCGAAGTGCAGGGCGTGCTCGATCGCGTCGCGCTGGCGCTGCCGAAGCTTGTCGAGGAAGTGACGCCGAAGCTGCTGACGCTGTCGGCCCTGCAGCGCGTGCTGCAGAACCTGCTCGACGAAGCGGTGCCGTTGCGCGACACGCGCACGATCCTCGAAACGCTCGCCGACCATGCGCCGCGCACGCAGGACACGCAGGAGCTCACCGCGGCGGTGCGCGTCGCACTCGGACCCGCGATCGCCCAGCACCTGTTCGGACCCGCCGGCGAGCTCGCGGTGATCACGCTCGATGGCGAGCTCGAGCGCGTGCTGACACAGGTGTTGACCGGCCCGGCCGCCGAAGGCGGCGGCATCGAGCCGGATCTCGCCGAGACCATCGTTCGCGAGCTCGGCAACGCGGTGCGCCAGCAGGATGCGTCGGGGCTGCCGCCGGTGCTCATCACGTCCGACCGGCTGCGCGCGCCACTCGCGCGGCTCGTACGCCGCGGGGCGCCGCAGTTGCGCGTCCTCGCCCATAGTGAAATCCCGTCGTCGCGTGCATTGCGTGCGCGAATCGTCATTGGAGGCAAGGCATGAAACTCAAGCGATTCTTCGGACTCACCTCGCGCGCCGTGCTGGAACAGGTGCGCAACGAACTCGGTCCCGATGCGTTGATCATCGCCAACCGTCCGACGGCGGAAGGCGTCGAGGTCGACGCGCTGGCCGGTGACGCGGTCGCGGCGATGATGGCGGCAAGCGAATCCGCGCAGCCGATGGCGGCGAAGACGGCTGTCGCCGCGGCGACCACGCCATTGGCGGCGCTGGCGGCGCAAAATGCAAAGGCAGCGACGCCCGCCACGGTCGCGATGACCGCAGCTGAACCTGGCGAACCGGCCGACACCCGCTGGTCGCAGATGCGCGACGACGTCGCCGGGCTGCGTGCGCTATTGGAAACGCAACTGTCGCAGCTTGCATGGACCGACACGCTGCGCCGCAATCCATTGCGCGCGCAGCTGACGCGCGAACTGCTGTCCGCCGGCTACAGCCCGGCGCTGGCGCGTGAGTTGACGCGCACGACGGAGGCCGGCACCACGCCTTCCGCCGCCTTCGATGCGGTGTCGCAGTCGCTGGTCGCGCGCCTCGGGTGCGCGGGCAGCTTCGACGACATCGTCACGCGCGGGGGCATTTTTGCACTGGTCGGACCCACCGGTGTCGGCAAGACGACGACGACCGCCAAGCTCGCCGCACGCTGCGCGGTGCGCTACGGTGCGTCGAAGCTGGCGCTGCTCACCACCGACAGCTATCGCGTCGGCGCGCAGGACCAGTTGCGGATCTATGCCAAGATCCTCGGTGTCAGCGTACACACCGTGTCGGACCGCCAGGACCTGCGCCAGGCGCTCGATTCGCTGCGCGGCAAGCACCTGGTGCTGATCGACACCGTCGGCATGGGCCAGCGCGACAGCAAGCTGTCGGAACAGGCGATGCTGCTCGCGCAGCCCGAAGTGCAGCGGCTGCTGCTGCTCAACGCGGCGGCACAGGCGCAGACGCTGGACGAGGTCGTGCACGTCTATCGGCGCCAGCCGGAGCACTGCGAGCCGGTGCGCGAAGCCGGCTGCATCATCACCAAGCTCGACGAGGCGGTGCAGATCGCGCCGGTCGTCGACGTCGTCATCCGCCATCAACTGAAGCTCGCCTACATTTCGTCGGGCCAGCGCGTGCCCGAAGACCTGCACGCGCCCAACGGCGCGTACCTGGTGCATCGTTCGCTGCGTGCGCGCTCGGCCGCGGCGTTCGCGCTCGAGGACGACGAGGCATGCCTCGTCGACGCCGCGGGAGCGATGCGTGCGTGACGACCAGGCCCAGGGACTGCGCAAGCTGTTCGTGCGCGGTGCGGCGCCCGTATGCGCGATCGGCGGCGCCGGCATCGAGTCGGCGGTACTGGCGATTGCCGAGGCGTTCGCCTCCGCCGGCGACCGCGTGCTGCTGATCGACCGCAGTCGCGGCGCGATTGCCGCGTGCGCCGGCAAGCGTGCGCGGCACGAGCTGTGGCACGTTCTCGAAGGCGACGTTGCGATCGACGACGTGCTGATTGCCGTGCGCGAGAACCTCGCGCTGCTGCCGGCGGCGCGCGGCATCGACCTGCTCGCCGCCGACCCGCGCGACTGGCGCGACACCGTCGCGGCCATGCTCGGCACGCGCCACGCGCCCTACGACGTGTGGTTCGTGCACGGACTGCCGCCGTCCGATGCGGGCTGCGACGCGCCGCTTTTCACCGTGACGCCGTCGCGCGCATCGGTGACGCAGGTGTACGCGCAGATCAAGGCGCTGGCGACGGCGCAGGGGCGGCGCAACTTCGGCATCGTCGTGGCGGGTGTCCACGATGACGCCGCCGCCGCGACGCTGTTCGACGGTCTCGCCGCCACGGCGCGCCGCTTCCTCGGCGTCGAGCTCGACTATTGCGGCGCGCTGCCGATGAATGCACGCGGCAGCGTCGTCGCAGGGTCGGCGATCGCCGCGCTGCGCATGCGGATCGGCGCGGCGTTTGCCGCGGCACGCGAACCTTCCCCGAGAATCGCCGCCTGATGTACGCCACCGCCGAACCCACCGACCGCATCCGCGAATTCGCGCCGCTGGTACGCCGCCTCGCGCACCATCTCGCCGCGCGCCTGCCGGCGAGCGTCGAGCTCGACGACATCATCCAGGCTGGAATGATCGGGCTGATGGACGCGGCGTCGCGCTACGAGGAAGGCCACGGCACGCAATTCGAGACCTTCGCGTCGCAGCGCATCAAGGGCGCGATGCTCGACGAACTGCGCCAGAACGACTGGATGCCGCGCAGCGTGCGCAAGACGCTGCGGCAGATCGAGAAGGCGATTGCGCGCCTCGAGCAGCGCCATGCGCGCGCGCCCAAGGAAGAGGAGATCGCGCGCGAGCTCGGCATTTCGCTCGCCGACTACCAGTCGCAGCTCGGTGCGGCGCGCGGCATGGAGCTGGTGCTGTTCGACGACCTGGGCCGCGCCGACGACGACGATTACCTGGCACGACATGTACCCGACAACCGCGAGAATCCCAGCGCGAGGCTCGAGGACCGGCAGTTCCGTGAAGCGCTGATGCGCGGCATCGATGCGTTGCCGGAGCGCGAGAAACTGCTGCTGTCGCTGTACTACGAGCAGGAGCTCAATTTCAAGGAAATCGCCGCCGTGCTCGAAGTATCGGAATCGCGGGTGTGCCAGCTGCACGGCCAGGCGGTGGCGCGGCTGCGCGCACGGATGAAGGACTGGTAAGTCGCTGAAAGGCGGGTATCCGCCGCTGCAACCCCCCTGCGCAAAACGGCCCCGCGTGCCGATATCCGTGGGAATTACGGTTCCTCGCGCATGGATATCCTCAGCATACTTGGCCTGCTGGTCGCCGCGTTCGCCATCATCGGCGGGCAATGGCTCGAAGGCGGCAGCATCGGCTCGATGCTGCAGCTTGCGGCGTTCTTCATCGTCATCGGCGGCACCCTCGGTGCGGTGATGCTGCAGACCCCCGCACGCACTTTCCGCCAGGGACTCTCGCTGGTGCGCTGGATCATCGTGCCCCCGGCGCACGATGACGCCGCCGCCATCGCCGAGGTCACGCACTGGTCGGAAATCGCCCGCAAGGAAGGCATGCTGGCGCTGGAGAACCAGCTCGCGACGCTGCCCGCAGGCTTCACGCGCAATGGCCTGCAGATGCTGGTCGACGGCTTCGAGCCCGAGCGCATCCGCGAGGCGATGGAAGTCGAGATCGACGCCTACGCCGATCGCCAGCGCGCCGCCGCCAAGATCTGGGACGCCGCCGGCGGCTACGCGCCGACCATCGGCATCCTGGGCGCGGTGCTGGGCCTGATCCACGTGATGGAGAACCTCGCCGACCCGACCAAGCTCGGCAGTGGCATCGCCGTGGCGTTCGTGGCGACGATCTACGGCGTCGCCGCCGCCAACCTGCTGTTCCTGCCCATCGCGCACAAGCTCAAGGGCATCATCAGCGCGCAGGTGCGCCACCGCGAGTTGGTGCTCGATGGCCTGCTCGGCATCGCCAACGGCGAGAATCCGAAGCTGATCGGCGCGCGCCTCGAAGGCTATCTCGCCTGAGCGGCCGATGGCACGCCGCGTCCACGTCGAGGAGCACGAGAACCACGAGCGCTGGCTCGTGTCGTATGCCGACTTCATCACGCTGCTGTTCTCGTTCTTCGTCGTCATGTACGCGATCTCGACGCTCAACGAGAGCAAGTACAAAGTACTGTCCGATTCGCTGGTGCAGGCGTTTCGCCACGACCGCGTCGTCACCGCGCAAACCACCGGGCTCGCGCCGATCAACCGCACGACGCAGGCGCCGACGCGCAAGGGGCCGCGCGTTCCCGATGTCGTGCGCTACCAGCAGGAACAGAAGCTGCTGGGCATCGCCGCCAAGATCACCGACGCGCTGCGCGACCTGATGCAGGCCGGGCAGGTGAAGCTCACGCAACTGCCGCATGGCCTCGCCGTGGAAATCAATGCCAGCGTGCTGTTCGCGCCGGCGCAGGCGACGATTCAGCGCGACGCAGTCCCGAGCCTCATCAACGTCGCGCAAACGCTTGCCGGCATCGACAACGTGATCCACATCGAAGGTCACACCGACAACCTGCCGATCCAGACGTCGGTTTATCCGTCGAACTGGGAGCTCTCGGGCGCGCGCGCGAGCTCGGTGGTGCGGCTTTTTGCCGCCAATGGCGTCGCCGCGTCGCGGCTGCTCGCCGTCGGCTTCGCGGAAAACCGGCCGATCGACAGCAACGCAACCGCCGAAGGCCGCCAGCGCAATCGTCGCGTGACGCTGCTGATCCTCGCCGACGTTCCGGACAGCGGCGACGCGCACTCGCCACCGCCTGATGCGGAAACCATGCCGGTCGATGCGGCATTGCCGGCTGCCCCGCGGGCGGCCGCGCCGGCGGCGACTGTCACCGCCACGACCACCGCGCCCGCCACCGCGACGACCACCGTGACCGCGGGCGCCGTTGCGCGCGCCGCGACAGGGACTTAAGTTATGCTCGCCGCATCGACCTACAGGATCGACAGGCGCATGCATCCCATCGCCACGATGCAATGGATATCGATCGCCGCCGACGCGATGATCGCGGCCGCGTATTTCGTGCTGCCGGCGGCGATGGTCTATTTCGCGCGCCGGCGCCCGGACCTCACGATGCGACCGATGTTCTGGTTGCTGGGCGTGTTCGTCGTCGCCGCGGGGCTGACGCACGTGATGGACATCGTCACCACGTTCTGGCCGCAGTACCGCCTCGAGGATTTCGTCAAGATGATTACCGCGATGCTGGGCGTCGCCACCGCGGTCGCCGTGTGGCCGATGATGCCGCGCGCGCTGGCGCTGCCGAGCGTGCAGTCGCTGAAGGATGTCAACGCGTTCCTCAAGCAGGAGAACGCACGCCGGCGCGAAGCGGAGCGCGCGGCCACCGACGCCAAGGTGTCGCTGGAGCAGCGCGTCGCCGAACGCACCGAGGAGCTTGCGCGCTCCAACGTACAGCTCGAGCAGGAGATCCAGGAGCGCCAGCGCACCGAGCAGGCACTGCGCTACAGCGAGACGCTGCTGCGCAGGCTGCACGACGAGCTCGAGGAGCACATCGCCGAGCGTACCGAGCAGCTGACGCGGACGATCGACGAGCTGCACGCGTTCTCGTACACGATCTCCCACGACCTGCGCGCGCCGCTGCGCGCCATCAACGGCTTCGCCGCGATCATGCGCGAGGAGGAAGCGGAACGGCTGAGCGCCGACGGCAGCGTGCTGCTGGCGAAGATCGAGCGCAACGCCGCGCGGATGGGCCAGCTCATCGACGGGTTGCTGGAGTTCTCGCGGCTTGCGCGCGCCGAATCGTCTCAGGACGACGTCGACATGACGGCGCTCGCGCGCGGCGTCGTCAGCGAGCTTTGCGAGGAATACGGCGCCAAGGCGCCCCAGGTCGTCATCGACACGCTGCCGGTGGTCAAGGGCGACGCAGCGATGCTGCGCCAGGCGTGGATCAACGTTCTATCGAATGCCTTCAAGTTCTCGTCGCGCCAGGCGCATCCGCGGATCGACATCACCGCGACGCAAGGCGAAGGCGAGGTCACCTACCACGTGATGGACAACGGCGTCGGCTTCGACATGGCCTACGCCAATACGCTGTTCAGCGTGTTCAGCCGGCTGCATTCCAACGACAACTTCCCGGGTGTCGGCGTCGGTCTCGCGATCGTGCGCCGCATCGTCGAGCGCCATGGCGGCCGCGTGCGTGCCGAATCGTGGCCGGGCGAAGGCACGACGTTCCATTTCACGCTGCCCACCGCCGCCGCGGCGCCGCTGCGCGCGCTGTCATGAGCGGCGCATCCGACACCGTCGACGTGCTGCTCGTCGAGGACAATCCCGACGACGCCGAATTCACGCTGCGCGCACTGCGCAAGGCCAACGTCGCGCTCAACGTCGCGCATGTCGACAACGGCGTCGTCGCGCTGGATTTCATGTTCGCGACCGGCAACTACGCGTCGCGCGCGGGTTCGGCGCTGCCGCGCGTCGTGCTGCTCGACCTCAAGATCCCGCGCATCGACGGCCACGAGGTGCTGCGCCGGATCAAGGGCGACATGCGCACGCGCTTGCAGCCAGTGGTGGTGCTGACGTCGTCGCGGGAGAACCGCGACATCGAGGAAAGCTACGCGGTGGGCGCCAACAGCTACATCGTCAAGCCGGTGGAATACGCCGAGCTGATCAACACGCTGGGCGCGCTGGTGCGCTACTGGCTGCAGCTCAACGAGCGGCCGCGGTAGCGGGCGGGATCGCGGCCCTCACCCCAGCCAACGCCCGCTTCGCGGGCGAGGAAGTGCCATTCGGGGTGTCGTGCCAAACGGACCCTCGTCCCACGAAGTGGGGAGCGGGTCAGCGCGCGAGGGGAGGGCGGTCAGGCGGTCGCGCGCGACAGCGCGGCCGGCGCATGTGCCGCCTGGCCATCGGCGCCGTAGAGGGCAGGCTGGCCGGCGGCGCCGCGCAGCGCTGCAAGCGAGCGCGAGGCGAAATACTGGTGGCGGTCAATCAGCCGGCCATTGAGCGCGTTGATGCGCTTCGCCTCGGCGGCGCGCTGCTGCAACCGTTCGAGCGCCGCGCCTGCGTCTGGCGTGCGCGCAACATTCGCAGGTGCGTGACGCGTCGCAAGGCGCTGGCGCTCGGCGAAGAGCCGTTCCAGCGCGCGCACCTGCTCGAGCTTGGTTGCCGCGTGGCGCTCGAGCACGCCGACGTCGCCCGCGCACAGCGCGCGGGTCTCGTCGTGCAACAGTTCGATCAATGTCGCGTAGCCGGCGTTCTCCGCGGCGAGCAACGCATCGAGCGTGGACGGAAGTGGGGTCATAGGAATAGCTTCGCGCTCATGCGTTCTTCTTGCCGAGCCACGCCGCAGCGGCGGCGAGCATCTTGTCGGCGATCGCGCCCGAGTCGACGCTCAGCGTGCCGTCGAGGATGGCCTGGCGGATGGCGTCGACTTTGGCGGTGTCGAAGTCGCCGTTGGCGGCAAGGCTCGCTTCGAGTGCGGCGAGCTCGCTCGACAGCGGCGACAGCTTGATCGTGTCCTGTTCGGCAATGCCGGCGACCGGTGCTGCGGCCCCACCGGTCTTGCGATCGGTGGCCGGCGACGCCTGGCCGGCGGCTTCGCTGCGTGATCCGGTGGTCGAGGGGGTGATCTTCATCAAAGGCTCCGCGGTGCCGTAACGGTGGTCGCGGCCGCGGCAAATGCCATGGCCTCACCGTCCTTATCGGCAGCGCGTGCGGAAACTGAAGCCGGCGCAGGTCGCATCGGGTTACTTTACCTCGATCACCCGACCCGGGCGAGCCACGCCGGTGACCATCCTCCCGCTGGCGAGCGCAACCTGGACGCTCTGGCCGTCGGCGCCCATCGTCAGCGCCTTGCCGTCGGCGGCGATGCGAAAGCCCGCGCCGCCCATGACGACACGCACGACGTCCCCGGGCTGGACGACGGCTGGCGAGCGCAACAGCGTGTGAGTGATGACCTCGCCGGCGGCGACGCCACGGGTCAGCCGCGCACCCGCGAACTCCTCGGTGGGTGTCAATACGGCGTTGGCGATCGCGGTCAATTCGACGCGCTCGATCCTTAGGTCGTCGGCGGTCAGCGCCTGGTTGCGCGTCAGCGGCCGCGCGGCGACCAGCGCGGGCGCGAACACCCGTACCAGAATGGGCACGTAGACGGTCCAGTTGGCGCCTTCCACGCAGCGCACGCCCAGCGTGGAACGCCCCCAGAGCCTCGCGCCCGCTGGCACGAAAGGTTCGTATCGATTGCAGGGGGCGAGCTTGACGCGCGGGTCGAGCTCGCCAACGGTGATTTCCATGTCGCCTGCGGCGCCGGCGACTTCGCGGTCGGCGAACTGGCGAAGCTCGTCGCCGAGCGGGATCGCCGCCCAGGTGGCTGACGCCAGGACGGCCAGGCAGGCGGCGCCGATCCGCCCGGTCCAGCGGGCATCGCGTGCGCGGGCGGTATTGCACGGCGGTGGCGCAATCGGCTTGACTTGGTGCATGGCGTCCTTCGGCATATGGGCGTCGCGGTTTCGTCGACGGTGCAGCGATCCTAGCCTCGCGCGCGCATGGCCGAACCCTCGAAGTGACGCGGAATCCCGGCGCTTTTCGGATGATCGTCTCCATCGCGACTGCCGATAATCGGATCAACCCAACAGGGGGTTCACGACCATGATCGATCGCCTCGATGAAATGCTGAGATTCCAGACCGATGCGCTGAAGCTGCGGGCGCAACGGCAGACGGTGCTCGCCGCCAACATCGCCAATGCGGACACGCCCAACTACAAGGCGGTCGATTTCGACTTTGCAAAGGCGTTGGCGTCGGCACAGGCGAGCGGGGGCACCGGCGCCGCCGATGCGCAATCGCCGGACATGCTCTACCGCCAGCCGTCGCAGTCCAGCCTCGACGGCAACACCGTCGACATGGACGCCGAGCGCGGCCAGTTCGCCGACAACACGGTGCGCTACGAGGCTGCGTTGCGGGTGCTGAGTGCGCAGATCAAGACGATGCTCGCCGCGGTCCAGGGATAACGCCATGTCACTCTTCGACGTCTTCGGTGTCGCCAGCTCAGCACTCGCCGCGCAATCGCAGCGACTCAATGTCACCGCCAGCAACCTCGCCAACGCCGACAGCGTCGCCGGGCCCGACGGCACCGCGTACAAGGCCCGCCAGGTCGTGTTCGCCGCGGTGCCGCAGGCCGAGGATGGCGTGACGCGCGTCGGCGTCGCCGGCGTCGTCGAGGACCCATCACCCGCGAAGACCGTATTCAATCCGGGACACCCGCTCGCCGACGCCCAGGGCTACGTGAAGATGCCCAACGTCAATGTCGTCGACGAGATGGTCAACATGATGTCGGCGTCGCGGTCGTACCAGTCGAATGTCGAGGTGATGAACACCGCCAAGACGCTGCTGCAGAAAACACTCACGCTCGGCCAATGACCGACGCCAAGGAACCTCCGATGACCATCAACGCGATCGCGGCGAAAGCCGCCCCCGATACCAGCGGCGCGCCTGCCGCGAATGCGCCGAGCGCCGCCGTCGACGATGCGTCGCAACGCTTCCTCACGCTGCTCGTGTCGCAGCTGCAGAACCAGGATCCGCTGAACCCGCTCGACAACGCGCAGATCACGTCGCAGCTCGCACAGCTGTCGACGGTGACCGGCGTCAACAAGATCAACGACACGCTTGCGGCGCTGTCGTCGTCGCTGGACGCCAACCAGTACCTGCAGTCGGCCAACCTTGTCGGCCACGACATCGTTCTCACCGGCAACCAGGTGCAGGTCACCGACGGCGCCGGACGCCTGGGCTATGCGCTCAAGGCCGACGCCGATACGGTCACCGTGACGATCAAGGACGCGGCGGGCGCGGTCGTGCGCACGATCGACGCCGGCGGCGGCAAGGCCGACGTGCATTTCGTCGACTGGGACGGCAAGGACAACGCCGGCAAGGCCGTCGCCGACGGCAACTACACATTCGAAGTCACCGCGACCGCGCAGAAGGCGAGCGTCACCGCCACCGCGCTCACCGTCGGTCACGTCAGCGGGCTGATCCCCGGCAGCAGCGGCGGCCAGCTGCAGCTCGGCGCGCTCGGACGCATCGATCTTTCACAAGTCGTCGAAATTCTCTGAGGAGCATTGCATGAGCTTTGAACAAGGGCTGTCCGGACTCAACGCGGCGTCGCGCAACCTCGACGTCATCGGCAACAACGTCGCCAACGCGAGCACCGTCGGCTTCAAGTCGGCGGACGCGATCTTCGCCGACGTCTACGCCAACAGCCTGTCGTCTTCGGCATCGACGAGCGCGGGCATCGGCGTGTCGGTGGCTTCGGTGCAGCAGCAGTTCGTGCAGGGCACGATCAGTACCACCAGCAATCCGCTGGATGTCGCGATCAACGGCAATGGTTTCTTCCGGATGGACACCGCCGGCGCGATCACCTACTCGCGCAATGGCCAGTTCCATCTCGACAAGGACGGCTACATCGTCAACGTCGCCGGCTCCAAGCTGTCCGGCTACGCGGTAGACGCCGCCGGCAATATCGTCGCCTCCGCGCCATTGCCGCTGCAGGTGTCGAGCGGCCAGCTCCAGGCCAACATGACCACCACCGCCGGCATCGGCCTCAACCTCGATTCCAGCAAGACCGCCGCGGTCGGCGCGTTCGATCCCGCGGATTCGAAGACCTATAACAACTCGACGTCGATGGCGGTTTTCGACAGCCTCGGCAACTCGCACACGCTGGGTACGTACTACGCCAAGACCGGCGCCAATACCTGGGCCGTCTATGGTACGTTCGACGGCGCGGCGTTGCCGGCGTCGCTCGGCACGCTGACGTTCAAGACCGACGGCACGCTCGACACGACGGCGACCACGCTGCCGTTCAACGTGTCGCAGGCGCTCACCAACGGCGCGACGTCGCCGTTCGCGTTCACGCTCGACTACGCGAAGGCGACGCAGTTCGGCAGCTCGTTCTCGGTGGATTCGCTGTCGCAGGACGGCTACACCGCGGGACTGCTGTCCGGCTACAGCATCGCCGACGACGGCATCCTGCAGGGCCAGTATTCGAACGGCCAGACGCGGACGCTGGGGCAGGTCTCGCTCGCGCGCTTCACCAATCTCAACGGCCTCGAGCCGATCGGCAACAACCAATGGCGCGAATCGTCGCAGTCGGGACAGGCGATCATCGGTGCGCCGGGCTCGAGCAACTTCGGGGTCGTGCAGTCGGGCGCCGTCGAAGAATCCAACGTCGACCTGACCAACGAACTGGTGGCGATGATCACCGCGCAACGTGTCTACCAGGCAAACGCGCAGACGATCAAGACGCAGGACCAGATGCTCAACACGCTGGTCAACCTCCGGTAACGACATCCTGGGGCCGGCGATGCGCATGCGTGTGCGCCGCTGGCTCCTGGCGCGCCGCCACTGAACCCCAACTCCCGAAGACACCCCCATGGACCGCCTGATCTACGTCGCGATGACCGGCGCGCAGCAGCTGCTCGAAAAGCAGGCGGTGGCGTCGCACAACCTCGCCAATGCGTCGA
>JBDTWY010000013.1:0-70914 GCA_040006455.1 Betaproteobacteria bacterium | reverse complement strand
TCAACTGCGACGTGCAGACGGTGTTCGCCGACAAGCTGTGCATCGAATGCGACGCCTGCGTCGACATCTGCCCGATGGATTGCATCACGTTCACTGTCAACGGCGACGAACCCGACTTGCGGATGCGCCTCAACGCGCCCGCGCTCAACACCGACCAGGACCTCTACGTGTCGGGGCCACTCGCCACCGGACGGATCATGGCGAAGGACGAGGACGTCTGCCTGCACTGCGGGTTGTGCGCCGAACGCTGCCCGACCGGCGCGTGGGACATGCAGAAGTTCCTGCTCGACCTGGCGCTTGCCGACGACCGCGCGCGGCCGCGACCGGCGCAGGCGGCGGCGCACAGCCCGGTGACGGCGGCGGCGCAATGAAGGCGACGCCGCGCATCAACGATTTCGTCGTCAAGTTCGCCAACGTCAACGGTTCCGGGTCGGCATCGGCCAACGGCCTCTTCGCGCGCGCGATCCTGCGGATGGGCGTGCCGGTCGCGGCGCGCAACATCTTTCCGTCCAACATCCAGGGGCTGCCGACGTGGTACGAGGTGCGCGTCGTCGAGGCGGGCTGGCGCGGCCGGCGCGGCGGCGTCGACTTGATGGTGGCGATGAATCCGCAGACCTGGGACAAGGACGTCGCCGACATCGACGCCGGCGGCTATCTGTTCCACGATTCGACGAAGGCGCTGCCGCCGTCGAAGTTCCGCGGCGACGTGACCGCGATCGCCATGCCGTTGACGGAAATCTGCAACGCCGAGTACAGCGACATGCGTCAGCGGCAGCTGTTCAAGAACATCATCTACCTCGGCGCGCTGTCGGCGCTGCTGGGGATCGACGGGCGCGAAGTCGAGGCGCTGTTCGGCGAGCAATTCAAGGGCAAGGAGAAGCTGCTCGATTCCAATCGCAAGGCGTTCCACCTCGGCGCCGACTACGCAGCCACGCACCTGCCACGGATTCCACTGGCGATCGAGCGCCGCGACAAGGTCGGCAAGCGCATCTTCATCGACGGCAACGAGGCGGGCGCGCTCGGCGCCGTGTACGGCGGCGCGACCGTCTGCGCGTGGTATCCGATCACCCCGTCATCGTCGCTCGCGGAAGCATTCGGTAAGCATTGCGGCAAGCTCCGCAGCGATGCCAGCACCGGCGAAAACCGCTACGCGATCGTGCAGGCCGAGGACGAGCTCGCGTCGATCGGCATGGTGATCGGCGCGTCGTGGAACGGCGCGCGCGCGTTCACAGCGACCTCGGGACCGGGCATTTCGCTGATGCAGGAATTCCTGGGCCTCGCCTATTTCGCGGAGATTCCCGCGGTGGTGTTCGACATCCAGCGCGGCAGCCCGTCGACCGGCATGCCGACGCGGACGCAGCAGGCGGACCTGCTGTCGTGCGCGCATGCGTCGCACGGCGACACCAAGCACGTGCTGCTGTTTCCCGAAGATCCGAAGGAGTGCTTCGAGCATGCTGCGCTCGCGTTCGACTTGGCCGACCGCCTGCAGACACCGGTGTTCGTGATGTCGGATCTCGATATCGGCATGCAGGACTGGCTGTGCGAACCGCTTGAATGGGACGATGCGCGTCGGCTCGACCGCGGCAAGGTGATGACGCACGCGGACCTGGAAGCGGGCCGCGACTTCGGCCGTTATCTCGATGTCGACGGCGACGGCATCGCCTACCGGACTTACCCGGGCACGCATCCGTCGAAGGGCAGCTATTTCACGCGCGGCACGACCAAGGACCGCTACGCCCGCTACACCGAGGAAGGCCCCGCGTACGTCGACAACATGCAGCGCTTGTTGCGCAAGCTCGAGACGGCGAAGGAGCTGCTGCCGAAACCGGTGATCGAACGCGCCGCACAGCCGACGCGTGCCGGTGTCGTGTGGTTCGGCTCGACGGGTGCCGCGATGGCCGAGTCGCTGGCCGAGCTCGCGCGGATGGGCATCCACGTCGACCGCATGCGGCTGCGCGCATTTCCGTTCGCCGACGAAGTCGCCGACTTCATCGCCGCGCACGAGCATGTCTTCATCGTCGAGCAGAATCGCGATGCGCAGCTGCGGATGCTGATCGTCAACGAATGCGGGATCGACCCCGGCAAGCTCATTCCGGTGCTGCACTACGACGGCACGCCGGTCACCGCGCGTTTCATCACGCGCGAAATCGCCGAAAAGGCGCGGCTCTTCAACGTCGCGTCGACCGGCAAGGTGGCGCCATGACCTATCTCGCGAAACCCCGTATCCATCATCCCGGCCTGCCGGTCAACGCGCTCGGCTTCACGCGACGCGACTACGAAGGCGCCGTATCGACGCTGTGCGCCGGTTGCGGGCACGACTCGATATCGGCGGCGATCATCCAGGCGTTGTTCGAGCTGTCGATCGCGCCGCACCGCGTCGCCAAGCTGTCGGGCATCGGCTGCTCGTCGAAGACGCCCACGTACTTCCTCGGCAATTCGCACGGCTTCAACAGCGTGCACGGCCGCATGCCGTCGGTGCTGACCGGTGCCGCACTCGCCAATCGCGACCTCCTCTACCTCGGCGTGTCGGGCGACGGCGATTCGGCGTCGATCGGCTTGGGCCAGTTCGCGCACGTGCTGCGCCGTGGCGTCGACATGGTCTACATCGTCGAGAACAACGGCGTCTACGGCCTCACCAAGGGGCAGTTTTCAGCGACCGCCGACAAGGGCAGCAAGAGCAAGCGCGGCGCCACCAACGCCGACGAGCCGATCGACATGGTGATGCTCGCGCTGACACTCGGCGCGACCTTCGTCGCGCGCGGTTTCTCCGGCGACAAGGCGCAGCTTGTACCTCTGATCAAGGCGGCTGTGCAGCACAAAGGCGCGGCATTCATCGACGTGGTGAGCCCCTGCGTCGCGTTCAACAACCACCCGGGCTCGACCAAGAGCTACGACTACGTGCGCGAGCACAACGAGGCGGTCAATCGCCTCGACTTCATGCCCGAGCGCGCGCCGATCGTCGCCGATCCCGCGCCGGGCGGGATACAGGATGTGCTGCTGCACGATGGCGGGACACTGCGGCTGCGCAAGCTCGCCGCCGCCTACGATGCGCGCGACAAGCTCAACGCAATGACCTATCTCGAGTCGCGCCGTGCCGCGGGGGAGGTCGTGACAGGCCTGCTCTACGTCAAGGCCGACAGCGCGGACATGCATGCGGCGCTCGGCACCACGCAGACGCCGCTCAACGCGTTGCGCGATGCGGAACTGGTGCCGGGCAGCAACTTCCTCGCCGCCTACAACGAGTCGCTGCGCTAGCCGACAGCGTCCCGTCACGCGCCCTGCGACGCTTCGCCGGTGATCGATTCCCGGGACCGACGAAGCCATTCGACCAGCCGTTGTGCGGCGGCTTTCGCACGCATTCGGCATGGTATCGTTGCGTCCCTTCCAGAACGGCCGCCAGAATCGGCGACAAGGTGCGCGTATGGGCTGTAGCAGTCAACGAATCACACGAATCCTCGTTTCGCTGGCTTGCTTCCTATCAGCTCAAGGCGCCATTGCCGATTCGCAAATTCCGTGGCCGGGATTCCTCGGCGAACCCGCGCATAGCCTTTCCGAACGCCGGTCGAGCAGCACCAAGCAGCTTTACATGTTCGGCAATCCGTACCGGTGGACCGCGCCGCTGGTGTGGAGTTACAACGACGCCGGCCGGCCGGGCGCGATCGATGGCAGCGCGGTCGTCGCCGGCATCAACGTGGCTGCACAGCAATGGATGGACGTGTGCCGCGTCGACGTTCATCGGGGCGCCGATTCGACGGCGACACCGCAGGACATGGACGGCGACGCCACGTCACCCGGCGAGAACGTGATCGGCTGGGGCGACCTTACGCTCGGCGTCAACGGCAGTCCCTTCGTCGCCGGCGTGACCTGGTCGTACAGCGGGCCCAATGCGACGATCACCGAATTCGACATGACGTTTTCGCCGGAGTTCGTGCAAACGCCGGCGCAACTCGCGCGCGTCGCCGTCCACGAGCTTGGACATGCGCTGGGCCTTGCGCACTCGAACGTTACCGGCGCGGTCATGTCGGGTCCCGACAACCAGAGCAACCCAGGAGTGCCCGACACGCCGTACAATTCGCTGGCGACGCTGACCGACGACGACAAGCATGGCTGCCTGTGCCTCTATGGTCCGAGCGACGCGATGGCGAGCCAGGGCTACCTGTGCGGCCTGCCGTCGGTCGCGGCGATGGGTCAGGTCCCCGTCGGGCGGGTATCGAACCCGCGCAACGTCACCGTCACCAACCAGTCGACGACGTCGTCGCTGACGATCAATGCCGTGGCACTCGGCAGCACCGAGCTGGCGATAACCGGCGGATGCGGCAACGGCACGACGCTGGCGCCTGGACAGAGCTGCAGCTTCGACCTCGCGTTCAGGCCGGCGGGGCAGCCCGGCGCGCGCACGACATCATTTGTCACCATCTCCACGTCCAATGGCGTCGGTACGTATGCCTTTCCGGTGACGGCGACCGCCACCGCCGCGGATGCACCGCCGCCGCCACCGCCGCCACCACCGCCACCACCGCCACCACCTCCCACGGACCCCGTGGCCGCGCTCAGCCCGACCGCGCTCGACTTCGGCGCGGTCGGTGTGGGCACCAGCAGCGCGCCGCGCACGGCGATGTTCAGCAACATCGGCGGAGGCACGCTGACGATCTCGTCGATCACGCCGTCCACAGCGGATGCGGTGGACTTCGCGCGCAGCGGTAATTGCGTTGCGGGCGCGACGTTGAGCGCAGCGCAATCCTGCGCACTGCAGTTCCGCTTTGCGCCCACCAGCCCGGGAGCGCGCAACGCCGAATTCGAGATCGCCACCAACATCGGCACGCAACAACTGTCGCTGACGGGCGTGGGCGTCAACGGCACTCCCGGCGCCACCGACGTCGTCGAGTACTACAACGCCACGCTCGACCATTATTTCATCACCGCGGCGTCGAATGAAATCAATATCCTCGACACGGGCGGCCTGCCGGGCTGGACGCGCACCGGGCTGACTTTCCATGCCTACCTCGGCGCAATCGCCGGCACGTCGCCGGTGTGCCGCTACTACATCCCGCCGGCGCTGGGCGATTCACATTTCTTTTCGGTCCTGCCGTCGGAATGCAATGCGATTCCCGCGATGTTTCCCGCATTCCAGTTGGAAAGCATGAGCGTGATGTTCATGTACGTGCCAAACACCGCGAGCGGGGCGTGTCCTGCAGGCAGCATTCCGGTATATCGCGTGTGGAACAAGCGCCCCGATACCAACCATCGATACACGATCGACAGGGCGGTGCGCGATTCGATGGTCGCACGCGGCTACATCGCCGAAGGCTACGGCGCGGACGCCGTGGGAATGTGCGCGCCGCCATGATCGAGCGGGCGCGCGTCGCACGGCGGATGCGCGCAATGACCTAGAACAGGTCCTGCTGTTCCGGCGCGCCGGCCTCGTCCGCCTCGGCGTCTGGCGTAGCGTTTTCGGACTTGCGGGTCGACGCCGGTGCGGCGGCGGCTTCGGCGAACCGGTCGACCGGCTCGATCAGGCTCGCATCATCGTTGCGCACGGCGTTGACGCGCGCCGACACCGGCTGGAACGTCATTGCTTCGGATGCATAGGAGGCGATGAGGTCGTGTGGCGCCTCGCCGCTGTTGTCGAGCCAGCGCTGGTAGTCGTCGGGCGCGATGATCACCGGCATGCGCTCGTGCAAGGGTCGGAGCAATGCGTTGGCCGCGGTGGTGACGATCGTGCAGGAATCGACGACTTCGCCGGTGCTCGACAGCCAGCGTTCGCTCAGGCCTGCGAACGCGAAGGTCGCGCCATCCTTCATCGCCACGCGCATCGGCTGCTTGCGCCCGGCGACCGCCTGCCATTCGTAGAATCCGTCGGCGGGGACCAGGCAGCGATGGCGCTCGAAGGGCTTGCGGAACGCCGATTTCTCGGCGATGGTCTCGCCCCGCGCGTTGATCATCCGCGCGCCGATCGACGGGTCCTTCGCCCATCTGGGCACGAGGCCCCAGCGCATCTGCGCGAGCTCGCGCACGCCGTCGGCAGAGTTGCGAATGACAGGGATGTTCTGCATCGGCGCGATGTTGTAGCGCGGATAAATGTCGGGCGCAAACGGCAGCCCGAACGCCAGCGCGAGCGCGGCCGGATGCGTATGGAGCTCGTAGCGTCCGCACATGGCGGGGCGCGTCAGCCGGCCGCGGGCGCCGCGGGCTCGAGCAGCTTGCGCGCGGTCTTCGCCACCTGCAGCGTGTCCCAGTAGGCATAGGAAGCGACCGCCACTGCGCCGACGGCCGGAATCCAGCGTCCGGCGGCATTGCCGGCCGCGCGTTGCGTGATGGCGATGCCGAGCGAGCCGAGCGTGCTGCGCAGCGCGCCCACGGACAGCTGCTGGATCACGACGCGCTGCCCGGTGCGCACCGCGACATCGCGCACGACATGGCTCGCCGCATGCCGGAACAGGCAGTAGAGCATGTGCGTGCGCGTCAACTCGGCGGTGCGGCCGTGCATCCCGAAAAGATCGGCGACCATCTGCCGCTGGATCTTCCAGATCAAATAGAGATCGGGCAGCACCGTCGCCATTCCCAGCGGGCCCGGCGGCAGCGCCAGCGATCCCGAAAGCAGCGCGGCGCGCCGCGCTGCGGCGTGCATGATCGCGTCGGCGCTCGCCGGCGCATCGCCTTCGACGCGCGTGCGCGGCATCGGCACGTCGGTGATGATGCGCTCGAGGACGCCGCCCACAGGGTCGGGCGCGCCGTGTTCGATGACCATCGGCATGTCGCAGGTTCCCGGAAACGGTGGCAAAGCTTAAGACCAATCCCAAGATTGCGCCATTGGCCGCCGTTACAATGCGTATTTGCACGGTGATCGAACCATGGACATCACGCTCGCACGCGCGTTGCACCTGCTGGGAATCATTGTCTGGGTCGGCGGCATGTTCTTCGCGAATTTCGCGCTGCGCCCGGCCGCGCTCCTGCTGCCGCCACCGCAACGGCTGCCGCTGCTGGCGGCCGCGCTGGGACGCTTCATCGCCTTCACCGGGGTTGCCGTCATCGTCGTCCTGGCGAGCGGCGGATGGCTGATCGCGGCCGGCGGCGGCATGTCCGCCATGCCCCGCGCCGTGCACGCGATGATGACCGTTGGCGTCGTGATGGCGTTGGTCTATGCCTACGTGGCCGCGCTGCCTTACCGGGAATTGCGGGCCGCGGTCGCGCGCGCCGACTGGTCGGCCGGCGGTGCGGCGATGGCGCGCATTCGCCCGTTGATCGTCGCCAACCTCGCGCTGGGCGTCGTCGCGGCGGTCATGGGGGCGTTCGCGCGTTGACGATGAGAATCGGCGTCGCGCGCGAGATCAAGGACGGCGAGCGACGCGTCGCCATCACGCCCGAAGGCGCGCTTGCGCTGGTGGCCGACGGCCACGACGTCGTCGTGTGCGGGGGCGCCGGCGAAGGCGCCGGATTCGACGACCACGACTACGCTGCCGCCGGCGCGCAGGTGGTCGACACCCCGGCGGCAGCGTTCGCCTGCGAGCTCGTCGTCAAGGTCAAGGAATTGCAGCCGAGCGAATGGCCGCTGCTCACCGCGGGTTCGACGGTGTTCGGCTTCGCGCAGCTCAATCGCGACGCCGTGCTGCTCGATGCGGTGCTGCGCGCGTGCGTTCGCGCGATCGCATTCGAAGGCGTGCGCGACGCGCAGCGGGCGCTGCCGATCCTCGCGCCAATGTCGCGCATCGCCGGACGACTCGCGCCGTTCGTCGCGCAGGAGGCGCTGTCGGGTTCCGGTGGATCGGGCGTGCTGCTGGCCGGCGTCGACGATGTCGCGGGGGCGCGCGTCGTCGTCATCGGCGCCGGCAACGTCGGCGCACAGTCGGCGCGGATGGCGGCAGCGATGGGTGCCAGCGTCATCGTGTTCTCGCGTGGCGCGCAACGCCTGGCAGCGCTGGATGCGACGGCGCCGCCGTCCGTGGCGACGCATCTGCTGGCGACGCCGGCAGACGCGCGTTTCGACGCGGCGATCGCGTGCGCCGACGTCGTCATTGGTGCGGTGCTGGAACCGGGCCGGCTGTCGCCCAAGATCCTCACCCGGTCGATGCTGCGTACAATGCGGCGCGGCAGCGTGCTCGTCGACGTCGGCATCGACCAGGGGGGCATCGCCGAGACGTCGCGGATGACGACGTTGTCGTCGCCGACCTATGTCGACGAAGGCGTCGTGCATTCCTGCGTGGCGAACCTGCCGGCGCGAGTGACGCGCACGGCAACGCTGGCGCTCGCCGCGGCGGCGTTGCCCTATGTCAGGCGCGTAGCGTCGCTGGGCGTGGTGCAGGCACTGCGCGAGGACGAGGGCCTCGCCGCAGGCATGATGACCTGGGATGGCGACGTGGTGCACGCCGGCCTGGCCGGCGACACCGGCCGGCGGCTCGCAGCCAAGGCATGGCGACACACCGGCGCGGCGTGATCCGCATCGATTCGCTCAACTGACTCTTCGAAGCGGCACCCACGACACATGCGCGTTTTCGGATTCGCCGGATGGTCCGGCAGCGGCAAGACCACGCTGATCGAGCGATTGATCCCGGTGCTGGTCGCGCGCGGCCAGCACATCTCGCTCGTCAAGCACGCGCATCACGAGTTCGACGTCGACCAGCCGGGCAAGGACAGTCATCGCCATCGCCAGGCGGGCGCCACCGAGGTGCTCGTATCGTCCGACGCGCGGTGGGCGCTGATGCATGAATTGCGCGGCGCGCCGGAAATGTCGTTGAAGGCGGCGATCGACCGCCTGCTGCCCTGCGACATCGTGCTGGTGGAAGGCTACAAGTCCGCCCCCATCCCCAAGCTCGAGGTGCATCGCGCGAGCGTCGGCAAGCCGCTGATCCATCCCGGCGACGTGCACGTGGTGGCGCTCGCCACCGATGAGCCGGCCCGCTTCCCCAAGCTGCGGATTGCGCTCCATTCGCTGGACGATGTGGACGGACTTGCCACACTGGTGATCGCCCGGGCGCAGCCGTCGGCACAAGTCGTTTGACTTTGCGAAGGCCGGCAGGTAGCTTGAAAGCGTGCGGTTTGTCGCCAACTGGAGACTATGCTCGCCGGGTGGGACAGCCGCCGTCAAGTCATTGATATCGTGAACAAAATAGTCTCCCTTTCGTTCGCACTCGCAGCCCTCGTGGGTGCGGGCGCCGCCTGCGCGCAGGACCGGCTGGTGGTGCCGCCGCAGGACGGTTTCTATGGCGGGGTGTCGTTGCGCGACCGTGGCGTCACCCGGCCTGGCGTCGACCTCTCGGCGGTGACCTCGGCGTGGGCCAAGTACACGTCGGTGCTGGCTGAAGACAGCGGCGCGCAGGCGCTCCTTTATGGCGGTTACCGGTTCGCCAACGACGTGTCGGTGGAGGCGGCTTTCGCGCGCACGGACGACCTCGCGTTGCCGCTGTCCCGGCCGGGCATGGGATTGGCGCTGGGCACGCCCGGCGACGCGACGTCGCGTCGCTGGAACGCCGACCTCTATACGAGCTACAACTTCGGCCCGGCGTTCTCGTTGTACGGCCGCGTCGGTTACAAGCAATCGGATGCGCTCCCCGCGTACCTGCTGCTGGCGAGCAGCGCCAGTGTGCCGGTGCGCCAGGGCGTCAATTACGGCGTCGGCCTGCGCTACGACATGACGCCGTCGCTGGGATTGAAGCTCGAGTACGCGCGTTTCGGCCGTTTCGTCGTCGATACGTTCAGCGGCCCGTTCCCCGAGTCCGACCAGGTCCAGTTCGGCGTCCAGTACCGATTCTGAGCGCGCCTGCGCGCGTGCCTCGCTGCCGCGCCTGCGGCCCCCGTGCTGCCATCGCGCGCCACGCGGCGCCGTTCTGCTATCGTTGTCCGATGCTCGACACCCGCACCGAAACGTTGCACGTCGTCTATCTCGCGCGGCTGCGCGAGGCCTTCGCGTCCAGTGGCGAGGCATTCGCCTTCGCTGGCGACGGCACGACGGTGGCCGAGGTCATCGAGACGCTGCGCGGGCGCGGCGGCGCATGGGCGACCGAGCTCGCGCCCGGCCGCGCGGTGCGGATCGCCGTCAACCAGGTGATGGCGTCGCCGTCGACGCGCGTGCATGCCGGCGACGAAGTCGCCCTGTTCCCTCCGGTGACGGGAGGCTGAGCGCCGTGACCGTTCGCGTGCAGCAGTCGGCATTCGACATCGGTGACGAAATCGACGGGATGCGCGCCGGTGACGCGAGGGTCGGCGCGATCGCGACGTTCATCGGTACCGTGCGCGACGTCAACGACGCGGCCAGCGTTTCCGCGCTCGTGCTCGAGCACTATCCGGGCATGACCGAAAGCGCGCTCGGCGAAATCGTCGCCGATGCGAAGTCGCGATGGAACATCCTCGATGCGCTCGTCGTGCATCGCGTCGGCAAGCTCGAGCCCACGGAGGCGATCGTCCTCGTCGCGGTGACGAGCGCGCATCGTCAGGACGCCTTCGCCGCCTGCGAGTTCATCATGGACTTCCTGAAGACGCGTGCGCCGTTCTGGAAAAAGGAAACCACGCCAGCCGGCGAACGCTGGGTCGACGCGCGGCAGAGCGACGACGATGCTGCCGCGCGCTGGTCGCCGGACACGCGCTGAATCGCGGCGCGCAGCGCCGCGAGCACGATCCAAGCCACATGCCGGGCACTGGTGCGGACGTTGGGGTCGAAGTCGAAGCTCCAAATTGGGGTCGGAGTCGAAGCCCCCCTGGAGCCCGCGAATTGGCCTGACCATTTGACCAGTCCCGTCACGCGCCTTAAAGTGACGGGGTCATCCCGGCGCCGCGCAGCGCTCGGATCGACGCGCGTCCAGTGTCCGTACCTTCCGCTTCCACCTGTTGCCATTTCCATTGCTCACGCGTGAAACCCACCCCGCTCGCATGGCTGCCGCGCTGATCGGCCTCGACTGGGGCACGTCGAGCGCGCGCGCCTACCGTATCGCGGACGACGGCACGATCATCGACACGCGCACCGCGCCGCGTGGCGTGCAGAACCTGGACGGCCGGACATTCGCGCAGGCGTTCGACGAACTGATTGGCGACTGGCGCGACGAGGCGGTGCCGCGCCTCGCTGCGGGAATGATCGGCAGCCGCAACGGCTGGATCGAAGTGCCCTATGTCGCGGCGCCGGCGACGCTGGCGGCGCTCGCCGCCGGCATTCGCAACACACCCGGCGGCGAGCTCGCGATCGTGCCCGGCGTCATCGCCCGCGATCCCGAGGGCACGCCCGACGTGATCCGCGGCGAGGAAACGCAACTATTCGGTGCACTCGAGCAGGCGCACGCCGACGCGCTGCTGGTGATGCCGGGCACCCACAGCAAATGGGTCAGCGCGCGAGAGGGCCGCATCGTCGACTTCGCGACGTTCATGACCGGCGAGATCTACGCCGTCATGCTGCAGCATTCGATTCTGGGCCGTCTCGCCGAATCAGGCACGGCGATGCGCGAGGCCGCGTTCGTGCGCGGCCTCGACAGCGGATTGCGCGAAGGTGCGATCGCGCACGATTTCTTCGCGGCGCGCAGCCTCGTGCTGACCGGCGAACTGGCGCCGGCCGACGTCGCCGACTTCCTGTCGGGTCTGCTGATCGGACGGGAGGTGCAGGACGGTCGACGCTGGGCGCGTGCGCGCGGCGACCGCCTCGACAATGTCCACGTGGTCGGCGCCGACGCGCTCGCTGACCGTTATGTGACGGCCCTCGCGCGCGCGCAGGTCGCCACGCGACGCTCGCCCGGTGCCGCCGCGCGCGGCCTCGTGCGCATCGCGCGCGCCGCATCGATGATCGACTGAGGTGACGATGAAACTTGCCGACTACCTGACGCTGCTGCCTTTTTGCGCGGTGTTGCGCGGGATCACGCCGGAGGAAATCGAGCCGGTCGGCGGCGCACTCGCCGGCGCCGGCTTTCGCATTCTCGAGGTGCCGCTCAATTCGCCGCATCCGTTCGACAGCATCGCGCTGCTGGCACGCCATTTCGGCAGCACCTGCCTGGTCGGCGCGGGCACGGTGATCGATCCCGCCGATGCGGCGCGCGTCGCCGACGCCGGCGGCAAGCTCGTGGTGATGCCACACGCCGATACACGCGTCATCATCGCCGCCAAGCGCCGAGGCCTTGTCTGCATGCCCGGCGTGGCGACGCCCACCGAAGCGTTCGCGGCGCTCGCTGCCGGCGCCGACGGCCTCAAGATGTTTCCCGCGGAAGCGCTGCCGCCGGCCGCACTGCGCGCCTGGCGCGCCGTGCTGCCGCGCGGCACGCTGGTGTTCGCCGTGGGCGGCATGCGTCCCGACACGCTGCGCAGCTACTGGGACGCGGGAGCGGATGGCTTCGGCACCGGCTCGAACCTATACAAGCCGGGCGCGCCGGCATCGGACGTCGCGCAAGCCGCGCGCGCCTATCGCGACGCCGCGCTCGCATTGCCGGCACGCGGCTGAGCGCGATGAGCCGGCTCGAGGTGCTCGCGCTCGGCGAAGCGATGGTTGAGTTCAACCAGGCGCGCCGCGACGACCCGCACGCGTACATGCAGGGCTTCGGCGGCGACACGTCGAACATGGTGATCGGTTGCGCGCGGCTCGGCGCGCGCGCGGGCTACGCGACGCGCGTCGGCGGCGACGTGTTCGGCCGCTGGTTGCTGCAGTTGTGGAAGGACGAAGGTGTCGACACGCGTGCCGTGGCGATCGACGCTGCGGCGCCCACCGGCATCTACTTCGTCTCGCATGGCCCTGAAGGACACGAATTCAGCTACCGGCGCGAGCATTCCGCCGCCGCGCGGATGACGCCGCAAACGCTGCCGGTGGAGGCGCTGCGCGCGACGCGATTCCTGCACCTTTCGGCGATCAGCCAGGCGATCTCGGCATCGGCGAGCGACGCCTGTGCCGCGGCGGTCGAGATCGCGCGCGATGCCGGCGCAGAGATCGCCTACGACACCAACCTGCGGCTCAAGCTGTGGCCGCTGGCGCGTGCGCGCGACGTGATCCGCGCGACGCTGCGCGGCTGCGACTGGGCGTTTCCCAGCTACGACGATGCGCGCACGATCTACGGCATCGATGACGCCGATGCGATCGTCGACGCCTGCCTCGCCGATGGCGCGCGCAACGTCGTGCTGAAACGGGGCGCGCAAGGCTGCATCGTTGCGCATGACGGCAAGCGCACGGTGATCCCCGGACACCGCGTCGCCGCGATCGACGCGACCGGCGCCGGCGATTGCTTCGACGGGGCATTCGTCACGCGGCTGTGCCGTGGCGACGACGCGATGCACGCGGCGGTCTACGCCAATGCGGCGGCGGCGCTGTCGACGCTCGGCTTCGGCGCCGTCGCGCCGCTGCCGCGCGCGGAGGTGGTCGAGGCGATGCTGGAGGCACACACGTGAGCGACACGTTTCGCCGCGACCTCCTCGCGGGCAAGCGCGCGATCGTCGTCGGCGGCTCGAGCGGCATCGGCGAAGGCATCGCGCGAGCGCTGGCGGGCGTGGGCGCGCGCGTGATCGTCACCGGCGCTGCCGACGCCGAAGTGCTGCGATTGCGGGATGCGCGGGCGTTCGACACCGAGTCGATCGACGTGCTCGATGTGCGCGACAACGATCGCGTGGTCGCCTTCTTCAAGCGATTCGACGCCGTCGACGTGCTGGTCAACTGCGCGGGTATCATTCGCCGCGGCGCCGAGCACGACCCGGCAGTGTTCAGCGATGTCGTCGACGTCAACCTGGGCGGGACGATGCGGTGCTGCGCGGCGGCGCGCGCGAAGCTTGCCGTCGCGAAAGGATGCATCGTCAACACGGCGTCGGTGCTGTCGTTTTTCGGTGGTGGCCTGGTGCCGGGCTACGCGGCGAGCAAAGGCGGCGTCGCGCAACTGACGAAGTCGCTGGCCATCGCCTATGCGGCCGAAGGCGTGCGCGTCAACGCAATCGCGCCGGGCTGGGTGCGGACACCGCTCACCGCGGCGCTGCAGGCGGATGCCGGGCGCGACGCGGCAATCGTCGCGCGCACGCCGCTCGGACGCTGGGCCGATGCCGACGACATCGCCGGCGCGGCGCTGTTCCTGTGCGCGCCGGCGGCGCGCTTTGTCACCGGCGTGGTGCTGCCGGTGGACGGTGGATATATGATCACCTGATGGCTTCCGCGCGCGCGCCCGACATGCAGGGCAGTTCGCGCCGTTCGCGAAAGGACAGCGCATGACCATCGGCACTGCGATCAGGCATCTCAGGAAAGGCGACTGGCAGAAGGCGCATCCGCTCGTGCAAAGTGACGAATCGATCGAAGGGTGCTGGGCACATGGCATCGTGCACATGCTGGAGGGTGACGTCGGCAATGCGCGCTACTGGTATCGCCGTGCGCACCGGTCGTTCCCGCGCGAATTCGAAGCGCAGCTCGAAATCGACGCGCTGGTCGCGTCAGTCAAGGATCAGCAGGATGAGTCGAACGCCCAATCCGGCGACGGTCGTACCTGAGCTCGCGTTCGCGGCGCTTCCCGACGACGAACGGGTCTGGGTGCCGCAAGCGCCGGATGTCTGGTTCCGGCCGTTGTTGCTCAACACCGTCAGCGGCGGCTGGTGCAACCTGTTGCGCGTGCGCAAAAGCGGTGTTCTGTCGCGCCATCGGCACCCGATGGCCGTCGTCGGCTACGTGATCAGGGGCCGCTGGAAATATCTCGAGCATGCATGGACCGCGGAGGAAGGCAGCTTCGTGTTCGAGCCGCCCGGCGAAATCCACACGCTGACGGTTCCGGACGATTGCCGCGAAATGATCACGTTCTTCAACATCCTCGGCGCGATGATCTACGTCGACGCCGGCGGCGCACAGACCGGCTACGAGGACGTGTGGACGAAAATCGACATGTGCCGTGCACACTACGCGCAGTGCGGCCTCGGCGCCGGGTACGTCGAGCAATTCATTCGCTGAGCGCGCGCGCGCAGCGTCGCGCCGCATTGCGGAACGGGAGAACGGATGGTGTCGTGGACGGGAGCATTCGCAGTGGGCGCCGGCGCCGCCATCGGCGCGTGGCTGCGCTGGGGTCTCGGCATCGCGCTGAACCCGGTGTTCCCGACACTGCCGCTCGGCACGCTCGCGGCGAACCTCGTCGGCGGGCTGCTGATGGGCGTGGCGATTGAGCTGATGGCGCGAGTGACGCACCTGTCGCCGGAAGTGCGACTGCTGATGACGACCGGGTTTCTGGGCGGCCTCACGACGTTCTCGACGTTCTCCGGTGAAATGACGGCATTGCTGCTGCGCGGCGAGGTGCTGTGGGGTGCGATCGGCATCGCCGCGCACGTCGTCGGCTCGATCGTTCTCACAGTGGCGGGCATACTGCTGGTGCGCGCCGTGGCTGCGGCTGCGCTGGCCTGACGCGAGGAAGACTGCGATGCAGGGTACGCTGCTGCGTTTCTACGTGCACGAAAACCGCAAGCACGACCGCGTTTTGTTGTACGAATGGCTGCTCGAGCGCGCGCGTACGACGGGTATCGCCGGCGGGTCCGCGTTTCGCGCGCTCGCCGGTTTCGGCCGCCACGGCGTGCTGCGCGAGGAGCATTTCTATGAGCTTGCGGGGGACGTTCCCGTGGTGATTGACTTCGCGGTACCCGATGCGCAGGCTGATGCGCTGCTGGCGCTGATACACGCCGAGAAGCTCGACATTTTCTACGTGCGTATTCCGGTGGAATTCGCGTCGATAGACGGCACGCAATGACCGCGTGGCAACAGCGAGGACGGACGAACATGGTGCATGCAATCAGGATTCACGCGACCGGCGGACCCGAGGTCCTCAAATACGAGACGGTCGAAGTCGGCGCGCCGGGACCCGGCGAGGCGCGCGTGCGGCACACGGCGATCGGCGTCAACTACGTCGACACCTACAATCGCAGCGGACTCTACCCGCTGGCGCTGCCCTCGGGCCTTGGCAGCGAGGCTGCAGGTGTCGTCGAGGCGGTCGGCGCGGACGTCGACTACCTGAAGGCGGGCGATCGCGTCGCCTATTGCGTTGGTCCGCAAGGCGCGTATTCGCAGGAGCGCGTGATGCCCGCCGACCGGCTGGTCAAGCTTCCAGATGGCATCGACGACACCACCGCCGCGGCGGTGATGCTCAAGGGGCTCACCGTCCAGTACCTGTTGCGCCAGACGTTCGTGCTGAAAGGTGGCGAGACGATCCTGTTCCACGCGGCGGCGGGCGGCGTCGGCCTGATCGCCTGCCAGTGGGCACGCGCGCTCGGCGTCACGATGATCGGCACCGTCGGCTCCGATGAAAAGGCGGCGCTCGCCAGGGCCAATGGCTGCACGCACACGATCAACTATGCGCGCGAGAATTTCGTCGAGCGCGTCAAGGAGATCACCGGTGGCAAAGGCGTACCCGTGGCCTACGACTCGATCGGCAAGGACACGTTTCCGGCGTCGCTCGACTGCATCTCGCCCCGCGGCTTGTTCGTCAGCTTCGGCGCGTCATCGGGGCCGGTGCCGGCATTCAATGTCGGCATGCTGGCGCCACGCGGCTCGCTCTACGTGACGCGTCCGACGCTTTTCACGTATGCCGCCAAACGCGCCGACCTGTTGGCCATGGCCGACGAGCTGTTCGCGCACGTGCTTGCCGGCAGGATCAGCGCCGGAGCGCGGCAGGTGTTCGCGCTCAAGGATGCGGCCGACGCGCATCGCGCGCTCGAATCTCGCAAGACGACCGGCGCGACCGTGCTGATGCCATAGACGCATGGCGGCAGTGCGCGAGCGCGCGGCGTGGGTCAGCGTTCGCGATTGACGATGTCGCGTGCCTCGTCGGCGATCATCGATGCCGGCACGCCCAGCGGTCCGATGCCGCGCGTGACCAGCGAATCGGCGGCGGCGCCATGCAGGCAGACGCCGATGCGCAGCGCGTCCTTGGCGTCGATGCGCTGCGCGAGGAGCGCGCCGATCATTCCCGACAACACGTCGCCGGTGCCGGCCGCCGCCAGTGCAGGATTGCCGCTGGTGTTGATATCCCATGTCGCGTCCGGATGCGCGAGTACGCTGCCGGCGCCCTTGACGACCACGTGCGCGTGCAGCTCGTGCGCGAGTGCCCGCGCCGCGGCGCAACGGTCGCGCTGGATCGCCGTGGTATCGGTGTCGCGCAACCGCGCCGCCTCCGCGGGATGCGGTGTGAGAAAGTTGGCGGCACTGCGCGAGCGCAGCGCCGCGCGCAGCGCCGCGTCGGTGGCGAGCAGGTTCAACGCATCGGCGTCGAGCACGAGCGGCACATCGGTGGCGATCGCGCGCGCGAGCAGCGCACGTGACGGGTCGCCGGTGCCAAGTCCCGGACCCACGACCAACGCCGTGACGCCGTCGATTGCGTCGTCGGCGTCACGCAACATCAGCTCGGGATTGGTAAAGTCGACGGCCGGATGGCCGTTGTCGACAAAGCCGACGATCACCTTGCCGGCGCCGAGCCGCAGCGCCGCGCGGCCCGCGAGCAGCGGCGCGCCGCACATGCCGGCGGCGCCGCCGATCACGGCGAGTGTGCCGAACGATCCCTTGTGCACGTTGCGCGCGCGCCGGTGCAGGACCTCGGGCAACAGCGGCGCGAGCGTCGACCAGCGCAGGCAGTGTCCCACGGACTGATTTTCGTCGAACATGACGTCGAGCGTGTGCACCGAAATGTCGCCGCACAAGTCGGGTCCGCCCGCAGTGAGCATGCCGGGCTTGACGCCGAAAAAGGTTGCCGTGGCGCGTGCGCGGATCGCAGGCGCCGCGGCGATGCCGGTATCGGCATTGAGTCCGGTCGGAATGTCGAGCGCGAGGATCGGCGCAGCGCTCGCGTTCGCCCATTCGACGAGCTGCGCGTGGCGCTGCGCGAGCGCGCGCGTGATGCCGATGCCGAACAGCGCGTCGACAACGAGCGCCGGGGTCGCAGTTGGCGGGTCGGAGACGATTGCACCGCCAGCGGCAATGAATGCCTTCATCGCGGCGGCGGCGTCCGCCGGCAATTTGCCGGCGTCGTCGCGCGATACCACGACGACGTCATGGAACCCCGCGCGCAGCAGACGCGCGACCACGAAGCCGTCGCCGCCGTTGTTGCCCGGCCCCACGAGCACGACGATCGCGCCACCGCGCTCGCCGGCAAGCGTGCGCGCGACGCTCGCCGCGGCGGCACCCGCGCGTTCCATCAGTGGCGCGTTCTTCGCCGACTTTTCGAGCGCGCGCACGTCGGCGACGCGAAGCACCGGTTCGAGGCTTGCCTGCATCGCGCGATTATAGGCACCGCGGCGGCGTCCCGCATTGGGTGTTGGTGGCGGGTGTAGACTTCGCATCCTTTTAGAGGAGGGCCCATGCCACAAGCCGAAGCCCGTGCCAAAGTCCGTGTCGAGCACGACCTGCTCGGCGACCGCGAGATCCCCGCCGACGCGTACTGGGGGGTGCACACGTTGCGCGCGATCGAAAATTTCCCCATCACTGGCAACAGCGTCGGGCTGTGGCCGGAATTGATTCGTGCGCTGGCGCTCGTCAAGCAGGCCGCCGCGCAAACCAACCAGGAGCTGGGCGAGCTCGACGCCGGCAAGGCCGCGCTGATCGTCGCCGCCTGCAAGGAAATCGCCAACGGCGCATTGCACGACCAGTTCGTCGTCGACCAGATCCAGGGTGGCGCCGGCACGTCGACCAACATGAATGCCAACGAGGTGATCGCCAACCGCGCGCTCGAGATCGCCGGCAGGCCGCGCGGCGATTACGCGTTCCTGCATCCGATCGAGCACGTCAACATGGGACAGAGCACCAACGACGTCTACCCGACATCGCTGCGCGTCGCGCTGCGCTTCGCCACCGCCGAATTGTGGAAGGCGATGGACGAGCTGAAGCATGCGTTCGCCGCCAAGTCGACGGAATTCGAGAATCTGCTGAAGATCGGCCGCACGCAGCTGCAGGATGCGGTGCCGATGACGCTCGGGCAGGAATTCTCGACGTTCGCGGTGATGCTGGGCGAAGACCAGCAGCGGCTCGTCGAGGCCGGCGCGCTGATCGAGGAGATCAACCTCGGCGCCACCGCCATCGGCACCGGCATCAACACGCATCCCGGCTACGCGCCGCTCGCCTGCCAGCACCTGGTGGAGCTGTCGGGCGTGCAGGTGAAGACCGCGGAGAACCTGATCGAGGCGACGCAGGATTGCGGCGCATTCGTGCAATTGTCGGGCGTGCTGAAGCGCATCGCGGTGAAGTTGTCCAAGACCTGCAACGACCTGCGGCTGTTGTCGTCCGGGCCGCGTGCGGGATTCAACGAGATCAACCTGCCACCGGTGCAGGCGGGCAGCTCGATCATGCCGGGCAAGATCAACCCGGTGATTCCCGAGATGGTCAACCAGGTCGCGTTCGAGGTGATCGGCAACGACATGACGGTGACGATGGCGGCGGAAGGTGGGCAACTGCAGTTGAACGCGTTCGAGCCGATCATCGCGTACAGCCTGTTCCGCAGCATCCATCACCTGCGCCAGGCGTGCGTCGTGCTGTCGCGGCAGTGCGTAGTTGGCATCACCGCCAACGAGGCGCGGCTCGCGGAACTGGTGCGCACGACGATCGGCATCGTCACCGCGCTCAATCCCTACATCGGCTACGAGAAGAGCTCGGCGCTGGCGCGCGAGGCGCATGCGACGGGCCGCGGCGTGTACGAGCTCGTGCTGGAAAAGAAGTGGTTGTCGCAGGCGGACCTCGATCGCATCCTGTCGCCCGACAACCTCACGCGTCCGCGGCTGGCGGTTCGCAGCTGACCTGCACCACGAGTCCGCGGCTGGCGGTTCGCAGCTGACCTGCACCACGACAGGGCCGCCAAGCCCCTGAATTGGGCGCGGCCGGGTCGCTTGGACTTTGTTGCGGACGAACGTACAATCCGCCGTTGCCGACGACGCCGCTGGCAATGGCAATACGCCCGCACACCGGGCTCGACGTACCAGGGTTTCAATTTTTCGGGAGGTTTGCTACATGTTCAATCCACGTATCCTGCTGGCGCTGGCGGTTTCCGCCGGCCTCGCCACGCCGGCGCTCGCGCAAGGCCTGACCGGCACGCTGAAGAAGATCCAGGAAAGCGGGCAGATCACCATCGGCCATCGCGATTCCTCGATTCCGTTTTCCTACTACGACGACAAGCAGCAGGTCGTCGGCTATGCGATGGACATCTGCATGAACGCGGTCAACGCGGTCAAGGCCGAGCTCAAGATGCCCAACCTCAAGGTCGTACTGAACCCGGTGACGTCGGCGACGCGAATCCCGCTGATCGCCAACGGCACGATCGACCTCGAATGCGGCTCGACGACCAACAACCTCGACCGCGAGAAGCAGGTCGGCTTCACCAATACCTACTTCGTCACGGCCAATCGCTACGTCGTGAAAAAGGCCTCGAAAGTGAAGTCGCTCGCGGACCTCAAGGGCAAGACGGTGGTGTCGACGTCGGGCACGACCAACATCAAATGGCTGACCGAGGAAAATGGCAAGCAGAACATGGGAATGAGCATCATCCCCGCCAAGGATCACGCCGAGGCGTTCCTGATGGTCGAGACCGGCCGCGCCGAAGCGTTCTTCATGGACGACATCCTGCTGTACAGCCTGGTCGCGAGCTCGAAGTCGCCGGGCGACTACGAGATCGGCAGCGAGGCGTACAGCGTCGAGCCGTATGCGGCGATGATGCCGAGGGAAGACCCCGCGTTCGCAAAGGTGATCAACACCGCCACCGCCAATCTCTACAAGAGCGGCGCGATCAACGCGATCTACGAAAAGTGGTTCCTGAAGCCGATTCCGCCGAAGGGCATCACGCTCAACGTGCCGATGAGCCCGCAGCTGAAAAAGGTGCTCGCGACGCCGACGAACAGCGGCGAACCTGCCGAGTACAAATAGGGCCACCGCGTTGCTTGCGGTACCACGACGGGGAGCCACGGCTCCCCGTTTTGTTTGATATAGTGCGCCGTCCGCAACGCCATCCGACGAGAACATGAACTACAACTGGAACTGGCGCATCTTCTGGGAAGTCTCGGCCGACGGGCGCAACTCGTGGATGATGACGCTGGTCCACGGGCTCGGCTGGACGCTCGCGACAGCGCTGTGCGCGGGCATCATCGCACTGGTGATCGGGTCGGCGATCGGCGTCATTCGCACCACGCCCAACCGCTGGGCGGTGCGGCTCGGCAATGGTTACGTCGAGATCTTCCGCAACATCCCGCTGCTGGTGCAGTTGTTCCTGTGGTTCTTCGTGCTGCCGGAAGTGTTGCCGAAGGCCTTCGGCGACTGGATCAAGGGCATGACCCCACCGTGGGCGTCGTTCGTCCCCGCGGTGATTGGATTGGGACTGTTCACATCGTCACGCGTCGCCGAGCAGGTGCGTGCCGGGATCCAGGCATTGCCGCGAGGGCAGCTCCTCGCCGGCACGGCGATGGGCCTCACGCTGTCGCAGGTGTACCGGTACGTGCTGCTGCCGATGGCATACCGCATCATCCTGCCGCCGCTGACGTCGGAAACGATGAACCTTATCAAGAACACGTCGGTCGCGCTGACGATCGGCCTGATCGAGCTCACCGCGGCGGCGCGCTCGATGCAGGAGTTCACCTTCCAGGTGTTCGAGGCGTTCACTGCCGCCACCGTCATCTACATCATCGTCAACCTGATCGTCGTGACGATCATGCGCTGGGTCGAGAAGCACGTCGCGGTGCCGGGATTCATCGGCCCGGTCGTCGCCGGCGGAGCGCACTGAAATGGGCGCATTCGACTTCGGCGTCATCGAGCGCTCGCTGTCGTACCTGTTCCTCGATGGAATGACGTTCACGCTGAAGCTCACCGCGATGGCGGCGCTGGGAGGCATCGTGTTCGGCACGCTGCTGGCGATGATGCGGCTGTCGTCGCATCGCTGGCTGTCGCTGCCCGCGACCGCGTACGTGAATCTGATGCGGTCGATTCCGCTGCTGCTGGTGATCTTCTGGTTCTACTTCCTGGTGCCCTACATCGGCGGCTGGATCACCGGTGCCAACCGTCCGATGCAGGTCGGCGCGTTCATGTCGTCGGTGATCACGTTCATGATGTTCGAGGCGGCGTACTACTCGGAGATCATGCGCGCGGGCATCCAGTCGATCGCGCGCGGCCAGGTGTGGGCCGGGTACGCGCTCGGTCTCAACTACTGGCAGTCAATGAAGGAAATCGTGCTGCCACAGGCGTTTCGCAACATGCTGCCGATCCTCCTGACGCAGACGATCATCCTGTTCCAGGACACGTCACTGGTGTACGTGCTGTCGATCACCGATTTCCTGGGCGCCGCGTCCAAGATCGCGCAACGCGACGGCCGCCTCGTCGAGATGTATTCGTTCGCGGCGCTCGTCTATTTCGTCGTCAGCTTCGCGCTGTCGTATACCGTGAAGCGCCTGCAGCACCGCATCGCGATCGTGCGCTGATGCACGCGCAACCCAAGCTCCGGAGCCTCCCGTCATGCCGATGATCGAAGTCAACGATGTTTCCAAGTGGTACGGTGATTTCCAGGTGCTGACCGACTGCACGACCAACGTCGACAAGGGCGAGGTCGTCGTCGTGTGCGGGCCCTCCGGGTCCGGCAAGTCGACGCTGATCAAGACCGTCAACGCGCTCGAGCCGTTCCAGAAGGGCAAGATCACCGTCGACGGCGTCGTCGTCAACGATCCCAGGACGAACTTGCCGAAGCTCCGCGCTCGCGTCGGCATGGTGTTCCAGCATTTCGAGCTGTTTCCGCACCTGACGGTGCGCCAGAACCTGTCGCTGGCGCAGGTCAAGGTGCTCAACCGCTCGCCCAACGAGGCGATGGAGCGCGGGCTCAAGTACCTGGATCGAGTCGGCCTGATCACGCACAAGGACAAGTTCCCCGGCCAGCTCTCCGGCGGGCAACAGCAGCGCGTCGCCATCGCGCGCGCGCTGTCGATGGACCCCATCTGCATGCTGTTCGACGAGCCGACCTCGGCGCTCGATCCGGAGATGATCAGCGAGGTGCTCGACGTCATGGTGCAGCTCGCCAAGGACGGCATGACGATGATGGTCGTCACGCACGAGATGGGTTTCGCCAACAAGGTAGCGCATCGCGTGATCTTCATGGACAAGGGCCACATCGTCGAGGACGCGACGCGCCAGGATTTTTTCGGCAAGCCGCGTTCCGAACGCGCGCAGGACTTCCTGGCGAAGATCCTTCACCACTGACACGTCCGCGCCGACGCACGGCGCTTGCGCCGGCGCGGCGCTTCTGTTCCACTGCCGCGCATGCTGAGCACGAGCGACATCGCCGCGATCGAGGCGCGCATCGGCGCCATCGAGGCGCACACCGGCGCGCAGGTCGTCGTGGCGCTGGTCGCGCGCAGCGATCATTTCCATGGATTGCGCTGGCGCGCCTTCGCGCTGGGTGCGGCCGCGGCGGCGTTCGTCGTCGTGCTGCTCGACCTCGCGCGTCCCGACTGGGTGACGTCGCATACCGCGATCGTCACCGCCGCCTCGATCATCGGCGCGGGGCTTGCGTGCACGCTGCTCGCGACGTTCGTGCCGGCATTCGAGCGCCTGTTCCTTCCCTGGACGCGCGCGCAGGCCGAAGTGCGGCGGCGCGCCACGCTGCTGTTTTTGGAACGTGAGCTGTTCGCCACGCCGCGGCGCAACGCGGTGCTGCTGCTCGCCGGTCGCTTCGAGCGCGCGATGGCGGTGATCGGCGACGGCGCCTATCGCGATCGCATCGATACCGCGGACTGGCAGCGCGTCGTCGACGCCACGACGCCGCGCCTCGCGGCTGGCGACGCCAGTGCGGCATTCCTTGCCGGGCTCGATGCGCTCGAGTCGGTGCTCGTCGCACAGGGTTTCGTCGGCGTCGGCGATGCGCGCAACGACCTGCCGGACACGCCGCTGGAGAGCGATACATGATCGGCTCGCGGGCGACAGTGGCGACAGCGCGCGGGATGCAGCGTGCGAGCGTTGCGGCGCTAGTCGCGTTCGCCTGGTGCGCGCTTGCTTTCGCCGCCGACGTGCCGTACCTGACCGGCCGTGTCGTCGACAACGCCGAGATCCTGAAGCCCGCAACGCGCGAGCAGGTCGACGCGTTGCTGAAGGCGCACGAGAGCGCCACCAGCGACCAGATCGCCGTGCTGACCACGCGCTCGCTCGCCGGCGAAAGCATCGAGCAATACGCGCAGGAAGTGTTCGCGCAGTGGAAGCTCGGCCAGAAGGGCAAGGACAACGGCATCCTCGTCGTCGTCGCGCCGAGCGAGCACAAGATGCGCATCGAGGTCGGCTATGGCCTCGAGGGAACCCTGCCCGATATCATCGCCGCGCGGATCATCCGCAACATCATGACGCCCGCGTTCAAGGGCAACGACTACGACGGCGGTGTGCAGAAGGGTGCGGAGGCGATCGTCGCGCAGCTCGAAGGTCGCGGCGACACGCTGGGGCTGTCGTCGAACGTTGCTGACCAGCCGCATGCGGCTGCCAGTTTCAGGCCCCCGTCCGCGGACCTGCCGTGGCCGATGCGCATCCTGATGGGTTGTTTCGTCTTCGGCATCATCGGCGTCTTCACCGTGATAGGCGTGATGACGCCGGGCATGGGCTGGTTCCTGTACCTGTTCCTGATTCCGTTCTGGGCGATGTTTCCGCTGTTCATCATCGGCCCCAGGCTCACGATGTACGTGCTCGGCATCTACGTGATCGGCTTTCCGATCGCCAAGCTGATCGTGCGGCAGAAGCCCTGGTACGCGAAGGCGGCAGCAGACCTCAAGAAGACGGGACACGCCAACATCAACGGCTGGGTGATCTCGTCCGGCGGCTCGTCGAGCGGCGGCGGCGGCTCCTCCGGCAGCAGCGGTGGCGGCTTTTCCGGCGGTGGCGGCAGCTCCGGAGGCGGCGGCGCGTCCGGAAGCTGGTAGCCCCACGCGCAGCGGTCGCCTCCCGGCGCGACGAAGTTTGCTAGAGTTGGCGGCATGCGCATCGAAAACGACGTCAAGCTCGACTTCAAGGACGTGCTGATCCGTCCCAAGCGCTCGACGCTCACCACGCGCTCGGACGTCGACATCTCCCGCGAATTCCGCTTCCGCCACACCGGTACGCAATACGCGGGGATTCCGGTCGTGGCGTCGAACATGGATGCGATCGGCACGTTCGCGATGGCGCGCGCGCTCGACGCGCACCGGATGTCGACCGCGCTGCAGAAGTATTACGAGGTCGACGAATGCGTCGACTTCTTCCGCACGCTCGAGCGCAAGAGCGCAGCGTTCTACTCGCTCGGCATCGCGCGCGCCGACGAGCAGAAGCTCGATGCGGTGATGCAGGTGGCGGGCACCGGCGACGCCAGCACGATCCGCTATGTCTGCATCGACGTCGCCAACGGCTACACCGAAGGCTTCGTCAAGTTCGTCGTGAAGATTCGCGAGCGCTATCCGCACCTCGTGATCATGGCAGGCAACGTGTGCACGGGCGAAATGACTGAAGAGCTGATCCTGTCGGGTGCGGACATCGTCAAGGTCGGCATCGGCCCGGGATCGGTCTGCACGACGCGCACGATGACGGGTGTCGGCTATCCGCAATTGTCGGCGATCATCGAATGCGCTGACGCGGCGCACGGCCTCGAGGGCCACATCTGCGCGGACGGTGGTTGCACGACCCCCGGCGACATCGCCAAGGCGTTCGGCGGGGGCGCCGACTTCGTGATGCTCGGGGGCATGCTCGCCGGGCACGCGGAATCGGGCGGCGAAGCCATCGAGCGCGATGGCCGCAAGATGCGGCGCTTCTACGGCATGTCGAGCCGCGCGGCGATGGACAAGCACGCGGGTGGCGTCGCCAAGTACCGCGCCGCCGAAGGCAAGGAAGTGTGGCTGCCGGATCGTGGCCCGGTCGACGCTACCGCGCAGGAAATCCTCGGTGGCGTACGCTCGGCGTGCACCTACGTCGGCGCGCGACGGCTGCGCGAACTGTCGAAGCGCACGACGTTCGTCCGTGTCACGCAGCAATTAAACGAGGTGTTCGGCAGGGCTTAGCCGGGTGGTCGAGCGCGACCTGCGCCACCTGTTCGGCCCGCAACTCCGAGTGTCGCCAGCTGGCGAGCGCACCTACTCGGCGACCGTGCGGACCCTGCTCGTCCCGTGGCATGGACTCAGCGTCGTCGGCGTTATACCCGGCGGGCATTGGCGTATTCTTGCGCATTACCGTCGGTTCGGGGGGACCGGTGACGACGGCGAGGTGCGTGGGGTTCGTGGCGCTGGTCGCGTTCGCCGTCATGTCACAAGCGGCGCCGTCGGCGTTGTCGAGTCGGCCGGTGACACTTGTGGTGGGGGCCGCCGCTGGCGGCGGCATCGACCTCACCGCGCGCCTGTTGGCTTCTCGGCTTGCGCAGGCGCTCGGCCAACCGGTGGTGGTGGAGAACCGGCCGGGCGCGGGCACGCGAATCGCCAGCGAATACGTCGCCAACGCGCGGGCGGATGGCCGTACGCTGCTGGTGACCACTGCGGCGCTGGCGACCGACATGGCCATGAAGGCGAATGCCGCCGACGACGCCGGGCACGCGCTGGCGCCGGTGTCGACCTTCGCGACAACCGCGATGCTCCTCGTGGTGAAGCCGTCGCTGCCGGTCCAATCCGTCGCGTCGCTCATCGCGCTCGCGCGCGCCGCGCCGGGCACGCTCAACTTCTCCTCATCCGGTCCGGGCACAATCGGTCACCTGTGTGGCGAGCTCTTCAACCGACGCACAGGCGCCGACATCGTGCACGTCCCCTATAAGGGTGCCGCGCCATCCGCGGCGGCGCTGCTTGCCGGCGAAGTCGACATGACGTTCGCATCGCTGCCCGCGGTTCTGCCGTTCGTCAAGGCGGGGCGGATGCGGGTGCTGGCGACCACCGGTGCGCGGCGGTCCTCGCTCCTGCCGGATGTGCCGTCACTTGCCGAAGCGGGTGTCGGCGGCTTCGACGTGAGCCTCTGGTACGGCGTGTTCGCGCCGGGCGCCACGCCGCGCGCGGTCGTCAACCGACTCGCCCGCGCGATTGCCGATGTGGCGGACTCCGCAGCTTTCGCGCAGCAGCTCGCCGACATGGGTGCGGAGGTCTTCGTCACCCCGCCAGCGGAGCTCGCGGAACTGGTGCGCGTCGAGGTGGCGCGGTGGTCGGGTGTGGCGCGGACTGCAAAAGCGACGAGCGAATGACTCCGCGATGGCGCCGACGGCAAAGGCTCGCCGTTAAAACGAACGAAGGAATGGCGATGGCGATCGCGAACGCGGAAATGCAGCCGCTGCACGACTCGATCGGCACCCGACTCGCGCGTACCGCGCAGGCGTTTCCCGACAAGCCCGCGGTCGTCGAGGAAGATCGCGAGATCAGCTTCGCGGAACTCGACCGCGCGGGTGATGCGATTGCGCGTCGCATCGTGCGCACCCAAGGGGCCGTGCCCGGCGTCGTGTGCGTCCTCTTCGCAAGCAAGCTCGCCGCCGTCGAAGCCTTGGTGGGCGTGTGCCGCTCGGGCAGCGCCTACGTGCCGCTCGATGCCGGCGATCCCGACAATCGATTGCGAGTCATCGTCGCCGACTGCGCGCCTGCGGTCGTGCTCGCCGAACCGCAGCTCGTCGATCGCGCGCGCGACATCGCACCGCCAGGTTGCACGGTCGTCGACGTCACCCACGCGCGCGGCGAGCCCGCCGGCACGCCGCTGCCGCACGTAGCGGCGCAAGCGCCGGCGCTCATCTGCTACACATCGGGGTCGACCGGCAGCCCGAAGGGTGTCATCCAGACACATGCAAACCTCCTGCACTTCGCCGACATCTACGCGAAGGCGCTGCGACTCGACGCGCGCGACCGTTTCTCGCTGCTGTACACGCTGAGCTTCGCGGCCGGGATCAACGCAGTCATCCGCAGCCTCGTGCTCGGCGCCACGCTGTGCGCGTATGACATGCGGCGCGACGGCGTGCCTGCGCTTGCCGCATGGCTCGATCGCGAGCGCGTGACGTTGTTGCAGGCGGTGCCCACGGTGTTCCGCGGGCTATGCAACGCCTTGCTCCCGGGACGGGTGTTGCCGCATCTGCGTGCGATCCATCTCGCCGGCGAGGCGATTTTCGCGCAGGATGTCGAGCGCTTCCGGCAGCACACGCTCGCGCCGTGCGTGCTGATGCACCAGCTCGGCTCGACCGAGGCCTGTATCGTCGCGCAGCATCTCGTCGCGCACGCTGATCCGCTCCCCGCCGCTGGAGTGGTCGCGGTCGGCCGCGCGGTGGACGGTGTAGCGGTGGAGATCCGCCGCGACGACGGCAGCCTCGCGCCAGCCGGCGAGACCGGCGAAATCACCGTCTGCGGCGGGCATCTTAGCCCGGGCTACTGGCGCCGTCCCGATCTCGATGCCGCGGCATTCGCCGACGATGTGCGGCACGCCGGATGGCGCACGTACCGCAGCGGCGATTTCGGCTACGTCGATCATGCCGGCAACCTCAATTTCGTCGGCCGCAAGGGCAGCCGCGTCAAAGTGCGTGGCCACTCGGTCGACCTCGCGGAGATCGAGGCCGCGCTCGTGGCGTGCCCGGGAGTGGCTGAAGCAGTTGTCGTCGCTGTCGGCGAGGAGTTGCAGATGGAGACCGTCAGGCTGGTGGCGCACGTGACGATGCGCGACGGCCAGGTCTCCGATCCGCGCACGATGCGCCGCGAGGTCGCGCGCTGCCTACCTGTCTACATGCTGCCTTCCTCCGTCACGACACATGCGCGGCTGCCCACAAGCGGTGGCGGCAAGGTCGATCGCGCCGCGCTCGCGCGAATGGACGTCGCGGACGACGCTGCCAGCGCATACGTGCCGCCGTGCGACGACATCGAGCGCGCGGTCGCCGGCGTGTTCGCGCGTCTATTGCCGGTCAACGATGTCGGGCGCCACGATGACTTTTTCCTGCTGGGCGGCGACTCGTTGCTCGGCGCTGATTTGCAATTGCGCCTGCTCGAGGCTTTCGCCGTCCGCGTCGACTTCCACAGCGATGCGACCGTGGCCGGCATCGCCGCCAGCGTACGCGACGCGCGGTCGCGTCCGAGCGTGTACGCGGCGCTGCCCATCCTCGTGCCGCTGTGGCGCCACGGCGCCCATCCGCCGCTGTTCCTGGTGCACGGCCGCCACGGCCAGGCGCACGTGAGCCCGCATTTCATGCGGCTTCTGGGAGACGACCAGCCGGTGTGGTCGTTCCAGGCGCGCGGCCTCGACGGTGTCGCGACGCCGCATGCGAGCGTCGCCGAGATGGCCGTCGACTATGTCGCCGAGGTGCGCGGACAGCGCGCGCACGGTCCGTATTTCCTCGGTGCGCTGTGCGTTGGCGCTTATGTCGTCGCAGAGATGGCGCGTCTGTTGCGCGCCGCCGGCGAGGAGGTGCTGCCGCTGCTGCTGCTCGATCCGCCGAATCGCCTGCGTGCGCGTGCCGCGGCACACGCCGACGAGGGTCGCATTGCGGACAAGATGAGGACGCGCAAGGCGCAGGGACGGATCACCGGGCCGTTCGAGGATCCGCGCTATCTCGAGGCGGCGATCCGGACGGCGGCAGCCTTCAACGATGCAGTCGCGCGGCATCGGCCGCTGCCGTACGACGGCCCGGCGTACGTGCTTTCCAGTCGCGCGCGGATGCAGGGCATTGCCGATCCGCTGGACCTGCGCCGCATCTTTTGCGGACGCCTCAAGCGCTACGACGTCGGCACGACACACGGGGAGGCGCTCGATCCACGCAATCCATTGTTCGCGAACACGCTACGGCGCTGCGTCGACCTGATTCGCGAATCCGCGCGCGCACCCCGGCAGGGCTCGCCGGTGGGCCAGGCGAGGTAGCTGCTCCGCGAAATAAGTGCGACAAGCGCGTGCGTTCGTTGCAACGCTTGGTTGGGATTGCCGCAACGGCGTGAACCGCACACACGTTTGGCCGGCGCGAGCGGTCGCGCCGGCCCACGGCAGGACGCGTAAGCTGCATACCGTGGCATAATTCGCGCTTTCGCTCCGCCCTGGGCGCGATGGCAGAACTCCTTTCGTTGCACGGCTCGCCCGCGCTGTCCCCGTTCCGCATCGCCAAGCTGAAGGCCGCTCTCGACGCGCTGCGTCCCGCCAACGGCGTCGCCTCGATCTGCGCATCGTTCCACCATTTCGTCGACGTCGGATCTCCGCTCGGCGCACATTCGCGCGCGATCCTCGACAAGCTGCTGACGTATGGGCCGCGACCGTTCGCCGACGACGGCGAATCGACTCTGCTTCTCGTCGTACCGCGGCCCGGCACGATCTCGCCCTGGTCGTCGAAGGCGACCGACATCGCGCGCAACTGCGGGCTCGGCGACGTGCGCCGCATCGAGCGCGGCGTCGCGTATCGCATGGCGACGCGCGATCGCGGGGCACTCACCGATGCCGATCGCGTCGCACTCTTGCCGCTGGTCCATGACCGGATGACCGAAAGCGTGTTCGCCGACTTCGCGTCGGCAAGGCAGCTCTTCACGCATTTCGCGCCCAGGCCGAAGACGACGATTGCGTTGCTCGGGCAGGGCCGCGATGCGCTGCTGCGCGCCGATCGCGACCTCGGGCTCGCGCTGGCCGCCGACGAGGTCGATTATCTCGAGGAGCGCTTTCGCGCGCTCGGTCGAGATCCAACCGATGTCGAGCTGATGATGTTCGCGCAGGCGAATTCCGAGCATTGCCGCCACAAGATCTTCAATGCGCAATGGACGATCGACGGAGAGGCGCAGGCGCAGAGCCTCTTCGCGATGATTCGCGACACGCACGCTGCGCACCCCGCGGGCACGGTGGTTGCCTATTCCGACAATTCGTCGGTGATCGAAGGCGGCGAGGTTGCGCGCTTCCATCCGCGCAACGACGGGCGCTACGCTGCGGCGCGCGAGCGTACGCACATCCTGATGAAGGTCGAGACGCACAACCACCCGACGGCGATCGCGCCGTTCCCGGGTGCGGCGACCGGCTCAGGCGGTGAAATCCGCGACGAGGGCGCCACCGGCACCGGTGCGAAGCCGAAGGCGGGGCTTGTCGGCTTCAGCGTTTCGCACCTTCGCGTTCCGACGCTGCAGCAACCGTGGGAGGCGACGTGCGGCAAGCCGGCGCGCATCGCGTCGGCGCTGTCGATCATGCAGGACGGGCCGGTCGGCGCGGCGTCGTTCAACAACGAGTTCGGCCGTCCCAACCTCAACGGCTATTTTCGCACGCTGGAGTTCGAGTACCGATACACGGATGGCGGCGGCGCGGCCATCGACGAATGGCGCGGCTATCACAAGCCGATCATGATCGCCGGCGGCGTCGGCAACATCAACGCGCTGCACACGCACAAAAAGCCGTTCGCCGAAGGCACGCTGCTGATCCAGATCGGCGGCCCGGGCCTGTTGATCGGCATGGGCGGCGGCGCAGCGTCTTCGATGACCACCGGCAGCAATACCGCGGACCTGGACTTCGACTCCGTGCAGCGCGGCAACGCCGAGATGGAGCGGCGCGCGCAGGAAGTCATCGACCGCTGCTGGCAGCAGGGCGAACGCAATCCGATCCTGTCGATCCACGACGTCGGCGCCGGCGGCCTGTCGAACGCGCTGCCAGAGCTCGTGCAGGGCGGCGGGGTCGGCGGCACATTCGACCTGCGCGCGATCCCGTCCGAGGAACCGGGGATGGCGCCGCGTGAAATCTGGTGCAACGAGTCGCAGGAGCGGTACGTGCTGGCGATCGCTTCCGCCGACCTCGCGCGCTTCACCGCGATCTGCGAGCGCGAGCGCTGTCCCTTCGCCGTCGTCGGCCGTGCCAATGGCGCCGGCATGCTGGTGGTGCGCGACCCGCATTTCGGCGACAAGCCTGTCGACGTGCCGCTCGACGTTATCCTCGGCAGGCCGCCGAGGATGTCGCGCGACGCGCGGCGCATCGCGCGCACGCTGCCACCCCTCGACCTCGCCGGCGTCACGCTCGACAGCGCGCTGCGGCGCGTGCTGCAGTTGCCGGCGGTCGCCGACAAGACGTTCCTCGTGACGATCGGCGATCGTACCGTCGGTGGGCTGTGCTCGCGCGATCCGATGGTGGGGCCCTGGCAGGTTCCCGTGGCCGATTGCGCGGTGACGCTCAACGATTTCGAGGGTGCTGCGGGCGAGGCGATGGCGATGGGCGAGCGCACTCCGCTGGCGCTGATCGACGCGCCGGCTTCGGGCCGCATGGCGGTGGGCGAGGCCATCACCAACATTGCGGCCGCCGCAATCGCCAAGCTGTCCGACATCAAGCTGTCGGCGAACTGGATGGCGAGCGCCGGTCACCCGGGCGAGGACGCCGCGCTTTACGACACCGTGCGCGCGGTGCGCGATCTGTGCATCGCGCTCGGCATCAGCATTCCGGTCGGCAAGGACTCGATGTCGATGCGCACCACGTGGACCGATGTCGACGGCGACCACGCGGTGACGGCACCGGTGTCGCTGATCGTGTCGGCGTTCGCGCCGTCCGTCGACGCGCGCGCGTGCCTGACGCCGCTGTTGAGCGATGACGCCGGCGCCACCTGCCTCGTGCACGTCGACATTGCCGACGGTCGCCGGCGCCTCGGCGCGTCGGCACTGGCGCAGGTGCATTCACAACTGGGCAACGACGCGCCGGATGTCGATGATCCCGCGCGGCTCGCGGCCTTCTTCGCGCTGGTGCGCACGCAGGCCGCCGCCGCAAAGCTGCTCGCGTACCACGACATCGGCGACGGCGGCCTCGTCGTAACGTTGCTCGAAATGGCATTTGCGTCGCGCTGCGGGCTCGACATCGATGCCGGCGCAGGCGACGTGCTCGCCGAGCTCTTCGCCGAGGAATTGGGCGCCGTCGTCCAGGTGCACGACTCGGAAGCCGCCAGCGTCGTCGCCGCCGCCGCGCGTGTCGGATTGCGTGCCCGCATCGTCGCGCGGCCGACCGCGGGCGAGCGCATCGTCGTTCGCGATGCCGCGCGCACACTGCTCGACGTGACGCGCACAGACCTGCATCGCACCTGGTCGTCGACGACGCATGCGATGCAGCGGCTGCGCGACAATCCGCTGCTCGCCGACCAGGAATTCGCGCGCATCGACGATGCCAACGACCTTGGCATGGCGGTGGCGCTGACGTTCGATCCGGACGACGACGTTGCGGCACCGCATATCCTGCGCGGCGCGCGGCCGGCAATCGCGATCCTGCGCGAGCAGGGCGTCAACGGCCAGACCGAGCTCGCCGCCGCATTCGATCGCGCCGGATTCGATGCATTCGACGTGCACATGACCGACATTGCTTCGGGGCGCCGCTCGCTGGCTGATTTCGCTGGATTCGCCGCCGGCGGCGGTTTTTCGTACGGCGACGTGCTGGGTGGTGGCGCTGGTTGGGCGAAGTCGATCCTGTTCGATTCGCGGTTGCGCGACGACTTCGCGCGCTTCTTCGCCCGCCCGGATATTTTTGCGCTGGGCATCTGCAACGGCTGCCAGATGATGGGCAACCTGCGCAGCATGGTTCCCGGTGCCGCGCACTGGCCGCTGTTCGTGCGCAACGCCTCCGAGCAGTTCGAGGCGCGCCTCGTCAGCGTCGAGATCGTCGCGAGCACGTCGCTGTTCCTGCGTGGCATGGAAGGCAGCCGCATTCCGGTGGCGCTGGCGCACGGCGAAGGTCTCGCCCAATTCGACGACGACGCGGCGCTCGCCGCGGCGATCCCGCATGTGGCGATGCGCTATGTCGATTCGCACGGCAAGCCGACGGAGCGTTACCCGTTCAATCCGAACGGCTCGCCGCAGGGCATCACCGGTCTCACCACGGCGGACGGCCGCTTCACGATCCTGATGCCGCATCCCGAGCGCGTATGGCGCACCGCGCAGATGTCGTGGCATCCACGCCACTGGGGCGAGGCGTCGCCGTGGTTGCGGATGTTCCGCAACGCGCGCGTCGCGCTCGGCTGACGTGCCAATGGAGACGACGATGCAACTGACCGTGTATTCGATCAACGGCGTGACGCCGGTCGTCGATCCGAGCGCATTCGTGCATCCGAGTGCGGTGCTGATCGGCGACGTCATCGTCGGCGCGAATTGCTTCATCGGCCCCTGTGCCTGTCTGCGCGGCGATTTCGGTCGCATCGAGGTGCGCGCGGGCGCCAACCTGCAGGACACCTGCGTGATGCACGGCTTTCCCGGCACCGATACCGTGGTCGAGGAGGACGGCCACATCGGCCATGGCGCGGTGCTGCACGGCTGCGTCGTGCGTCGCAACGCACTCATCGGCATGAACGCCGTGGTCAACGACAACGCGATCATCGGCGAGTCTGCAATCGTCGCGGCGATGGCGTTCGTCAAGGCCGGCTTCGAAGTGCCGCCGCGGATGCTCGTCGCCGGCATGCCGGCGCACATCGTCCGTGAATTGACCGCGCAGGAGCTCGCGTGGAAGGTCGAGGGAACCGAAAGCTATCGGGAGCTCGCGCGCCGCTCGGCGTCGACGATGCGCGCGACGACGCCGCTCATCGCCGTCGAGGCGGACCGCGCGCGCATCGAAGTCGCTGACCTGTTGCCCCTGTCGACGCTCAAGGCCCGCGCGCGCTGACACCATCCGTGGTTGCCCGCAGCGCGGGACCCGGCGTTGACGAATTCGCGCCGGCGGGGCGCGCTGTCAAGCCATTGCCAATCTGTCGTGGACGCTGCAAGGCGTTTGGCGCAGAGTTTTTTCGCGTGCGCGCACCTTGGCAACGGCAAAAGGGGACGCGTTTCCATCACTACGGAGGAACCATGGCCACCAATTTGCTGGAAGTTGTGCAACGGGGAATGCCAGCGCAGTTCGCCGACAGGGCGGCAGGACTGCTGGGCGAGTCGGGCGCGACGACAGGCAGCGCGCTCGGATCGCTGTTGCCGCTGCTGTTGGCCGCGCTCGCGCACAAGGGCGCGTCGCCAAGTGGTGCGCAGTCGGTGATGTCGATGCTCGACAACCCCGCGGTGAACACCTCGCTGACGTCCGGCACCGATGCGTTGTTCGGCGATGGCGGCGCGCAGGCGTCGTCGCTGATGGCCAGCGGCGCGCCGATCGCGTCGTCGTTGCTTGGCGACAAGGTGGAGGCGGTCGCCGGCACGCTGTCGTCGCTGTCGGGAATGCGCACGACGCAGTCGGTGACGAACCTGATCGCGCTGTTGGCGCCCATTGTTCTCGCCTTCGTCAAGCGCCAGGTGGCGACCGATAACCTGAGCGCAAGCGGACTCGCGGCGTTTCTCGGCGCGCAGGCGCCCACGCTGCAGGCTGCGCTAGACGGCAGGCTTACCAGCGCACTCGGTTTTGCGAGCCCGGCATCGATGATATCGACGGCGGGCGACCCGGCACGCGCGACTTCACCTTCGGTGGCGCCAGGCTATGGGACGGGCGCGACCGCGATGGAGCCGACCTCGTGGATCGGTCGCTGGTGGCCATGGATCGTTGCGGCGATCGTCGTGCTGTTCCTGCTTTCGCGATGCATGGGTGGCGACGTACCCACAGGCCAATCGACAGCGCCCGTTCCGGCGGCGCCCACGACGGCGCAAGCGCTTCCGTCGGATGCCGCGCCGACGCCGCCGGCAGCGCCCGTGGCAGGACCGGCGGCGGGCAGCGTCGCCGCGCCGACCGCACTGCCTGCCAAGGTCTATTTCGACGCCGGTAAATCGACGTTGAGCGACGCGGGCAAAGCGACCGTCGCGGCGATTGCGGGTCTCATTAGCACGGATGGCGGCAAGGTCGACATCACCGGCTATGCGGATTCGACCGGCGATCCGGCGCAGAATGCCGAGATCGCGAAAAACCGTGCGATGGCGGTGCGCGACGCCTTGCAGGCGGACGGCGTTGCCGCGACGTCGATCACCCTTAAGCCGCCCGCGAGCTTCACCGGAACCGGAGGAGACGCCGAAGCGCGGCGCGTCGAGGTGACCAAAACGCAATGATGCCGCGCGCGCGGCGCTTGCCAGTCGGGTGACCGCCTAGAAGCCCGTTGCCTGGCCATCGCGGCGCGGGTCCGAGCCGCAGGCGTAGCCGCCTTCGGTGCGCACGATGAACTGCCCCGCGCCGAAGTCCATGTACGAATCGGACGTGCCTTCGATCCGGTGGCCCATCGTTGCAAGGCCTTCGCGCAGCGAGGACGCAGCGGCGGCTTCGATGTCGATGCTCGCGCCGTCGATCTTCCAGCGCGGCGCGTCGAGAATCGCCTGCGGGTTCATGCCGTAGTCGAGGAGCCGCACCAGCGTCTGCACATGCGCCGGGGGCTGGATCGGGCCGCCCATCACGCCGAACGCGGCCAGAGGCGCGCCGCCGCGCGTGACAAAGCCGGGGATGATCGTGTGGAACGGACGCTTGCCGCCGCCGACTTCGTTGGGATGCCCTGGTTGCAACGAGAATCCGGCGCCGCGATTCTGCAGGCTGAGGCCGGTGCCGGGAACGACGACGCCGGAGCCGAATCCCATGTAGTTCGATTGGATCAGCGACACCATCATGCCGTGCTCGTCCGCGGCAGCGAGGTACACGGTGCCGCCCCTGGGCGGCGCGCCGGGGCCGAAGTCCTTGGCGCGCGCAGGATCGATCAGCCTCGCACGCGACGCCAGGTAGCCGGCATCGAGCATGCATCGCGGATCGAAGGGCATCGCGCGCGGATCGGCGACGTAGCGATAGGCGTCGGCGAAGCCGAGCTTCATCGCCTCGATCTGCAGGTGCTGGCTCGCCACCGAATCGGGCGCATGCGTGGCGAGGTCGAAATGGCCGAGAATGCCGAGCGCTTGCAGCGCCGCGATGCCCTGGCCATTCGGCGGAATCTCGTGCACTGTCGCGCCGCGATAGTCCTGCGCGAGCGGCGTCACCCAGTCGGCACGATGATCGGCGAAATCGGCGAGCGAGTGCACCTCGCCGTGCGCGTGCGCATAACGCACCATCGCCTGCGCCAGCTCGCCGCGGTAGAACGCGTCGCCATCAGTGACGGCGATCTTTTCCAGTGACGACGCAAGCGCCGGATTGGCGAAACGCTCGCCGGCACGCGGCGCGCGTCCGCGCGGCATGAAATGCTCGGGAAAGCCCGCGTCCATCGGCATCAGCGGCACCGCGCGCTCCCAGTAGCCGGCGATGATCGGCGACACGAGGAAGCCATCGCGCGCATAGCGGATCGCGGGTTCGAACAGGTCGCCGAACGGCAGCTTGCCGAAACGCTGCGAAAGCATCACCCATCCGGACACGGCGCCGGGAATCGTCACTGCGCCGAAGCCACGCGGCCCGACCTGCGACTGGCCGGCGAAATGCGCGGGCGACCACGCTGCCGGCGCACGACCGGACGCGTTTAGACCGACGAGCTCCTTGCCGTCCCACAGGATGGCGAACAGGTCGGAGCCGGCGCCGTTGGAGCAGGGCTCGACGACCGTCAGCACGATCGCCGCGGCAATCGCCGCGTCGACCGCGTTGCCGCCATTGGCGAGCATCGCGATGCCTGCCTGCGCCGCCAGTGGCTGCGACGATGCGATCGCGTTGGCCGCGAACACCGGCGAGCGCCGCGACGGATAGGCGTGGCTCCAATCGAAGCTGGAAATGACTGCATTGTCGTGAGTCGTCATGCGGTTTCTTCCTGGAACGCTTCCTCGCGCTTCTTGCGGATGTTGGGCAGCGTCATGATCACCAGCAGCATCACGACGCCGGCAAGCATCACCGCGGAAATCGGCCTTTCGAGGAACACCAGCGGATCGCCGCGCGACAATAGTAGCGCGCGGCGCAGATTTTCTTCCATCATCGGTCCGAGCACGAATCCCAATAGCAACGGCGCGGGCTCGCATTCGAGCTTGACGAACAGCACGCCGAGAAGGCCGAACACCGCGGTCATCGTGATGTCCATCGACGTGTTGTTGACGCTGTAGACGCCGACCGCGCAGAACAGCAGGATCGCCGGATAGAGAAGGCGATACGGCACGGTGAGGAGCTTGATCCACAGGCCGATCATCGGCAGGTTGAGCACGACCAGCATCGCGTTGCCGATCCACATCGACGCGATCAGTCCCCAGAATAATTCGGGATTGCTGCTGACGACCTGCGGTCCCGGCTGGATGTTGTGGATCGTCATCGCGCCCACCATCATCGCCATCACCGCGTTTTCGGGGATTCCGAGCGTCAGCAGCGGGATGAACGATGCCTGCGCGCCCGCGTTGTTGGCGGACTCGGGACCGGCGACGCCCTGGATCGCGCCCTTGCCGAACTGCGACGGGTCGGCGGCAATCTTCTTTTCCAGCGTGTACGACGCGAACGACGACAGCATCGCGCCGCCTCCCGGCAGGAGACCGAGCACGGAGCCGAGCCCGGTGCCGCGCACCACGGCGGGCCACGCGGCGCGGAACTGCGCCTTGGTGAGCCAGAGGCCCTTCACCTTGCCCGAGATGATGTGGCGTTTTTCCTTCGATTCGAGATTGCCGACGATCTCGGCGAAGCCGAAGAGGCCCATGGCCACGCCGACGATACCGATGCCGTCGACGAGCTCGGGAATGCCGAACACGAAGCGCTGCGCTCCCGAATTGACATCGGTGCCGACGATGCCGAGCAGCAGGCCGAGGATGATCATTGCGATCGCCTTGAGCAGCGATCCACTCGCCAGGATGACCGCGCCGATGAGTCCCAGCACCATCAGCGAGAAATATTCCGCGGGACCGAACTTGAGCGCGAATTCGGACAGCGGCGGCGAGAACGCGGCAACGAAGACCGTGGCGACGCAACCGGCGAAGAACGACCCCAGCGCCGCGACCGCCAGCGCGGCCCCGGCCTGGCCCCTCAATGCCATCTGGTGGCCGTCGAGGCACGTGACCACGGATGAAGTCTCGCCGGGCATGTTGACGAGGATCGCCGTCGTCGAGCCGCCGTATTGCGCGCCGTAGTAGATGCCGGCCAGCATGATCAGCGCCGACACCGGCGGCAGCGCATAGGTCGTCGGCAACAGCATCGCGATCGTCGCCACCGGACCGATGCCGGGGAGCACGCCGATCAGCGTGCCGAGCAGCACGCCCACCAAGGCATACACAAGGTTGATCGGCGTCATCGCGACGCCGAAGCCGGTTGCGAGATGTGCGAAGACGTCCATCGTTCGGGCCTATTGGTTCCAGGGCCAGGGCCAGATCGGCAATTGCAATTGCAGGCCGACGATGAACACCAGCACCGCGGCGGCGGCAAGCAGAACACCGCTCACCACGGCTTCCTTCCAGCGGAATTCATGACTCGCGTAGCTCGAGACGAAAATCAGGAACAGCGTGCCCAGCACGACGCCGCTCCATGGAACGACCAGGCCGAACACCACGACGGTGCCCAGCACGAACACCAGTGGCCGCAGCACGAACGCGGGCAGCGGTTCGCCCTTGCTGCGCAGGCCGCGCACCGCGATGATCGCGCCCAGGATCAGCAGCAACGCGCCGAGCGCGCGCGGGAAGTACCCGGGCCCCATGCGCGCCGCGGTTCCCATCCTGTAGGTGCTGCTGACCACGAGCGCGATGGCGCCGAAGGTCATGAACACCACGCCCGACCAAAAATCCTTCGGGCCCTTGATCCAACCCATCGCTCGCTCTCCCTGGCATGCCGCGTTGCCGGCAGCCCGCGAAGATACCATCGAAGCGCATGCGGCTGCGCATGCATTGGACAAGCAATGCCCCTCCGGTTCCAGACGCGATCGGCGCGCCTAAAAAAACGCCGCATTCCTGCGGCGTTTTCGTGCGGTCAATTCCCCGGCATCAGACGCCGTTCCTGGCGCGCAGATCCTTGAAGTACTTGTCGAGGTATTGCGGCTGCATGCGCTGTGTCAACTGCGGCTTGACCTCGTCATACGACGGCACCTTGGCAGCACGCACATCCTCGACTTCGATCACGTGCCAGCCGAACTGGGTCTGCACCGGCGTGGTCGTGAACTTGCCCTTGGGCGTTGCGATCACCGCGTCGGCGAACGGCTTGACGAAGTTGGCGGGCGCGTTCCAGTCGAGGTCGCCGCCCTTGTCCTTCGAGCCCGGATCCTTCGACCGCGCCTTGGCGATGTCGGCGAATTTCTGGCCCTTCTGCAGGTCGGTGATGACTTCCTTCGCCTCGTCTTCCTTTTCCACGAGGATGTGCGAGATCTTGTATTCCTTGTCGCCGATCTGCGTCTTGATGACGTCATATTCCTTGCGCAGGTCGGCTTCGGGAATCGGGTTGGTCTTCACCCAGTCGTTGACGAACGCGCGCACCAGCACGGTTTGCGCGGCGAGGTCCATCTGCGTCTTGACGTCGGCCGACTTGTCGAGGCCCTTCTTCTTGGCTTCGCGCGCCAGCAGCTCGCGCGTGTTGAGCTCTTCGCGTACCGAATTGCGCAGTTCCGGCGAGTCCGGAGCGCCCTGCGCGAGCCGTTCCTTCAGCAGCAGGTCGTATTGCACCTGCGGATAGAGCGTCTTGCCGGTGGGTGCCGCTGCGGGGGCCGCGGCAGCGGGCGCGCTGGCTGCAGCCTTGGGCGCGGCCTTGGGGGCGGCCGACTGCGCCTGTGCGCCGACGGCAAAGACCGCCAGCACGGCGGCGAGTACGAGTTTGGTGCAATTCATGCGAATTATCCTTTGCATCATGACGGGATGAATTCTTCGGGCGCGTACGCCTGGACGACGAGCGCGTGAAGAGGGTTTGGAATCAGGTCACCGACGCGATCCATCACGGCGCGGTGACGGGCGAGGCGGCTGAGCCCTGCAAATTGCTCGGACACGATGACGAGCGAAAAGTGCCCGCCACCGGCAAGGTTTCCGGCATGTCCCGCGTGCTCGGCGCTGTCGTCGTGCAACTCCAGGTGCGCCGGTTGAAGTGGCGCGAGCCGTTCCCGAAGCGTCGAGCCGACGTCCATCAGGTCTGCGGACGCTCGTCGTTCATGTGGCGCGCCAGGAACATCGCTTGCACGACGGCGAAAACCAGGCAAAGCCCGGTGGCGCCCCAGACCTTGAAATTGACCCAGGTCGCGAGCGGGAAATTGAACGCAACGTAAAGATTGAGCACGCCCATGACCGCGAGAAACGCCGCCCACGCCCACGTGAGCCACGTCCACACCGGCGCGGGCAATTCGAGACTGCGTAGCACGCCGGCGATGAGGTCGCGGCGGAACGCCAGCTTGCCCACAACCAGGATCGCCGCGAATGCCCAGTAAAGCACGGTCGGCTTCCACTTGATGAAGTTTTCGTCGTGCAGCAGCAACGTCGCGCCGCCGAATACGACGATGATCCCGAACGACAGCCAGTGCACGGTGGTCAGCTTGCGCTTCCAGTGGAACCACAGGATCTGCACGACCGACGCCGCGATCGCCACGCCGGTGGCGACGAAGATCCCCTGCCACTTGAACGCGGCGAAGAACAGGATCAACGGAAAAAAGTCGGCAATCAATTGCATAACCAACCAGTATAACAGACGCGGGTGGCGACTTCGGCGATCACGCTCAAGGCGACGCCCCTCTGCGCTCAGGCCGGCGTCGTGGGAACAGGTCCGGGCGACCGGCGCGTGTTGCGCGGCGCGATCAGCCGTCGCAGCCGCGCCCAGTCGAACGCCGGACCCGGGTCGGTCTTGCGGCCCGGCGCAATGTCGCTGTGACCAGCCAGCGCGTCGATCGGATAGCGGCGTTGCAACAGCTTCACGAGCCGCGCCAGCATCGTGTACTGCGCCGCTGCGAACGGCAGCGTATCGCTACCTTCGAGCTCGACGCCGATGGAAAAGTCATTGCAACGCTCGCGGCCGCGCCAGCTCGATACGCCCGCGTGCCACGCGCGCAGCGCGCACGGCACGAACTGCAGCAGCGTTCCATCGCGCTCGATCACGAAGTGCGACGACACTCTCAGCGACGCTATCGTGGCGAAGTACGGATCGGCCGCGGGATCGAGCGTGTTGGTGAAGAGCTGCGTGATCGCAGCGCCGCCGAAATTGCCCGGCGGGAGCGAGATGTTGTGCACGACGACGAGCGAGATTGCTTCGCCGGGCGCGCGGTCGTCGCAATTGGGCGACGCGATGCGCCGCGCCTGGCGCACGATGCCCTCGGCATCGAGCGTCAATCGCGCTGTTGGCATCGACATCGACAATTCAGCGCGAAGGGGTGCCGCGGATCACTTGATGCCCAGCCGCTCCATCCGGTATCGCATTGCCCGAAACGTAATTCCCAGCAGCTTGGCGGCGGCGGTGCGATTGAAACGCGTCTTCTCGAGAGCCTCGTTGATCGCCGCGCGCTCGACGCGGTCGAGATAATCCTGCAGCGGCCATTTCTCGCCGGGCGGCATCGACACGTCGTTTTCCTCGAGCGGCGGCGTGAGGTGCAGGTCGTCGGCGGTGATGTGCAGCGGGTCGGCGGCGAGTGACAACCCGCGCTCGAGGATGTTCTCGAGCTCGCGCACGTTGCCGGGAAATGGATACGCGTTGAGTGCCAATACCGCGTCGGCCTCGAGCCCCGCGACCTGGCCGCGCGCAAGCTTGATCAGGATCGCATTGGCGATCATCGGAATGTCCTCGCCCATTTCGCGCAGTGGAGGCATCAGGAGCTCGATCACGTGCAACCGGTAGTAGAGATCCTGGCGGAATTCGCCGCTCTCGACCAGCGCGCCGAGCTTCTTGTGCGTCGCGCTGATGAGTCGCACGTCGACCGGGTCTTCCTGCGTCGCGCCCACCTTGCGCACCTTCTTTTCCTGGATCGCGCGCAATAGCTTGACCTGCATCGCGAGCGGCAGGTCGGCCACTTCGTCGAGGAACAGCGTGCCGCCGTTGGCAGCCTGGAAAAAGCCGTCGCGATCGGCTTCGGCACCGGTGAACGCGCCTTTCTTGTAGCCGAAGAACTCGCTCTCCATCAGGTTCTCCGGAATCGCGCCGCAATTGACGGCGATGAACGGCAATTCGGCGCGCGGGCCCCCGAGGTGGATCATTCGCGCCGCGAGCTCCTTGCCCGAACCCGATTCACCATTGATGAACACCGGTGCCTGGCTCTTCGACAGCCGCTCGATCAGCCCGCGAACCTGCTGCATCGCCGCCGACTCGCCGAGCAGCCGGTACGAGGCCGGCAGTTGCGCCTTGTCGGGAACCTTGAGCGCCTGCTTGACCAGCGCGCGCAACTGCTCGAGTGCCACCGGCTTGGCGAGATAGTCGAACGCGCCTGCCTTCAGCGCCGCGACGGCATTCTCCGCTGAGCCGTAAGCGGTGATCACCGCCACCGGAACGTCGAGGCCTTTCTGGTTGATGTGCTCGACGACGCGCAGTCCTTCGCCATCCGGCAGGCGCATGTCGGTGAGGCACAGGTCGAACGGCTCGCGATCGAGCAGCTTGATCGCTTCGGCGACGTTTTCGGCGCGCGTCGTGTCGAGCCCCATCCGCGATAGCGTGAGCTCCAGCAATTCGAGGAGGTCGGGCTCGTCGTCGACAACGAGGATCTTGGGTTGACCGCGGATACGGCGATTCATGTGTGTGTCCTTTGCAGGCGCGGAAAGTGCGAGTGATCGTTCATGTCGCGGGAAGCGCGGCGCGTCGCAGCGTGATGCGGAAATAGGCGCCCGGCCCCTTCGGCAGCAGCTCGAGCGTCGCGCCGTTGGCATCGGCCAATTCGCGTGCTATGTAGAGCCCGAGCCCGGTGCCGCCGGGACGCGTCGTGAAGAACGGCTCGAAGATCTGCCCGCGCAACTCGGCCGGGATACCAGCGCCATCGTCCTGCAATTCGCAGATCACCGCGTCGCCCATGTAGCCCGCGCGCCCGGCGATGCGGATGCTGCCTTCCTTCTTCTGGCAATGCTGCCACGCATTGCGGATGAGGTTCCACATGATCTGGTTCAGGTGACCGCGATCGAAAATGATCAGCAGGTCGTCGGGAATCTGCATCATCACGCTTTGCGGCGGCATGTTCTCCGCCTGCATCACTTCGTCGGTCAGGCTGCGGATGAAATCCTTGAGCGACAACGTTTCCGGCTGCTGCCGGTCGCGGCGATTGAGCTGCAGCACCTCGCCGACGATGCGATCGATGCGCTTGGCATTGTTGCGGATCATCGACAACAAGCGCTGGCCCTCGGGCGCTACCGAGCCGTCTTCCTCGAGGAGCTGCGCCGCCTGGTTGATCGCCGACAGCGGGTTGCGCACTTCGTGCGCGATCGACGCGGTCAGCCGGCCCATCGCCGCGAGCTTCATCTGCTGTGCGTCGTTTTGCGCACGTCCGAGGTCCTCGAGATAGATCAACGTGCCGCCGTTGAGTCCCGAGCCGATCCGCACGAGGCGCACCCGTAGCAGCCGCTGCGTCGCGTCGACCCTGAAGGGCGGCAGCGCCTCGTTGGCATCATCCTGGAAGCGTCGCCAGTAGTCGTTGAGCACCGAACTGAATTCGGCGAGGCGCATGCCGCCGCGCATGCGGCCGAAACCGCCCAGCAGCCGCGTCACTTGCGCGTTGTGGCCCCGCACGACGCCATTCAGGTCGACCACCAACACGCCGTCCTGCATGTCCTGGATGATCAGCCGGTTGACCTGCTCGAGATTGGCGACATCGATGCCGCGCTGCGCGGCGAGGTCTTCCGACGCCTTCGTATAGCGCCCAAGCGCGACGGCGATGCCAACGGTCGCGAAATAGCCGAAGCCGACGAGTCCGGTCTGGAAGAGCTGCGTCGCGCCGATCTGGCCTTCGATTGCGCGTAGCGTGTCGAGGCCGAGCAGTACCACGGTGGCGAGTGACGCGTGGAAGAACGCGGTGCGCGGACGCAACAGCCAGCCGCTCGCCGCCAGCTGCGGGAACAATACAATCGGCAGAGGCGCGACCGCATTGCCGCCGGCGATGATGATCAAGGCGAGGAAGAAGATGTCGCCGGCGAGCAATCCCGACGCCACGTGCGACACCGACGGCATCACGCGGTCCGTCTGCATCCACCAGAACGCGGCAAGGCTGAAGAAGAAATACAGCGCAGCGCCGGTGACGAACGCATTTGGCGCGCTGATCTGGATCGCCTTCAAGTCGATCAGCAGCGCGATGCCGAGCAGCACCGCGGCACATACGGCGCGGTACAGCGCGATGATCCACAGGATGCGGCGGCTCGAGTCCGCCACCGAAAGCGGCATCGGCGGTGGCTCGAACGGGGGAATCGCGGGGGTTGTCTGCGCCATGCGGGCGTTATGCGGGATGAGCGGCGGTTTCGTCAACGTCGCGTACCACAAACGCCATCGTTGCAGCGAAAGCCGTCGGCGGTGGGCAACGCTTCGCCCCGTGGCAGGAACACGCCGCATTCCCTGCATTGCACCATCGGCACGCCCGTGGCGGCGGGGGTGGGTCCATTCCCGGCGCGTCGCCGTGCCTTCGACGCATTGACGAGCCGCAGTACGAACAGCGCACCGAAGATGACGACCAGCCAGAAGACGATCTTGCCCATCAGCCGACGACCTTGCCGGGATTGAACAGGTCGTGCGGGTCGAGCGCGCGCTTGAGCTTCTGCATCAGCGAGATTTCCAGCGAGGTCTTGTAGTGGGCGAGCTCAAGGCGTTTCAGTTGTCCGATTCCGTGTTCGGCGGAGATCGAGCCGCCGAAAGCCATGACGAGGTCGTGCACGATGCGGTTGGCGAGCGCGGTGCCGTGCATGAAGGCATCGGCATCGGCGCCTTCGGGCGCGGCCAGATTGTAGTGCAGGTTGCCGTCGCCGAGGTGACCGAATACCACGAAGCGTACGCCGGGTAGCGCGGCGCGCAGCAGCTTCTCCGCTTCCTGCAGGAAGCGCGGGATCGCCGACACCGGCAACGCAATGTCGTGCTTGATGTTGGGGCCTTCGCGGCGCTGTGCCTCCGAAATGTTCTCGCGCAACGCCCACAGCGCGTCGGCTTGCGCCAGCGTCTGCGCGATGCTCGCGTCGACCGCGACCTCGCGTTCCACTGCCGCGGCGAGCGCCGCCTCCAACTGCGTGGCGAGCGCCGCGCCTTCGGCGCTATCGCTCGCCTGCACCAGAACGTACCAGGGCATCCCCGGCAACGGGTCGGGCGAAGGATGATGCTTGCGCGAAAGTGCCAGCGCGAACGCCGAAATGAGCTCGAATCCTTCGAGGCGGTCTCCGAGGCGCTCACGCAACAGTCCGAGCAACGCCACCGCCGACGCGACACCCGGCACGCCGACGATCGCCGTCGACTGCGCGCGCGGTTCGGGAAAGAGCTTCAGCACCGCGGCAGTGATGATGCCGAGCGTGCCTTCAGCGCCGACGAACCAGTGCTTCAGGTCGTAGCCGGAGTTGTCCTTGCGCAAGCCGCGCAAGCCGTTCCAGCATTCGCCGTCCGGCAATACGACTTCGAGGCCCAGCACGAGGTCGCGCGCATTGCCGAAGCGCAGCACCGCGGTGCCGCCGGCATTGGTCGACAGGTTGCCGCCGATGGTGCAACTGCCTTCCGACGCAAGCGACAGCGGGAACCGCATACCCGCTTCCTTGGCAGCGGCCTGGGTCGCCGCCAGCGTGACGCCGGCCTCGACGGTGATCGTCGCGTTCGCGGTGTCGATCGCGCGCACCGCGCGCATCCGCGCCAGCGACACGACGACCTGTTCGCGACCGGCGAGGGGCGTGGCGCCTCCAACCATCCCGGTATTGCCGCCTTGCGCGACGATCGCCACGCCGACGCCGACACAGCTCCGAACGATCGCCGAGACTTCGGCAACGTTTGCAGGACGCACGACGGCGAGCGCGCTGCCGTGATAACGGCCGCGCCAATCGTTGACGTAGGGTTCGACATCGGCAGCGGCGGTCAGGACGTTGGCGGGACCTGCAATCGAGGCGAGCGACGCGATGAAGGTTGCGCGGGAGTCCGTCATGAGGGACGATATTACCGCGCCGGCCCTGCAATCGAAGCCGCGGGCGCGCGACGCCCGTCCGGAGTGATACCCCATGACCGATGCCCCCGAGAAAAAACCCGCTGCCGGACCGTTCACGTTCTCCCCACAGGACGCGGCCGAGTTCATGCAGAGGCTGTGGAACCCGATGGGCGTGCCGATGCCGGGATTCGGACTTCCCGGCATGCCGGGGGCCGCTGCCGCCGGCGCCGCGCCGGTTGCATTCCCCAACCCGGCGATGATGTTCGCCAGCATCGATCCCGCGCAGGTCGAGCGCAAGATCGCCGAGCTTAAAGTCGTCGAGAACTGGCTGGCGATGAGCTTGTCGATGATGCAGATGAGCGTCAAGACGCTCGAGCTGCAACAGGCCGCGCTGCAGACGCTGCAACCGAAGGCCAAGTGAGAACGGCCTCATCCACTTCGAAAGCGAGTACGCGATGGCATTGACGCTCTACTATGGTTCGGGATCTCCCTACGCGTGGCGCGTGCAGCTTGCACTCGAATGCAAGGGCATCGCCTACGAGCGCAAGGTCCTGTCGTTTTCCACGGGGGACACGCGCAAGCCCGAATTCGTCGCGATCAATCCGCGGCACCGCGTGCCGACGATCGTCGACGGCGATTTCGTGCTGTATGAATCGAACGCGATCGTCGAGTACCTGGAGGATGCGTATCCGGGTCGCGGCGCGCCGCTCTTTCCCGGCGATGCGCGCATGCGCGCGACCGTGCGACGACTGGTTTCAGAGTGCGACAACTATTTCGACAAGGCGATCGATCCCATTGTCGAGGAGGCGTTTCATCCGCAGCCGGAAGGCCGCGACGACACAAGGCTCGCCAAGGGGCGCGATACGGTCGTCGAGGAATACGCGCTGTTCACGCGCTACCTTGCCGGAGACTTCCTCGTTGGACCGCTGTCGGCGGCGGATTTCGCGTTCTATCCCTTCGTGGCCGCCATGAATCGTTGCCAGACGCGGCTTCCCGACTTCAACGCCGATGCAATGCTGACGCCGGAATTGCGCGGATGGAAGGCGCGCATGGAAGCGCTTCCCTATCTCGACAAGACGATTCCGCCGCACTGGAGATCGTGATGAAATTCGAAACCACCGCATTCACGAGCGGTGCGCCGATCCCGCCCGAGTTCGCGTTCGGCCGCCCCGATCCGGTGTCGCACGTCGCGCTGTCAACCAATCGCAACCCCGATTTCACCTGGAGCGAGGTGCCGCCTGCGACACGCTCGTTCGCATTGCTGTGCGTCGACGCCGACGTGCCGTCGAAGGGCGACGACGTCAACCAGGAAGGACGCGAAGTTCCGGCCGGCCTCGCGCGAGTCGAGTTCTTTCACTGGGTCCTCGTCGACGTCGCGCCAACGCGGCACTCGATCACGCGCGGCGAATTCGCCGATGGCGTGACACCGCGCGGCAAGACCGGTCCGCAGGCACTGGCCGGCGCGAAGCAGGGAATCAATGACTTCACCGGCTGGTTTGCCAGCGACGCATCGATGTCGGGCGACTATTTCGGCTACGACGGCCCTTGTCCACCCTGGAACGACGCGATCATGCATCACTACACGTTCACGCTGTACGCGCTCGATGTCGACAAATTGCCTCTCGAAGGCGCGTTCACCGGCGCCGACGCGCGCAAGGCGTTCCGGGGGCACGTGCTCGCGGAAGCTTCGCAGATGGGCACCTACACGCTCAATCCTCGGCTGCGCTGAAACGTCGCGCCTGGCAGGCCGTCGACGTCTATGCGCCGAGCCACGCGTTGCGACGTTGCAGCGTCGCCGCATCGACGTCCGTGGCGAGCGCGAGATACGCGGTATCCTGCGGCGCTGCATCCAGCGTCACGTCGAAATGCAGCAGCTCGTCGCGGCGGAACGCGTCGACGCTGACGCGATCACCGGGACTCGCACGCCCGAGCAATGACGTCAGTGTGTCGCCGCTGGCGCGAAGACCGTTCACGGCGATCACGACATCGTTTGCCGACAAGCCGGCGCGGGCGGCGGGGCCACCGCCAAACACATTCGCCAGGCGCATCTCGCCGGAGGGCGGCCATTTGGCACCGATCCATGTCGCCGGTGCGCGCGGCAGCGACGCCAGTTTGCCGCCACGGTCGCGCATGCTTTCCGTTGCGCGGAGCGAGAGCCTGACGCCGAAGCGCGACAGCAATTTTGCGAGTGGCGGATCCTCGACGCCGTCGATGTGGCGCGCGAAGAAGTCTTCGAGGTCGGCCTTCGCGAGCTCCGACGCGATCGATTTGATGTCGCTCTCGCCGACGCCGGCGCCGCTCGTGCCGAAGCGCCGCCACAGTTCCCGCATCAAGGCGTCGAGCGACGATCCGTGCTCGCGCAGCGTGAGATCGAGCGCCATTGCGACTATCGCACCCTTCGCGTAGTAGCTGACGCCGGCGTTCGGCGAATTCTCGTCCTGCCGATAGAACTTGATCCATGCATCGAAACTCGAATCGCCGAGGCTTTGCAGGCCGCGACCGGGTGTGCGAATGACGCCGGAGAGGGTGCGGCCGATGACTTCGAGGAAGCGTTCCGCAGGGACGACACCACTGCGCGCGAGTGCCAGGTCGTCGTAATAGGACGTGATGCCTTCGAACGCCCACAGCTGGCGGGTATGGGCTTCGCGTGACAGGTCGTATGGCGTGAACGCCGCGGGCTTGATGCGCTTGACGTTCCAGCCATGAAAGTATTCGTGCGCGACGAGGCCGAGGAACGCAAGGTAGTCGTCGGTGATGCCGGCATCCGTCACGCGTGGCAGCTCGTCGCGCTTGCACAACAGGCTGGTGGATGCGCGGTGCTCGAGGCCGCCGTAGCCATCGCCGACGGCCATGACCAGGAATACGTAGCGGTCAAATGGGGCGGAGCTGCCAAGGGCTCCACCGAAAAGGTCGCACTCCCATTGGCAGATGCGCGCGAGGTCGGCGGCGAGGCGTTCGAGATCGACGTCGCGCGCACCGGTGATCGCCACATCGTGCGTGGCGCCGCCCGCGACAAAGGACGTCGTGACAAATTCGGCGATCTCGACCGGATGATCGATCAGCTCGTCGTAGTCCGCTGCGGCGTAGCGACCGTGAGCCCACGCCGCCGCGCCTTCGCGCGGCATCGACGTGGCGACGCGCGCATCGGCGCGCGACCGCACGAACGCTGCGTCGATGTCCAGCACGCATCGCACGTTTTCACGACCGACCGGACACAGGAACACGCATGCACCATTGAAGTAGGCGCGTTTGCCATCGAGATACGCGGTGCGCACCGAAAGGTCGAACGCATAGACATGCGCAATGACTTCGAGTGGCCCTTGACATGGGGCCGCGCGCCAACTGCTCTTGCCATCCTTGGCGATCACTACCGGACTCCCGCCACAGCGCGCTTCGACATGCACGAAATGGCGCGCGAATTCGCGTATCAGGTAGCTGCCGGGCGTCCATGTCGGCAGGACGAAGCGCTGGCCCGACGGGTCGGGATCGGCGACCGTGCACGAAACGGTGAACAGGTGCGCGTGCGCGTCGAGCGGGGCGATGCGATAGTGCAGCGGTTGCATGGGAGTTGGCGGTGGGAATCGGCAAAAGTGGCCCGTCGCGTGCGCGCGGGCAGGATTGTTCGGGCAGGTGACGAAGGGGTGCTGGCGCCCCGAAGACGAATCGAACGTCCGACCTGCCCCTTAGGAGGGGGCTGCTCTATCCACTGAGCTACCGGGGCGACGGCCGATGATAGCCGATGGCGCTCGAACCCGTACAATTCGCGGCGCCAAACGCAATTTCCCCATGACCTTCGATTCACTGACGTTCGCCGTCTTCCTGCTGGGCGCGTGGCTCATGTTCTGGGCGACACCGCAGTGGCATGCACGCAAGGTGCTGCTGCTGGTGTCGAGCTACGTGTTCTACGCGGCATGGAACCCGTTTTTCGTGCTGCTGCTCCTCGCCACCACATGCTTCGACTGGTTGATGGGACGAAAGCTCGAGCGCGAGCAGCGCCTGGGCTGGCGACGCGTGCTGCTGCTCGCGTCGATCGCGATCAACCTGTCGGCGCTCGGATTCTTCAAGTACGCGCAGTTCTTCACCAATACGGCGATCGACCTGGCGCAAGTGTTCGGCATCACGTTTCGTCCGCTCAACCTCGGCATCCTGTTGCCGGTCGGCATCTCGTTCTACACGTTCGAAAGCCTGGCGTACGTGATCGACGTCTATCGGCGCCGCTCCAAGGCGTCGACGAACCTGCTTGACTACAGCCTCTACGTGACGTTCTTTCCCCATCTAGTCGCCGGGCCCATCCTGCGCTACAACGATTTCAATCCGCAGACGCAGGCGCCGGTGCCTTTTGCGGAAACACTGCAGGGGCGGGGCCTCGCGCTGCTCTGCATCGGACTCGCACTCAAGGTGTGCCTCGCCGACCTCGTGTTCGCACCGGTGGTGGATGCTGTATTCGCGCCCACGGCGCAAGCCGGATGGGCCGACGCGTGGCTGGGTGCGACGACATTTTCGTTGCAGGTCTATTGCGACTTCGCCGGTTACTCGCTGTGTGCGATCGGTGTGGCGCTGATGTTCGGCTTCCGCTTCCAGTCCAATTTCGAAAGTCCGTTCGGCGCCGTCGGCATGGTCGACCTGTGGAATCGCTGGCATATCTCGTTGTCGAGCTGGCTGCGCGACTACGTATTCACACCGCTTGGGCACTATCGGCGCGGCAGGCTGCGCGGTCACGCCAACCTGGTCTTCACGTTCTTCCTGTGCGGGTTGTGGCATGGCGCGGCGTGGACGTTCGTGCTGTGGGGCGGCTTGAACGGCGTACTGCTCGTGGCCGAGCGCATTTTCCGTGATCACGTCTGGGACTTCACGCGCGTGAAATCGCCGTGGGGACGCGCGGGACTCGCATTAGCCACGTTCGTCATCTTCGCGATCGAAGCGGTGCTGTTTCGCGCGCACAGCGTCAGCCAGGCCGGGTCGATGATGGCGACGATGCTGGGTTTCGGGCACCAACCTGCGTCCTCGCTGGTGCCTGCGCACGACGCACGCTTCGCGCTCGCCGTCGGCGCCGCGGTATTGGTCGCTCAAATCATTTCCGCGCGCGAACGCGGGTGGGAATGGCTCGACCGCACGCCGGTGATCTGGCGCACGGCGGCTGCGGCTGCCGCGTTGGCGGCGATCGTGTTTTCGCCGGGCCTGAATCCCGCGTTCATCTACTTCCAGTTCTGATGTCTCGCCGCTGGCTCATCACCTGGACCCTTGCGATCGCAGCTGTTCTCGCCGCTGCGATTCTTTTTGAAGTGTCGCTGCGCGAGCGCGGCTACGTGCCAACCGTACAGGACGACCAGGATTTGTGGTCGTTGCAGGCTGATCGCCTGAAACACACGGGGAACCCCATCGCGTTGCTGGGTGCATCGAGGATCCAGTTTGCGGTCGATCCCGCGCGCGTCGAAAAGGCGACCGGACGCACCACGGCGATGCTTGCGATCAATGGCGAATATCCAGTGGCGGCGCTGCGCTGGCTCGCTGCGGATCCGTCGTTTCACGGTCTCGCGATCATCGGCGTCGACGCGCGCGGACTCGATCGGCGGCACTGGGAAATGCAGCAGCCCTGGATCGATCATTACCAACGTCGGTGGACGTTTGCGCGCAAAGTGCACCGGCTGCTGCTATCGCCGTTGCAGCAATATCTGGTGTTCATGCGCTCGCCATTCGCGTGGGTTGCATTGGCGCGCCGCGAGCTCGCTGGACAGGGCATGCCGTTCAACGACTATCTCGTCATGCGATGGGACCGCGTCGGTTTCCTGGATTACCGGCGCACCAACATCGAGGCCATCAGGCATCAACGCATCGTCGACCTCATTGACTACTACCGTGACTACCCACCTGCGCCGCCCAAGCGTTGGCTCGACGATTTGCGGCAAGTGTCCGCATGGGTCGAAGCGATCCAGGCGCGAGGCGGCAAGGTCGTCTTCTTCCGCGAACCGTCCGGCGGCGAGCACCTTGCGCTGGACGAGCAGAATTATCCGCGTGGCCAATACTGGGATGCATACGCTCGAGTGTCCCCGGCAACGATGATCGAGTTTCGTGACGAGCCCGAGTTCGCGAAAATCGTGCTGCCCGACAGCTCGCACATCGACGGACTCGACGTGCAACGGTTCACCGACGCACTGCTGGCGGTGCTTGCGCGGCGTGGCATCATCACCACGGTTTCACAGTGAATCGATGCTGGCGATGGAATGCCCGGAACGATCCGTGAGTCACAATGTTCAGTGGCGCGTTTTCGCAACGGCCATGCAATGTGGGTAGGTGCAGCGTGATACCGCGACTGGAAGGCGGAGCGCCGTTTCCACCTATCGAACGAGCGCTGCGCGACCCCGACGGACTTCTCGCCGCCGGCGGCGACCTGTCGGTGCAACGACTCGTCGATGCCTACAGCCGAGGCATCTTTCCATGGTTCGCCGAAGGGCAGCCGGTGCTCTGGTGGAGCCCGGATCCGCGGATGGTGTTGTTCGTCGACGAGTTTGTGATGTCGCGATCGCTGCGACGGCGCGTGAATTCGCGTGTCTTCGACATCACGATCGACACTGCCTTCGACGCGGTGATCCGTGCATGCTCTGCACCACGCTCGGGGCAGCATGGGACATGGATCACCGATACGATGGTTGACGCCTATGGAGCGTTGCATCGTGCAGGGTATGCGCACTCGGTTGAAGCGTGGCGCGAGGGCGCGTTGGTCGGCGGGTTGTACGGTATCGCGCTCGGCGGCGTGTTCTTCGGAGAATCGATGTTCACGCGCGAGGCCGATGCGTCGAAGGTTGCGCTTGCGCATCTCGTTTCAATCGTCCACGGGCAGGGCGTGCCGATGATCGACTGCCAGCAGCAGACCTCGCATCTCGCCTCGCTAGGCGCCCGCCCGATCGCGCGGCCGGCGTTTGCAGCACAGCTACGCGAATTGATACACTCGACTCAACCACCCACCGGGTGGCATGCTGGAGCCGCTGCTGCAATCAGGGTATGAGCAAGCTCAACGACCTGCCGATCGCCGCACTGCAGTTCTATGCGACGGCACCCTATCCGTGCAGCTACCTGCCCGACCGCCTCGCGCGCTCGCAGGTGGCCACACCGAGCCATCTGATCGATACCGGCGTCTACAGCGAGCTCGTGCGGCTGGGCTTTCGTCGCAGCGGCGCTTTCACCTACCGCCCCTATTGCGACCGATGCCAGGCGTGTGTGCCGGTGCGCGTACCGATCCCCACATTTGTGCCCACGCGAACACACCGACGAACGATTCGCGATCACCGTGAGTTGAAAATCGTCCGACGCGAGCTCGGTTACGACAGCGAACACTACGATCTTTACCTGCGCTACCAGCGTTCTCGGCATCCCGGTGGCGGCATGGATCACGACAGCCGCGAGCAGTACCAGCACTTCCTGCTGCACAGTAACGTCGCGACCGATCTGTTCGAATTTCGACTGGGCAGGCAACTGAAAATGATTAGCCTCGTCGATCGCCTGGAAGACGGGCTGTCGTCGGTCTATACGTTTTATGACGCGGAAGAGAGGGGCGCGAGTTACGGGACCTTCAGCGTCCTGTGGCAGATCGACCGCTGCCGCCAACTTGGACTAGACTATTTGTATTTGGGCTACTGGATCGGACAGAGCACAAAGATGGCCTATAAGGCATCGTTTCAGCCGATTGAGGGGCTGGTGGAAGGGCGGTGGATCAAACTCGACGAAAACCGCTAACTATCGGTATTTAAAGGGCAATATTTTTTTCCTTAAATTATTGTGGGCTACAGATTGTGGCCTATTCGATGTATCACGTTAGCCAAAAACGCGCAATGCTTGATTTTTAAGTTGCGATTAAGGCAAAAGCCGGTAGCTCTATGCACCTTTGTTTGCCACAATATGCGCGCGGCACATTCAGGTGCTGGTACTTCAAAAAAGTTCCGTCCGGAGAGTGAAATGAACGCAATGGCCGACGTCCGCTTCCTCAGCACCGTAAATACTTCGCAAGTTGAAAGGCGTTTTGATCCTGAGCACGGAATTTATTGGGCATTTATGAATCCGACGCCTCGCCCGTGTTTCAACACTGGGCTGTTGGCGCAGTTACGGAACTACATCGATACCATTGTCGACAGCGGCGGCACGATCAAACACGATGGCGCGATGCATCAAATTCGATATGGCGTTCTCGCATCAAAGATGCCTGGTGTATTCAATCTTGGCGGTGACCTGGCATTGTTTCGCCATGCAATTGAAACTCGTTCGCGCGCCGATCTCGTTCGATACGGCGAAATGTGCATCGACGACCTATATCCTTGGCATCGTAACTGTGACCTGCCAATGACCACCATGGCGCTGGTGCAGGGTGACGCGCTCGGCGGCGGATTCGAAGCAGCACTATCAGCGTCCGTGCTTGTCGCGGAAGACAGTGCGCGAATGGGCTTTCCGGAAATTCTTTTCAACCTATTTCCGGGAATGGGCGCTTATAGCTTCCTGCTGAGGAAAGTTGGTCGCCGAATTACCGATGAGCTGATCACAAGTGGAAATATCTACACGGCTCGACAGCTCTATGACATGGGTGTGGTCGACGTCATAACGCCAGACGGTACCGGCGAAGCCGCCGTACTAAGCTACGTTCGTAAGCACTCGAAATCGGGCAATGGTCGACGAGCAATTGAATCGGTAAGAAACGAAGTTTCTCCGCTAACGCGCGACGAACTGGTGCGAGTTGTGGGTCTATGGGCCGATGCCGCGCTTCGCCTCGAAGATCGGGATTTGCGAATGATGGACCGTTTAGTACGCGCCCAACGCCGCATCGCTGACGCTCCCGAGGTAGACCAAAGCGATTCGAACGTTGTCCAGCTACAGGCGGTTGGTGCGGCGGATTGACTGGCGAGAGTGTGTGCTGAAATCCCCGGGGGCCAGGCCAAGCCCCGGTGGATCCGCTGCTAAACCATTAGCCATATCAAAGCAACATGCCCGCTTATCCAGCAGGTGGATTTTGAGATTTCAACTCACCGCGTTCCACCAAGTAGGCATCCAGCATCGCAATAGTTCGTCCAGAAACAACAAGTAATTCTTCAGTCAATTGTGCGGCCTTGAGGCGTAGCGCGTCTGGCAGTAATTTCTCGATCCGTGCCGCGAACTGCGTCAATTGCATCGCTCCGATGCTCGCCGCCCCGCCTTTCAGCGCATGTGCTGCATCCTTTACCATTTCATACTTGCGCTGAACCAGCGCGTCCGATATCTGCGCGATCAACCGCTCGTTGTCGGATTTAAAACCTCGAATCAAGCGATCTACGAATGTTTTGTCCGGAGAGAGATTCTCAAGGTCACGCAACACCGCCATGTCGACCGCAGGTGTGTCTACGACTACTAGCGCCGGACCCTCTTCGCTACGAACGGGAGGCGGTAGTGACTGGGCGCGGTCATCCACAGTTAGGTATCGATCGATCGAATCAAGGAGGTAGGAAGCTCGCAGAGGTTTGGGAATGAATTCGGCGGCACCGGCGTTTTCGCACTCGGCAATGATTTCGGTTGTGACGTTGGCCGACAACATCAAAACCGGGATCGGTCTTGCTACTGAAAAGCGGTAGAGTTTGAGAGCTTCGAGCCCGGAAACGATCGGCATTGAAAGATCGAAAAGCGCAAGGTCGAATCCGCCACGTTCCAACGCGTCGAGCGCTAATTCTCCGTTTTCGACGATCGTTACCGAATGCCCACCACTTTCCAGGATGAGTTGAGTAACACGCTGATTAGTGGGATTGTCTTCGGCGACCAGGATTCGTGCGCCGCGAAGCTTACGCACCTTGGACGACTGGGCAGCTGCAAGCGCCTGCGCGGTGCCTTGGCTACGTACGTTACTCGACAATTCACCGGCGAGATCGATCCCTTGTGGCACTCCTCGTGGCAGTTTGAGTTCGACCCAAAACATTGAACCTTCACCAAGCGAACTCGTAAGGCCGATTGAGCCCCCCATCAAACCGATGAGATGGCGCGCAATGGTCGTCCCAAGCCCAGTGCCGCCGTATACGCGCGTAATCGAATCGTCGGCTTGAGCAAACGGTTCAAAAATTACACCTTGCTTGTGCGGCGGAATACCAATTCCCGTGTCCTGGACCTCGATACGAAGAGTGCGTGAATCGTTGTCGTGTGACGTTACTTTCGCGCGAAGTGTTACTTCACCACGCTCCGTAAACTTGACGGCATTTGACAAAAGATTGAGAACAACTTGACGCAAATGATGCGCATCGCCGACGTACCAGCCGGCTGCATCGACCTCCACCTCGGTATTTACGACCAGACCCTTGTAACGCGCCTGCGGGAGTACAACTTTGACCGTGGACGATAGCAGCCGACCCATGTCGAAGGGGCGTGCTTCAATATGGACGCGGCCAGCCTCGATCTTCTCTACGTCGAGGACATCTTCAATCTGGGCCAACAACAAATGAGCCGAAGTTGTCATCGTTTCGACAATTTCCCGCTGGGACTCATTCAGATTTGTCTCCCGCAATACGTCTGCCATTGCGATTACGCCGTTTAGCGGCGTACGCATTTCATGGCTTACGTTGGCGACAAAACGGCTTTTCGCTTGATTAGCGTCATCTGCGCGCTTCTTCGCTTTCTCGATGCGATCGGCAAGGACCCCCACGTAGACCGGTAGGATTAAGAGACCAATCAGGAATCCAACGCCAATTGCAACGTGCTGAGACCAAAACGGGGAAAGAATGAGCGCTGCCGAGAAGCCGATGACTCCCATGGCCTGGCAGGCATGCAAGTACCGCCGGCCATATCGGAAGCCATTGCCAAATGTGATGAAAAGGTAAACACCGATGATTACAGCACCACCTTCACCCATATTTATCAAGCAGTAGGTAGTTACGGCGTTGTCGGCCAACATTCCGACCATTCGCCTGCTAACCGACTCCCCTCCCACTGCAAGCACGCGCAGAGTCAAAAGTAGCGAAAATGCAAAAAACCCGACCGACACGCCCAATACTTGGGCCACATCGCGTGTAACTTGGTCGTCTCTTAGTGCATACCAAAATAGGTAAACCATGACGATTCCTGCGATTAGTACTCGCAGGGCCGTCTGTTCGAGCTCCGGACGATGCACAGCGCCGATGATTTGCCGCAATTTGCGGCGCGCACCTCGTACTACCTGCTTTGGTGTGATCATCGTGGTCATTTCTAAATTACTATAGATTCGCCATTCTATTCGGTTAGATGATAGTCATCGACGGCTTGCCGCTATGCGCGCACCTGACGGTTTTCCGATATCTGGGTGGCATTTTCACGTTTGCGTGTAATTGGACAGATTGCCGTTATAAACGCTGGCGCGGAAATTCCTGCCGCTTATTGCTCAAATATTGCTTCAGCGGACACTACGTCGGTTTCCCTCTTGGCGCAAGCATGAAGAAGCAAAGATTGTGCCGTGATGAGGTAGACGGTCCGCGGCCGTTTCCCCAGTTCTCTGATTGCGGCAATCGGTCACGGTGTCGGCGGATTCCTGACGGGCTTCTTCAATGCCCGGAGGCGTCTATCAACTTGTCTATATTTGCCCGCATACCGGCTATTGGGGCGAATATGCTCGATGTCGTGACTGGCAAAGAGCGGTATATGGCACGTGCTGATGCCTCCACTCACCCGTGCTGTCGGATACTCCCCCAGCTCGGTTAATTGACTTACCTGCGGATTTGTCACATGGAATGGCGATGTGGTGGGCGAGAAGATCCCGCCCAGAATTTTGGTGCCAATTGTAGGCACTATCACGGGGTTTTCGTTCCCGATTCCGTGAGTCGTTTTGGGCTGCGATAATCGACTGGATAACCTCTCCCACAATAGCTTCCGCAATCGAGTCGAAGGGCTCCCCCATTTACTTTTCTCACTCCTGGGTATCAGCAAGCATGAAAATACTGGTTCCAATAAAAAGAGTCGTCGACTTCAACGTAAAAATTCGCGTCAAGCCCGATGGCTCAGGCGTCGACTTGGCCAACGTCAAGATGTCGATGAATCCCTTCGACGAGATTGCCGTCGAGGAGGCGGTGCGCCTCAAAGAAAAGGGCATTGCGACCGAGATTGTTGCCGTGTCTTGCGGCGTCGCCGGATGCCAGGAAACGCTGCGTACGGCCCTTGCCTTGGGCGCCGACCGCGCCGTCCTGGTCTCGTCGGACGTCGAGCTTCAGCCCCTGGCCGTCGCCAAGCTGCTGGCGGCGATCGTCAAAAAAGAGGCACCCCTAATGGCAATTCTCGGCAAGCAGGCCATTGACGACGATGCCAGCCAAGTCGGCCAGATGCTCGCAGCGCTACTTGATTGGCCACAAGCCACATTCGCGTCGAAAGTCGACGTTGAGGGGAACACTGCAACGGTCAAGCGGGAAGTGGATGGTGGCCTTGAAACCGTCACGATGACGCTCCCGGCGGTTATCACAACGGATTTGCGCCTGAACGAACCTAGATATGCAACGCTTCCCAACATCATGAAGGCGAAGAAGAAGCAACTCGATGTAATAACTCCGGAGGCATTGGGTGTCGACGTAACGCCAAGGCTTATGACGCTCAAAGTAATCGAACCCAAGAAAAGAACCGGCGGCGGAAAAGTGGCCGATGTCGCAGAGCTCATTGCCAAGTTACGTAATGAAGCAAAGGTCATTGCATGAGCATCCTCATCATCGCGGAACACGATGCGAATGGACTCAGACCAGCCACCCTCAATGTCGTAAGCGCAGCCGAAAAGATCGGTGGTGACATCGACCTGATGGTGGTCGGTGATGACGCGGCAAAGGCCGCAAAGGCGGCGTCCGCGATTGCGGGTATCGCCAAGGTGATACACGTGACTGGCGCGCAGTTCGACAAGCCTACTGCGGAAAATGTGGCGGCACAGGTCTTGGCGATGGTTTCCGAGTTTCACTACACGCATGTGCTCGCGGCGGCCACCGGCTTCGGCAAGAACGCGATGCCGCGTGTCGCGGCCAAGCTCGACGTTGCGCAGGTCTCGGAGATTACTGCAGTCGAGTCTGCCGACACCTTCGTGCGTCCGATTTACGCGGGAAATGCGTTTGCCACGGTCAGGTCGAACGATCAGATCAAGGTGATAACGGTCCGCGCAACGGCGTTCGACGCCGCCGCCGGGGAAGGCGGCAACGCGAGCATCGACACGGTGATGGGCGTCGCGGACACCGGGAAGTCGCGTGTTACGGGTCAGGAACTCACGGTCTCCGCAAGGCCGGAATTGACGGGAGCGCGCGTCGTGATTTCGGGGGGCCGCGGTCTCGGCAGCGGCGAAAACTTCAAGATGCTGGAACCACTGGCGGACAAGCTCAACGCCGCGCTCGGCGCGTCCCGTGCCGCGGTGGACGCCGGCTATGTGCCAAACGACTACCAAGTGGGACAAACCGGAAAAATTGTCGCGCCCGATCTCTACATCGCCGTTGGTATCTCTGGCGCGATTCAGCACCTTGCGGGAATGAAAGACAGCAAGGTGATCGTTGCCATCAACAAGGATCCCGACGCACCCATTTTCCAGATTGCCGACTACGGTTTGGTTGGAGACCTCTTCGAGATCATTCCGCAACTGACGGCCGCGCTCAAATGAGCGCCTATCGCGCCCCATTGGCGGATATGTCGTTCGTCATGAACGAACTTGCAGGTCTCGACCAGGTAGCGCAGCTGCCGGGATTCGAGGAAGCGACTTCGGACACCGTCGCCGCCATACTGGAAGAGGCATCGAAGTTCGCGACCGATGTCCTCGATCCGCTGAACCAATCCGGGGATCGTGAAGGTGCCGTTCGCCTTCCGGACGGCAGTGTGAAAACGCCCGCAGGATTCAAGGATGCATATGCGAAATTTGCGGCCAATGGCTGGAATGGGCTCACCAAGAATCCCGAGTTCGGCGGTCAGGGGCTTCCACAACTGGTCGCGACACCTGTTGAGGAGATGTGGCATTCGTCGAACATGGCGTTCGACCTTTGTCCGCTGCTGACTCAGGGAGCGATCGAGGCGATCGAACTCGCAGGCACGCCATCGATGAAAGCTAAGTTTCTTCCGAAAATGGTTTCGGGTGAATGGACCGGGACGATGAACCTTACCGAGCCGCAAGCAGGCTCGGATCTGGCGGCCGTACGCACTCGCGCGGTGCCACAGCAGGACGGTACTTACAAGCTTTTCGGCCAGAAGATCTTCATCACCTACGGCGAACATGACTACACGGACAACATCGTGCACCTCGTGCTGGCACGTTTGCCGGATGCACCGCCGGGAGTCAAGGGAATATCGCTGTTCGTCGTGCCGAAGTACCTCGTTCGCGACGATGGCTCGCTCGGCGAACGCAACGATGTCCAATGTGTGTCCATCGAGCATAAGCTCGGCATCCATGCGAGTCCGACGGCGGTGCTCGCCTATGGCGAGAACGGAGGTGCGTCCGGCTATCTGCTCGGCGAAATCAACCACGGGCTGGAGTACATGTTCGTGATGATGAACCTCGCGCGTTTTTCGGTGGGAATGGAAGGCGTGGGAATCTCCGAACGCGCGTACCAGCGAGCCGTCGCATTTGCTCGCGATCGGATACAGGGTCAGGCGGTCGGCATCGTAGGAAGCGGACCACAGCCAATCATCGAGCATCCTGACGTTCGCCGGATGCTGATGACCATGCGCGCGTTCACGGAAGCAATGCGGGCAATTGCCTACGTCACCGCGGCGGCCTTGGACAATTCCAAGCGTCATGCGGATCGTGCGGCACGCGCGCAACATCAGGCATTTGCCGAATTCATGGTGCCGATCGTCAAGGGTTGGTGTACAGAAACAGCGCAAACGGTCGCCAACCTAGGATTGCAGGTGCATGGCGGAATGGGCTTCATCGAGGAAACCGGCGCGGCCCAACATGTGCGGGACGCGCGGATCATCACTATCTATGAAGGCACCACTGCGATTCAGGCAAACGACTTCATTGGACGGAAAACGGCGCGCGACGGTGGAGCGATCGCCAGGAGAGTCATCGCTGAGATCGAGCAGACCGCGACCGATCTCATTAAGCTCGAGGATGCGAATCTCGTGGCGATAGGCAAGGCACTTGAAAGCAGTGCATCCACTTTGGCCCAGTCAGTGGTTTGGCTCTTGAATTCCTACCGCAGCGCACCTCGTGAAGCGTTCGCCGGCTCGGTGCCATATCTCGAGATGTGGGGGATCGTTTGCGGCGGATGGCAGATGGGTCGAGCAGCGCTGCGCGCGTCGCAGCACCTGGGGGATAAGGACGCCAACGCCGATTTCATGCGAGCCAAACTGGTCACCGCCCGGTTTTACGTCGACGCGATCCTGCCAGAAGCCCAGGCGCTCGCTGCCGAAGTCGCCGGGGCCGGAAAATCGACGCTCGCGCTCGCGGCAGAGGCGTTCTAGTAAGGTCGCTCCTGCGTCGAGGGTCCGTCCGCAGCCGGGTAGTCGGGTCATCCAGCAGACCAATGCCGAGCCGTCCGTTGTCCGACGAACGGCGGTCAATCATAGTTCCAGCGGTTTGAGGCGGCGTATATTGATGGAGGAACACCCTCCGTCAATCGCACCTACTCAAGCCATGTTGCGGCCCCTCAAACTGATGCCGTTGCAATTCAAGGCATCTGGTTACGTGCCGTCAATTGTCCAGCCCCTCTTGGCGGCGGCCGCGAAAGGGCTAGATTTAGAGCCCATCATCCGCTCGATCACCAAGGGCTTGGGCTTTGACAATTTCATGTATGGCATTTGTATCGATCCTCAGCCGACGGCTGAAACGCGCCAGTTCGTCTACACAACGTTGCCCTTGGAATGGGTTCGTCAATACGACAAATGCGACTATATCGAAATCGATCCGCGCGTGCGGATGATGGCTGACGCGTCGCTACCGATCATTTGGGACCAGAAAACATATCGTGGCAAATCATCACGATTGGATCGATTTATTGACGATGCGCTGAAACACGGTGTTGCTAGCGGAATTTCGCTACCGATTCGGGATGCACGACGGCGTTTCGCAATAATGGCATTGAGTTCTGCCATTCCATTTAACGACGACATTCGATTGGAACAGATCAACCGAATTTTCGGCGAGATCATGCTGTTCGGGCAGTATTTCCATGAGCTACTAATGACGGCGTTGCTCGACAAGGCAGTAGGGCCGGTCGACCAGGGCAAGCCGCTATCTCCTCGGGAACGTGAATGCCTGGCACATGTTGCGCGAGGACTTGCAAGCGAGGATATTTCTCAACGCATGTCCATCACCGTCCGCACGGTTCAGATGCATTTCGACTCTGTGCGCGCGAAGCTCGGCGCGGCCAATCGGCAGGAAGCGGTCGCGCTTGCAATCAAGCGTGGGATCATTGTTGTCTGAAATCGTTTCGTGGCGATGGCACGATAATCCGGCGTCGCAGGGGCAGTCACGCCGGTAGACGCCGAAGTCGCTGGATTCCCGCGTCGCGGGGGAGACGACGTCAGAGTGGACATCCCCCGCTCGCACTCGCATTTACTCCGCACCTGAACATGCCCCCGTCTCAGTGCGTGAACATCGTTCCCGGCAGCCACAGCGCGATCTGGGGCCAGATCATCACCAGCGCCATCACGCCGATCATCAGCAACACGTAGGGTGCGGCGCCGCGCACGATCTGGCCGATCGGCGCGCCGGTGATGGCCTTGATGGTGAAGAGGTTCATGCCCACCGGCGGCGTGATCTGCGCCAGCTCGAGGTTGATCACCAGCAGCACGCCGTACCAGACCGGATTGATGTGCAGGTGCGTCATCGCCGGCATCACCACTGGCGTGGTGATGAGGATGATCGCGATCGATTCGAGGAACATTCCCAGAACGAAGATCAGCGCCATCATCACGATCAGGAATCCCGTCACGCCGATGTCGGCTGCGACCAGCGTCTCGACGATCTGCTGCGGCACTCGAAGCTTGGTCAGCACGTGACCGAACACCGACGCGCCGGCCAGGATCATAAACAGCATCGCCGACACGCGACACGCGTCGATGGCTGAATCCCAGATCGCGGCAAGCCCGATCGTGCGGTAGACGATCACGGCGACGAACAGTGCGAGCAGCGCACCTGCGGCGGCGGCTTCGGTGGCGGTGAACACGCCGGCGTACATGCCGCCGAGTACGAACACCGGCAGCGAGAATGCCCACATCGACTTGCGGATCGCCGCGACGGCCTCGCGCAAGCTTGCGCGCGGTTCGCGCGTGATATGGCGATGCGCGAGCGCGGTCGACACCATCGTCCACACGGCGAACACGGCCGCCATCAACAGGCCCGGCAACACACCGGCCATGAACAGCGCGCCGATCGACGTGTCGGTGGTCACGCCATACAGAACCATCGGTCCGGACGGCGGGATCAGGATGCCAAGCGTACCGCCCGCCGCCACGAGGCCGTACGCCGCCCGGGGCGAGTAGCCGAAGCGAATCATTTGCGGAATGGCGACGGCGCCGATCGTCAACGCCGTGGCGACGCTAGAGCCGGAGATCGCCGCGAAAAGCGTGCAGGCGAATACCGTTGCCACGCCCAGTCCACCAGGCAGATGGCGTGTCAGCGTGTACGCCGTTTTGTAGAGGTCGTCGACGATGCGCCCGCGAATCATCACGTGCGCCATGAACGCGAACAGCGGTATGGCGACCAGTAGGTAGCGGTTCATCTCGCCGAAGATCACTTCGGTCACCGAGCCGAGCTCGCCCTGCGTGATGTAGAGCGTCGCCGCGCCGAACAGCGCGAGACCCGCGAACACCGGCATGCCGGTAAGCAGCAGCACCAGCAGCCCGAGGAACATCAGCGTGATCGTCATTCGACCTGCACCTCGTCGCGGCGCGGCGCCTCGATGGGCGGGAGACCAGCGAGTGCGCGCCAAAGCGCTTCCACCGCGGCCAGCACGATCAGCGTGCCGCCGAGCGGCATCAGCAGCATCAGCAACCACGTGGGCCACTCGAGCGAACCTTCGGTGAGAAGGCCCAGCGACTTTGCGAGCATCGACGTGCCCCAGCCGTTGAACACCAGCAGCAAGCCAACGGCGGCGCTCGCGATCGCCGCCCAGCCATGCGCCCAGCGGCGGCCATTCGGGCTCAGGTGCTCCGCCAGGATGTCGACGCCGATGTGCTCGCCGCGTCGCAGCGTCTGCGCGGCGGCGAGCATCACCGTCGCCACCAGCAGGAAGCCGACGACGTCATCGACCCACACGGGTGCGGCATTGAACACGTAGCGCATCACCACCGACACGGCGATCAGCACCAATGACAGCAACAGTCCCACAGCGCCCAGCGCCATTCCCGCGCCGACCACAAACGCGACGACGCGACCGTAGGCACGCAACGCATGACTCTCTTGCACTGCGTCGCCTGCAGCCTCCGCGCTCACGGCAGCCAAGAAGTCACAGACGGTCGATGAGTTGCAGCAACTTCGCGCCGTCCGCCCCCGACTCGCTGAGGAACTCCTTCTTCACCGCCGGTTGCATGGCGTCGGCCATCACCTTCTCCTGCGCTTTCGTCAACGCGATCGTTTGCATGCCCTTGTCGTTGAGGATCTTGATGTCCTCGGCCGGAACGCCTTCGGTCGTGATGATCGAACGCTGCACGGCACGATCGGCAGCCGCCTGGATCATGCTGCGCACGTCGGGCGGCAAGCCGTTCCACCAAGCCGGATTGACGACGAGGTTGTCGAACGCGAGGATGATGTTCGAGGCGACACCGTACTTCTGGATCTCGTAGAACTTGCGGCTGTTGGCGGCCTTGACGCCAGTGAAGCCGGCGTCGAGCACGCCCGATTGCAGCGCCTGGTAGACCTCGGAGCCCGGCATCGACGATGGGGACGCGCCCATCGCCTCGAGGCCCGCGTCGAATAGCTTGTTGAGGCCGCGGATCTTGAGGCCCGCGAAATCGGCAGGCGCGATCAGCGGCTTCTTGGCCGACGTGAAGATTCCGTCGTTGGTGTCGACGAGCCACGCAATGTTCTTTACACCCTTGGCTTCCATCTTCGCATCGAGCAGCTTCGACGCTTCCGATCCCATGAACGACTTTTGCACGGTTGGCGACGTGATCAGGTACGGGATGATGGTGACACTCATCTCGGGGATCGTGCCGGCCCACTGGAAGTTGAGAATTGCCGCCGCCTCCAGTTTTCCGCTCGCCACCGCAGGGTGATTCTGGTTCGGCTTGAAGAGCTGCGCGGCACCGAATATCTGCACGTCGACGCGTCCCTTGGTGGACTCCTTCACTTCCTTGGCGAACTGGTCCAGGTTGACGGCGGTTTGGTGCGTCGGCGGAAACTGGTGGCTGATGCGCATCGTGTATTCGGCGGCCGCGAATGTGTGGCGGCTGACACCCATGGCGGCGGCGGAAAGTGCTGCGCAGCGAAGCGCGAACTGGCGGCGGTTGGTCATCGGTGAGTCCTCCTCGTTGAATAGGGGTCGTGCGGAAATCGTCAGGCTACGGCGTGCTGCTTGCGCAGCGCATCGATTTCGGCTTGTGCATAGCCGAGGCCGGACAGCAACTCCTGCGTGTGCTCGCCGATTTGCGGGGGGTGAATGCGCACCGGCAGGCGGGCGCCTTCGAGCGTGATCGGGAATAGCGTCGTCTGCACCGTCTGGCCGCGCCTGTCGCCATCGGGCAGCACGACGTCGGCCAGGCCACCGGTGGCGCGCAGGTGCGGGTCGTCGTAGAGGTCACCGGGCTTGCGGATGGGCGCGAATGGCAGGCCGGCGTTTTCGAACAGCGTCGCCAGCTCGTCCGCGGCGCGAAGCGCGAGACGCTCGCGCACCGTCGTGAGCAATGCCGGACGCGCGCGCACGCGGTCGTTGTTGGTTGCATACGCCGGATCGGACTTGAGGTCGGCGAAGCCGAGCACGTCGCAGAACGTCGCGAATTGGGCGTCGCTCACCGCCGCCAGGAAGATCTGCTCGCCACCCTTCACCGTGAACACGTCGTAGATCGCCCACGGGCTTTCGCGCGCCGGCATCGGCGCCGGATGCCGGCCGGTCATCGCGAACTGCAGCATGTGCTGTCCCATCAGGAACACGTTGGTCTCGAACAGCGCCGACTGTACTTCCATCCCCTTGCCGGTGATGCCGCGCCGGATCAGCGCGGCCAGCGCGCCGATGGCGCCGAACAATCCGCCCATGATGTCATTGATGCTGGTGCCCGCGCGCAACGGATCGCCGGGGCGACCGGTCATGTACGCGAGGCCGCCCATCATCTGCACCACCTCGTCGAGCGCGGTGCGATGCTCGTACGGCCCCGGCAGGAAGCCCTTGTGGCTCACGTAGATCAGCCGTTCGTTGTGCTTGGCGAGCGATGCGTAGTCGAGCTCGAACTTGACCAGCGCGCGCGGCCTGAAATTCTCGATGACGACATCGGCACTGGTGGCGAGTCGTCGCGCCACCGCGGCGCCTTCTACATTTCTCAGGTCGATACCGATGCTTTTCTTGTTGCGATTGAACATCGGGAAGAAGCCCGATCCCGCACCGAGCAGCCGTCGCGTGTTCTCGCCGTCAAGCGGCTCGACCTTGATGACTTCGGCGCCGAGGTCGGCGAGCAGCATGCCGCAGGTCGGGCCCATCACCATATGCGTGAATTCGACGACGCGCAGGCCCTCGAGGGGTTGCGGCGCGGCGGTGGCGTGCGGCGTGCGGCTCATCGGCGATCCGCCTGGACCGTGACGCGCATGCCGATCACGCCGGGGGACGCATTGTTTTCGGCAGGCCCGCGCGCCACAGCGTTCCGTGCAGCGTTTCGCCGGCTAGCCATTGCGCGATCTTCGCGCGCAGCGCGAGCAGCGCATCGAGGTCGACACCGGTCGGCGTGCCCATGCTGGCGAACAGGTACGCAACATCCTCGGTGGCGACGTTACCGCTAGCGCCCGGGGCATGTGGACACCCGCCGATACCCGCCATGCACGCGTCGAAGCGGCGGATGCCGGCCTGCGCGGCGGCGATGACGTTCGCCATGCCGAGTCCGCGGGTGTCGTGAAAGTGTCCGCAAGCGAGCTTGTCGCCGGCGACCGCGAAGCAGCGCTCGAACAGTTCGCGCACCGCCTTCGGGTCGGCATAGCCGACGGTGTCGGCGAGTCCCACGCGGTCGGCGCCGGCATCGAGCACCGCGCGCAGCAGCCGCAGCACCTCTTCCTGCGCGACGTCGCCCTGGATCGTGCAGCCGAACGCCGTGCTGATGCCCACTTCCAGCCGGCATTGCGACCCCGAGGCGTCGCGCGCCCCACGCATCGCGGCGATCTCGGCCACCACATCGTCCGGCGCCTTGCGCACATTGGCGAGGCTGTGCGCGTGGCTCGCCGACAGCGGCACCAGCATCGAGTCGGCGCCGCTGTCGAGCGCGCGCTGTGCACCCTTGAGATTGGGTACCAGCACCGACACCACGAGGCCGTCAAGCGTCTTCGCGAACGCGACGAGCTCGCCGGTGTCGGCGAGTTGCGGCAGCAACCGGGCAGGGACGAAAGAGCCCACCTCGATCTCGCGAATTCCCGCGGCGTGGGCGTCGCGGATCCACTCGATCTTGTGCGCGGTCGGCAGCGTCCGCGCGATGTTCTGCAGGCCGTCGCGCAACCCCACTTCGCGGATCGTCACCAGTCGATCGGTTTCCATACGCGCGATTCTAGGCATTCCGTGGCGGCGCGCCCGTGATTTCTCGGCAACCACTGCGTTCCATACCGGCATGCCAGAATGCGGCATTCCGGCCATCCTTTCGGACCACCCCGCGCGATGTCGCGACATTTCGACCCGGTGACCCTGCGGCTTTTCGTCGCCGTCTGCGAAGAGCGCAACATTGCGCGCGCCGCGGCGCGCGATTCGCTGGTGGCGTCGGCGGTCAGCAAGCGGATCGCCGCGATCGAGCGCGAGATCGGCGCGCCGCTGCTGGTGCGGGGGCGCCGCGGCATCGAGCCAACAGCCGCCGGCGAGGCGCTGCTGCGCCAGGCGCGTGAGGTTCTGGGGGCGATGGAGCGCATGCGCGCCGAGATCAGCGAGTTCGCCACCGGCGTGCAAGGCAGCGTGCGCGTGATCGCCAGCGTATCCGCGCTGGCCGAGCGGCTACCCGATGACATCGCGAGCTTTCTCGCGCGTTACAAGTCGGTGCGGGTGAGCCTCGATGAAGGCGTGAGCAGCGAGATCGTGCGCGCGGTGGGCGAAGGCGCGGCCGACTTGGGCGTGCAATGGGACGCGGGCGTCGCCGGCAACCTGCACACGGTACGTTACCGTACCGATCACCTGTGCGCGGTGGTGCACGCAACGCATCCGCTCGCGCGCTTGCGGCGCGTGCGATTCGCGCAGACGCTCGAGTTCGCGGCGATCGGCGTCGCACCCGGCGGCACGGTGGAGGCGATGCTGCGCCGGCAGGCGGCGCTGCTGGGACGCACGTTGAGCAACCGCATCCAGGTTGCCGGGCTCGACGCCGCCTGCCGTATCGTCGCTGCCGGACTGGGGCTCGCGATCCTGCCGCGCGAAGCGATCATGCCGACCGCGGAAGCAACCGGACTCGTCGTCGTGCCGCTGACCGACGCGTGGGCGGAGCGACGTTTCGTGGTCTGCGCGCGCACCGCGGAAACGCTACCGGCGACAGCGCGCCTGTTGCTCGCGCACCTTCACGAACAGTCGCTCGACGAGCCGGCGCGGAAGAAAGCGCGGCGCGCGCCGGCTCAGCCGGCGAAGTAGCGTCCCAGCCGCACCGCGGTCTCGTTCTTCTTGGGGCGGCGCGTCGGCATGATCAGCACACAGTCGTGATACGGCGTGCGCACTTCGTCGACGCCGTCGCGGGCGAGCAGCGTGCCGGCACGCGGGATGCACATAAGGCCGGTGACAGGCATCGCGAATTCGAAGTTGTCGCTGTGGATCGTGACCGCGGTGGTCACCTCGATCGCCTTTTGTGGCGGCATCGTCGCGGCATCGAGGTATTCGGCGAGAAACGCCGCATCGGCCAGCTTGAAATGCTGCAGGAAACGCAGCATCGCCTGGCGCGCGACGTGCGCCGCCGACTTTTCCCAATGCTGGCCGCATTCGATCAGCAGTGCGGCGCGCGGATCTTCGGGATCGTCGAAGAACGCGTAGTCGCGCAGGCGCTTGCCGGCGGCGTGGCCGGAATCGATGACGATGTCGCGCGGCATTCCCAGCGCTTTGGCAAGTGCAAGGCCTTTCGGCCATCGCCCCGCCAGCGACAGCGGCGGGCAGGGATCGGTCATCGAGTGCAGGTCGAGCAGGTACTCGGTGGAGTCGTAGAACGGACGCAGTGCGCGGGCGCGGGTCAGATCGGCGGTGGCGCGCGGGCCGCTCAGCACGTCGTCGGTCCACACCCGGTTGAAATCCTCGTCGACGCAGCGCGACTTGAAGGGCTCGGCGGCGTCCCAGCGCTCGTAGGCCTCGACGTTGGCGAAGACGCAGGTCAGCGAGCCGCGCGCCGGACGGAATTCACGCGCGAGCAGCCAGTCGACTGCGATGGCGCCGCACACTTCGTTGCCGTGCGTCAGCGCCTGCACACACAGGTGTGGACCGGGTTCGGCGGCGGTGAAGCGCCACACGTACGCGGTGCCGGTGTTGCCCGCGGCCCAGCGCGTGATGTCGGGAAAGTCGAGCTCGATCGGCAGGTCGGGCCAGCCTCTGCTCATGCGTCGATGCACATGTGGTCGGCAAGCCTGCGCATGAACGTTTCGCATTGCGCGAGCTGCGACACTGCGCACCATTCGTTGGGCTGGTGAGCCTGGTCGATGTGACCGGGGCCGCAGATCACCGTCGGAATGCTGGCGTTGTAGAACAGCGCGGCCTCGGTGCCGTACGACACACGGCCGGTGCTGGTGCCGTGGTTGCAGCCGCGGCCGATCTTGGCGATCTCCGAGTGGTCGTCGGTGTCGAGGAACGGCAGCGTCGACATTTGATCGAACTCGACGTACGTGTCGCCGGCCACCGCGTGCATATCAGGGACGAACTTCTGCGCGAATTGTTGCACGTCGCGAAAGAATGCATGCGGGTCGTCGAAGGGCAGGTGGCGGATCTCGAAATCAAACTGGCAGTCGCGCGGCACGATGTTGAGCGCGGTGCCGCCCTTGATCGTGCCGACGTGCACGGTGGTGAAAGGCACGTCGTACGTGGCGTCCTTGCGGCCGCTGTCGCGGAACTCGCGCGCGCGTTTGGCGATGAACGCGACGATCTCGCAGGCAATCTGCACGGCGTTGACGCCTTTGGGCGTGAGCGACGAATGCGCTTCGTGGCCGCGTACGCGGCAGCGCCAGCTCATCTTGCCCTTGTGCGCGACGACGAGCTGCATGCCGGTCGGCTCGCCGACGATGCAG
>JBDTWY010000012.1:0-75187 GCA_040006455.1 Betaproteobacteria bacterium | reverse complement strand
ACGAGCCAGATGTTGCCGACCGTCAGCTCCTTGATGTACGACGACGCGTTGAACGCCGCCCAGTACGGCTTGGCCTTGCGGAGCACCGCAGCAGCCTCGTCCCAATGTCGCGGGTCGACATCGTTGGCGCTGTAGCCGAGATACTTCAACGCCGCAGCGAAGAGCTCGTTGGCGCTGTCGAGAACGGTGACGCGGCCCTTCACCTTCGCCAGGTACCTGGGGTCGAAGATCACCGCCCACGTGTCGGTGGGAAGGCCCAGCTCCTTCATCTTGACGTCGTTGTAGCCGATGATCGTCGTCGACATCGCATACGGTACTGAAAACTTGTTGCCGGGATCGAACGGCGTGTCGAGGTACGCCGCGTCGATGTTCCTGAGATTCGGCAGCTTCGACTTGTCGAGCGGCAGCAGCTGCTTGCCGCGGATCAGCGCATCCACGGCGTTCGACGTCGGCACCATGACGTCGTAGCCGCGCGCACCCGCCGCGAGCTTGGCGAGCAGCTCCTCGTTGTCGGAGTAGTAGGTCTGCACCACCTCGCAATCGCACGACTGCTCGAAGCGCTTGATCGTTTCCGGCGCGATGTAGTTGTTCCAGTTGTAAAGGTGAAGCTGGTCTTTCGCGACGACGGTCGAGCAGGCGACGAGCGCCGTGAAAGCGACAGCGGCAACGGCCAGCGAGGGAAGACGTTTCATGTCGAGGTTTCCTGTTCCGGGTCCAGCAGGCTGGGCGACAGCCGCGAGGCAATGACGATCAGCATCAACGTCACCAGCATCAGCAGCGTTGACACCGCGTTGACTTCCGGCGTGACGGCGATCTTGATCATCGAATAGATCTGCAGCGGCAGCGTCACCGTGCCCGCGCCCGCGGTGAAAAACGTGATGACGAAGTCGTCGATCGACAGCGTGAACGCCATCAGCGCGCCGGCGATGACTCCCGGCATGATGAGCGGCAGTGTCACGTGGCGAAAGGCTTGCCACGGCGTCGCGCCGCAGTCGCGCGCCGCCTCGACGAGGCTCTCGTCCATGCCCGCCATCCGCGCGCGCACGACGATCGCGACGAAGCCGATGCAGAACGCGATGTGCGCGAGCGCCACCGACACCAGTCCCAGCGTGAAGTTGAGCAGCACGAAGAAGATCAGCAGGCTCACGCCGACGAGGATCTCGGGGATCGCGATGGGTGTCAGAACCAGCACCGGCAACAGGCGCGTCTTCCAGCGGTGCATCGCGAAGCCGGCCATCGTGCCGAGCACGGTCGACACGAGGCTCGCGCACACGCCGATCACGAGCGAGTTGCGAGCGGCGAGCAGCATGTCGTCGTCGGCGAAGAGCTTGCGGTACCAGTCGAATGTGAAGCCGACCCATTCGGCGTTGAGCCGCGAATCGTTGAACGAGTAGACGATCACGATGACGAGTGGCAGGTACAGGAACGTATAGCCGAATGCCGCCGCGACGACGAGCGCGAGCGAGCGCCTACGCATGATCGAGCGCCGGCGTGCGCGTCGCGCGCTTGCCGAACCACGCCGCCAGCGCGGCGAGCGTGAGTGCCGCGACGGTCAGCACGATCGACAGCACGCTGCCGAAGGGCCAGTCGCGCGTTTCCAGGAACTGCTGCTTGATGAGGTTGCCGATCAGCGTGTCATTGGGGCCGCCAAGCAGATCCGGGATCGCGAAAATGCCGAGCGCCGGAATGAACACCAGCGCCGCGCCGGCGTAGACGCCCGGCAGCGACAGTGGAAACGTGATCCGCCAGAAGCGCTGCCACGCGTTGGCGCCGAGGTCCTGCGCGGCATCGAGCAGTGCCGGATCGTGCTTTTCGAGATTCGCGTACAGCGGCAGCACCATGAACGGCAGGTGCACGTAGACGAGACACACGAGCACGGCGAACGAGCTGAACAGCAGTTGCACCGGATCCGCGCCGAACCAGCCCAGCACGCCGTTGACGGCGCGCGCGAACGCCGCGTTGGGACCGAGGATGATCATCCACGCGTAGATGCGGATCAGGAAATTACTCCAGAACGGCAGGATCACCAGCAGCAGCAACAGGCTGCGCGAGCGCTGCGGGCTCTTGGCGACGAGCGTCGCCAGCGGATACGCGAGCAGCAGGCACAGCAGCGTCGTGGCCGTGGCGAATGCGACCGACTTGACGAACACCTCGAAATATACCGGCTCGGTGAAGAACCGCAGGTAGGAGTCGAGATTGATGTCGAGCACGCCCGCCTCGTCGCGCAGCGGCGCGAGCCCGCCGAACTCGCCCGGCGTACGCAACGATGCGAACGCCATGATCAGCGTCGGCAGCGCGAAGAACACCAGCAGGTAAAGGATCGGCGGCCCGCTGACCAGCCACTTGCCGCGGGCGAGGCGCGTCGCTTCGGCGTGCTCCGCCATCGGCTATTCGGCGATGAAGTGGCCGGCGGCAACCGGCCAGTCCATCTCGACTGCGTCGCCGGGTTCGAAGAACTTCGCGCGTCCGGTCTGCGAATTGGCGAGCAGCGCCTCGACGCGCGCACCGCCCTCGGTAGCGACGCGATAGACGGTGACGTCGCCCATGTAGAGAAGATCGGAGACGGAGCCGCGGAAGCGGTTCTCCGTAGTGGCGATACCGATGCCGGCGTCGGCGGCGGCCCCGATGCGGATCTGCTCGGGGCGCAGCGCTATGCTTGCCGGGGTCCCCGTGACGACCGCCGAAGTCGTGGCCACGCGCACCGCGCCGAGGCCATCGACGGCGAGCGTCACCGCGCCGTCGCCGCTGTTCGTGACGGTGCCGGAAAACAGGTTGCACTGGCCGATGAAGTCGGCGACGAAACGCGAGCGCGGAAAGCGGTAGACCTTCGAAGGCTCATCCATTTGTTCGATTTTGCCGCGATTCATCACGGCGATACGATGTGACAACGCCAGCGCCTCGGTCTGGTCGTGCGTGACGTAGACGAACGTGATTCCCGCCTGCTTCTGGAGATTGATGAGCTCGATCTGCATTTCCTCGCGCAGCTTGGCGTCCAGCGCCGCAAGTGGCTCGTCGAGCAGCAGCACGGCGGGTTGCGTGACGAGCGCGCGCGCGATCGCGACGCGCTGGCGTTGCCCGCCCGACAGCTCGTGCGGGCGGCGCTTGCCGAAGCCCTGCAGGCGCACGTCCTCGAGCGCCTCGGTGACGCGCGCGGGAATGTCGCGCGCAGGCGAGCCGGCCATCTGCAGCGGAAAGGCGATGTTGGCGGCGACGCTCATGTGCGGGAACAGGGCGTAGCTCTGGAACACCGTGCGCACCGGGCGGGACTCCGGCGGGCAGTCGGCCAGGTCGACGCCGTCGAGCAGGATTTGCCCCGAGTCCGGCAGGTCGAATCCCGCGATCATTCGCAGCAGCGTCGTCTTGCCGCAGCCCGAGGGACCGAGCAGCGTGAAAAATTCCCCAGCTTCGATGGCCAGGCTGACGCCATCGACGGCCGTGAAATCGCCGAAACGGCGCGTGACGTTACGCAGATCGAGAAGCGGCATCGCGCGCCCGAACCCCATGATTTTCGCTGCGCAATTGTATAAGAAACGGTCGCGTCGCCCTGCAGGCCCGACTTTTGCATTGGCTCGGTTCCGGGACGTTGCGTGAAACTCCGCCCCGACGGCGAGGTGTTATGCGATTGTCATGAATCGGGTGGTTGACCGGCGCCCGGTCGTGTTACCTTTGACGCTCATATGTCCACCGACAAGAAATCCGGCAAGCTGCTCGACACGTTGCGTGCGCAATCGGATGCGATGCGCGGTCAGGAAAAGAACGCCAAGCGCACGCCCGACGACGCGCTGAAGGATCTCGACCGGCGGATGTGGAAGTCGTTCAAGTGGCTGGACGAGGCCGTGGGCCACCTCGCGGTCATCCGTCCGGTGGTCGCGCACGACTATCGCGTCGCCGACGTCGTTACCATCACCTCGCCGCAGTTCGACCAGGGCTTCGTGTCCTATCGCCGCAAGGCGTTCGCGGGCTACGAGGCGGTCGAGTACATCGAGCTCTTCTACCGGCTGGCGCTGCCCAAGGCCATCGATGTCACCGTGCCGGTTTCCGCGGTCGGCGGCATCGACGACAAGCTCCGTAACGCGCAGCTCAAGTTCCAGTATCGCGCGTTGCAGGACGACGACCGCGTGGTGCGGCGCGGCCTCTTCAGCATCACGCCGGCGGTGACCGGTTTCGTCAAGTTCCTGCCCGACTACCGGCGGCAAACGGTCGAGGTGACGCTGCGCAACGTCGACCGCTTCGAAACCGTCGTCGTCGAGTTCGCCGCCGACAAGTTCGAGGATGCGACGCTCGAGGACCTCGTGCGCTTCATCCTCGGCGAGGACAACGCGTTCCTGCGCCACGCACCGCTGGTGGGCATCGGCGCGCGCAAGGCGGCGCTGCTGCCGAACGAGGAAATCACCTCGTATCGCGTGTAGCACGGCGTTCCCGCGGGAGCGTTTCTGCCGTCATTCCCGCGCAAGCGGGAACCCAGCGTCGTAAGTAGCTCAGGCACCCAGGCTGACCGATGAAGTCACCACCGCGGCCATACCATTACCACGACAATCGCCGCCAACAGCACCGCGATCAGCGCGAGCCATCGATTGCGCGCCTTCTGCGCACCGGCGAACGCGCGCAACGCATGGTCGGACACCGCGGGCTTCGCCGACAGTCGCTGGTGCAACAGCCGCGGTAATTCCGGCAACGCGGCGACGATGTAGGGCGCTTCCGCGAGCAACCGGCGCCGCAACGCGCCCCAGCCGATCTGGTCGTCCATCCAGCGCTCGAGGAAAGGCTTGGCCGTCACCCACAGGTCGAGGTCGGGATCGAGCTCGCGACCGAGCCCCTCGACGTTGAGCAGCGTCTTCTGCAGCAGCGTCAGTTGCGGCTGGATCTCGACGTTGAAGCGCCGCGATGCGCGAAACAGCTGCAGCAGCACCTTGCCGAGCGAGATCTCCTTCAGCGGCCGGTCGAATATCGGCTCGCAGACGACACGGATTTCGCTCTCCAGCTCGTCGACGCGCGTATCGGGCGGCACCCAGCCCGACTCGATGTGCGCGGTGGCGACGCGGTGGTAGTCGCGACGGAAGAACGCGAGGAAATTCTGCGCGAGGTAGCTCTTGTCGGTTTCCGACAGCGTGCCCATGATGCCGAAGTCGAGCGCGATGTACTTGCCGTGGTTGGCGGGGTCGACGGCGACGAAGATGTTGCCCGGATGCATGTCCGCATGGAAAAAGCCGTCGCGGAAGACCTGCGTGAAGAAGATCTCGACGCCGGCGCGCGCGAGCCGCGGGAAGTCGATGCCGGCGGCGTGCAGCTCTTCGGTGCGGCCGATCGGCACGCCCGTCATGCGCTCCATCACCAGCACGTCGCGGTCGGTGAAATCCCAGTGCACGAGCGGCACGCGCAACAGCGTCGAATGCTGGAAATTGCGACGCAACTGCGAGCAGTTGGCGGCTTCGCGCGTGAGGTCGAGCTCGTCGCGGATCGTCTTCTCGAACTCGGCGACGACGGCGCGCGGCTTCAGTCGCCGGCCGTCGGCCGACACTTTTTCGATGAGCATCGCCGCAGTCTGCATCAGCGCCAGGTCCTTTTCGATGACCACCTGGATGTCGGGGCGCAGGATCTTGACGGCGACCGGCGTGCCGTCGAAGAGCTCGGCCAGGTGCACCTGCGCGACCGAAGCGCTGGCCACCGGCGTGCTGTCGAAGGTCGCGAAGATCTCGGCCAGCGGTTTCCTGTAGACGCGCTCCAGCGTCGCGATCGCCTCGGCGCCGGGGAAAGGCGGCACGCGATCCTGCAGGTGCGCGAGCTCGTCGGCGATGTCGGGTGGCAGCAGGTCGCGGCGCGTCGACAGCATCTGCCCGAACTTGATGAAAATGGGCCCGAGGTCCTCCAGCGCGCGTCGCAGCCGCACCGCGCGCGGCGACGACAGGTCGCGCCAGAACAACACGCCGTTGACCACCGGCCGCAGCCCGCGCAGGCGCGGATGCCCGAGCACGAACTCGTCGAGTCCATGGCGCAGCGACACGGTGATGATGCGGGCGAGGCGCGTGATGCGCATGGATCAGTGGCGGCGACCGGCGCACCGGGACGCGCTCATGGTTTGCGAAAAATCGTGACGTCGCGGCGTCCGCAACGCGCCTGGCGTTCGCGCACGCCGGTGCTGCAAATCAGCGTACGCGCGCGGTGATGCGGTCGATGCGTTCGCCAAGCGCGTCGACGCGCGACTCGAGCTCGCGGATGTCGTCACCGAACGCGGTGATGTCGGCCGCGGAGGCGACGAGCCGTACTTCGTCGCGCGCGTAGCTGCCGGCGTTCGCGCCGAGACGCGTCGCCGCATATTCGGGAAGTCCGAGCAGGCTGCGGCCCGCGTCCGCGAGGCGTTGCCCGGCGATCGCGCCGAACGCGTCGCCGAACATGCGCTCGACGAACCAGGGCAGCGTCGAGCTCATTTCCTTGAGCGTGGCCGCCAGCGCGGCATCGCCGTCCGCGCGCACGAATTCGTCGAAGCGCGCGGGATCGTGCAGCAGTGTCGGAATGTCGAGCGCGCGTATGGTCAGCACCAGCGACGGCACGACATCGCTAGCCGCCTGGTCCAGCATGCCGCCCGCATCGATCACGAACGTCATGCGCGCGGGGCCGCTGACGATGCTGAACGACGAACCCGCATGCGCGGCAAGGCGAGCGCGCAGCGACGCCTCACGCGCCAGTGCGCGGTTCGCGAGCTGCGCCGGAATCGCCGCCGGTCCACGCATCAGCGCGTCACGCCGCGATCGACTGCTGGATGCCCGCGACCAGCCAGCCCGACGAGCCGTCGACGGGCTTCGACAGGTTCCACACTTCGTCGAAGGCCTGTGGCGTGCTGGCGCCGCCTTCGCGCGACATGCCGTGGAAACGTACGCTGACCCAGTAGAGGTCGGCTTCGGTGGTGACGTCGAGGACTTCGGCATCCAGCGTGTCGAACTGGGTCGGCACGTGCACGCCACGCGCGCGCAGGTCCTTGACCGCTTCGGTATAGAGCTCCGGCGTCATCACGTCGGCGAGCGCCGCGGTATCGCCGTTGTCGTAAGCGCGTTGCACCGCGCGGAATTGCTGTAGCGCCTGGCGCGCGAAGCGCTCAGCGTCGAAGCCCACCGGCCAGTGCGCGGGATTTGGCGAGGGTTGCACGGCGCCGCCGAAGCGCGGCTCGAACGCGGATGCGCGGTCATCTTCACGCGGTGGCACCGGCACGCTGCCACCGCCTGGCACCGCGGCACGGCGCGACATCAGCAGGCGCGCCACCACGAGACCACCGACAACGAGAAGCACCACCAGCAGCAGCCCGGAAAACGATGGCGACATGCCGAAGTGCGACATCAATGCCGCAAGGCCCAGGCCCGCGGCGACACCAGCGAGCGGCGCCAGCCAGCGCGAGCCGGTGGGCGCGGCGCCGGGTGCGCGTGCCGCCGCGGCGGCCGATCCGGCTGCCGCAGGTGCCGCGGCGGTCGCGGGCGCGCGCGGCATCACCGGGTTGGCGGCCGGTCCCGCGAAGTTGTTCGACGGCGTGCTTGCCGCCGGTGGCGCCACGCGTGGTGTCGAGATCGACGGGCGTTGGGCGCCGAAACTGCGCCCGCCACCAAAGCGGGCGGCGTCGGCGGCCGCGGTCGCCAGCAGGAGCGCCGCGCCCAGCGCGGCCAAGCCATATCCAATTTTCATGTTGCGTCTCCAGTAAAACATGTCAGTGCACGCGACCGATGTGGACCGCAACCACACCCGCGGCGAGATTGTGATAATCGACGCGATCGAACCCGGCGTCGCGCATCATCTGCTGCAACGTCGCCTGGTCGGGGTGCATGCGGATCGACTCCGCCAGGTAACGATAACTGGCCGCGTCGCCGGCGACCAGCTTGCCGAGCTTCGGCAGCACATTGAAACTGTACCAGTCGTACGCGGGCGCCAGCGGCGCGGCGATTTTCGAGAATTCCAGCACCAGCGTCACGCCACCCGGACGTGTCACCCGGCGCATTTCGGCGAGCGCGACTTCCTTGCGCGTGACGTTGCGCAATCCGAACGCGATCGACACGCAATCGAAGCGGCGATCGGCGAACGGCAGTGCCTCGGCGTTGCACTGGACGATCGGCAGTGTGACGCCAGCGTCGATCAGCTTGTCGCGCCCTTCGGCCAGCATCGCGCCGTTGATGTCGGTCAACACGACCATGCCCGATGGACCGGCAGCCTTCGCGTAGAGCCGCGCGAGATCGCCGGTGCCGCCCGCGAGGTCGAGCACGTGGCTGCCCTCGCGCACACCGGAAATCGCCACGGCGAAGCGCTTCCATGCGCGATGCAGCCCCCCGGACATAAGGTCGTTCATCAGGTCGTAGCGCGACGCCACCGATTCGAAGACGCCGCGCACGCGCCGCGTCTTCTCGTCGGGAGACACCTCTTCGTAGCCGAAATGCGTGTGCTCGCTCATGGCTTCGGATCGCGCGACGCGCCCGCTTCCGCGAGCCGCGCCAGGTATTGCTGCCACAACTCGGAATGGCGCACGCCGAGGTCGTACAGGTAATCCCACGAAAAGATGCCGGTATCGTGGCCATCGGAAAACGACGGCCGCAACGCATAGTGGCCGACCGATTCGACCGTCTTGACCGCGACGTCGCGCTTGCCGACCTGCAACACCTCCTGCCCCGGACCGTGCCCGCGCACTTCCGCCGACGGCGAGTACACGCGCAGGTATTCGTACGGCAGTCGAAATGCGCTGCCGTTGGCGAACGCGATTTCGAGCACGCGCGACGCCTGGTGCAGCGTGATCGCCGTAGGCGCTGGAGTGGTGGTGGAGAGACCGGCCATCGAATCGTTCCTGGCGATTAGCCTAGCACAGCGGGATAGCGCCAAGATTGGGCCGGGATGCAGGTGGAGCAAGCGCCGGTCGCTGCGATTGGCGCATCGTGCAAGAAGTCAGCGTGGACCTCGTGCGCGATGACTGTTGCGGAGGTCGCGTGTCAGCGTGGCGTCGACGCCGCTGGGTTCCCGCTTTCGCGGGAATGACGACGGGGTTTGCGGGGATGACCACTGTTGCGGAGGGGTGCGTCGACGACGCTGGGTTCCCGCTTTCGCGGGAATGACGACGGGAGTTGCGGGGATGACCACTGTTGCGGAAGGGTGTGTCGAAGACGCTGGGTTCCCGCTTTCGCGGGAATGACGACGGGGGTTGCGGCGATGACCACTGTTGCGGAAGGGTGCGTCGATTACGCTGGGTTTCCGCCTACGCGGAAATGACGGAAATATTTCCGGGAACGACGGCCGTAAAGAAAGTAGCGGGCGCTCGCGCCAATGCCTGTCGCCGTGTGTCGCGCCTTGCCGTCACGCTGGCCGCGACGCGTAACGATGTTGGCCGTCACGCCACGCAGCGACGGTGCCCTAGAACCGGTTCATCGCCGCGCCCTGCGCCTCGGGAACGATGTCGAGGTTGCCGGTGCCGGCGAAGATGTTGCGGTTCTTCGCTTCCTTGCCGTGCAGCTTGATCTCGAGCCGCAGGTCGTTGAGCGAGTCGGCGTTGCGCAGCGCGTCCTCGTAGCTGATGAGCCCCGCCTCGTAGAGGTCGAACAGCGACTGGTCGAACGTCTGCATGCCGAGCTCGCGCGACTTCTTCATGATGTCCTTGATGCCGGACACGTCACCCTTGAAGATCAAGTCGGATATGAGCGGCGAGTTCAGCAACACCTCCACCGCCGGCACGCGGCCGCGCCCGTCACGCCGCGGGATCAGCCGCTGCGCGACGAACGCGCGAACGTTGAGCGACAGGTCCATCAGCAACTGTGCGCGCCGCTCCTCAGGGAAGAAGTTGATGATGCGGTCGAGCGCCTGGTTGGTGCTGTTGGCATGCAGCGTGGCGAGGCACAGGTGGCCGGTCTCGGCGAACGACACCGCGTAGTCCATCGTCTCGCGCTCGCGCACTTCGCCGATCAGGATGACGTCGGGCGCCTGGCGCAGCGAGTTCTTCAGCGCGATCTGCCAGCCTTCGCAGTCGACGCCGACTTCGCGTTGCGTGACGATGCAGTTCTTGTGAGCATGCACGAACTCGATCGGATCCTCGATCGTGATGATGTGGCCATAGCTGTTCTCGTTGCGATAGCCGAGCAGCGACGCCATCGACGTCGACTTGCCCGCGCCGGTCGCGCCGACGAACATCATGATGCCGCGCTTCGACATGATGATGTCCTTCAATACCGGCGGCAGCCCCAAGTCCTCGAACTTCGGAATATCGGTGGTGATCGTGCGCAGCACCATGCCCACGCGTCCCTGCTGGACGAACGCGTTGACGCGAAAACGACCGATGCCGGGCGGCGCGATCGCGAAGTTGCATTCCTTCTTGCCTTCGAACTCGGCGGCCTGCTTGTCGTTCATCACGCTGCGCACGAGCTCGATCGTGTGCTGCGGCGTGAGCTCGGTCTTCGACACCGGCGAGATCTTGCCGTCGACCTTGACCGCGGGCGGGAAGGCGGCGGTGATGAACAGGTCGGAGCCCTTCTGCTTGACGAGCAGGTCGAGCAGTTCGTGGATGAATTTTGTCGCGCGTTCGCGTTCCATGTTCGAGCCTTTCGCCGGCGTCAGCCCGCAAACAAGTCCTTGTTGACCGCGCGATTGCGCGCTTCTGCGACATTGACGACGTTGCGCCGGACCAGCTCGACCAGGCACTGGTCGAGCGTTTGCATGCCCATCGCCTGCGACGTCTGGATCGCCGAGTACATCTGCGCGACCTTGTTCTCGCGGATCAGGTTGCGGATGGCGGGGGTGGCTATCATGATCTCGTGCGCGGCGATGCGCCCCTGCCCGTCCTTGGTCTTCATCAGCGTCTGCGCGATCACGCACACCAGCGATTCCGACAGCATCGCGCGCACCATGTCCTTTTCGGCCGCGGGGAACACGTCGATGATGCGGTCGATCGTCTTCGCCGCCGAGCTCGTGTGCAGCGTGCCGAACACCAGGTGGCCGGTTTCGGCGGCGGTCAGCGCGAGTCGGATCGTCTCGAGGTCGCGCATTTCGCCGACGAGGATGTAGTCCGGATCCTCGCGCAACGCCGCGCGCAGCGCATTGGCGAACGACATCGTGTGCGGACCGACTTCGCGCTGGTTGATCAGGCACTTCTTCGACTCGTGCAGGAACTCGATCGGATCCTCGATCGTCAGGATGTGACCGTATTCGTTCTCGTTGACATGGTTGGTCATCGCCGCCAAGGTCGTCGACTTGCCCGAGCCGGTTGGCCCCGTGCACAGGATGAGTCCGCGCGGGCGGTTGGTCATCTCGGCGAACACCTTGGGCGCGTTGAGCTCCTCGAGGGACAGCACCTTGCTCGGGATCGTGCGGAATGCGGCGGCGGCGCCGCGGCTCTGGTTGTAGGCGTTGACGCGGAAGCGCGCCAAGTTGGGAACGGCGAAGCTGAAGTCGGCTTCCAGCATTTCCTCGTAGGTCTTGCGCTGGGCGTCGCTCATGATGTCGTACACCATGGCGTGCACGTCCTCGTGCTCCATCGGCGGCAGGTTGATCCGCCGGATGTCGCCGTGGACGCGGATCATCGGCGGCAGCCCGGCCGACAGATGCAGGTCCGACGCCTTGTTCTTGACGGCAAAAGCGAGCAGTTCGGTGATGTCCATCTATAATCCCGCGTAATCGGCGATCGACAGGGCTCGAGCGGCGCCGGGTTGCCCGATAAATCAAGCCATTAGGGCAAGGTCGGATGCAAATTTCATGCCGTCTTATGCTTCCGGCATTAGGGTCGGACGATTATGAGCCACTACGAGAAGGCGTGGCAAGCCGTGAGGGACCGCGTCGCGCGGGCTGCCGAACGCGCCGGACGCGACCCTGCGGAAGTGAGCCTGCTGGCGGTTTCCAAGACCTTCGGCGCGGATGCGGTGCGCGCCGTCCATGCCTGCGGCCAACGGGCGTTCGGCGAGAACTACGTGCGCGAGGCCGAGGCCAAGGTCCAGGCGCTGGCGGATTTGCCCGACATCGAGTGGCGCCTGATCGGTCCGTTGCAGACAAACAAGGCGGCGCCGGCGGCGCGCGTGTTCGCCGCTGTCGAGACCATCGACCGGCCGCGCATCGCGCAACGCCTGTCCGCGGCGCGCGCCGCCACGTCCTCCGCACCGCTCGACGTGCTGGTGCAGGTGAACATCAGCAACGAGGCGACCAAGAGCGGCGTGAGTGCCGATGCCGCAGCTGCGCTCGCGCGCGACGTGGCGCGGCTTCCGGCGCTGCGATTGCGCGGCTTCATGGGCATCGCCGCGCCGGACGTCGGCACGCAAGTCCAGCGCGCGCAGTTTCGCGCGCTGCGGCGCTGTTTCGACGCCGCCCGCGACGCGGGTCTCGCGCTCGACACGCTGTCGATGGGAATGAGCGCCGACCTCGAGGCGGCAATCGCCGAGGGCTCGACCGAGGTGCGCGTCGGTACGGCGATATTCGGCACCCGCCTGCCGCTCGCCGCGATCGCAGCGGCGGCAGATCGCGATGCGTACTGACGACGGCCCGCAGGATGCCGGCAGCGACGATCACGTGAGCGGCATCCTCTTCATCGGCGGCGGCAACATGGCGACGGCGCTGATCGGCGGCATCGTCGCGCGCGGCCACCCGGCAACAGCTATCGCGGTGGTCGAGCCCGCGGCTGCACAACGCGAAGCGCTCGCGTCGCGGTTCGCCGGCATTCGCTGTGTCGGCGACGCCGGAGAAGCGTCGCTCGCCGGCGTGTCGCTGGTGGTGCTCGCCGTCAAGCCGCAACAGGCGCGCGCCGCGTGCATGGCGATCGCCGCGTCGATTCACGCGGTGCCGGCGCTGCTGTCGATCGCCGCCGGCGTGCGATGTGCGGAACTGTGCCGGTGGCTCGGCGGCTACGCGCGCATCGTGCGCGCGATGCCGAACACGCCGGCGCTGGTGGGAGCGGGAGTCACCGGCGTGTATGCGACGCCGGACGTGCCCACCGCAGGGCTCGATGCCGCGACCGGGCTGTTGCGGGCCGCCGGCGAGATCGTGACCTGCGCGCGCGAAGCCGCGCTCGACGCCGTCACCGGCGTGTCCGGCAGCGGGCCGGCCTACGTGTTCTATTTCCTCGAAGGACTCATGGAGGCGGCGATGGAGCTCGGTTTCGGCGAAGCGGATGCGCGCAAGCTCGCGTACACGACCTTCGAGGGCGCGATCAAGCTCGCGCAGGCATCGGGCGCCGAGCCGGCGACGTTGCGCGCGCAGGTGACGTCGAAGGGCGGTACGACCGAGCGCGCGATCAGCATGCTCGAACGCGCCGACGTCAAGCGCCACTTCATCGACGCGGTGAAGGCGGCGGCCGCGCGTGCGCACGAGCTGGGCGACGCCGCCGGAAACGAATGACGGTCCGCACATGATCAACCAGGCACTCAAGCTCGTCATCGACGTCGCGTTCGGCCTGTTCACCTACGGCCTGTTGCTGCGCTTTGCGATGCAGGCGTTGCGCGCGCCGTTCCGAAATCCGCTAGGCCAGTCGGTGATCGCGCTGACCGACTGGATCGTCAAGCCGCTGCGCCGGATCATTCCCGGTGCCGGCGGCTACGACTGGGCATCGCTGACCGGCGCGTGGCTGTTCCAGACGGCGTGGATCCTCGCGCTCTACCTGCTGTTCGGCAGCGGCTTCGCCGGTTTCACGCTCGGCGCGGCGGGCTACATCGTGATGGCGGCGCTCGTCGAGCTGCTCAAGTCGGCGATCTGGCTTTTGATCATCGTCGTGTTCGCGCAGGCGATCCTGTCCTGGGTCGCGCCCGAAGGTCCGCTCGCCGGCCTGCTCAACGCGTTGACGTTTCCGTTCCTGCGCCCGATTCGCAAGCTGCTGCCGCCGATCGGCGGCACGCTCGACCTGTCGCCGCTGATCGTCATCGTCGTCGCGCAGATCGTGCTGCTGGTACCGGTGCAGTGGCTCGAGCGCGCGGTGTTCACGCTGTTTCGTTGAATCCTGGGGGTGCGGCCCTCACCCCAACCGCCCCGCAAGCAGGAGAGGGAGCACTGACGGGTCACGGCTGCAGCACCCACTTGCCACCCTTGATCTGCACCATCACGCGAGCGCGTGAGTCGAGGCCCAGGTGATTGGTCTTCGACATGTTGACGGCGCCGTTGCTGACTTCGAGGTTCTTCGTGCTTTCCAGCGCGTCACGCAGCGCACGGCGGAATTCGACGGTGCCGGGCTGCGCGGTCTTCAGCGCGACGGGGATGGCGTTCGCCAGTTCTAGACAAGCGTCCCACGTATACGATCCGAACGCCGACACGCTGCCCGCGCCCTGCGCCGCTTCGTAGATCGCCGTGTATTCGAGCGCGCGCTTTTTCGCCGGATGACCTTCGGGAAGCTGGCTCGCGACGATCACCGGGCTCGCCGGCACGAAGGCGCCTTCGACGTCCTTGCCGCCGACGCGCAGGAAATCGTTGTTGGCGACGCCGTGGTTGAAGTAGAGCTTGCCCTGGTAGCTGCGCTCGGTCAGCGTCGTCGCCGGCAACGCGGCTGGCGTTCCCGACGCGCCGATGACGACCGCGTCCGGTTTCGCGGCGATCAGCTTGAGCGCCTGCCCGAGCACGCTGGTGTCCTTGGGTGCGAATCGCTCGTTGGCGACCAGCGGGATGTTGTGCGCCTTCGCCGCCTTCTCGATCTCGATGAAGAACGCTTCGCCCAGCGCATCGGAGAAGCCTACATAGCCGAGGCTCTTCACGCCATGCGCGCTCGCGTGCTCCATGATCGCCTCGGCCATCATGACGTCGGTCTGCGGCGTCTTGAACGACCATGCTTTCCTGGCGTCGACCGGCTCGATGATGCGCGCCGACGACGCCAGCGAGATGACGGGCGTCTCGCCATCGGCGAACACGTCGATCATCGCCAGCGAGTTGGGTGTCGTCGTCGAGCCGATGATGGCGTCGACCTTGTTCTCGCTGATCAGCTTGCGCGTGTTCTGCACGGCGCTGGTGGTGTCGGTCGCGTCATCGAGCACGATGTACTCGATCGACTTGCCGCCGGCGGATTTCGGGCACAACGGGATGGTGTTGCGCTCCGGGATGCCGAGCGACGCCGCCGGCCCGGTTGCCGACACCGTGACGCCGACCTTGACCTGCGCGAGCGCCAGCGTGGCGAACGCGCAAGCGATGGCGCCGAGCGCCGCGTGTACGAATATACGGTTCATGCGAATGCCTCCATTGTGTGGGTCGATGCACCGCGACAGGCGCGAGCGGCCATTCTAGGGCCACTGGACCGCGACGTGCGCCGGCAGGTGCAGGAATCCGCGGAAGCGCGCGCGCCCGCCGCGCACCGGCGGACCGGCCAGCGCATAGCCGGGAAAGCGCGCCAGCAAGCGGCCAATCGCGACGCGTCCTTCGAGTCGCGCGAGATTGAGCCCCGCGCAGGTGTGGATGCCGGAGCCGAACGCGATGTGACGATTGGGTTCGCGCGCGATGTCGAGGCGGTCGGGCTCTGGAAAGTGCGCGGGGTCGCGGTTGGCGGCGCCGATGCACAGCGTGATCCGCGCATCGGCGGGCAACGCCACGCCGCCGACCACCGTCGGCCGCGTGGTGATGCGATTGCCGAGCTGGTTCGAGCTTTCGAAGCGCAGGAACTCCTCGACGGCGCCGCCGATCAACGCGGGCTCGGCAACAAGGCGCGCTCGTTCGCCCGGCCATTGGGTCAACGCATGCAGCGCGTTGCCGATCAGGTTGGTCGTCGTCTCGTGTCCGGCGTTGAGCAGGAAGATGCATTGGTGCAGCAGCTCCTCCTCGGTCAACCTGGCGCCGTCGGCATCGCCGAGGATGAGCCGCGTCAACACGTCGGTGTCGGGATCGCGCAGGTGGCGCCGGCGTTCCGCGCACAGCGTGCGCAGGTAATCTCCCATCTGCTGCACCGCACGGTTGCCGGCGTCGGCGCGCGCGGGCGTCAGCACCGGCTCCAGCGCGCCGAGGATCGCCAGCGACCACGCGCGCAGCGCGCCGCGCTCGTCGCGCGGCACCCCCAGCAGGTTGCCGATGATTTCGACCGGTATCGCGCCGGCGAATGCGTCGATCAGGTCGGCGGAGCGCGTTTGCGCCAATGCATCCAGCAGGCGGTCAACCAGTGCGACGAGCCCGGGCTCCATGGCCGCGATATGGCGCTGCGACAACGCGCCGACGATCGCGCGGCGCACACGCGTGTGCAACGGCGGATCGTTGAACACGAGGCTCGTCGTGTGATGCGTGAGGAGCGGCGAGGGTCCGTACTTCGGGCCGAACTCCTTCTTCTTGTCCGAGCTGAAAACTTTCGGATCGCGATATACCGGCAGGATGTCGTCATATCGCGTCAGGAACCACGATCCGTCGGACATGGACTTGACCGGCGCATGCTCGCGCAACGCGTGGTAGTACGGATACGGGTTGGCGTAGAAGTCGTCGCCGAGTTGCGCGAGGTCGAACGCCGCGGCGGCGGCGCGCGCGCGTGTGGCGTCGAAGCGGTTGACGGCGGCGGCCGCGACATTGCCGGCTAACGGATTGTCCACGGTGGCGGGATCGCCATGGGGGAACTTCATCAGTCGGCGAGCAGGTTCGCCAGGCGCACGAAGTCGGCGACCGAAAGTGTTTCACCGCGTGCGCGCGGGTCGATTCCCGCCGCTTGCATCACCTCCGGCGCGCACACCGCCGACAAAGCATTGCGCAATGTCTTGCGACGTTGCGCGAACGCTGCTGCGACCACGCGCGCGAACAGCGCGGCGTCGGCGATCGACGGCTTGCGTGCGCCAAGCGGCACGAGCCGCGCCAGCGCCGAGTCGATCTTGGGCGCTGGCCGGAACGCGCCGGGCGGCACGATGAAAAGGCGCGTGATCGCGAACGTTGCCTGCAGCATCACCGACAGTCGCCCGTAGTCGGCGGTCGCCGGCGCCGCGGTCATTCGCGCCACCACCTCCTTCTGCAGCATCACGTGCAAGTCGACGAGCCTCGATTCATAGCGCACGAGATGAAACAGCAGCGGCGAGCTGATGTTGTACGGCAGGTTGCCGACGATGCGCAGGCGCTCGCCCAGCGTCGAAAAGTCGAACTGCAGCGCGTCGGCTTCGACGAGTCGCAACTCTTGCTGCGCGAAATCGGCGCGCAGGCGCGCGGCGAGGTCGCGATCGATTTCCACCGCGCTGATCGCGCCGGCGCCGGCGATCAGGCGACCGGTGAGCGCGGCGAGCCCCGGGCCGATCTCTACGATGTTTTCGCCCGGCCGCGGGTCGACGGCGGCGACGATGCGGTCGATGTAGTGCGCGTCGACCAGGAAGTTCTGTCCGAAACGTCGGCGTGCGGCGTGGCCGTCCACGCCGGTGCTCAACGGCAGCCGGCGCGCGCGAGGTCGATCGCGAGGTCGATCGCCGCGTACAGCGAGCCGGGATCGGCCGTCTTCGCGCGCGCGGCGTCTCCTGCGAGGTCGAGCGCCGTGCCATGGTCGACCGACGTGCGGATGAATGGCAGTCCCAGCGTGACGTTGACGCCGCCGCCGAAGCTCGCCGCCTTCAATACCGGCAGCCCCTGGTCGTGATACATCGCGACGATGGCGTCGAAGCGCCGCGCATGCAGCGGCACGAACAGCGTGTCGGCGGGAAACGGACCCTCGGCGTCGATTCCCGCCGCACGCGCGCCGCTGATCGCAGGCGCGATGACGTCGATCTCCTCGCGGCCGAGATGGCCACCTTCGCCCGCATGCGGATTGAGCCCGCACACCCCGATGCGCGGTGCGGCGATGCCGAACTTCGTCCGCAAATCCGCGGCGGTGATCGCGAGCGTCTCGGTGACGACCTGGCGTGTGATCGCCGCCGGCACCGCCGACAGCGGCAGGTGCGTGGTGGCGAGCGCGACGCGCAACGGCGCATCGGACGCGCTGCCGACCAGCATCATGACGACGCGCGTTGTGTGCGTGCGCGCGGCGAAGTATTCGGTGTGGCCGGAAAACGCGATGCCGGCGTCGAGCAGCACGCTCTTCTGCACGGGTGCGGTGACGAGCGCCGCGAAATCACCCATCGCGCACGCGTCGCAGCCGGCGGACAGCATCGCCATCACGTGCGCGGCGTTGGCGATGTCGAGTCGCCCCGGCATGACCGCGGTGACGAGCGGCACGTCCCAGACGCAAAGTGGCGGCAGGTCGGCAATCCGCGCAGGATCGAAGGCCGGCATCTCGACATCGATGCCGATGCGCTGTGCGCGCGCAACCAGCAGCTCGCGATTGCCGATCACGACGATGCGCGCGGCGAACGGCGCCTGCGCATGGCGCGCCGCCAGCATCGCGCACAGTTCGGGGCCGATGCCGGCGGGCTCGCCGGCGGTGACCGCGACGATGCGCTGCGTGCGCAATGCGTTCGGTGTCACGGCGCGTGGATTCGAACGTTGGCCGGATCGCCGAACACCTGCACGGCGACAGCTTTTGCCGCGTGCACGCCGGCATCCGCGGCGTCGACGCTGATGCGCGCCTGCGCGAAGCCTTCGAGCGGCCGCGTCGGCGCGCCGAACACCCACAGCATTTCGAGCGGATGGTCGGCATCGATCTCGCCGGTGTGCTGCACCGCCTTGCCGAGGGCCAGCGCGTAACCCTCGCGGCCGAACACCGGGAACTGGTCGAGCGGCGCCGTGTAGCGCAGCACCTGGTTGCCGGCGTAGCGCTGGCGTGTGTTGAGGTCGTACCACGCGCCCGGCGGCAACGCGATATCGACGGCGCCACCTTCGTGGATCACGGGCGCGACCAGCAGCGCATCGCCACACATGAACTGCGCGTCGAATGCGCGCAGCAGCGCCGAATCGGCGAACGCATAAGGCATCGCGCGCATCACTGGCGCGCCGGTGCGCGTCGCTTCGGCGATCACCGTCTCGAGGTACGGAATCAGCCGATAGCGGAACGCGAGCCATTTGCGCGCGATGGCCTCGGCCTGCGCGCCGAACGCCCATGGCTCGCGCTCGCCGATGCCGTGCACGCGCATGTGCGACGAGAACACCGCCACCTGCAGCCAGCGCAGGTACAGCTCGGGCGATGGTTGCGCCGATCCGTAGTAGCCGCCGATGTCGGTCGCATGGAACGGCGTGCCGCTCAGGCCCAGCGACAACGCACCGCGAACCGACGCAGCGAGGCCTTCCCAGTCGCTTTGCGGATCGCCGCCCCAGCCGATCGGATAACGCTGGCTGCCCGCCCATCCGGCGCGTCCCCACAGCATTGGCGGTGCGTCGGTGCGCGGCTGGAACTTGGCGGTCGCTTCATAGACGCACTTGTTGTAGAGCAGAGGATAGACGTTGTGCAGCCGGTGGCCGCGGTCGCCGTTGTGCGCGACCGCGTCGTCGGGAACGTGCTCGCCGAACACGCTGTTGATCACGTCGACACCGGCCGCGAACAGCGGAGCGTGCGCGTCGCGCCAGAAGTCGAATGCGGCGGGATTGGTGAAGTCGACGATGCCGCATTCGGCGGGCGCCGTCATCGCCGCCCCGAACGGCGACGTCGCGGGATCGACGTTCCACGAAAAGATGCAGGCGGAGCCATCATCGCCGGCCAGCAGAAGGCCACGTTGCGCCATCTGCTGGAACAGCGGCGAATGCACGGAGACGTACGGAGCTTCGGCGACGCAGATGCGCAAGTTCTGCGCCTTGATCGCGCCCAGCGCCGCGACGGGATCGGGATAGCGCCCGGCGTCCAATGCGAAGTCGAACTGCGTCGCGGACTTCCACGCGGCGCGTGCATCGAGGTTGAGGACGTCGCAGGGAATCCTGCGCTCTCGCAGCTTGGTCGCCACGTCGAGCGCATGCTGGGGCGACTCGTAGAAATCCCGCGACACCCACAAGCCGAGGCTCCAGCGCGGCACCGCGGGCGCGCGCCCGGTGATGGCGGTGTAGCCCTCGATGATCGCCGCGGGCGTTGCGCCGGCGAACAGGAAGATGTCGAGCGCCTCGTCCTCGACGACCACCGCATAGCTGCGGTGCGACCAGTCCGCGTGGCCGACGCCGTGCGACACCATGCCCGGGGTATGCACGAACACGCCCCACGCGCCGTTGCCGCTGCCCGGTCCCCACGCGAACGGCGTGCTCTTGTATGCGAGCGAGGTATTGACCCCCAGCGCATCGTCGACCTGCGAGTGCACGAGTTGCCCGCGCTTGTCGAGCGCGCCGAACTTCTCGCCGAGGCCGTAGACCGCTTCGCCGCTGTCGAGCGCGAATGCCGCCGTCCATTGCGCGGCGGACCTGAGCCGGCCGAAGGCCGGCAGCCGCGTCCAGCCGCGAAAGTGCTGGTCGGTGATCGAGCCGAACACCGGCTTGCCTTGCCATGACAGGCGAAAGCGCAACGGCGATCCGCCGATGTCGAGCGTTGCATCGCCAGCGGTGAAGGTCGACAGCCCGTCACGCGCGTGCGTGACCGTGCACGCTTTCGCGCGACCGGTGACGATCCCGTAGTCGGGGCGCGTATTGGGGCCGATGCGGACGCGAAAGATACCCGGGCCGTAGCACGTGACTTCGAGGATGTCGCCAGTCGACGTCGCGAACGACGAGCCCGATGCGGTGGTGCCGAACGGCTGCAGCGCATCGATGCGCAGGTACGCGGCCGCATCGATGAAAATCGCCATCGGGTCAGCCGACGAAGCGCGGTTCGGGGCGCCCGGGCAGTTCGACGCTCATCGCGAACACGCTGCCCGACTGTGGATAGCGCGCGAGCTCGTCGTCGGGACGCCCGGCGCGCGCACTCGTCACGTAGAGCGTGCGAAGCTCGGGGCCACCGAACGCGCACATCGTCGGGCACATCGCCGGCGTCGGATATTCGGCAAGCAGCTCGCCACGCGGCGACAGCTTGACGACCTTGCCGCCGTGGTAGAACGCGCTCCAGTAGTTGCCGGCGCTGTCGACGGCGCCGCCGTCGGGACGATCGGTCGCGGCGGCGAACGTCGCGAACGTCCGCGGGTTGGCAGGCGTGCCGGTGGCGGCATCGTAGTCGAACGCGCGGATCGTCCGCGTCGGCGTGTCGGCGTGGTACATCGTGCGGCCGTCCGGACTCCATGCGAGGCCGTTGCAGATCATCATGTCGCGCAACACGATTGTCAGCGTGAAGTCGCGATCGATGCGCGCCAGCGCCGCGGAATTGGCGTCGCGATTTTCATTCATCCAGCCGGCGAAGAAGCGTCCCTGCATGTCGCAGCGGCCGTCGTTGAAGCGTTCGTGCGCAGGATCGTAGGGCGCGGCGGCAACCTTGCGCTCCAGCGCGCCGCTGCGATCGGCAAGCCAGATGCCGTCGCGCAGCGCGACGATGAAGCCGCCGCGCTGGCGCAGCGCGAAGCAGCCGATCGATGACGGCATCGGCATCACGATGTTCTGCCCGGTCGCAGGATCGAAGCGGTTGAGCGATGGCGCCTTGATGTCGACGAAATACAGCACCTGCTCGTCGACGCTCCACACCGGCGATTCGCCGAGCGCGGCGCGGATGTCGAGCGCGCACGAGAATGGCGACGCGGCGGCGTTGAAATCGGTCATGTCGCGGGGGAGTGTGCGGAACTGATACGCATCGTACAAGAAAAGGCGGCGCCGGGCGGCAGCCAGCGCGTTCCCGTCGCCGTTGCACCCGCTTCGGCGCGATTGAATGCGTCAGTCTCGTGCGTGACGGGCTCGAGTGCGATGAAATCGCGGCCCGGCGGCGCGTACACCACCAGGCATGCGCACGCGGCGTCGGCTTCGACCGTCATCGTGCGCGCGGATGCCGGCGACGCGAGGCGCGCGACACCGCGCCAGCCGGTGAACACATTGTCGAGCGCAACCTCGCCGATCGCACGCGATGACGCGAAATTCCACGCCGGCGGAACGGCCTCGCGGGTGACCGGCAATTGCGTGGCATCGTTGAGCCACACGCCGTCGGCGGCGAATTGCAGCGTCGCCGACGCGGGCTTCGGCAGGTACGGATGCCAACCCAACCCGAACGGAAAGGCGCGCGCACCGGTGTTGCGCAGCGTCAAGGTCAGTTCGAGCGTTGCATGCGCGCCGTCGTCACGCAGCCCGAACGCCTGCATCGCCTCGAACGGCCACGGCCACGATGCCTGCGCATCGCCGCGCGCGTCGTGCGCGAATGCGAGCCGCGCATTCGCAGCATCCGCGTGCTCGACGCGCCACGCGTTTTGCCAGCCGATGCCATGGATCGAATTCGGATGATCGCCGAAGTTGCGCCGCAGCACGTGGCGTTCGCCGCCGACGGTGAGGACCGCGTCGCGGATGCGATTCGAGTACGGCAGCAGCGGATAACACGCGGCGAGACGCACGTTGTCGTCGGCAGTTCCATCGCCAGGCATCGGCCGCAGCACGTCGACGTCCCGCCACGTGAAGCCGCCGACCGCGCCGCCGGTGCGTGGCAACAGGATTGCGCGTGCCGCGCCCGCGGATAGCTCGATGCGCGGCGTCATCGCCATGGCGTCGTGCCGCTCAATACGCACCTGCAGGATTGGCCGCCGGCGCGCTCGAAGGGACGACTTCCGCCAGCCATTCCCGCGCGCGCGAGCCCATCATGCTGATGTCCGATCCCATCGCCATCCACGAATAGCCGTAGTCGCGAAAGCGCCGCGTCATCTCCGGATTGGCGCCGAGGCACCCGCACGGCACGCCGAGGCGACGGCACGCCTGCGCCGCCTGTTCCAGCGACTTCTGCACATCCTTGTGCATGATGTCGCCGAGATGTCCCATCGACGCGGCGAGATCGCTCGGGCCGACGAATACCGAGTCGACGCCGCGCACCTCGACGATGCGCGGCAATTGTGCGAGCGCGTCGGCGGTTTCAATCTGCACGATCACGCACAACTCGTCGGCGGCGCGGCGCGCATAGTCATTCACCATGCCGAAGCGGCTGGCGCGCTGCATGCCGGCGACGCCACGCACGCCATCGGGCGGATAGCGCGTGTAGGCGACGGCGCGCCGCGCCTCGTCGGCGTTCTGGATCAACGGCAGCATCAGCGTCTGCGCGCCGGCATCGAGCGCGCGCTTCACCATCACCATGTCGTTCCACGGCACGCGCGTCACCGGCGATGCCGGTGTTCCCGCGATGGCGCGCAGCATTTCGACGACCTGCGGAAACTCGATCGGCGAGTGCTCCATGTCGACGACGAGGAAATCGTAGCCGGCGCAGCCCAGCGCCTCGGCTGTCGATGGCGACGACGCCGACAGCCACGTGCCATAGGCGACATCGGTGGTCGCGATCTTGCGCTTGAAGCCGTTGACGGGAATTTCCATGAAAGCCTCGGGGAGGGACGCCGCATCGTCGCGGCATACGCGATTCTAAGGAATTGCCGCGGGGTGGTCACTGCTGTCCCGCACATTCGACGCGCGGTGCGCGGCGCTACGCGGCATGCCTGCGCCGGTATAATCGACGCCGAACGGGAGGCGTCACCTCCCTTTCGCATGCATGCGCCACATCGTCACTTCCGCCGATTTCCGCGAAGGCTTCGCGGAAATGCTCCCCGCCTGCGTCGGCCTCATCCCGTTCGGTCTCGTCACGGGCGTCGCCGCTGCCAACGCCGGTGCCGATTTCTTCGCCGCGCTGGGCATGAGCCTGATCATCTTTTCAGGCGCCGCGCAGATCCTCGCGTCGCAGTTGCTCGCCGAAGGCGCGCCGGTGGCGGTGGTCGTGCTGACGTGCTTCGTCGCTGGCCTGCGCTTCCTGATGTATAGCGCGGCCATGGCACCGTACCTGAAGCCGCTGCCGCCGCGCTGGCAGAACGCGCTCGCGTTCCTGCTGACGGACCAGGCGTTCGCCGCATCGATTCGCCGCTTCGACGCCACGCAGGATCCGCGCGGCGGCGCATTGCACTTCCTCGGCGGCGGGCTCGCGCTGTGGGGATGCTGGCAGATCACCAACGTCATCGGCTTTCTCGCGGGCAACCTGGTGCCGGCGAGCTGGTCGCTCGACTTCGCCGTGCCGCTGTGCTTCATCGCGCTGGTGGCGCCGCTGCTGCGCACGCCGCCGGCGCTCGTCGCCGCGGCGAGCGCCGGTATCGCCGTATTCGCGCTGGCCGGCCTGCCAATGAAGCTCAACCTGATCGCCGCGGGAATCGTCGGCATCGTCGCCGGCACGCTGTTCGACTTCGCGAGGGAACGATGGCCAGCGCGCTGACACTGTGGACGGTCATCGTCGTCGTCGGTACGCTCAATTACCTGTCACGGCTGTCGTTCATCGCGTTTTTCTCCAGGCGCGCGATGCCGCCGTTGCTCGCGCGCGCGCTCAGGTACGTGCCGGCGGCGATGCTGACGGCGCTGGTGCTGCCGATGATCGTCAGTGCGCCGACTCTGCATTCGCTGGCGACGCCACGCGTGCTCGCAGCAGCCGTCGGCGCCGTCGTCGGGTTCGCCACGCGCAACACGCTCGCGACCGTCACCGCCGGCATGACCGCGCTGTGGCTGCTGCAGGCCATCATCCACTGAATTCGGATACCATCGACGCATGCGTTTTGAAGGCACCGACCGCTACATCGCCACCGACGACCTGAAGCTCGCGGTCAACGCCGCGCTCGCGCTCGAGCGGCCGCTTTTGATCAAGGGCGAGCCGGGCACCGGCAAGACGATGCTGGCCGAGGAGGTCGCGCAAAGCCTCGGGCGGCCGCTCTTGCAATGGCACATCAAGTCGACGACCAAGGCGCAGCAGGGACTCTACGAATACGACGCGGTATCGCGATTGCGTGATTCGCAGCTCGGCGACGCGCACGTTGGCGACATCGCGCATTACATCAAGCACGGCGTGCTGTGGAAGGCGTTCGATGCCGACTCGCCGGCGGTGGTGCTGATCGACGAGGTCGACAAGGCCGACATCGAGTTCCCCAACGACCTGTTGCGCGAGCTCGACCGCATGGAGTTCCACGTCTACGAGACGCAGCAGACGGTACGCGCAAGGCATCGGCCGCTGGTGGTGATCACGTCGAACAACGAGAAGGAGCTGCCCGACGCGTTCCTGCGGCGCTGCTTCTTCCACTACATCCGCTTCCCCGATCGCGAGACGATGACGCGCATCGTCGACGTGCATTTCCCGGACCTCAAGAAGGCGCTGCTGCAGGAGGCGCTGGAAGTGTTCTTCAACCTGCGCGAAGTTCCGGGACTCAAGAAGCGACCGTCGACGTCCGAGCTCCTCGACTGGCTGAAGCTGCTGCTCGCCGAGGACATTCCCGTCGAGGCGCTGCGCTCGGGCGACCGCAAGGTGTTCCTGCCGCCGCTGCACGGCGCTCTCCTCAAGAACGAGCAGGACGTGCACCTGTTCGAGCGCGTCGCGTTCATGGCGAGGGCGGGGCGGTGAGTGGCCGTCGCGTGATGTTGCCGATGGTTCGGCCTCGCGTGGCTGGCGGCTGGCGGCTGACGGTCCGGCCGGACATCGGGCGTCGCTCAGACATGCTGCGCAAACTCGCTTTGGCCCGATGCGCCGCCAGCCCGTCAGAGTCGCGCCAATTTAGCCGCCAAACCGATCCGCTCCACCGTCGTGGATGGCTAATCAGTGACGCTGCGAATTGCACTCCGTCGCCGGGGCGGCAGGGTATCGGACCAAAGCGAGTTTGCGAAGCATGTTTGAGCGACGTCCGATACCCTGCCGCCCCGGCAGCGCGCCATGCACGCGATTACCGCAGTCCCGACTTACCGACACGGCGACCGTGAACCGCTTCATCGAACCGGTGACGCTGCGCGGCGAGCATGCCACGCTCGAGCCGATGGCCGAGTCCGATGCCGCCGCGTTGGCAAAAGCCGCGGCAGATGGCGGGATCCACAACCTCTGGTACACGCATGTCGCGCAGCCGGCGCAGATGGCGCAGTACGTGAAGGCGGCGATGGCGATGCGCGACCAGCTGGGCGCGATGCCGTTCGTCGCGCGGCACAACGCCAGCGGCGACATCGTCGGCAGCACGCGCTATTTCAACGTCGACGCGACCGATCGCCGACTCGAGATCGGCCACACCTGGTACGCAAGGCGCGTGCACCGCACGGCGTTCAACACCGAATGCAAGCTGTTGCTGCTGACGCATGCATTTGAGACGCTGTTTTGCATCGCCGTCGAGTTCCGCACGCACTGGTTCAACTTCGCGAGCCGCGCTGCGATCGCACGCCTCGGCGCGAAGCAGGACGGCGTGCTGCGCAACCACCAGCTCGGCGCCGACGGCAGCAAGCGCGACACCGTCGTGTTCAGCATCATCGACAACGAGTGGCCGGCGGTGAGGCGTCACCTGACGTTCCAGCTGCAGAAGCCGCGCTGACGGCGACTACCGCGCCGCCGTCGTACGCTGCGTGATGCTCACCGCCTTTTTCCTGCACCTGCGTGCGTTCAAGCTGCCGATCAGTACGCGCGAGTTCCTGACGTTGCTGGAAGCGCTGGACAAGCGCGTGGTGACGGCTTCACTTGACGACTTCCATGCGCTCGCGCGCATGACGCTGGTCAAGGACGAGCGGCAGTTCGACCGCTTCGACCTTGCGTTCGCCAGTTACTTCAAGGGCGTCGACTCGCTGTTCGACCTGCGTACCGAGTTGCCCGGGGAATGGTTGCGCAGGGAATTCGAGCGTCACCTGAGCGACGAGGACCGCAAGCGCATCGAGGCGCTGGGCGGGTACGACCAGCTGATGGAGACGCTGCGCCAGCGCCTGGCGGAGCAGCGCGGTCGGCACGCCGGCGGCAGCAAGTGGATCGGCACCGGCGGCACCAGCCCCTTCGGCGCATCCGGCTTCAATCCCGAAGGCATCCGCATCGGCCAGGAACAGGGCGGTGCGCGCAGCGCCGTCAAGGTGTGGGACGAGCGCAATTTCCGCAATCTCGATGGCGACGTCGAGCTCAACACGCGCAACCTCAAGGTCGCGTTGCGACGGCTGCGGCGGTTCGCCCGCGAGGGCGTGCCTGAGGAGCTCGACCTCGATGGCACGATCGAGGGCACGGCGCGCAATGCCGGCTGGCTCGACCTGCACATGCAGCCGGAACGGCGCAACCGCGCCAAGCTGCTGCTGTTCTTCGACATCGGCGGGTCGATGGACCCGCACGTGGAAGCGTGCGAGGAGCTGTTCTCCGCGGCGAAAAGCGAGTTCCGCCATCTCGAATACTTCTACTTCCACAACTGCATCTACGACCACGTTTGGCGCGACAACGCGCGACGGCGCAACGAGCGCGTGTCGACGCTCGAGCTGCTGCGAACCTATGGACCCGACTGGCGGCTGATCGTCATCGGCGACGCGGCGATGAGTCCCTACGAGCTCGCCGAGCAGGGCGGCAGCGTCGAATACGCAAACGACGAGCCCGGCCTCGCATGGCTCGCGCGCGTGTTCGAGCATTTTCGCCACCGGATCTGGTGGAATCCCGAGCCCGAGCGCACGTGGGAATACACGCGCTCGACGCAGTTGATCGCGTCGGTTCTCGGTCCGCGGATGTTCCCGTTGACGCTCGCGGGCGTCGCGCGCGGCATCGACGCGTTGCGCCGCTGACGCGCCAGCGGCGCGCGGGCGCGTCAGCGCTGCGGCATCTGCACCCATCCCTTGGGACAGGTGCGCACGTCGGGGTAGTAGCCGCCGTCGGCGCAGTAGTACCTGAACTGCGCCGGCGCTCGCGCAGGCGTCATTGCCGGCGCCGGGATTACCGTCGTGGTGGCCGGCCCCCAGTAAGCGGGCGCGGGGTCGTCGTAGACGATCGTCGAGCCGCCGTAATACGGATAGCCCCATGCGGTTCCCGGGTACCATGGCGCGCCGAGATAAAGGCCGAACGACGGACCCCAGTAGCCTCCGCGCCAGTAACCGCCGCGCCAGCTGCCGCCGTGCCAATCGCCAGCGTGCGAACCGCCATGCCACCCGCCGCCATGCGAGCCGCCGCTCCAGCCGCCGCCGCCATGCGAACCGCCACTCCAGCCACCCTGCGATCCGCCGCCGTGCATTGCGGACCTGCCACCGCCGTGACCGCCGCCACCACCACGGGACTGCGCCCACGCGCCTTGCAAGGGCAGCAGCGCCAGCGCGGCAGCCGACGCCGCGATCAAAAGGGATTTGCGTTTCATCGAATGAGTCCTCACCTTGTCACTGCCGATAAAAACGTTCGGCAGCGTCGTGACGTTGACCGGTGTTGGGCAACGTCGATGCGCCAATTGTTCCCTGCGGCAGCAAACCACGATCGCGCAGTGTCGGCACCGCGCGGCGCGCAAGCGCTGGCGTGGCATGCGCGCCAGCACCCTTTAGAATATCGACCGACCCAATCGTCACAATAAAGGAAATCACGATGGCCAGCGAACCGCGAACGGGTGACGCCAGCATGGACGTCGCCGCGCTCTATCGCGAGGAGATCTACACCGACCGCAAGGTGGGAACGCTGCGCGTGCTGCAGCCGGTGAGCGCCGACGGCGGCGACGATCCGAAGCGGCAGACGATCTACCAGGGCGAGGCGCAACTGATGACATCGGTCGGGCCGTTGCCGATCAGCTTCGAGATCGACGCGACGAATCTCGCCGACGCCGTCGAGCGCTATGGCGACGCGGCGAAAGTGGGCGTGGAGCGCGCGATGCATGAACTGCAGCAGATGCGGCGCGAGCAGCAGTCGTCGATTGTCATTCCGGAGGCCGGAGGCATGCCGCCGGCGGGAAAAATCCAGCTGCGCTGATCCAACTTAGTGGGCACTCACTGCGCCGTAATCGACGTCCCTGAAAAGCGCGTCACCAGGAAATCGACGAATGCGCGAATCTTCGCCGACAGGTGCCGGCGGCTCGCGTAGGCGGCGTAGATGCCGGCCGACGGCGGCGTGAATTCCGCCAGGATCGGCAGCAGCGCGCCGGCGCGCAGTTCCGGCGCGACGATGAAATCGGGCTCCATCGAGATGCCCACACCGGCCGCCGCCAGCTCCGCCAGCATCTGTCCGTTGTTGGCGTGCACGGTACCGACGGCGCGGATCGCATGCTCGTGGCCGGCGCGGTCGCGGAAGCGCCACGTGTTGCCGCTCGCCGAATACGCGTACGTGAGGCACACGTGCTGCGCGAGGTCTTCAGGTATGCGCGGCGTGCCGTGCGCCGCGAGATACGCGGGTGATGCGCAGCATACGAGCTGCGTCGTGCCGATTCGCCGCCCGATCAGCGATTGTGAGCCGATGTCGCCGATGCGGATCGCCAAGTCGATGCCTTCCTCGACGATGTCGACCGCGCGATCGGACAGCTCGACCTCGAAGCGCAATCCGGGGAAGCGCTCGACGAACGTGGCGATCGCGGGCGCCAGGTGGCGGATGCCCCAGGTGATCGAGCAGGTGATCTTCAGCGTGCCACGCGGCACCACCGACGCGGACGCGACGGTGATCTCTGCCTCTTCGAGATCGGCGAGCAGCTGCACGCTGCGCTCGTAGAACACCTGCCCGCTTTCCGTCAGCGACAAGCGTCGCGTGGTGCGGTTGAGCAGGCGCACGCCGAGATGGCTCTCGAGGTCTGCCAGATGGCGCGACACCGCCGACGTCGACATGTCGAGCTGCGTCGCGGCGCGCGACAGGTGTCCTTGCTCGACAACGCGCGCAAATACCGACATGGCCAGGAAGCGATCCACTTATTATCCCGAATTACGCAACAATATTTGGCAGTGTGGGGTCTTTATTCCGGGATCGTCAAGGGCCACTCTGGCGGTGACGGACGCGTGGCGTCCTAAAAAGGAGAACTGGATGAAGCTCTACTATTCGCCCGGCGCGTGCTCGCTGTCGCCCCACATCGTGCTCGCCGAAGCGGGACTTGCTGCCGACCTGGTCAAGGTGAGCCTGCAGTCGCACAAGCTCGAGGACGGTTCCGACTACTACGCGGTGAATTCCAAGGGCCAGGTGCCGGCGCTGCGTCTCGACGACGGTTCGCTGCTGACGGAAGGCCCGGTGATCGTCCAGTACATCGCCGACCAGTCGCCCCAGTCTGGGCTCGCGCCGGCCTGCGGCACGCCCGAGCGCTACCGCCTGCAGGAGTGGCTCAACTACATCACGTCCGAACTGCACAAGACGCTCGGCACCCTGTTCGACAAGTCGATCACCGACGACTACCGCAAGGCCACGCACGACAAGATCGTCAAGCGTATCGCGTGGATCGCCGCGCAGCTCGGCGACAAGCCCTACCTGATGGGCGACAAATTCAGCGTCGCCGATGCGTATCTGTTCACGATGCTGACGTGGCAGGACTGGCTCAAGTTCGACATCGCGCCGCTGCAAGCATATTTCGATCGCGTCAAGGCGCGGCCGAAAGTCGCTGAAGTGCTCAAGTCCGAAGGCCGGCTCAAATAAGGGAGCAACCGATGCGCACGCTGCCCACGCTTTTCATTTCGCATGGCTCGCCGATGCACGCGCTCGACGCAGGCCCGGCGGGAAACGCGTGGACGGCGCTCGCGCGCACGCTGCCGCAGCCGCGCGCGATCGTCATCGCGTCCGCGCACTGGGACACCGCCGTGCCGATGCTGACCGGCACGTCGCGGCTCACGACGATCCACGACTTCAGCGGCTTTCCGCCGCCGCTCTACCAGCTGCGCTACGACGCACCCGGCGCGCCCGACGTCGCGCAACGCGCGGTGGCGCTGCTCAAGGATGCCGGCATGGCGGCCGGCATCGATGGCTCCCGCGGCATCGACCATGGCGCATGGGTGCCGTTGCGATTCATGTATCCGCAGGCCGATGTGCCCGTCGTGCAGTTGTCGGTGCAGACCGCGCGCGGCGTCGAGCATCACTGGCAGCTCGGTCGTGCGCTCGCGCCGCTCGCCGGCGAAGGCGTGCTCGTCATCGGTTCCGGGCACGCGACGCACAACCTGCGCGACTGGCGACCGTCGAGCGACGCGCCGCTGCCCTACGCGCAGCACTTCGCCGACTGGCTCGCGCAGCACATCGCCGCGGGCGATCATCGCGCGGTCAGCGAATACCGCGACACGCAGGCCGATGGTGCGCGCGCGCATCCGAGCGAGGAACACCTGGTACCGCTGCTCGTCGCGTGGGGCGCCGCAGCGCCCGATGCGAAGGCGGAGCGCTTCTACCAGGGCATCGAGGGCGCAGCGCTGGCGATGGACGCGTATGCGTTCTGGCCGGCTGACAATCCGCGCGCGATCGGTTAGCCTCGGCGCATGGCCACCGACGCAATCGACGTCATCCACAACCCGTCGCACAGCCGCTTCGAGGCGCAGGTCGAAGGCGAGCTCGCGCGCCTCGACTACCGCCTGCGCAACCACGTGATGGATATCCATCACACCGAAGTGCCGCCGTCGCTGGGCGGTCGCGGCATTGGCGGCAAGCTCGTCGAGGCGGCGGTGGCGCACGCACGCGCGAACAAGCTGCGCATCATTGCATCGTGCTCGTATGCGCATGCGTGGATGCAGCGGCATCCGCAGGCGCTCGACCTGCTGGCGACGTGACGCGACCGCCATAGCGTAGCGACGCCGGGTGTCGTCTAGGCGGCCTTCAGCCCGCGCACACGATAGCAGATCACCGGACGGCGAAAGCCCTTGAGTGTCATCACTTCCTGGGCGTCGACGTCGATCAGCGCGTCGACGGCGGCGAACACGTGCTGCGAGATCAGCACCTCGTTGCCCGCGGCCTCCCCGCACAGGCGCGCGGCGAGGTTGGTGACGGTGCCGATCGCGCTGTAGTCCCAGCGTCCCTCGAAGCCGATTGCGCCGATCGTCGCGTAGCCCTGCGCGATGCCGATGCCGAGGCTCAGCTCGTAGCCGTGCTTTTTCCAGTCCTCGGCCATCTTGCCGACGGACTCGCGGATCGCCAGCGCCATGCGCACCGCGCGCTCGGCGGGGTTGGGAATGGGCACCGGATCGTTGAACAGGATCGTGATGCCGTCGCCGGTGAAATGCTCGAGCGTGCCCTCGTATTCGAGCACCATCCGGCCCGCCACCTGGTGATACTGGCGCAGCACGCCCATCACGTCCTCGGGCTCGGCGACTTCGGCGAACGCGGTGAAGCCGCGCAGGTCGAGGAACACGACGGTGATCTCGCGCCGGTGGCTCTTCAGCGGATCGTCGGCGCCGCCGTTGACGATCAGCTCGGCCAGTTGCGGTGAAAAGAAGCGGCGCAGCCGCCCCATGCGCTCGATCTCGCTCACTTGCGCGGCGACGCGCTGCTCCAGCGACGCATTCCACGACTTCACTTCGGCGGCGAGATCTTCGACGGTGTCGTGCAGCCGCTTGATGCGCAGCATCGAGCGCACGCGCGCTGCCAGCGCCGCGTGATCGACTGGCTTGGTCAGGTATTCGTCGCCGCCCGCCTCGAGTCCCGCGACCACGTCCTTCGGGTCGGCCATCGCCGTCACCAGGATGATCGGCGTGAACGGAAAGCTGGCGTCGGCGCGCAGGCGCCGGCACACCTCGAAGCCATCGAGCTTCGGCATCATCACGTCGAGCAGGATGAGGTCGGGCTTGTCGCGCTGCGCGACGGCGAGGCCTTCCTCGCCATCGCCCGCGGTGACCACTTCGTAGCCGTCAGCGACCAGCCGGGTCTGCAGGACCTTGACGTTGGTCGGGTTGTCGTCGACGATGAGAATGCGAGGGGGTGTTCTCACCGGCAATTTTCCCAGCGGATCGGGAAATATACGGCCTCGGCCGGCGATGCACAAGAACGCGCCTGGGCCACGCAACTGAGCAGCGCAGCCGAGGGGCGCAACCGCGGGACGCAACCGAGGGGCGACACATTGGGTCCGGGCGTGCAATCCTCACTCGACCAGCAGGCACTTGGCGACCCGCGCGACGCGGGCCTCGAGGAGCTCGCGGCGTTCGTCGAGCGGCGCACGCCATTGCGCGTGCTGGTGCGCGCAGTCGCGGCGATCCGCGCGTCGGTGCATACCAAGCTGCTCGCCGCGTTCATGATCGTCACGCTGCTGTTCATCGCGATGGCGGTTGTCAGCCTGCAGACGATCGCCATCGCAACGCGCCAGGGGCAGCTTCTCGACGAGGCGCACGAGCTCGTGAGCCTCGCGCAGCAGGGTGAGTCCGCGCTGGCACGGCAGATGCACTACACCGACATGGCGCTGCTGTCGCAGGACGAGGTGGCGATCGCCAAGATCCTGCGCGAGAACAACCAGTTCAACGACCGACTCGCCAAGCTGGAAGCCGCGGGCACAGCCGATCCGAAGCTGGTCGAGCAGGTACGCGCTTCACAAGACGAGGCGATGGCGGTCGTCGCCGACATCGCCAACGCGATCCGCGACCGGCGCCTCGGCGCGGTGACCGGCGCGCTGCTGCACCGGCAGGAGCGGCTGGACACCGAGATCACGATGCGCGTGGGACTGCTCGTCGCCGCGCAGCAGAACCGGATGGCGAAGCTTCGCGACAGCGTCGCCGCCACCAACCGGCGCTCGCTGACGCTGACGACCGTGTTCGCGGTGGTGGCGGTGATTTTCGCGATGCTGTGCGGCTTCATCATCTCGTGGTCGTTCATCCTGCCGGTGCGCGAGGCGCAGGGATTCCTCGACAAGGTGGCGGCGGGCGACTTCGCGGCGCGCATCAGCGTGCCCAACCGCGACGAGTTCGGCACGCTGGCCGCGCGGATGAACCACATGAGCGCCGAGCTGCAGCGCTTCGACGCCGAGCAGCGCCGCGCGGCGGGCGAGCTTGGCCGGCTCAACCTGCAACTCGCGCAAACGAGCAAGGCGAAATCGGAATTCCTCGCCAACATGAGCCACGAGCTGCGCACGCCGATGAACGCGATCCTCGGCTTCACCGAGATGCTGATCGACGGGCTCTACGGCGAAGTGCCCGGTGAGCTCAAGGAGCCGCTGACCGACATCCAGCTCAACGGCCGCCACCTGCTGCGCCTGATCAACGACGTGCTCGACTTGTCCAAGATCGAGGCCGGGCGGATGGAGCTCGCGCTGGGCGAGTACTCGGTGCGCGAGATCGTCGACATCGTGCACGTGTCGCTGCGCTCGCTCGCCGCGGAGAAGGGCCTCGACTTCACGATCAGCGTCCCCGATGACCTGCCGGTGGCCTATGGCGACAGCGGGCGCCTCACGCAATGCCTGATGAACCTCGCCGGCAACGCGCTCAAGTTCACGCGCGTCGGCAAGGTGGAGATCGGCGTCGCGGTCATCGGGCCGGATGTCGTGTTCCGTGTCGCCGACACCGGGATCGGCATCGCCCCCGAGGATATCGAGCACGTGTTCACCGAGTTCCGCCAGGCCGATACCACCGTCACACGCGAATTCGGCGGCACCGGTCTAGGGCTCAGCATCACCAGCAAGTTTGTGCAGATGCACGGCGGCCGGATCTGGGTCGAAAGCGAGTTCGGCAAGGGCAGCACGTTCTACTTCGCGGTACCGTTGCGGGCAGGAGGCGAGGCGACATGAGCGAACAGACGATTCTCTACATCGAGGACAACGAGTACAACCGCAAGATCGTGCGCCGGCTGCTGTCGCGCACGTCGTACCGGCTCGTCGAGGCGGTCGACGGTGAAAGCGGCGTGGCGATGGCGCAGCAGCAACTGCCGCAGCTCATCCTGATGGACGTGCAGCTTCCCAAGATGTCGGGTCTCGACGCGACGCAGCTGCTCAAGGCGGATCAGCGGACCGCGCACATCCCCATCATCGTGATCACGTCGTTCGCGCTCTCCGGCGACCGCGAAAAGGCGTCGGCGGCCGGCGCCGACAGCTATCTCGCCAAGCCCTACAGTCCGCGCGAGCTGTTGGCGCTCGTGCAGAAGTTCCTGCCGGAAACCTGACCGAAGCGATGGAGGAAACACGATGACAACCAGTGGCCATGTCGTAAGGATGCTCGTGGCGTTCGTGGGTGCGCTGGGCGCGGGCACCGCGCATGCGCAGGCGGTGCCCGAGCAGGCCGAGCAGTTCACGCCCGAGTTTCGCAAGGTGCATACGACCTACGATGCAAAGCACACGCCCAAGATCGTCGCTCCGGCGGCCGTCCGCCGCGGCGAATGGTTCACCGTGACCATCAGCGTCGGCGCCGGCGGCACGCATCCGTCGCTGTCCGAGCATTTCGTCCGCTACATCGCGCTGTACAAGGACTCGGTCGAGATCGCGCGCGCCTACCTGCATCCGGTGTACTCGGCGCCGACGGTGACCTTTACGGTCGCGCTCGACGAGGGCGGCCTGCTGCGCGCGGTGGAGGAGCCGACGCACTCGGCGGCGTGGGAAGCCACGCAGAAGATCGACGTGCGTCCCTGAGCGGGTCAGCGCGGCTTCATCTCGATCGACGCGCGTGCCGGCGCGCCATTGGTGACGGTCACGTTCGCGACCGTGGTGCCCAGGCGCTCTTGCCATACGTTGAGCTTGTATTGCCCCGGCGGCAGGTTGTCGAACGCGAACTGGCCGTCGGCGCCGGTGATCGCGTAGAACGGATGCGCGGCGACGACGACCCACGCCACCATCCATGCGTGCAGGTCGCAGTTGATGCGCACGATCTCCGGCTTCGCGAACGTCACTGGAATCGTGCGGTTCTTGGGCTGCGTGCGATTGAACGCCACGTTGAGCTTCGGCGTTGCGTGAAGGTTGTGGAGCAGGCGGTCGCTGTTGAGGAAGTCCACCGTCCCGCCCGCCTGCACGACGACGACGCGCGGGACGAACACGCAGCCCTGCTGGTCCATCGACACTTTTTCGCCGGGTGTAGGCGACGCCCGGTCCGCGGGCGGGTTGTCGATCCACACGACGGCATTGCGCAGTTCCTTGCGCGGCGACACCAGCAGGTCGCCCGGATCCTTGTCGGTGCCGCATACGTACTGGTCGATCGTGACGTCGACCTTCTTCTGCGCGGGCACGGCGCCACCGAACACCACCGTGCCGCGGATGGCGCCGGCGGCACTCGCACCGGCCCAGCAGAGTCCCAGCAAAAACGCCGCCAGCGCGGACGCGATGCGCATACGTTGCATACGTTGCTCCTCGATACGCGAGCGCGCGCGATTCGCGGCGGCAGTGGCCGCGAGCGTACGGCGCGTGCATAGCCGGGCGAGCGTAGTCCGCGGCCGAGCGGCGGTCAAGGATGTGTTGGCGGGCGCCCGCGACGCGGCAGTCGGCGCGCGGCCGGCCACGCATCCGCCGTGTCGGCTGTGTCCCACGCGCCAATCGTCATTCGACCGATGTCCGCCTGCGGCGCCGGAATCTACAGTTTGACCCATGGGCGGAAGCGACTGATTGACGAATCGATTCCGATTTGACCGGGCGTGCAGTTGCGCGCGCATGCACCTACAACCTCGCGACAGGAGACCTACATGAACTGGGACCGCATCGAAGGTAACTGGAAGCAATTCAAGGGCAAGGCCAAGGAACAATGGGGCAAGCTGACCGACGACCAGCTCGATGTCATCGCCGGCAAGCGTGACCAGCTCGTCGGCAAGGTGCAGGAGTCCTACGGCGTCGGCAAGGACGAAGCCGAAAAGCAGGTCAGCGCGTTTGCCAGCCGCTACGACGACGAATTGCCCGACGACCCCCAAATCGGCCGCGGCGCGGCGAACGACCGCACGCTCAATCCCAAGATCTGACGAGGTCGAAGGCGCATGGATGCATGGTTGGAATCGGTGGTGCTGGCGATGGCGGTCGCCGCCATTGGCTTCACGGCGTTGGGATCCCGATTCGAAACATGGCGCGCGGCGCCGGTTTCCGTCAGCGAGACGCGTTGCGTCGCGCTGCATGCGGGCACCGCCGACCACAAGCCGAAGTGCGCGACGACCGTGGCGACGGTGAGCGATCCTACGGTCGACGGCCGCAGCAGTCTGCGCCTCCAACTCAACTGAAACGCATTTGAACCGTAGAACGATGCTGTTCTGACCGTCTCTCCCCCTGGCCCTTCCGGGCCACCTGCTCCCGCAGGACTACGGCGAATCCGACGATTCGCCGTTTTTTTTAAGCGCCTGCGGATGCGCCTCATGCACACGCTCGCCGGCACGACCGTGCAGCACTGAGGCGCAGCACTGAGGCAGAATGACGGGATCGCCTATCGGAGAATGCCATGCGGGACTCGTGGTGGTTAACCTACGCCATCCTCGGTGCGGTGGTGCTGATCATCGCCGGCATCGTGCTGCGCGCCGCGCTGTCATCGGAAAATCCTCCGTCCTGGCTCGCGTTCATCGCGCGACGAAAGTCGCAGGGGCAATCGACAACGTGGAAGACCTGGAAAGACGACGACGAGCGCTGACCGCGGCCAGCGCCCGGCATCCACGACGCGATGCGAGATCGATGGCCGATCAACGCCGCGTGAGGCACACTCCCATGACCGCGCCGGCCGCGGCGGCGATCATGATCGACTGCCACGGGTTTTCCCGGACATAGCGGTCGGTGTGTGCGCGCGCGCGCTGCGTCGTCTGCGTCGCCTGCTCGTAAAGCTCCTCGTAGCGCTGGCGCAACGTGGCGATCTTGCGATCGAGCTCCTCGCGCGCGAGCGCGTACGCATCGCCCGAGATCGACTTCGCGCGATCGAGCAGCGCGTCGGTGTCGGCGAGAAGTCGCCGGCATTCGGCGACCAGCTCGCGCCGTGCATCGTTGCGGTTGATCGCGCTGACATCCTCGAGCACGGCAGCGCTGCTGCCACCATTGTGTGTCTGGTTCATGGGACCTCCTCGTTGGGGTGCGGCGGGAATGTGCCGTTGCGACCATGATGCGGCGCCGCCTGGCGCAAGTCTGTCAGTTCGACACCGATTATCCCCTCGTCGCGCGCCGCGACCGGCGAAGAAATGCCTCGACGACCGTTGTTGTCGGTAACCACCGACGCGGCAATCAGCCTCGCGCCGATGGCCGTCGTGCAAACGCTCGCTAAAGTGGGTGCGGGAATGCAGCGCAGGCGTGCGTCGCGTAAGTCGAATGGCCGATGGCCGTTAGCCCACGTTGGCCGCGACCATTCCGCCTGCATCGCCGTTCCGCAAGGGATGGCCGCTGCAATCGTCCACGCCACCGGAGATTCGTCATGCACGTACTCGATCCCGCGCAACTCGTCACCGACGCCCACTACACCGCGGCACTGGACGAACTCGAGGAATTGATGCTGTCGGACCCCGACACACCCGCGGGCCGGCGCTTCGACGAGCTGGTGGCGCTGATCGAGGACTACGAGGCGCGCAACTGGCCGGCCGAAATGCCTCCGCGCCCGGATATCCGCGAGCCCCAGGTCCACTACAGCAGCCGCTGACGACGCCGCAAGGGCGCGTCACGCAACAGGTCGTGCAGCGCGCAGGCGACCACCTTGGTCGCCTTGCGCAAATCCTCGAGCACCAGGTTCTCGTCGGCGCGCTTGGCGTTGGATTCCAGCAGCGTGCGCGGTCCCGCGCCGTACAGCACCGTCGGAATGCCGCATTCGCCATATAGCCGCGCATCGGTGTAGAGCGGCGTGCCGCGCGCGACGATGTCCTCGCCAATGAAGGTGCGCGCGTGGCGCTGCAGCGCGGCGACGATCGCCTCGTGTCCCGGCAAGGGCGCCAGCGCGCGCGCATGCAGCAGGCGGCGCACTTCGAGCGTCGTTCCGCGCAGCGCGAGCGCCGTGCGCTCGATCACCGCACGCAGGCCGTACTCCGCGTCGACCGCGTCCTCCTCCGGAATCACGCGGCGGTCGATCCTCAGGCTCACGCGATCGGGAACGACATTGGTGTTCGTGCCGCCGTCGATGCGGCCCACCACCAGCGTGGGCGCATCGATGCCCGGCACGCGCGAATGCACGCGCGCGAGCGCGCCGGCGTGCGCGTAGAGCGCGCCGAGCAGCGCGTGCGCGGCACGCAGCGCGTCGACGCCGCTGGCCGGCATCGCCGCATGCGCGGCGCGGCCATGCACGGTCACTTCCAGTTGCACGCAGCCGTTGTGCGCGATGCCCACTTCATAGCTGAATCCGGGGCATAGCGCGTAGTCGGGATCGCTCAGCTTCTGCGCCAGCAGCCACTGCGGCCCGCAGCGGCCGCCGAATTCCTCGTCGTAGGTGATGTGGAGCTCGACGCCGCCGCGCGCCATGTCACCTTCCGCCTGCAGCGCGCGCAGTGCATAGACGAACGTCGCGATGTCCGATTTCGATACCGCGGCGCCGCGGCCGTACAGGCGCCCGTCGGCGATGTCGCCCGCGTAGGGCGGATGCGTCCAGCCGGCGCCCGGCGGCACGACGTCGCCGTGGACGTTGAGCGCGATCAGCGGCCCGTCGCCGAAGCAGCGGCGCACGACGAGATTGGTAACCGACGCAAGGCCGCAGGCTTCGACTTCCGCGACGGGAACCGGATGACGCTCGACGCTGAAGCCCATCCGCGTCAGGAGCTCGGCGGTGCGCGCCGCATGGCGCGCGTTGTCGCCCGGCGGCGTGTCGGTGGGAACGCGCACGAGCTCGCGCAGGAAGGCGATCGATTCGTCGAGGTGATTGTCGATCCAGTCGCCGAGGCGATCGTAGACCGTGATCGGCTGAGGCGCGTTGCTCATCAAACCGTGGCGGTCGGGTCGCCGTCGAAATGCTCGAGGAAATGGATCAGCGCACGCGTGGCGACGCTCGCGTCCTCGGCCGTCATCGTCTCGCGCGGATTGTGGCTGATGCCGCCGGCGCCGCAGCGTACGAACAACATGCCGATCGGCGCGATGCGCGCCATTTCCATCGCGTCGTGGCCGGCGCCGCTGCGCAGGAAGCGCGGCTCGATGCCTTGCGCGGCGACGCTCGCGGCCAGGCGCTGCTGCAATCGCGGATCACAGGGCGTCGCCGCGAGCTCGAGCAGTGTCTGCCAGTCGAGCGTGACGTCGCGGCGCGCGGCGACCGCGCGGCAGTCGCGCTCCAGGTTGACGACGGCGGCGATGCGCGTCGCGTCGTCGGCGGCGCGCACGTCGATCGTGAACTCGACGTCGCCGGGAATCACGTTGATCGCGCCACCGCCGACGACACCGAACCGGCCCACGGTGCCGACGAGCGTGTCGGCATGTCCGGCGGCGTGGGTCTCGACATGCAACGCCATTTCCGCGGCGGCGGCCAGTGCGTCGCGGCGCGCGCCCATCGGCACGGTGCCGGCATGGCCGGCGACGCCGGTGACGCGCGCGGCAATGCGCGTCGATCCGGCGATCGACGTCACCACGCCGAGAGCGAGACTCTCATCGAGCAGCACCGGCCCCTGCTCGATGTGCACCTCGACGAACGCCGAGACGTTCGCACCTGCGCGCGACAATGACGGGATCGCTGCGACATCGCCGCCGAACGCGGTAATCGCCTCGCGCAGCGTGATGCCGTCGACATCGGTCTTGCCGAGCAGCGCCGGATCGAACTGTCCCGACAGCGCCTTGCTGCCGACCATCGAAAATCCGAAGCGCACGCCTTCCTCGTCGCCGAAGGCGACGACTTCGACGGCGCAGGGGAGGCGCAGCTGGCGCGCATCGAGATCGGCCACCGCTGCGATCGCGCACAGGATGCCGAACGTGCCGTCGTAGCGTCCCGCGTTGACCACGGTGTCCATGTGCGAGCCGGTGATCAGCAGCGGCGCGTCGTCGCGCGCGGCAGCGTAGCGGCCGACGACGTTGCCCAGTGCGTCGATGTCGACCGCCATGCCGGCGGTGCGCATCCATCCGGCGATGTGCGTGGCCGCGCGCCGATGCTCGGGTGTCAGGTAGCGACGGGTGAGGACCTGCGCGTCGTCACTGATGGCGCCGAGCTCGTTGCATTGCTCAAGGATGCGCGCGCCATGGCTCATCGATTGCAATCGCAACGGTTGGAGGCGGTGGAACGGTTTCGCCGGAGCACGGTTGTCGACGTTTCAGGCGCCGCCGCAGCCTGCGTGGCGCCAAGCTCATTCTACCCGGAGGCCCGACCAGCAACCGAGGTCGCGGCGTCGGTCAAGCGTGCACGCCGGCCGGGCGTTCCGTCTCTGACGGTGGCATGTCGGGCGGCGTGCCCAGCGGCAGCGTGAAGCTGAACTCGGCGCCGCCGGAGGGATTGTTGCGCGCCCGGATGTGTCCGTGGTGCGCCTCGACGATTGCGCGGCTGATTGCCAATCCAAGACCCACGCCAGGCGTGGCCGATTCGTGTTCACCGCGCGTGAATTTCTCGAAGATGGCATCCTCCTGTCCCGGCCGCAGCCCCGGACCGCGATCGCTGACCGTGAACTGCAACGCGCTCCCGTCGACCATCGCCGACAGGCGGATCGGTGAACCCGTCGGCGTGTACTTGGCGGCGTTTTCGAGCAGGTTGTAGAGCACCCGCTCGATCAGCGCGTCGTCGAATTCCACTAGCGGCAGTGCCGCGGCCAGCTCGACTTCGACGGGATGCCGGGCAAGCGCCGCCGCCGCCGACCTGAGCGAGCTCCCGACCACTTCATCGACCGGCTGCCATGCGCGCCGCAGCTTCACTTCGCCGCTTTGCAGCCGCGCCATGTCGAGCAGGTTGTTCACCAGCGCATTCATGCGGCGCGCTTCGTCGACGATCGACTGCGAGATTTCGAGCTGGTTGCTCGACAGTGCCGGTCGGGTCAAGGCGAGTGACTCCGCGAGTCCGAGCAGCGCGGTGAGTGGCGTGCGCAGGTCGTGCGACAAAGCCGACAACAGCGAGTTGCGCAGCCGCTCCGACTCCATGCGCAGCAGCGCCTGCTGCGCGACTTCGACGTAGTGCACGCGCTCGAGCGAGATGGCCACCAGCGCCGCGAACGTGTCGAGCAGTCGCCGCTGTTCCGGCACCAGCAGCAGGCGCGTGCTCGCGGGTCGAAGCGCGAGCACGCCGCGCGATCGCATCGGCGCCTTCAGTGGCAGGTACAGGAAGACGCTCCCCGCCAGCGTGTCGGTCCCGCGCCCCGCCGGTTGAGCATGGTCGTGGGCCCACTGCGCCACGCCGGGATCGATGGGCGTGCTGCCCGTGCGCTCGCCATGCAGCACCAGCCGGTCGTCGCCGTCCAGCACGAACATCGCGGCTTCCGCGTCGAATATCCTCGCAACGACATCGACCGACATCCTGACGACCTGCTCGGTCTGCAGGAGGCTGGAAAGGTCGTGGGCGAATTCGTACAACACGCGTGAACGTTCCTCGCGATGGCCTGCGACCCGCGCCTGGTAGCGCAATCCCGCTGTCAGGTTGCCCGTTATCAATGCCACCGCCAGCATCACGCCGAATGTCAGCAGGTATTGCGCATCGTGAACCGCGAACGAAAAGCGCGGCTGCACGAAGAAAAAGTCGAACACCAGCACGCTCACGAAGGCGGACATCACCGCCGGACCGCGCCCCCAGCGGATCGCGACCAGCACCACTGTCAGCAGGAACAGCATGACGATGTTCGCGAGGTCGAAATGCGGCAACAGCAGGTTTGCGACGAGCCCGGTTGCAGTGCACGCGACCAGCGACCCTACATAGCGCATTCGCTTTTGGGCGCGCCGCGGATCCTCGCTGGCGGATACGGAGGGGTCGCGCCTTGCATCGGCGCCCGGCGCATCCGCGCGGCCCATTTCAATCAGGTCGATGTCGGGCGCGCGTTCCGCCAGGCGCCTGCTCATTCCTGGGATCCAGGGCCAAACTGGGCGCCGGCGCGCGCGGCCCACGATCAGTTTCGAGCAATTGTGCGTTCGCGCGTACTCGACCAGCGCCGATGCCGGATCGCTGGCCGCGAGAATTGCCGTTTGCGCGCCGAGGTCCTGCGCGAGCTTGATGGTTTGCAAGATTCTTTCGCGGGCGGACGCCTGCAATCGCTGCAGCGCAGGGGTCTCGACATAGGCGGTCGTCCATTCGACGCCGAGCTGCCCGGCGAGTCGTGCGGCGCTGCGCACCAGATGGTTGCCGCCTGCCGCGTCGGGGCCGACGCAGCACAGGATCGACGCCTCGGTTTTCCACACGGCATCGATCGACTTGTCCGACCGGTACGCCTGGACATCGCCTTCCACGCGATCCGCGGTGCGGCGCAATGCGAGCTCGCGCAGCGCCATCAGATTGCCCTTGCGGAAGAAGTTGCGCGACGCGCGTTCGACATTCTCCGGCAGGTAGACCTTGCCCGCCTTCAGCCTGGCGAGCAGCTCGTCCGCGGGAAGGTCGACCAGCACGATGTCGTCCGCATGGTCGAAGAAAGTGTCGGGAACGGTTTCCCACACGCGGATGCCGGTGATGCCGCCGACGACGTCATTGAGGCTTTCGAGGTGCTGTACGTTGAGCGTCGTGAATACGTCGATGCCGGCGTCGAGTAGCTCCTGGATGTCCTGCCAGCGCTTCGGATGGCGCGAGCCGGCAGCGTTGGTGTGCGCGAGCTCGTCGACGAGCGCGAGCTTCGGCCGGCGCGCGAGCGCCGCGTCGAGATCGAATTCGCGAACGGTCGTCGCCTGGACCGCGAGGTTCAGCAGCGGGATCTGGTCGAGACCATCGAGAAGTGCCGCGGTCTCCGCGCGGCCGTGGGTTTCGAGCACACCCACGACGACGTCCACACCGTGCGCACGCAACGCCTGCGCCGCCAGCAGCATCGCGTAGGTCTTGCCTACACCCGCCGAAGCGCCGAAGAAAATCCTCAGCTTGCCGCGCGCCGCGCGCGCCTTGTCCGCGTTGTAGTCGGACAGGATCTGGTCCGGGTCGGGGCGCGTGTCGCTCATCGGGCTCGGATTGATTTTGCGGCCTGAGTGCATGCGTCCGGACCACCGGCGCATGTTCGGCAGCGGCGTGCAGGAACTGGGCGTCGCATTGGCATCGTGGACTTACCGCGGCGCACTTGCGCGGTCGAGCGCAAGGTTCAACGCGAGCACGTTGACGCGCGGCTCACCCAGCAGGCCGAAAGTTCGGCCCGCGGTATTGCCGGCGACGAGACCGCGGACCTCGCGTTCCGGCAATCCGCGGGTCCTGGCGACCCGCGAAACCTGGAATCGCGCGGCGGCGACGCTGATGTCGGGATCGAGCCCGCTGCCGGACGCCGTGACGAGGTCGATCGGAACCGGCGCCACGTTGCCGGGATCCGCGTCGCGCAACGCCTTGATGCGCGCGGCGACGGCTTCGGTCAGCGCAGGATTGCGCGCACCGAGGTTCGAGCCCGACGACGCGTCCGCGTTGTACGGTTGCGGTGACGTTGCCGAAGGCCGGCTCCAGAAATACCCGGGATTGTCGAACGGCTGGCCGATCAATGCCGAACCCACGATCCTGCCGTTGGCTTCGATCAGGCTGCCGTTCGCGGCACCGGGAAACGCAGTTTTGGCGATGCCGGTGACGAGCAGCGGGTAGACGACACCGGTCAGTGCGGTCAGCACCGCGAGCATGCGGATGGCGGGAATGAGATCGGCGAACACGAATCGCTCCTTTGGCTACGCCAGGTTGAGCGCGGACAGCGCCAGGTCGATGAGCTTGATCCCCGGAAACGGCAGGATCACCCCGCCGATGCCGTACACCAGCATGTTGGTGCGCAGGATCGCCGCCGCGCCCATCGGGCGGTACTTGACGCCCTTCAGCGCGAGCGGAATCAGCGCGGGAATGATCATCGCATTGAAAATGACGGCGGACAGGATGGCGCTGTTGGGCGTCGCCAGGTGAAGCACGTTCAGCCTGCCCAGCACAGGGTAGGTCGAGACGAACGCCGCGGGAATGATCGCGAAGAATTTCGCGAGGTCGTTGGCGATGGAGAACGTGGTGAGCGCGCCGCGGGTCATCAGCATCTGCTTGCCGATTTCCACGATCTCGATCAGCTTCGTCGGATTCGAGTCGAGATCGACCATGTTGCCGGCTTCCTTGGCGGCCTGCGTGCCGCTGTTCATCACGACGGCAACGTCGGCTTGCGCGAGCGCCGGTGCGTCGTTGGTGCCGTCTCCTGTCATCGCGACGAGCTTGCCCTCGGCTTGCGACTCGCGGATCAGTCGCAGCTTGTTTTCCGGCGTCGCTTCGGCGAGAAAGTCATCCACTCCCGCTTCGGCCGCGATCGATGCCGCGGTCAGCTTGTTGTCGCCGGTGATCATCACGGTGCGAATGCCCATCCTGCGGAGCTCGGCGAAGCGTTCCTTGATGTTGGTCTTGACGATGTCCTTCAGCTCGATGACGCCCAGCATGTGCCCGCCTTCGGCGACGACGAGCGGCGTGGATCCCCTGCGCGCGACTTCCTCGACGCGGGCGTTGATTTCCGCGTCGACCGTCCCGCGCTGCGCTTCGATCCACTCACGGATGGCGGCTAGCGACCCCTTGCGGATTTCGCGGTCGCGGAACGTGACGCCGCTCATGCGCGTTTGCGCGGAGAACGCGATGATGCTGAATTGCCCGGGTTCGAGCGGAGGAGGCACCACGCCGTAGGCGCGCTTGACCAGCGCGACGATGCTTTTCCCCTCCGGCGTGTCGTCGCCCAGCGATGCGAGCAGCGCGGTCTCGGCCAGCCTGGTTTCAGCGACGGTCGCGACGGCGTAAAGCGCCGACGCCTGCCGATTGCCATGCGTGATGGTGCCCGTCTTGTCGAGCAGCAGCACATCGCAGTCGCCGGCGGCCTCGATGGCACGACCGGATGTGGCGATGACGTTGGCGCGCATCATCCGGCCCATGCCGGCCACGCCGATCGCCGACAGCAGGCCGCCGATGGTGGTCGGGATCAGGCACACGAGTAGCGCCACCAGCACGGTGATTGTGACGGGTGTTCCCGCCTTCGCGACATCGACGCTGTAGACCGCAAACGGCAGCAGCGTCACCGTGACCAGCAGGAACACGATCGTCAAGGCGACCAGCAGGATCGTGAGGGCGATTTCGTTGGGGGTCTTCTGGCGTCGCGCAGCTTCGACCATGCTGATCATGCGATCGAGGAACGCCTCGCCGGGGTTCACGTTAATGCGCACGATCACCCAGTCGGACAGCACCCGCGTGCCGCCGGTCACGGTGTTGAAATCGCTGCCCGCGGCGCGAATCACCGGCGCGCTTTCTCCGGTGATCGCGGATTCGTCGATCGCGGCGACGCCCTCGATCACTTCGCCATCACCGGGTATCAGGTCGCCCTGCTCGGCGAGCACGAGGTCGCCTTTCCTGAGCCCGGCCGACGGCACCGCGGTTTGCGCGGCGTCGCGTTCCGGCTTCGCAAGTCGCTTCGCCAGCGTGTCCTTGCGCGCGCTCTTGAGCGACGCCGCCTGCGCCTTGCTGCGCCCTTCGGCAATCGCTTCGGCGAAATTCGCGAACAGCAGCGTAAGCCACAGCCAGATCGTCACGGCGAGGATGAAACCCCGCGGCGCTTCGCCTTGTCCGGCCAGCGCCTGCATCCACAGAAGCGTCGTCAGGATGCTGCCGACATAGACGACGAACATCACCGGATTGCGCCACTGGTAACGCGGCGTGAGGCGGCGGAAACTGTCGGCCAGCGCGGCCCTCAGCATGCCGTGGTCGGTGAACCAGGACAGGGTTCCGTGACCGGCGATTGCGGTTGACATGAGCGGGGCCTTCGGATGTTTGCGACGCATTACCTGGACGCGGAGAGCAGCAATTGCTCGACGCCGGGGCCAAGCGCCAGCGCGGGCACGAACGTCAGCGCGGCGACGAGCAGCACCGTGCCGATCAGCACCACGACGAACAGCGGCGTATGCGTCGGCAGCGTGCCGTTCGATGGCGCAACCTGCTGCTTCGCCGCGAGCGAGCCGGCGAGCGCGAGAATCGGAATCGCAAGCCAGTAGCGCGCGAAGAACATCGACACGCCGAGCGCCGTGTTGTAGAACGGCGTGTTGGCCGACAGCCCCGCGAAGGCGCTGCCATTGTTGTTCGACGCCGAGGAGAAGGCGTAGAGGATCTCGGAGAATCCCTGTGCGCCCGGATTGGCGACGCCCGCCCTGCCTGCGGCGGTCATCACGCCGACGGCGGTTCCGCACAACACCAGCAGCGGCGGGATCAGGATCGCGATCGACGCCATCTTGACTTCGAACGCGCCGATCTTCTTGCCCAGGTATTCCGGCGTGCGGCCGATCATCAGGCCGGCGACGAACACGGCGATGATCGCGAACACGATCATGCCGTAGAGCCCGGAGCCGACGCCGCCGAATATGACCTCGCCGACCTGCATCTCGACCATCGGCATCATGCCTGCCAGCGGCGTGTACGAATCGTGCATCGAGTTGACCGAACCGTTGGACGCCGCGGTCGTGGCCGCTGCCCACAGCACGGAGCTGGCGATGCCGAAGCGCGCTTCCTTGCCCTCCATGTTGCCGCCCGGTTGCGTGACGCTTGCCCGCTGATCGACGCCGGCGCCCGCCAGCAGTGGATTGCCGTTCTGCTCGAGCGGCAGCATCGGCGCGAGGAACAGCATGAACAGCAGCGTCATCGCCGCGAGCAATGCCCATCCCTGCCGCATGTCCTTCACCATGCGTCCGAACGTGAGGCACAGCGCGGCGGGAATCAGCAGGATCGCCAGCAGTTCCAGGAAGTTCGCGAGGGGTGTCGGATTCTCCAGCGGATGCGCGGAGTTGGCATTGTAGAATCCGCCGCCATTGGTGCCGAGTTGCTTGATCGCGATCTGTGACGCCGCAGGCCCGAGCGCAATCGTCTGCTTGGCCGTGGTCGCCTTTTCCGTGACTGGATTGCCTTGCGCGTCCTTCAGCGCCTGTCCGTCGGAGCCGGTCGTGGGGTTGTCGTAGGTCACGGGCTGCACCAGGGTCACCGTGGCCGCCTTGTCGAAAGTCTGCACCACGCCCTGGCTGACCAGTACGACCGCGAACACGACCGACAGCGGCAGCAGGATATAAACCGTCGAGCGCACGAGGTCGGCCCAGAAGTTGCCGACCGTGGATGACTCCTTGCGCGCGAAGCCGCGCACCAGCGCGACCAGCGTCGCCATGCCAGTAGCGGCGGATACAAAGTTCTGCACCGCCAGCCCGAGCATCTGCGTCAGGTAGCTCATCGTCGATTCGCCGGCGTACCCCTGCCAGTTGGTATTCGTGGCAAAGCTGATCGCAGTATTGAACGACGAGTCCGGGCTGACGGCGCCCAGCGATTGCGGGTTCAGCGGCAACCATTGCTGCTGCCGCTGCAGCGTATAGACCACCAGCAATCCCACCAGATTGAACCAGAGCATGGCGGCGGCGTAGCGCGTCCAGCGCATTTCGCGCGTCGCGTCGACCCCGGCGACACGGTAGACCAGGCGCTCGAGCGGACCGAGGACGCGCTCTGCGTACCCTGCGCGTCCTTCGTAGACGTCGGCCATGTAGACGCCGAGCGGCCTCGCCAGCGACAGCAGCACGACGAGGTACAACGCGATCTGCAGCCATCCCTGGCTGATCATGAAAACAGCTCCGGCCTGAAGAGCGCGACGACCAGATAGACGAAGAGGGCCAGCGCCGCGGCCGCGCTCAGCCAAACCATCCAGTTCACGACTTGCCGCCCTGTTCCAGCTGCGACGCGCAAAAACGCACCAGCAGCGCCGATGCCCCGAAGCAAAGCAGGATCAGCAGAATGAGAGCGATGTCAGGCAATGCGTCCATGGGCGTTTCCCGAAGTGATGCAGGAAATGGTAGGGACACGCGCGTAAAGATTGCGTAAATTCGCTCGATGCACCCGTAAAGAATGCCTAAAGACGCGGCCGCGAGTCGCGCAACGGCCGGTCATGCAAGGCAATGTCGATGTCGCGCGGACGCGCGGCGGCAGCGTGCCGCTACTCGAATGACACGATGTCGATCAGTCGCGTGTGCGCCGATTGAAGGGCACAACCGACAACGATCGCCGGCGTGCAGCCTGCGATGCGAGAGCGGGTGGTGCCGCCTGCGGGAGCGAGGCTGGTGGGCTGCAACCGTCCGCTAATGCAGCCGCTGCCGCGACTTGCGCGTGCTGTCGGGCATCACGCGCCGGCCGCCGGCGCCGCGCGTTTCGACGCCGCGGCGACGTTCCTGCCAGAAGCGGTAGATCAGCACGCTCGCGACCGCGAGTTCCTCGACCAGCGACGCGCGCCGTTCCTTGTCGTCGATCCATTCGGCGAACTCCGGGTCGTGGTCGCCGAACGCCAGCGCCTCGACCGGAAACATCCAGTCGCGCGCGTCGTGCGCGTCGTACAACGGCTGCCATTCGTCTTCGCGCAGCTTGACGCCGGCGACATAGCCTTCGCACCACGCGGCCGCTTCGGCCGGTGCCTTTTCCTTCTGCGCGCGATCGTCGGCGTAATAAAGCAGTGGGCGAAAGCGCGTCGGCGATTCGGCAAGCGTGCGCTGGATGCCCACCATGTGCCGCAGCACCAGTGCCATGATCCGCTGCGCCTGCTCGTTCGACGTGTACGCCGGCGACGCGCTCTTGCCGCCCTCGCTCCACACGCCGGGCAGCCATTCGGATGGCTGGATGTCCTCGGGTCCGCTGACAATCGATGTCAGGTAGCCGTCGAGCATCTCGAGGTCCATGCAGTCCTGCGGGACCGAATCCGACGCGAGGAACGATTCGAGCTCGTCGAGTTCGATGTCGGTCAGTGGTTCGTCCAGTGCGCGTACGTCAGCCATGGTGTCGCCCGGCCTTGAATGTTGCAGGACTGGCAATTATCGCAGAATCAGGATGCACCCTTGGACGGCGCTAACCGCGTTGCGCGATCACGCATCGACGGTGCGCGCCGACGGCGATCATCGCGCGCGCCATGGCGTCGAGCCAGTGCTCGCAGTCGGCGCGCGTCATCGCGCCGGCCCGCGCATCGCGTGCGCGACGTTGAGCGCGAACGCGAACACCAGTACGGCGCCCGCCTGGTGCAACGCGGCGAGCGACACCGGCACGACCAGCAGCAGCGTCGCGATGCCCAGCGCGATCTGCACGGCGAGCATCGCCACCAGCCACCGGCTTCCCGCGACCGCGCGGCGCGGGATGGCGGCGCTGCGATGCAGCGTCCACGCGAGAAGCGGCACCGCGATCGCAAGCGCGTACGCGATCATCCGGTGATCGAACTGCACGGTGGCCATGTTCCAGAAGAAATTCCGCCACGGCGGATCGATCGACAGGATCTCGGGCGGCACGAAGTGGCCGTTCATCGACGGGAACGTGTTGTAGGCAAAGCCGGCGCGAATGCCGGCGACGAGGCCACCGGTCAGGATCATCGCGAATACCAGCGCCGCGATGCCGAACGCGAAGCGCCTCGGCACGACGGGCACGGGTGCCGCGTGCGCGGGATCGAGCAACGACATCGCCGTCCACAGCATCGCGCCGAAGATCAGCACGGCGAGCCCCAGGTGCGCGGTCAGCCGGAACTGTGAAACGCGCGGATCGTCGACCAAGCCGCTCTTGACCATGTACCAGCCGAGCGCGCCCTGCAGCGCCCCCAGCACGAAGATGACGGCGAGCGGCTTCGCGTAGCCCGGCGGAATACGTCGCCGCGCGAGGAAAAAGAGGAACGGCAGCAGGAACGCGGCGCCGACCAGCCGGCCCAGCAGCCGGTGCGCGTATTCCCACCAGAAAATGCCCTTGAATTCGGCAAGCGTCATCGCGTGGTTGACGTCGCGGAACTCCGGTGTCGCCTGGTACTTGGCGAACGCGTGCTGCCAGTCGACAGCCGACAGCGGGGGTACCGTGCCGACGATCGGCTGCCATTCGGTGATCGACAGCCCGGAATGCGTGAGGCGCGTGACGCCGCCGACGACGACGATCAGGAACACCAGCACGCAGCAGGCGAAGAGCCACCCCGCGACCGCGCGCGTGCCGCGCGGTGCGGCGACCGTCGACGATGGAGTCGCGAATGGGGAAGTGGCGGCATGCATCGTCCGCAATTTTACCGCGTCGGGCCCACTGCACCGGCGCTACAATTCACGGATGCGACGACGAAGCGTGCTGGCGATGGGATTGGCGGGCGCACTGTGCGCGCCGCGCGCGATGGCGATCGCCGCGGGCAAGCCCGCACCCGCGTTCTCGGCGACGCTGTTCGACGGCAGCGCGTTCTCGCTGGTCGCGCATCGCGGGCAGGTCGTCGTGCTCAATTTCTGGGCGACCTGGTGCGCGCCGTGCCGCGCCGAGATGCCGGCGATCGACGCGTTCTATCGCCGCTACCGCGACGCCGGGCTCGCCGTCGTCGCGGTCAGCATGGACCGGCCCGCCGACGCCGCGAAGGCGCGCGTGGTGATGCGCGACTACACGTTCGCCGCGGCGTTCGCGGTGGACGCGTCCTTCAAGGACTACGGGCGCATCTGGCGGCTACCGCTGACCTTCGTCATCGACCGCGATGGCGTGCTGCGTCGCGACGACTGGTTCGAGGATCCGGGCATCGGCGAGGCGGCGCTCGACGCCACCGTGCTGCCGCTGCTGAATCGCCGCTGACGTGCACGCGCTCACAGCGCGAGGCTCACGCCCAGCGACACCGTGTAGCGCGGCTCGATCTGCAGGCCGTTGACGCGCTGGTAGACGGGTACCTGGAAGAACGCGTACGCGCGCCAGTCCTGCGACAGGTGAACGGTGACGCCGGGGCTCAGGTAGACGAGCGTCGCGCCGCTGTTGTCGACGTCGGCGCTGGCGCCCGACTCGCGTCGTTCCGATCGCAGGTTGAGCTGCACCTGTGGCACGACGTGCTCGAACGACATGTAGCGCAATCCGGCATTGGCGTTGATGCCCGCGCCCGGCTTGAAGTGCTCGCGCGACGCGATGGGAATCTGCAGCAGCGCCTCGGCGAAGCAATCCCAGTCGCGGCTCAACGAGCCGAAGTTGTAGGCGCCGAGCAGCAGGTCGGTGGTTCCCGTGCCGGGTTGCAGCCCGCGGTCGAGCGGTTCACCCGCCTGCGGTCCGCTGATGAACGTTTCGTGGAACGGCCCGGTGGCGAACTTCAATCCCGCCTGCACGCCGATGCTGTGGTCGTCGGAGAAACCCTGGTAGCGGCCGAGCACGCGCGCATCGCCGAACGATCGCGAATGCGACGTCGAGCGGTCGGTATCGCCTTCGGCGATCGTCGTGTGATAGCGGTCGTACCAGGGCAATTGCACGTTGACGCCCCAGTCGCCCTTCGCATGGTCGAAGTTGAGCGTGTAGTTGCGATTGATCGTCGTCTGCTGGATTTCGGTGTCGTTGGGGACCTCGAGGCTGCCCCGATCGACGCTGCGGCGTCCGCTGCGAAGGTCGTCCTGGTTGAAGTAGTCGAAGCGCAGGTCGAACATCGAGCCCGAGTCCGTGCCGGCGCCCTGGCTTCCCCAGTTGGAGCTCAGCGTGCAGCCGCAGCTCGAGCACGCAAGCGCGGCGGGCGCCATCGCGCAGGCGAGCGCGGCGGTGATGATGAGCGGAACATCGTGGCGCGAGGAATACGCGTTCATCATCGTCCCGATCAGTGGGTTGCGTGGGGGCCGGCGGTCATCGGCTCGACGGCGACTTCGATGTCGATCGATCCGGCGTGCGCGAACGTGAGCCTGAGCGGCACGCGCGCGCCGTCGGCAAGCGGCTTGCGCAGTCCGACCAGCATCAGGTGGTAGCCGCCGGGCTTCAATTCGACCCGCGCGCCCGCGGGCAGGTCGACGCCGGAAACTTCGCGCATGCGCATCACGTTGCCTTGCATCTCCATCGTGTGGATCTGCACGGCGTCGGCAGCAGCAGACGACGCGCGCACGAGCTGGTCGGCGGCGGCGCCGGTATTGTCGATCGTCATGTAGGCGCCACCAACCTGCGCGCCCGGCGGCGTCGCGCGCGCGAACGGATGCGCGATCGCCAGCGCGGCGAGGCGGTAGTCATGCGCGTCACTGGCGGGCGCAACGAGGCTCGCGACGAGCGCGAGCAGCAATCCAACAGCGATTTTCATGCGTGTTCCTTCGGATGAAGCCGGCAAATGCGCCGGCTTCGCGAATGAGCACGACGCGTCAGGAGAGCAGCAACAGGGCGCGCGGAGGCGCGCGGGCGTTGGCGCGGTGCCGCGGCGGTTGCGGCGCGGCGAGCGTCGCCATGGCGACGACCTCGATGCCGGTGCTCGCCTGCATCGACGGCACGCAGGGTGCCGCCGGCAGCGCCGGCGGTGCGCCGTGCGCGCACAGCAGGCAATGCTTCGCGTGCGGTCCCGCCGGTGCGCGGCCAGGATCGTGGCGCGCCGCGCGGCCGACCGAACAGACGTCGCCGCCGCCGGGGACGGCGGCAGTGCGTGCGTACGCCGCCAGCGGCAGCGTCAACTGCAGCGCGGCGGCGATGATGGCGACGATGCGGCAGGTCAGTGACATTGCGGCGATTCTACGCGTGCGGCGAGGTCAGGCCTGGAGCCGCTGGCCGTGCTCGCGCGTGGCATGGAACAGCACCTTCGGCCAGCGCTCCATCGTCACCTGCAGGTTGTACTTGTTGGTGGCGAGGAACACCGCGTTGCCGTCGACGTCGGTGGCGAGCGCCGCCGCCTGCTCGCGCTCGAAGTCGCGGCGCGTCGCCGCATCGGGGAACACCAGCCAGCGCGCCGTGGTGACGCTGGCGCCTTCGTAGATCGCGTCGACCCCATACTCGCGTGCCAGCCGGTCGGCGACGACCTCGAACTGCAACTGTCCTACCGCCCCCAGCAGCAACGTATTCCCGGACGTCGTCGCGAACACCTGGATCGCGCCTTCCTCGCCGAGCTGCTGCAGTCCCTTGGCAAGCGGCTTCGCCTTGAACGGGTCGCGCGGTCGCGCGACGCGGAACATCTCCGGTGCGAAATACGGGATGCCCTTGAAGCCCAGCGCCTCGCCTTCGGAAAGCGTGTCGCCGATGTGGAGCTGGCCGTGGTTGTGGATGCCGATGATGTCGCCGGCGACGGCGTCGGTGCTGGCGACGCGCTCGTTGGCCATGAACGTCAGCGCATTGGCGACCTTCATGTCACGCGCTTCGCGCACGTGACGCACTTTCATTCCTGGCTGGTAGCGTCCCGAGCACACGCGGAGGAACGCGATGCGGTCGCGGTGCCGCGGGTCCATGTTGGCCTGGATCTTGAACACGAATCCCGAGAACGGCGCCTCCGCCGGCTGCACGACGCGCACGCCGCCGTCGCGCGGCTGCGGCGGCGGCGCCCACTCGACCAGCGCCTGCAGGATCTCCTGCACGCCGAAATTGTTGATGCCGGACCCGAAGAACACCGGCGTCTGGCGGCCGGCGAGAAACGCGTCCAGCGCGAACGGCGCGCTCGCGGAACGCAGCAGTTCGACGTCGCGGCGCAGCGCGTCGATCTCGCCCGGAAAGAGCTCGTCGAGCCGCGGGTTGTCGAGGCCGGCGATGAGCTCGCTTTCGATATGCACGCGCTCCTCGCCGGGCGCGAATCGCATCAGCCGGTCGTTCTGCAGCTGGTAGACGCCGCGGAACGCCTTGCCCATGCCGAGCGGCCAGCTGACCGGTGCGCAGTCGATCGCCAGCACGGACTCGATCTCCTGCAAGAGCTCGAGCGGCTCGCGGACCTCGCGGTCCATCTTGTTGACGAAGGTGATGATCGGCGTCGCGCGCAGCCGGCAGACTTCGAGCAGCTTGATCGTCTGCGCCTCGACGCCCTTGGCGGCGTCGATCACCATCACCGCGGCGTCGACCGCGGTCAGCACGCGATAGGTGTCCTCGGAAAAATCCTGGTGGCCGGGCGTGTCGAGCAGGTTGATCGTGTGGTCGGCATAGTCGAACTGCATCACCGAGCTCGTCACCGAGATGCCGCGCTGCTTTTCCACTTCCATCCAGTCGGATGTCGCGTGGCGCGCGCTCTTGCGTGCCTTGACGGTGCCCGCCATCTGGATCGCGCCACCGAACAGCAGCAGCTTTTCGGTCAGCGTCGTCTTGCCGGCGTCGGGGTGGGAGATGATCGCGAACGTGCGCCTGCGGGCGACGTCGCGAACGAGCTCGGGCGGAAGGTTCGTCATGGTCGATGTGGGCGCGCGAAGCGCGAGCGGCGGGGGCGGGCGCCGGAATGCAAAAGGCCGCCGGCGGAAAGACGTTGCGGGCGGCCTGTCGAACCCGGCGGATTATAGCAGCGGCACAGGTGCCGGCGCGCGCCGTACACTATGGACACGCTGTGATGCCTTGGCACGCAGCGTTCCACACATTTTCGCCCCATGACCGAACGCAGCCGCCTGATCGCGCATCTCGATATGGATGCGTTCTACGCGTCGGTCGAGCTGTTGCGCTATCCCGAGCTGCGCGGTACGCCGGTGGTGATCGGCGGCGGCAGCCGCCACCAGCCGCAGGTGAGCGTCGATCCTGCGACCGGCGCCACCACGCGGACGTTTTCCACGCTGCGCGGCTATCGCGGCCGCGGTGTCGTGACGACCGCGACCTACGAAGCGCGCGCGCTGGGCCTGCATTCGGCGCAGGGGATGATGAAGGCCGCGGCGCTGGCGCCCGACGCGGTGATCCTGCCAGTGGATTTCGACGCGTATCGACGCTGTTCGCGCCGCTTCAAGGCAGCGGTGGCCGGCATCGCGCCGCATATCGAGGACCGCGGCATCGACGAAATCTACATCGACCTGACAGGGCTCGTCGACGCGCGCGGGCGCCTCGCCGAAGTCGAGCGCTTCGCCGCGGCGCGCGAGCTTGCGCAGTCGATCAAGGACGCGGTGCGGCGCGCAACCGCGCTGTCGTGCTCGATCGCGGTTGCGCCCAACAAGCTCGTCGCCAAGATCGCCTCCGAGCTCGACAAGCCGGACGGCATGACGATCGTCCGGCCGCAGGATATCGCCACGCGCATCTGGCCGTTGCCGCCGCGCAGGATCAACGGCATCGGGCCGAAGTCCGCCGACAAGCTCGACGCGCTCGGCATCGCCACGATCGGCCAGCTCGCGGCGACCGATCGCGCGTGGCTGTGCGAGCGCTTCGGACGCAGCCACGGCGCATGGATGCACGAGGCGGCCAACGGCCGCGATGCGCGCGCCGTCGAGACCTTCAGCGAGCCGCAGTCGATCAGCCGCGAGACGACGTTCGACCGCGACCTGCACGTCAGGCGCGATCGCGCCGAGCTCGGTGCGATCTTTACGAGCCTTTGCGAAGGGCTCGCGGACGACCTGGCGCGCAAGGGCTACGCGTCGCGCACGATCGGCGTCAAGCTGCGTTTCGACAACTTCAGCACGGTGACGCGCGACCGCACCATCGGCGTTCCGACGCAGGATGCGGCGGCGATCCGCGACGCCGCCGGCCGCTGCCTGGCGCGCGTGACATTCGAGCGGCGCATCCGCCTGCTGGGCGTGCGCGCATCAGGACTCGCGCGCGCCGACGATCCGCCGGCCGCCGCGATCCACGCCGCCGAGCCGTCGCTGTTCGACTGACCGTCGGCCCGGTTTTACGCGCGGGCGCCGACGCGGTATCGTGGCGCGCTCGGCATCCCGAGCATCGCCCAGGAAAGCAACCATGCGCATTCGTCACCAGATCCTTCGTCGCTGCATCTTCGCGTGCGCGCTGTGCGCGACGACGACCGCGGCAATTGCGGCAACGCCGTCGTTCGACTGCAAGCGCAAGCTCAACGACGCCGAGCGCATCATCTGCGGCGACGACACGCTGGCGACGCTCGACCGCAAGCTCGGCGAAGTGTTCCAGACCGCGGCGAATTCGCTGCCGCGCGACAAGACGGTTGCCTATTTCGTCGCCGAGCAACGCGACTGGGTCAACGACCGCGACGGCTGCCCGACGACGCGCAATCCGGCCTCGTGCCTGTCGAGCGTCTATCGGACGCGCATCGCCGAGCTGCAGGGCAGGTTCCACATGGTGACGTCGCGCGGGCCTTTCCGCTTCGCCTGCGAAGGCAATCCGCCGCAGGAGATCGTCGTCACGTGGTATGCGACCGACCCGCCGTCGGGAATCCTCGAAAGCACGCGCGGGCAGACGACGATGTTCGAGACCGCGTCGGGCAGCGGCACGCGCTACGTCGGCGACGACGTCGCATTCGCCGAGCACCAGGGCACGGCGACGCTGGCGTGGGGAACGACCGCGCAGGAATTGGCCTGCACGCTCAAGAAATAGCCTGCGCCGCGCGGGTCAGCCGACGCCCATGCCGCGCCGCTTGCGCGCGCCCGTTTCCTGCGCCGGCATCGCCTGACGTGCGGGCACCACGGGCGGCGGTAGTGTCATCACCTCGCGTTCGACGCGCGCCAGCGGGGCCACGGTGTCGGGAAGCACCGGCACGTCGAGCCGCGGCGGTTCGCCGAAGCCGAGCGTCGCGGTCAGGTCGCCGCAGGTCTGCCGGCGCCACGCACTGAGGTTCGGCACCTCGACGCCGAAGCGCGTTTCGATGAGCCGCAGCGTGGACGTGTGGTCGAACGTGTCGCTCACTACGTAGCCGCCGCGGCTGAACGGCGAGATCACCAGGCATGGCACGCGAAATCCCAGTCCGACCGGCAGCCCGTTGATGAATTCGCCGGGCGTGCCCGGCGGCGGCGTCGGCGGCAGCACGTGATCGAACTGGCCGTCATTCTCGTCGTAGTTGATCACCACGACCGTGCGCGCCCACAGCTTCGGGTTCGACCACAGCGCCTCCAGCACGCGCCGCGTGTGATCCTCGCCCGCGGCCGGCAGGAAATCGGGATGCTCGCTCTCCGTCGACGCCGGCACGATCCACGTCACCTGCGGCAGGTTGCCGGTCGCGAGGTCGTGCAGCAGCTCGTAGAACGGCTGCTCGCGCAACGCGTGCTCGCGCAGGCTCGACGCCTTGCCCGCGTCCTGGTACGCGGCGAAATTGCGCACGATGTTGCAGCCGTAGTCGTCGTAGTCGTGATAGATCCGCCACGAGATGCCGGCGCGCTCGAGGCGCTCCGGATAGGTTTCCCACGTGTAGCGACGCGAGCGGTTGTCGATCGCGGGGCCGCCGAACTTCGCGTCGGCGTCGATCATTCCCGTCATCAGGAAATAGCGGTTGGGAAAGGTCGGGCCGAACAGCGACGCGTGATAGCCGTCGCACACGGTGAACGCGTCGGCCAGCGCGTAGTAGTACGGCAGGTCGTCGCGCGCGTGGTAGCCCATGGTGAGCGGTCCGGCGTCGCCGTCGACCTTGCGCAGCACTCGCACCCATTGATCCATGTTGCCGTGGTTGAAGCAGCCATGCAGCGGACCCCAGCTGTGGTTGAGATCCTGCAGGCGCTGCGCGCTGGTGCGGCGGGTGTCGAGGCGGAACGGCAGCACATAGCCGTCGGGATTGTCCGCATCGGGCTGGTGGAACACGCTGCGCCCCCCGGCGAGCGTGAGCGCGTGACCGTCGTCGAATCCGCGCACGCCGGCGAGCGTGCCGAAGTAGTGGTCGAAGGAGCGGTTCTCCTTCATCAGAATGACGATATGGTCGATGTCGGCGAGCTTCGCCGGTGCCGATGCCGCGGGCATCTGCGCGCACGACGGCAATGCCGTGGCCGCCGACAGCGCGCTCGCAGCCTGCAGGAAATCGCGACGGGTGTATGCGTTCATCGAGCGTTGCGCGCGCCTTTTCAGGTCGCGCGTCCGTGGCATTGCTTGAATTTGCGGCCGCTGCCGCAGGGGCAGGCATCGTTGCGACCGACCTTCGGGGTGTCGCGCGTCACCGGCACGCGCGACGTGCGCCGGTCGAACCAGAAATGGCGGATGTCGAACAGGATGCCGACGAGATCCTCGCGCGCTTCGCGCGCGTACGCGGGCAGGTCGTCGATGCCGTCGATCGTCGCGTCCTCCGCGCTGCGGTCGAGCGCGAGCACTTCGATCGGCAGCAGCAGCTCGGCGATCGCGTCCTCGTCGGTGTAGCTGTCCCATGGCGGTTCGAACGCGTCGACCCCGTCGAGGTAGCCGCGACACCAGGTCTCGTAGTCGGGCTTGCCGGACGCGTCGTCGAACAGCAGCAGCGGCAGCGTGTCGTCGTTCTCCACGATGTCGCGCCGGGATTCGTCGGCGAAGCGCCGCAGCAGCGTTTCGATGTCGGCACGCTGGGCGGCGTCGAGCCACTGCGCATTCTCACCGACCAGCAGCGGCAGCCACGTGTCGGCAGATGGAAAATCCGCCGGACCGCTCGCCATCGCATAGAAAGCGCCCTGTGCGGCGTCGAGTGGCAACGCATCGGGCAACTCGGCCGATGCGAGTGCCGCCGACAGTCGCTCGAGCTCGGCGGAGGTCAGCGGCTGGACGAGGGCCATGCGTATCGCTCCCTGCTGCGTGCCCGGACACACGCGGAACTGTTGCGCGCATGCCACCGCGGGCAGCGCGGAAATCGTGTTTTCACTTGCAGGATCGCACGCGAAACGAATAAGATTACTCCACTCGTTCCTGCGAGTAATTTGGACGGATCACTGCATGACCCACGCTTTCCGCACATCGCCGAGCCTCCGCACCGCCCTTCGTGGCATGTGGCGCGCTGGCGTCGTTGCGTGCGTGGCCAATGCATCGCCCGTCGTCGCGCTGGCGCGGTCGCATTCGATGCGACCAGGCGTCCTCGCGGCAAGCTAGTCTCCGGTCGGAAGACATTCCGCCGGCGTCGGCGGAACTGTCGGATGGCCCAAAATCCCGGCCTTTCGCGATTCCTCCGACGAGGAACGATCGAGCGCATCGCGCGTGTCCGCAAGGGCGCCGTGATGCATGGAACAACGCGACACGACGAAAGGAGCCCGCGATGACGACAAAACCAATGCAACACGATTCGCTGCTGCGAGCCACTCGCGTGCGCCACGGCGCGAGGCCGATGCTGCCGCCATGCGCGGCGTACTCGCGCTGCGGCGAATGCAATCACCGTGTCCGGACTTGCGTCCGGGAGGAATGCGCGTAGCGCCGTCTTCCCGCCATCACGACAAGCCCGGATCGCCAGCAAGAGGCGCCGGGCTTTTTTGTCGCCGGTGCCTCCGGAGAAAACCAACAGACGACAACGAGGCACCCGGAATGAGACAACTGGAATGGATGAACCCGCCCCATCGGCACGACGACGCAATGCTCGTGCGCCGTGGCACGCGGGGCATGTACTGGCAGGCGCGCGACGGCATGGTCGTGCAGGTCGCCGCGCGCGAGGACCTGCCGCGCTACGTGACGGTCGAGCCGCGCAAGCTGGAGGCGTGCGCGCCGGAAGGGGGCGTCGTATACACGGCGCGTGCCGACGCGGCGCCGGCGCGCGACGCATCCAGCGTGGGCGCCGCCGGCCTGGCGATGGCGTTGTGGATGCGGCTGTTCGCGGATACGACGTGATGACGGGAACGGGGAGGCCGGCAGCAGATTGCCGGCCTCCCCGGACTTGCACCGCGCGCCGCGCGTCGGCATTCTTCGGCGGGAACGGGAGAACGCGCCAATGACGAACCATCCGCAGCTTCACGTCGTCGATCACCCGCTGGTGCAGCACAAGCTGACGCTGATGCGCCGGCGCGAGACGTCGACCAACAACTTCCGGCGGATGCTGGGCGAAATCGGCGCACTGATAGCGTACGAAGTGACGCGCGACATGCCAATCCGGATGGTCGAGATCGACACGCCGCTCGAGCGCATGAGTTCACCGCTGATCGACGGCAAGAAGCTGGTGTTCGTGCCGATCCTGCGCGCCGGCACCGGCCTGCTCGACGGGTTCCTGTCGGTGATTCCCGCGGCGCGCGTGGGGCACGTCGGCCTCTATCGCGATCCCGCCACGCTCGCCGCCGTCGAGTACTACTTCAAGATGCCGCAGGACATGCAGGAACGCGACGTGATCGTGCTCGACCCTATGCTCGCGACCGGCAATTCCGCGGTGGCGGCGGTGACGCGCATCAAGGCCGCGGCGCCACGCTCGATCCGCTTCGTGTGCCTCGTCGCCGCACCCGAGGGCGTGCGCAACTTCAGCGCCGCGCACCCCGATGTCACCATCTACACGGCGGCGGTCGACCGCCAGCTCGACGCCCACGGCTATATCGTCCCCGGACTGGGCGATGCCGGCGACCGGATCTTCGGCACGCAATAGCGGGGCCGTCTCCGCGCGGGCGCTGGCCGGGCCGCGCCTGGCCGGTGGCCGGGGTGCCCTTCTCGTTTTTGCACACCTGTCGCATTTACTCCTACAACCGTTTGCGCACGCTGCCGATGCTGCGCACGAGGGAAAGTCGCGACCATTGCACGGTCGGACAACCCCCTTGCCCACACTTATCAGGAGCGATCCATGACGAAACCCCATCCAGGCGGCGCCGGCGACGCTAAAGGCAAGTCGATGCCCGCGAAGCCCGAGATCAAGGAGCCCGGCACGCCGGTGCCGAAGGAAGCCGAGCAGTCGCGCCGGCAGCCAGGACAGAATGGCCAGCAATCCGCGCAAGGCGGCCAGCAGTCTGCGCAGAGTGAATTCGGCGAGGGCAACTACAAGGCGACGCGCGAGTACAACGAAGGCCTCAAGCGTCACATGCAAACGCACGACATCGAGAAGGAAGCACGCGATGCGGCGCCGAAATCGCGCGCCGACGCGGACGACATGGAACGCGCAGAAGACGAAGGTCGTTCCCGCGCACACGATGACAACTCCGGGGTGGAAAAAAATGCCTGAAGGTGCCCGCATCACCACATTGCCGCGTCGCGGCGATGCCACGCGCGAACGCCTGCTCGACGCCGCGGAGACGCTGGTCGCCGACCATGGTTTCAGCGACCCGTCGCACCGCGCGCTTGCCGGCCACGCCGGTGTGCACGTCGCGCTCGTCAACTACCATTTCGGCAGCAAGGAATTGCTGTTCGAGGAGGCGCTCGCGCGACGCACGGCGCGACTGATCGAGGAATGGCAGCGCGCGCTCGCGCAGGTGCGCAGCAAGCCCGCGTTCACCGCCGAGGACGTGCTGTACGCATACTGGCTGCCGTTCGAGGGCATCGAATGCTCCGACGACTCGCCATGGCGCAATTACCTGTGCGTCGTCGCGCGCCTTGCCGATGCGGCCGACGGATCTTCCTGGCACGATCGCTACTTCAGCGCCGCGATCAACGACTTCAAGCGCGCGCTCGAGCAATCGCTGCCCGGGATTTCCGACGAGCACCTCGACGCGGGTTTCGGTCATGCGCGGCAGATATTCGATACCGCGCTGCTGCATCGCTGCGGCAAGACGCCCGGGCATTCGGTGCCGCGCGGTTATCGCGCGGAGGATGTCGACTCGCTGATCGCATTCCTCGGCGCGGGAATGCGACGGCTATCGATGAATCACGTGCCGCTCAACTTTCCGCCGAGATCGCTGAGCATGTCGGCGTAAGGGGGAGTTCCGCCGGGGGTCATCGCCTGGTGCTTGGTGACCGCCCGCCGTGAGGCTAGCGCCGCCGTGATCAGGCGGCGCCAATGTGCGACGGTCGGCGCGAAGCGCGCGTCGAGCGGGTGCAGCGACAGGCGCAGCAGACGCCGGTTGCCGTGGCGCGCCCTCTCGATGGCGATCTGCGCGCGCGACATGGCCCGCCTCCAGCGCCGGTCGGGGCTATAGCAGTAATTGGCCGTGGCTTCGAAGTTCCAGCCGGGCAGCCGGTAGATTCCCTGTTTCACCGGCACGTAGTCGAAGCGATGCGCCGCCGAGTCGAGCACGCGCCGTGTGGCGTCGTTGAGCTGCCACGCGGGCGGCACGAAGCCGTGCAGTGGCCAGCCGAGATCGTGGAACAGCGCGATTCCCTGCTGCATGCGTTTGCGCGCCTCTTCACCGGAAATCGCCGCGAATTCGGCTTCGCCCCGCGTCAACACGCGGCGCGCGACGAAATCCCGAAGGCCGCGCGGCGCCGGCGCGTCGTCGACGTGAAAGCAGCCATGCAGCACGAGCTCGTCGCCGCGTGCGCGACGTTCGTGCATCGCGTCGATGAACTCGCGCGAGTCGCGCGCGCGCGCGCGCCGGTGGAAGTGCGGGACGACCAGCAGCGTCACCGGTGGCGCACCCAGCGCGTCGATCATGCCGAGCAATGTGCGGCATTGCGGCCACGTGGCGGGCGCGACGTCGTGGACGACGATGGCGACGAGACGTTCGCCGGTCACGTCGCGACCAGCGCGGGCACGCTCGACAGCGGCGCCGCCTTGGCGGTACGGTATAGCGCCAGCAGGCGCTGCATCGAATGGTCGAGGGTGAAGTGCTGCTCGACGCGCGCACGCGCCGTCGCGCCGAGGCCGTCGAGGTCGCGCTGGTAAAGCGCATCGACCGCTTCGGCGAGCGCCGTGGCGCCGCCGGGTCGCGCCAGCACGCCGCAACCGGAATTGACGATCTCGGCCGCAGCGCCGCCGTGCGCGGCGACCACCGGACGCCCGCAGGCCATCGCTTCGAGATAGACCAGACCGAACGTCTCCACGTTGCCGGCGTGCACGAGTGCATCCGCGCTCGCCATCAACCGCGCCAGCGTGTCGGTGTTGGCGACGAAGGGCAGCCGCGATACGTTGCGCGGCAACGGCGGCACGTCGCCGCCGCCGACCAGCAGCAGGTGGTACGGCGCCCCCAGCCTTCGCGCGGCTTCGAGCAACACGTCGATGCGCTTTTCCGCGGAAAACCGCCCGACATAGATCAGTAGGCGCGTGTCCGCCGGCAGGCCGAGCCGGGCGCGCAAGTCCTCCGTCCTGTGTCGCGGGTGGAACTGCGTCGCGTCAACGCCGAGGTGGCGCACCAGCACGCGGTCGATTCCCCAGCTCGCGAGGCGTCCGCGCATGTATTCGCTGGGCGCAATAACGACGTCGCAGCGGTTGTAGAAAGTCCGGGTGTAGCCGATGACCGTGCGCTCGGCGAGCGCGCCCTTGCGTTCGCGTGCGAAGCGCACCAGGTCGACGTGCGCGAAGCCCAGCAGCGGCACGTCCATCCGGCGCGCCGCGACCAGCGAGAACCACGCAGCGCTACCCATGTCGTTGGCTTCGATCACGTCCGGCTGGAGGGCCTCGATCGCGCCGATCCAGCGCATCGCGTCGACCGGCCAGCGCAATGGGCCGCACCACGGCAGCCGCATTCCGGGCAGCACGAACTCCCCGTCGGCGCCGCGTCCTTCGCGCTCGCCGGCGACGAGCTGCGAATGGCGCACCGGCGTGTTGTGCTGCATCCAGCGCCGCTTGGTGGACAGGTAGCGCGACACGCCGCCAACGGCAGGTCCGTGCAGCATCGTCACGTCGAGCAGATGCATGCGATACCCTTTGTGGTGTTCATTAATGGATCTGCGACAGCCTGTCACACCGGTCGCAGGTACAAAAACCCGCGGCGAGGCGAGGCGACCGATCGCCGCAGCCGATCTTCCCGTCGCCATTATTCCTACAGCATGCCGGCGCGACTGTAGGCAGAACGCCGCAAGCGGAGGCGGCGTTGTCTTACAAGGCATGGCCGCCATGGGATTCCCAGTCAAGCACGATGCGCCGCGCCGCGAACCTGCAGCCCATGCGGTTTAGTCCGACGCCGCCGGACGGTCGTCAATTACAGGCAGTTGGGCGTTTCGGCCGCATCCTTGGACACGCTTTGCGACCAACATGGAGGCGGTCCTCGGTGTATCGCGATACGGGCTATCGCGCGCCTGAGGTGAACAGGTTGCATGGAGATCGCATGAAAATCACGCCCGAATACTTCGATGGAATCTACGCGGCGAATCGCCACCCAGGTCAAGTGCGCGACCGCTGGTACGAGACGCGCAAGCGCGGGCTCGTGCTCGCGTCGCTGCCGCGGCAACACTACATCAACGCGCTGGACATTGGCTGCGGCGTGGGTGTGCTGACCGAGCAAATCGCCACGCGCTGCGACCGCGTCACCGCGCTCGATGCCAGTGCCTCGGCCATCGCGCTGGCGCGCTACTACATGACCGACCATCGCAACGTGGTGATGCTGCATGCGTCGATTCCGGCCGATTGGCCGAATGGCAGGTTCGACCTGATCGTGCTGAGCGAGGCGGGCTACCACCTCGACCGCAGCGAGCTTGCGACGCTCGCCGAGCGCATCAGCGAATCGCTGGCGCCGGATGGCACGCTGGTGACTTGCCACTGGCGACACCCCGTCGAGGGTGCGGAGTTCAGCGCCGGATCGATCCACGCGGCGCTGGCGCGACGGGCGGGCCTCACGCGGCTGTCGCGCGTCGACGACGAGGACTTCCTGCTCGACGTCTTCGAGCAGGATCCGCAATCGGTCGCGGCACGCGAAGGGATCGTTTGACCCGTCGGACAAGAAGCCAGCATGGCTTGGTGCCGTGTGTAGCGCGACGCGGGTTGCCGCGATGGGTCACGTGGCGAGCGGTTGCACGCGCGCGGCCGCTGGGGGCCTCTGGTTCAGCGCGCCTTCTTCGACAGCGCGGTTATCGACCCAAGGTGTTCCTGCAGCGTCGGCAACGTCCTGCTCGCGAATGTCTTGAGATCGGTGTCCTTGCCGTTCGCCGATTCACGCTTGTAGAGCGACACGGCGTGTTTGTGCGCGGCAAGCTGCGACTTTAGGTACTCGGCATCGAAGCCCGCGCCCCTGAGTTTCCGCAGCCTCTCGAGCGCGCGCTGGTCCCCGCCCAGCAACTTGTCCGGCAGGTTCATGCCCTTGGTGCCGGCGATCGCCGTCAATTCCTTGTTCGCCTTGTCGTGATCGGCGACCATCCGATTGGCGAAGCGCTTCGCGTCGGCACCGCCGCGTTGCTGGGCGACCTTGCCCATTTCGACTTCCGCCATTCCCGCCGCGACCGCTGCTTCGACGAACCTGCGATCGAGATTGGACGCTGTCGCGCCCGCCTTCGTGCCGCCCATCGCCGTCGAACCTGCCTTGGCACTGCTGGTTGCCGGCGTCGTCGCGGATTGTGCGAAAACGGCCGGCGCCGATGCCAGTATCGCCAAGCTGCCGGCCGCCATCACCATCCTCCATTGCAGGTTCATCGACTTCTCCTGGCGAAATCCTCGTGCCTTCTCGAGATGGCGGTTTCAATGCGCCGGCTGCTTGCGGGCGCGGGCGCGTTCCCGGTTGGCGTCGAGGAATCGGCGCAGGTCGTCGAAGCGCACGATGCCGGTGCGTTGGGTGTCGATGTCATCGAAATGCCTGACGACGAAGCCCAGGCCGGCGGCCCTCGCCTGCTCCCGCGTCAGCGTTCCCGCATGCGCGACATCGGCGGCGTCGAACGCCGCGGCGAGCTTGCGATCCACCTGTGCGCGCAGCTCGGCGCCACGCGTCTGCGACGCCGCGGGCGCCGAGCGCGACTGCGGCGGAACCCACGGATCGCGCAATGGCGTCTCGATCACCGCGGGCGCCGGGTCGGCAGCGAGCGCGACCGGACACGCCGCGACAATGGCCAACGCGATACATGCGCCGACCGTTCGAGTGCGGCGCGGTGCCAAGGCACGACTGCGCGACAAGCGGAATCTGTTCATGTGGTTTCCATCGGTGAGGGCATCGTCACGGGCTGCCCGTCGCGCCGGCGTAGAACGCCTTCAGGTCGGCTTTCTCGAGCGCGATCGACGTTTCGTCGAGATACGTCATGTGACCGCCGACGTAGAAGCGGGTTTCGACGTTGCTGCCGGGGTCGAGCCGCCCGAGGTCGAGCTCGGTCTGGAAGAACGGCGTCACCAGATCGTGATAGCCGTTGACCGACAGCACCCTAAGCTGCGGATTCTGCGCCATCGCCGAGGCGAGGTCGGGAATCGTGTCGGGGACTGCCACGCCGTCGTGACGGAAATTCCAGGTCTGGATGGCGTTGCCCAGCAGCACGTATGTCGAGGGCGTCGTGTAGTTAAGCGTGGCGAGATAGGCCGGCACGGCGGAGGCGAAGCCGCCTTCGAAGAACGTGCTCGACGGATCGCCTGCGCGCGCGAGCGCGTTGTTGACCGGCGTCGACACGCGGGCATCGTAGAGCCCGATCAGCGTGCCGGGGATGAGGTTGCGCTGGTACGTCTGCGAGGCCATGTTGAAGTGCGCCTGCCAGTTAGCGAGTGCCAGCCCCGTCGTATCGACCAGTGTCGTCAGCAGCGCGGTGGAAGGCGGCGCGTGCGTCGTCATGAACTGCGCGACCGCCGGCCCATATTGCGTGGCGGCCAGCGTGCGCGCCTGCAGCAGATACTGCGGCAGGTCCGCCGGGGCGGGATTCGGATTGTCGAGGCCATACCATGCGCCGGTCGCGGCATATGACGGCAGGAAGCCCATGCAATTCGCGTTGAACACGACGCCACAGTTGCTGCCGTAGTTGAGGATCGACGATTGCAGCACGACGCCGTCGAGATCGACGCCGGCGGTCTCGAGCACGTTGGCCAGCACCGCGCTGCGCGTGGTGCCGTACGATTCCCCGAACAGGAACTTGGGCGAAACGCCACGATTGTTGGCGGCGAGGTAGCGCATCACGAAATCGCGGAACACCAGCGCGTCGGCGTCGACGCCCCAGAACGTGCTGTTGGTGTTGGGTGCGACCGCCTCGGAAAACCCGGTGCCGACCGCGTCGACGAACACGAGGTCGCTGACGTCGAGCAGGCTATGTGGGTTGGGAACCAGGGGAAACGCGGTGGCGGCGGTCGATGGGTCGCCGGTAACGAGTCGCATCGGCCCGAACGAACCGAGGTGAAGCCACGCGGTGGCCGATCCCGGCCCGCCGTTGTAGAAGAACGTGACCGGCCGTTGCGCGGCAGCGGCATTGTCGAGCGTGTAGGCGACGTAGAAGAAGGATGCCTCGGCGGCCCCGCTCGCCGGATTGCGGGCGGTCAAGTGGCCGGCGGTCGCCGTGTAGGGGAGCGTGGCGCCGTCGATCGCGAGCTGGTGCCGCGTGACCGCCGCGAATTCGGCGGCGGTCGGCAGCGAAGCTTCGGCCGCACTCGAATAGGCGACCGGGTCGGAAAAAGTGGTGGGAGGCGGCGCGGGATTGTTGTCCGAACCGCCGCCTCCGCCGCAGCCCACCAGCACCGACACGGCTGCTGCAACGATGACACGTCGTACGGCCTCGATCATGGACGCTCCGCTGCGCCAACCCCGGCGCGCCAATATGATAAGGCAGCCGCCGCCAACCGCCTGGAGGCGTTGGGGTGAATGGTCAGCGGCCCCCTACGCGGTTTTCGGACGCCGGAGAGTAGCGGCCGCGTTGTCCGCGGCATAACGTTTGGCAGCGCTCGGTGGTCGCGGACGCCAGCCCTCTCAACAACAAACATCAGGGATCTTTCATGGACGCGTATACCGTCTCCCCGAACCTCGCCCCCCGTGCGTCGCACGAGGCGGCCAACGAATCGGCGCAGTCGAGCATCAGCTGGAGCGCCGTCATCGCCGGCGCCGTGGTCGCCGCGGCGCTGGCGCTGATCCTGCTCGTGCTCTGCGTCGGCCTCAGGCTCACGACGGTCTCGCCCTGGGTGACCAACACGTCGGGTGCGATGCTCGGCGCGTCGACGATCATCGCGGCGATCCTGATCCAGCTGGTCGCATCGGCGATCGGCGGCTATATCGCCGGGCGCCTTCGCACCAAGTGGGTCCAGGTTCACGATGACGAAGTCTACTTTCGCGACACTGCGCACGGGTTCATCGTGTGGGCGCTGGCCACCGTCGTCAGCGCGGCGTTCCTGACATCGGCCGCGAGCACCGCGCTGGGCGTCGCTACCGGTTCGACGATGTCCGGCATCAATGCGAACAGCATGGCCGGCGCCGCGCTGTCGTCCACCGCACCCGCAACGGCGACACCGGTTGCTGCAAGCGGCACGGCGAACCTCGCGCAACCCATGACGCCCGAAGCAATGGCGAAGGCGCGCAGCGTGGCGGCGCAGACCGCGCTGTGGACGTTTCTCGCCATGCTAGTGGGCGCGTTCTCGGCGAGTATCGCCGCCACCATCGGCGGTCGTCAGCGCGACCGGCTTTCCCATACCCCGCGCCACACTGCATAAGAAAGGACATCCCATGCGCTCCATCCTGCTGTGGATCATCGGCATCCCGATTCCGATCATCATCCTGATCGCCCTGTTCTCGCATTTCTGAGCCTACGGCCGGGGCCGACCCCCGGAACGGCGACGGCATCGGCGTCATCTAATCCATTGCGCCGTCGCCGACGTCGACTTTGGAGGATTCCATGCGAACACCTGCAAGCATTGCCGGCCACCCGATCCACCCGATGCTGGTGTCGCTGCCGATCGGCCTGTGGGTCTTTTCGCTGGTATGCGACGTCGGCGCCCACTACTCGGCTACTCCCGCCGTCTGGAAAACCGTTGCGCTTTACACGCTGGTGGGCGGGATCGTCGGCGCGCTGCTCGCTGCCATCTTCGGGCTGATCGACCTGCTGTCGCTGCCGCCCGATATCCGCAAGACGGCGTTGACGCACATGGCAATCAACCTGGTGGTCGTTGCGCTCTACGTGATCAATGCCTGGATGCGGATCAGCTCGGCCGACGCGGGCTTGGGCGCCGGAGGGCCGGTGTGGCTCTCCGTCATCGCCATCCTGCTGCTGCTCGTTTCGGGGTGGCTGGGCGGCAAGATGGTCTACAAGTTCGGCGTGGCCGTCGACACCGAGAGCCTGCTGGTCGAGCGCAAGGCCCGCTAGCTCGTCACGCGGCGCCGCGCTTGCGCGGGCGCCGCCGGCGGACGCATCAGGCGGATTCGGATTGCGCGGCGCGCTGTGAAAGTGTCGCCAGCTCGGCGGCGAAATGGCGAGCCGACTCCAAGGCGAAGTGCGCGATCGCGTCGTCCGGCAAATCGCGGGCGTCGCGCGCGAGCGATTCAGTCAGGGTTCGCGCGCGCGCGATGAGCTGCGCGCTCAATTGCGGGTCCTTCGGCGAGCGCAACGTCGACGCTGCCGCCGCGCGCAACGTCAGCCGGATCAGCCGCTGCCGTCCCGCGAGCTCCGCCGACGTGAGTTGCGGGAGGGATTGCACGCGCGAGCCAATATGCGCGTCCGGTACAGGCATCAACCGCGGGCCGTCGTCCATGTCATCCTCGCAACGGGTCGAACGCCTTGCGGATCTGCGAAGCAGGTGCCGCGTTCAGGCGCATTGTCGAGCGCGCAGGCGTCGACATCCATCAGGCGAACGCGCGATTTGCGGTCAGTCTGCGCCGACGCGACGACGCGCTTGCAGCCGTCGGTTCAGGGACTTCAGAACTTGACGTCGTCGATCGTCGTCAGCGTCACTGCCGCACCGACCAGCGGCGCGTTGGCCAGGTGCCACGCCGTGTACTGCTCGGCGTAGGCGTTGTCCGCCGACACGCCATCCACCGGAACGATCACCTTCATGCCGCGCATCGCCGCGCCGCTCGCCGTGTAGAGCACGGCGCCGTTCGCGGCGGCACCCACGACGATCACCGTCTTGGTGCCCCGATCCTTCAACCGCTGTTCCAGATCGGTGCCGCGGAACTTGTCGACGCCCGACGACACGACCGGCTCATCCTTCACGGGTGCGAGATCGGCGGCGATGTCGGCGACAGTTCCGCCGCCCCCCAGGCTGTACATCACGGGTACGCCCGCTGCGCGCGCCTTGGCCAGCAGTTCCTTGACCTTGGGAATCGATGCGATGCAGCGCGGACGACGCTGCAGGTTGCAGGTCTGCTGGTTGAAATCGAGCATCAGCAAGGCCGTGGTCGCGACGTCGATCGTCACGGGCTTCAGCGCGGGCGGCGGCGGCACTTGCACCGACGACCATTCGTCGACATTGTTTTTCGCGTGCGCGGGCGACGGGGACATCGTGAATGTCATTGCTGCGGTGGCCGCGACGAGCAGCCCGAACCGGCTTCGTGTGAGCATCGAATTCCTCACTTGTACAGCATGCAGACGACGGGCGCCGCCTGCCGTCGACCGGCGCGGCGACGCAGCCGGAATGGGGCGACGCAAAAAGACACCACGGCTTTCAGCAAGGCGCGGACGCATACCCTTGCCTCATCGCGGCTTGACGAAGCGCAGCACGAACTTGTCGGTCGGCACTTTCGGCTGGCTCGAAGGTGTATCGCGGGGATCGGCGGGGTTGCGCAGGAAGTCTCCCTCGGCGTCGACGACGAAGCCGGCGGCGCGGACTTCGCTCAGCACTACGGCTTCATCGATGCGGTGCAGCGTCCTGCCTTCGGTGATGCCGGTGCCGGCGCGCCCGGAATGATCGACGACGACGAAGAGTCCGCCGGGCTTCAACGCCGCGAATAGCCGCGCGTTCATTTGTGCGCGATCGACCGGCAGGTACGAGATATCGTGGTAGTTGAGGACGAGCGTGATGAGGTCGAGCTTAGGCGCGTCGTCGGGAACGGGGTCGTCGAACGGCCGCGTCGTCACCACCAGATTGACCTGCGGATGGTCGGTGACGCGCTTGATGAGCGACGCGCCGGGCTTCGGCGTCTGCGCCCATACGGTGCCCGTGGGTGCGACCGCCAGCGCCAGCAGCTGCGACGTATATCCGCCGCCGGCGGAAACGTCCAGCACCCGCATGCCCGGTGCGACTTGCGCGAACCGCAGGAAATCTGCAGGGTCGCGCTCGGCGTCCATGCGCCGGTCCTGGTCGGTCCGGATGGGGTCGGCGATCATGCTGGCGTAGCGCGCCTTGGCCGTATCGGCGGGCGCTGTCGCGCACCCGGCAGCCATGGCGAGGACGAATGCACCCACCATGGTCGCGACGCTTGGACTCATCATGTTTCCGGTCTCCGTGCCGATGCCGGGCAACGCCAGGCGTTCGCAAGAATAGCCGAAGCGAAGGGGCACGTCCCAGCGGCTGATTGCACGTCCGATACCACGGCAACGCGCGACGACTGTCCGTGCAATGCTCCCGGTGCCGCCAGTTGGGACTGAAGTATTTCGGCTGCCGGCTGAAAAGGGGTGCGAAGCGATCGCCAGGCGTGGCCCGTCGGATGGTCGACGGTGTCGCGGAACCGTACGTCCACTTCGCACACGCATTGGAAACCATCGGTGTGACAGGGCAATGACACTGTTGGCGGCGCGTGGTGGCGCCGGTCGTCATTGCCTTGGCGCGCGCCATCCGCTACCATTGCGATTGAGTCTTATTCGCAATATCATCCAGGCCACTATCAGGCCTGCGACGCGTACCGCATTCGCACCGCCATTCGGAGCCCAATTCATGTCGTATCGCATCCTATCCGTGCTGCGCATCGCGCTGGTCGGGTCGCTGCTCGTCTGCGCACACGCGCTGCAGGCGGCATCCGAGCCCAATGGCATCGTCGTTTACAACGCGCAGCACGAGAGCCTCGCCAAATCGTGGGCCGATGGCTTCACGCGCGACACCGGCATCGCGGTGACGATTCGCAACGGCGGCGACAGCGAGCTCGCCAACCAGCTCGTGCAGGAAGGTGGCGCCTCGCCCGCGGATGTCTTCCTCACCGAGAATTCGCCGGCGATGACGCTGGTCGACAACGCCAGGCTGTTCGCGTCGCTCGATGCCGCGACGCTCGCCGAGGTGACGCCGGCGTTTCGCCCGGCGAATGGCAAATGGGTCGGCATCGCCGCGCGCTCGACGGTGTTCGTCTACAACCGCGATCGCGTGAAGCCGGCGGACTTGCCGGCGTCGCTGATGGACCTGGCGGCGCCCGCATGGCAAGGCCGTTGGGCCGCATCGCCTTCCGGCGCGGATTTCCAGGCGATCGTCAGCGCGCTGCTCGAGCAGAAGGGCGAGGCCGCGACGCTGGCGTGGCTCAGGGCGATGAAGGCGCAGGCGGTCGTCTACCGGGGCAACGGCAACGTGCTGAAGGCGGTCAATGCCGGCCAGGTCGACGGCGGCGTCATCTACCACTATTACTATTTCGTCGACCAGTCGAAGACCGGCGAGAACAGCGACCACGCAGGCGTTCACTACTTCAGGCATCGCGATCCCGGCGCCTTCGTCAGTATTTCCGGCGCCGGCGTGCTGGCCTCCAGCAAGCATTCGCGCGAGGCGCAGGCATTCGTCAAGTGGATCGCAGGCAAGGGCGGCCAGGACATCCTGCGCAACGGTAATTCGTTCGAGTACGCGGTTGGCGCCGGCGCTGCGTCGAATCCGAAGCTCGTTCCGCTCGCGGAGCTCGATGCGCCGCTGGTCGATGCGTCGCGGCTCGACAATCGCAAGGTCGTCGAGCTGATGACACAGGCGGGATTGCTGTAACGCGATCCTGCACCGGATGCCCATGACACTGTCGATCGGCGCACCGGGCATCCGCGACGCCGCCGCGGCGATGCGCAACGTTGCTCCGCGAGCGCGCTCGCGCTTGCGCGAAGCCCCGTGGCTCGGCGTCGCGGCGATCGGCGTGTCGGCGGCGGCGCTGGTGCCGCTCGGCTTCGTTGCCTGGGCCGCGGTGCAAACCGGGTGGTCGGCGGCAGCGTCGCTGATCCTGCGTCCGCGCGTCGGCGAGCTTTTCGTCAACACCGCGCTGCTGGTCGTGCTGACGTTGCCGCTTTGCACGGTGCTGGCGGTGGCGCTTGCCTGGATCACCGAACGCACCGACGTGCCGGGACGGCGATGGTGGTCGGTGCTCGCCGGCGCGCCACTCGCCGTGCCCGCGTTCGTGCAGAGCTATGCGTGGGTCAGCCTGTTTCCGGCGATGCACGGACTCGGCGCCGCCGTGCTGGTGTCGGTGCTCGCCTATTTTCCGTTCCTCTATCTCCCGGTCGCGGCCTCGATGCGGCGTCTCGACCCCGCGCTCGAGGATGTCGCGCAATCGCTGGCGTTGCGGCCGCGCGCGGTGATGCGGCGCATCGTGTTGCCGCAGCTGCGCCTCGCCATCTGGGGCGGCGCGCTGCTCGTAGCGCTGCACCTGCTGGCCGAATACGGCCTGTTCGCCGCGCTGCGCTTCGACACGTTCACGACGGCGATCTTCGACCAGTTCCAGTCGACGTTCAGCGGCGCCGCGGCGAACATGCTGGCCGGCGTGCTCGTCGCCTGCTCGCTCGGTTTGCTCGCATTGGAAGCGCTGACCCGCGGACGCGCGCGCTATGCGCGCGTCGGCGCCGGCAGCGCGCGCTTGCCGCCGCCGCGCGCGCTCGGGCGTCGCGCGACGATGCTGGGCGTGGCGCTACCGGCACTGGTGAGCGTGCTCGCGCTTGGCGTGCCGGCGGTGACGCTGCTGCGCTGGGTCATCGCCGGAGGCGCCGACGCGTGGCGTTCGCCGGCGCTGGTGTCGGCACTCTCGCAGACGCTGGGACTTGCCGCGGCGGGCGCGCTGGTCACCACCTGCGCCGCCGTGCCGATGGCGTGGCTGTCGGTGCGCGCGCCGGGGCGCCTGCAACGCGCGCTCGAAGCGCTCAACTACGTCATGGGATCGCTGCCCGGCATCGTCGTCGCGCTCGCGCTCGTCAGCATCACCGTGCGCGTGGCGCGACCGCTCTACCAGACGCTCTTCACCGTGCTCGCGGCTTACCTGCTGCTGTTCCTGCCGCGCGCATTGATCAGCCTGCGCGCGGGCATTGCGCAGGCGCCGGTCGAGCTCGAGAACATCGCGCAGAGCCTGGGGCGCACGCCTGCACAGGCGTTGCGGCAGGTGACGCTGAGGCTCGCGGCGCCGAGTGCCGCGGCCGGCGCGGCGCTGGTGTTCCTGGGCATCGCCAGCGAGCTCACGGCGACGCTGCTGCTCGCGCCCAACGGCACGCGCACGCTGGCAACGGGATTCTGGGCGCTGGCAAGCGAGCTCGACTACGGCGCCGCGGCGCCGTATGCGTGCCTGATGATCGCCTTGTCGCTGCCGATCACGTGGATCCTGCACCAGCAGTCGCGCCGCGTCGCCGGACGATGAGCACGCTGTCGCTGCGCGGAATCGCCAAGCGCTTCGGCGACGTGCAGGGCGTGGCCGACGTCGACTTGCGCGTCGAGGCCGGCAGCCGCACGGCAATCGTCGGCCCCTCCGGATCGGGCAAGACGACGCTGCTGCGCATCATTGCGGGTTTCGAGACGCCGGATGCCGGCGTCGTGGTGCTCGACGGCAACGTGCTGGTCGACGATGCGCGCGTCGTGCCTGCGCATCTGCGCGCGATCGGCTTCGTGCCGCAGGATGGCGCATTATTCCCGCATCTTTCGGTCGAGGCGAACATCGCTTTCGGCCTCGACGATGCACCGGACGTTTGCCGTGAGCGCGTGCGCGAGCTGCTCGATCTCGTCGCCCTCGAGCACGACCTGCTGACACGCTGGCCGCACGAGCTTTCCGGCGGCCAGCAGCAACGCGTCGCGCTGGCACGCGCACTTGCACGCAAGCCCACGCTGATGTTGCTCGACGAGCCATTCTCGGCGCTCGACACCGGCCTGCGCGCGTCGACGCGGAAGGCGGTCGCGCGCTTGCTGGCGGATGCCGGCATCACGACGATCCTGGTGACGCACGACCAGGCGGAGGCGTTGTCGTTCGCCGACCAGCTCGCGGTGATGCGAGACGGCAGGCTGATGCAGTCGGGCAAGCCGGTCGACGTGTACTGGAATCCCGTGGATGCCGAGACGGCGAGCTTCCTCGGCGACGCGATCATCCTGCCGGCGCGACTGCGCGCAGGCTTTGCGGAGTGCGAGCTTGGCCGCATCGCGGTCGGTGACGGTGCCCGCAACGGCACCGCCCACGTCATGTTGCGCCCCGAGCAGCTGCAGCTCGTCGACGCGGCCGATAGCGACGAAAACGCGCACGGCCGCGTGGCCATTGTGACCGACGTCGACTTCGGCGGCCCAAGCTGCGATGTCACGCTCGCCTTCGCCGAGCCGACCGCATCGTCCGCCGCGCAATCGACGCTGCGCGTGCGCTACCCGGGCAACCAGGCGCCGGCCGCCGGTGATCGGGTGCGCATCGTCGTCGCGGGCGTGGCGCACGTGCTTGCCGACGGTGTCGGCGAGGTGTCCGGCGCCTGA
>JBDTWY010000011.1:0-78070 GCA_040006455.1 Betaproteobacteria bacterium | reverse complement strand
TGGAACCCGCTGTCGACGCCCACCTTCATCGATAGTGCGTGCGGCGGTCGAGGATGACGAATTGCCCGACGGCGACGGTGCCGAGGATCACCAGCAGCACCATCGACATCGCCGCCGCGTAGCTGGTATCCCAGTACTTGAAGCCGACTTCGTAGATGTAGTAGAGCAGCAGCATGCTGGCATTGTCGGGGCCGCCCTTGGTCATGACGATGATGTGGTCCACCATCCTGAACGCGTTGACGATGGCATTCACGAGCACGAACAGCGTGGTCGGCATCAGCAGCGGAAAGGTCACTTTCCAGAAGTAGTACCAGCGCGACGCGCCTTCGATGGCCGCGGCTTCGGCAAGGTTGGCCGGCATGTTCTGCAGCGCTGCCAAGTAGAAGATCATGAAAAAGCCCGCCTCTTTCCAGATCGCGACCATCGTCACGCTGGCGAGTGCGGTATCAGGCTGGCCGAGCCAGTTGTGCGGAGTTCCGCCGAGCCATGACACGGCCGCGTTCAGCAAGCCGATCTGCGGCGCATAGATGAACAACCAGATGTTGGCGACAGCGACCATCGCGAGGATCGTTGGCGCGAAGTACGACATGCGAAGCAGCGCCCGCCCTGGCAGCGCGCGATTGACGAGCAACGCCATGACGATCGCCAATGCGATCGATGCCGGAATCGTGCCAAGCGCAAACCAGCCGTTGTTGACCAGCGCCTTCCAGAAGATCGGGTCCTCGACCATCGCGCGATAGTTGTCGAGTCCGACGAAGCGCGATGGCCGCCCGGCCTTGGCATTGGAAAAAAGGCTGTGAAAAAGGGTGGCGAGCGCCGGATAGTAAGTGAAGACCGCGAGGAACGCGGCAGCCGGCAGGAACAATGCCCAGCCGACCCAGGGCGACTCGATGTCGTCGCTTGCCGCGTTCGTCATGCTTGCAGCCTCGCCGCTTGCTGTTCGCTTATTTGTAGCTGCGCAGGATCCGCGTCGCTTCCGCCTGTGCGTCCTTCAGCGCATTGGCGGGCGTCTTGGTGCCGGTGATCGACGCCTCGATCGCGTCCTCGAGCGCCTTCGTGGTGCGCGGTCCGTCGTGCGTCTCGAATTCCGGCGCGCAGAACGGCAACTGCTGCAGTGCGACCGCCGCGGGCGGAAAATCTTCCGCGTATTTCTTCATCACCGGCAGGTCCCACGCATCCTGGCGCGGGGCCACGTAGCCGGTGGCGATGCTCCAGCGCGCGGACTGTTCGGCGCTCGTCATCCACTTGACGAACTTGTAGCTGGCGTCGAGCTGTTCCGGCGTGCTCTTCTTGAAGATGAAGATGCTGCCGCCGCCGGTGGCCGAGCCACGCTGTTTTTTCGCCGGCAGCATCGCGACGCCGAACTCGAACTTGGCGTTGTTCTTGACATTGGTGAGGTTGCCGGTCGAATGGAACATCATCGCCGCGCGCCCGTCGGTGAATTCCTTGGGTGCGGTTCCGGTGTCGATGATGCCGCCCTGCATGATCTGGTGCTTGCGCGAAAGATCCGTCCAGAACTGCAGTGACTCGATCGCCTCGGGCGTCGCGAGCGAGGTCGCGGTGCCGGCTTCGTTGGTCAGCTTCGCGCGGTTCTGCGTGGTGAAGCCCTGCAGGAACCAGTGCGACGTCACGCCGGACGGCACGATCAGCCCCCAGCGCGACACCTTGCCGGCGCTGTCCTTGACGGTGAGCTTCTTGCCATACTCGACGAGCTCATCCCAGTTGGCTGGCGGCCGGTTGGGGTCGAGTCCTGCTTCGCGGAACGCCGCCTTGTTCCAGTACAGCACCTGTGTAGAGCGCTGGAACGGAATGCCGTAGGTCTTGCCTTGGTAGCGTCCGTTCATCAGGAACGCCGGAAAGAAACCGTCGAGCCACGCCTTGTCGGCAGGTGTCTTGACGAAATTTTCCATCGGCACCACCGCGTCCTCGTCGATCACCGTCAGCGAATCCGATGCCACCAGCACCGCGACCTGCGGCGGCTGGCCGCTCTTGTTGGCCGTCAGCGCCTTGGCCAGCGTCTCGCCGTAGTTGCCCGAGTACACGGGCTTTACCGTGATGTCGGGGTTGACCTTCTGGAAATCGGCTACGAGTCCGTCGATGATCTTCGTCAATGGCCCGCTGACGGCGATCGGATAGTAGAACGTGATCTCGACGCTTCGCGCCGGAAGGGCCACCGCCATCGCTGCAAGCGCGGCCACGGCAACCACCCACTTCGTCGACAAATATTTCACCGGTTTTCTCCTCGTTGGAATCGCAATGACTGATGATGCGGGCTGTCGCGCGCGCCGGGCGTCAATTGGCCAGGCGCAGGCGATGCCCGCTCTTGTTGTCGAACAAATGCAACGCACCGACCGGCCACGACAGCCGCACCGAATCGCCCACCTGAGCCTGCAGCGTGCGACCAGCGCGGACGAGCAGCTTTTCCGAGCCGACCTGGCAGCGCAAGATCGTGTCCGCACCGAGATACTCGCGTGACAGTACGGTTGCCGGGATGCCGTCGCGATCGCCGATGACGATGTCTTCGGGACGCACGCCGGCCACCATGTCCGCGGTCGTGTTGGCGATCACCGCCGCGTCGCCGGCGCCGGCGATCGCTGTGCCACTTGCACCGTTCTCGAGGCGCAGCAGGTTCATTGCCGGCTGGCCGATGAAGCGCGCCGCGAAAATGCCTGACGGCTGCGAGTACATCGTCTGTGGCGGCGCGACCTGCTGGATCTTGCCGGCCTCGAGCAGGACGACCTGGTCGGCCATGCTCATCGCCTCGATCTGGTCGTGCGTCACGTAGAGCATCGTGATGCCGAGCTGGCGCTGCAGGCCCTGGATTTCGGCGCGCATTTCGTTGCGCAGTTTGGCGTCGAGGTTCGACATCGGCTCGTCCATCAGGCACACCGGCGCTTCGGCGATAATTGCGCGGCCCATTGCGACACGCTGCTGCTGTCCGCCGGAAAGCTGCGAAGGCCGGCGCTCGAGCAGGTCGGATAGGCCGAGCAATGCGGCGACCGTTTGCAGGCGCTCGTTGCGGGCTTTCGCGTCGACCTTGCGGATGCGCAGTCCGAACGTGATGTTCTCGGCCACCGTGAGGTGCGGAAACAGCGCATAGAACTGGAACACCATGGAAATTCGCCGGTCGTGCGGCGGCAGCCTGGTGACGTCGACGCCGTCGATGATGATGCGACCGGACGTCGCGCGATCGAGCCCGGCAACCAGGCGCAGCAGCGTTGACTTGCCGCAGCCCGACGGACCCAGAAGCACCGTAAGGCTGCCGTTCGGCACATCGAACGACACGTCATCGAGCGCGCGGATGTCGCCCCAGTGCTTCGACAGGTGCTCGATGCGAATGGGGTTCACGCGCGCGCTCGTCGGGAGCGATCAGGCGACCATCGCCGGATAACGCTTCAGCACGTCGAGCAGTGCTGCGTGCACCCCAGGCGAGCCGGCGACGATCTGGCCGGCATTGATGAACGAATCCTCGCCGGTGAATGTGCTGACGACGCCGCCCGCTTCCTGCACGAGGAGGCTGCCGGCGCCGACGTCCCATGCGTTGAGACCCTTCTCCCAGTGGCCGTCGGTCCAGCCGGCGGAAACGTAGGCGAGGTCGAGCGCGGCGGCGCCCGGACGGCGAATGCCGGCGCAACGCTGCATGATTTCGCGCAGCGATGCAAGATAGTCGTCGAGGTAATGCCATTCCTTGAACGGCAGTCCGGTGCCGATCATCGCCTCGCCCAGGCCCGCGCGGGCGGTGACGCGAATCGGCACGCCATCGAGGAATGCACCACGGCCGCGAGTGGCGGTGAAGAGCCTGCCGCTGGTGGGGTCGAACACGACGCCAACCGCGACGGTGTCGCGAATCTGCAATGCGATCGACACACAATAGTGCGGAAAGCCATGCAGGAAATTGGTCGTGCCGTCGAGGGGATCGATCAGCCACGTGTACGCGGAGGTTCCGGCTTCGCCGGATTCCTCGGCCTTGAACGCGTGCTGGGGGAAGTGCGCGGCGAGCATCTCGATGATCGCGCGTTCCGCGCGCTTGTCGATCTCGCTGACGAAATCGTTGAGGTCCTTGCGCTCGATGTTCAGCGACGCGCGATTCTTCGCACCCTCGCGGATGACGGTCCCTGCGGCGCGCGCGGCGTCGATCGCCGTCGCCAGGAACGCGGCGAGCTCGTCGGTGGCAACGCCTGGCGGTTCATCGATGTTCAACGGCGTGGCTCCGATCAGTGAAAGGGAAACGGTCCCGGGAAGTCGCCGATGTTCAACGTATGCGTGAACAGCAGCCGGCCGGTCCAGCGATGGAGCTGGAAGCCGGGCGGCTCCAGCGTGAATGCGTCGGCACCGTGAGGACGAAGGTCGAGCGCCGACTGATGCGCGGTGCTCGGGCAACTCGACACGATCGTGCCACCGAACCTGATCTGCGTCGAACGGTGCACATGTCCGCACAGCACGCGTTCCACCTGCGGATGGCGCGCAATGACGCGCTCCAGCGCGTCGCTGCCTTCCATGCCCACCGCATCGAAATGCGGCAGGTCCCAGGCGAACGGGGCGTGATGCATCATCACCAGCGTCGGCGCGTCGGGACGTTGCGTGAGCGTGCGGTCGAGCCACGCGAGGCGATCGTCGGTGAGCGCGCCGCGCGTCTGTCCCTGCACCACGGAGTCGATTGCGACCAGGCGCAGCGGCAGCGATTCGATCGCGTAGTTGATCAGGTCGCCCGCCGCCGGCAGGTAGGGCTGGTCGGCGAAGGCCGCGCGAAACGCGGCGATGCGGTCGTGATTGCCGGGTATCACGTAGAAAGGCGGCTTCAGGTCGGTGAGGATCTCGCGCAGCTGCGCATACGCGGCGGGCTCGCCGCGATCGGCGAGATCGCCGGTGATGAGCACGACGTCGGGCTGCGGATCGAGACGATTGAGGTGAGCCACTGCATTGCGCAACATTCCGGCAGTGTCGACGCGTCCGTAGGCCAGTTGCCCCTTGGGCATCACGTGGAGGTCGGTGATTTGCGCGAGCAGCATGGGCGTCGGTGATCCTCGAAGGTGATGCGATGCGTCGCGCGGAACGCGACTCGATTCGCAACGCACCGAGCGTACCCGGCGCCTATTGCGTTTTTGTGAATTTATTTATACCCTCTGTGCAAATGTACAACAAAGATGCGGCGAATGGAAGCGCGTGAATCTGGCCTGGCGATTCGGGCGGCGTGGCTGTACTACGTGCACGGCCTGACGCAGGCCGAGGTCGCCGATCACCTGGGCGTGTCGCGCGTCAAGGTGCACCGGCTCATTGCGCTCGCGCACCAGCAGAACTCGGTCAAGGTGTTCGTCGAAGGTGGCGCCGCCGAATGCATTGCGCTCGAGCAGGACCTCAAGCAGCAATTCGGCTTGCACTTCTGCAGCGTCGTGCCGTCGGACGTCGATGCGCTCGCGCGCGGCCCGGACGCGACGTTCCGCAGCCTCGGCACCGCCGCGGCGCTGTACCTGCACCAGTACCTGGAGCAGCACGGCAAGTGCTCGATCGGCGTCGGCCACGGCCGCACCCTGGCCGCGGTTGCCGACGCGCTGCCGAAGCTGGCGCGGCCGCGGTCGCAATTCGTGTCGATCCTCGGCAGCCTGACGCGGCACTCGACGGCCAATCCGTTCGACGTCATCTATCGCTTCGCCGAGCGGACGGGCGGCGCCGGCTACTTCGTGCCGGCGCCATTCTTCGTCGACTCGGTCGACGACGCGGAAATCCTGCGCGGTCAGCGTGTCGTCAAGGATGTGCTGGCACTCGCGCGCAAGTCCGACCTGGTGCTGGTGGGCATCGGCAATCTCCGCAACACGCCGGCGATTTACGAAGCCGAGCGCAAGGCGCTCACGGCTCTTGGCGTCGTCGGTGAACTGCTCGGGCAGTTTCTCGATCGCGACGGCAGGATCGTCGACTGCGACATGGCTCAGCGCTCCATCAGCCTGCGATTGGAGGAGTTGCGCGGCCGCACGGTGATCGGAATCGCCGGTGGCGCCGACAAGGCGGTCGCGATTCGCGCGACGCTGCGCAGCGGATTGTTGTCGGGTCTCGTCACCGACGAGGCGACCGCACGCACGATCGTCGACCACAAGAAAACGCGGTCCGCGGCGACGAAGCGCGCGCGGGATGCACGGCTGCCGGCGGCATGAGCGGGACCGCCACCCCGCACCTCGACCCTGTCTCCACTTGGTGGGGCGAGGGAATGCAAAATGCGTACACTTCTTTTCACGCGACGCTCGCCGATGCGCGAGCTCGCACCATTGATCGAGGATGACATCGATGCACGCCGATGAACGCATGACCGCCGTTGTCTGCCATGGACCGAAGGACTATCGCGTCGAGACAATTGCGCGACCACGACCGGGGCCGCGCGAGCTCGTCATCCGCATCAACGCCTGCGGCATCTGCGCCAGCGATTGCAAGTGCTGGTCGGGCGCCAAGTTGTTCTGGGGCGACGATCCGTGGGTGAAGGCGCCCGTCGTGCCCGGCCACGAATTCTTCGGCACCGTCGATGCAATGGGCGAGGGCGCGGCCGAGCATTTTGGCGTCGCCGTTGGCGAGCGCATCATCGCCGAGCAGATCGTGCCCTGCGAGCGCTGCCGGTACTGCCGCTCGGGCCAATACTGGATGTGCGAAGTGCACAACATCTTCGGATTCCAGCGCACGGTGGCCGAAGGCGGCATGGCGCAATTCATGCGAATTCCCGCCAATGCGCGCGTGCACAGGATTCCGGCGCAGATGCCGCTCGACGATGCGGCGATCATCGAGCCATTGGCATGCGCGATTCACGCAGTCAATCGCGGCGACATCCAGCTCGACGATGTCGTCGTCATCGCGGGCGCCGGACCGATCGGACTGATGATGGTGCAGGTGGCCCACCTGAAGACGCCGCGCAAACTCGTCGTCATCGATCTCGTGCCGGAACGGCTCGCGCTCGCCACGCGCTACGGCGCCGACGTCGTCATCAATCCGAAGGAGGCGGATGCGCTGGCGGTCGTGCACGGCCTCACCGACGGATACGGCTGCGATGTCTACATCGAAGCGAGCGGTTCGCCTTCGGGCGTCACTCAAGGCCTGAGCGTGATCCGCAAGCTGGGACGCTTCGTCGAATTCTCGGTGTTCGGCAGCGACACGAGCGTCGACTGGTCGATCATCGGTGACCGCAAGGAGCTCGACGTCCGCGGCGCGCACCTGGGACCGTACTGCTATCCGGTGGCGATCGACCTGTTGGCGCGCGGTCTCGTCACCTCGAAAGGCATCGTCACGCACGCCTATCCGCTGGAGCAATGGGACGAAGCCATCAAGGTCGCCAACTCGATGGAGTCGATCAAGGTGCTGATGAAGCCCGCGACCTGACACCGGCACCGGCACCGGCACCGGCACATGGACTACGTCATCGGCGTCGACATCGGCACGCAGAGCACCAAGGCGCTGCTGTGCGACACGCGCGGCCGCATCGTCGCGCAAGCGTCGTGCGCCTATCAGCCCGACACACCGCAGCCTTTGTGGGCGGAACAGTGGCCCGACGTGTGGCTCGACGCGGTCTGCGACTGCATCGCGCGCTGCGTCGACAGCGCGCGCGATTGCGAAGCGGGATTCGCGCGCGCTGCCGTGCGTGCGTTGTGCGTCAGCAGCCTCTATGGCGGATCGGGCATTGCCGTCGACGACGGCATGCGGCCGCTGTATCCCTGCCTCATCTGGATGGATCGGCGCGCGACTGCGGAAGTCGACTGGGTGCGCGCCAATGTCGACATGCGGCGTCTCGAGGAAGTGACGCGCAACGGCGTCGACAGCTACTACGGCTTCACCAAGATGCTTTGGCTCAAGAATAATCGGCCCGACGTCTGGAGCAACACCCGATACCTGCTGCCGCCAAACACCTACGTGGCGCACGCGCTGACCGGTGCGCTCGCCGTCGACCGCTCGTCCGCGGGCAACATCGGCGGCGTCTACGACTTCGACGCGAGAACCTGGTCGCGCGAAATGCTCGACGCGCTGGGCATCCCGATCGCAATGATGCCGGAGCGCCTCGTCGATTCGACCGAAGTCGTCGGCGGCTTGACCGCCGACGCCGCTGCGCGCCTCGGACTGGTCGCCGGCGTTCCCGTGGTGGCGGGCGGCGTCGATGCCGCCGTCGCCACGCTGGCGGCCGGCGTCACGTCGCCGGGCCAGCACGTCGCGATGATCGGTTCGAGCATGTGCTGGGGTTTCGTCAGCGAGCACCCCGATGCACGCCACGGACTGGTGAGCATGCCGCACGTGTTCGGGACGGCGCGCGATACCTACGTCTTCGGTGGCGCAATTACCGCGGGCGCCGCCGTCACGTGGTTTCGTGAGCAATTCTGCCGCGACGCGGCGACCGCCGCCGCAGTGGAAAACGTCGACGTGCACGCCATGCTCGATGCCGGCGCGGGCACGATTCCGCAAGGCGCGGACGGCATCCTGTTCCTGCCCTACCTGATGGGCGAGCGCAGCCCCGTGTGGGACGCCAGGGCGAGTGGGGCGTTCGTCGGCTTGAACCTCTTTCACACCCGCGAGCATGTGTATCGCGCAGTGCTCGAAGGCATCACGTTCGCGTTGCGCCACAACATCGACAGCGGCATGCAGGGCGCCGCATCGCTCGACGAGCGCCTGGTCGTCGTTGGTGGAGCCGCGCATTCGGACCTGTGGATGCAGATCATTGCCGACGTCACCGGACGCCCGGTGTTCACGATCGAACAGGAAGTCGAAGCGGCGATGGGCGCTGCCATGCTGGCCGCGTATGGCGCGGGCCTCGCCAGCGGCGACGACGTTCGTCGTGGCTGGGTGACGCTCGCCCAACGTGCGAATCCCCGCATCGACGCCGTGCGGATCTACGACGCCTTGTTCCAAACCTACAAGGCGCTTTATCCGGCATTGAAGAAGTCGATGCATGAATTGAACGCGCAGGCCGCGGCTGTGCGTGGCAATACGCGCGCCTGACCCGCGGCGCCTTCACCGCGCGCCGAATCGCGTCCCGAATCGCGTCCGACGCAAGTGCGTCGCGCCAAACCGATGGCGGCGCGGCGCCGAGCCGGCGCGCGCATTCGCGGGCAATATGCGCCGCGCGGAATCGATGGTTGCACAAGCGTGCACCTTGCCGCGCCTTCCTGGCGCAGCGCCCCCTCCAGAGCAACGTCGCGCGCGCCAAATCATCGTATGATCGTGCTTTCCACGGACGTCCGGATGATTCCCACAGAACCGATCGGCAGCATCCCCCGGACGCCGGAGCTGCTCGCGCGTCTGGCGACGGGCGCAGCCGACGATCCTGCGCTCGATCCCATCTACGACGCCGCGGTGCGCGACACCATCGCGAGGTTCGAGGCCACCGGCTCTCCCGTCATCACCGATGGCGAACAGCGCAAGTATCAGAATTTCTGGACCTACAGCGTGCACGGCCTGCCGAACACGGCGCCCGACGGTTTCAGGATTCCCTTCGCCGCCGGCCACACGCGGCGGATGCCGCGTCTCACCGGCGGTCCGTTCCGCTATCGCCGCGATGCGCATTCCTATCTGGAGATCGCGCTCCGTTACGCCGATCGCCCGGTCAAGCAATCGGTCATTTCGCCGTCCGCGCTCAGCCTCATGTATCCCGCCGAAGGCCTGCCGGGTTACTGCCGCGAGGAATTCATCGACGACCTGCTGCGCGAGCACGTGGCCGAAGTGCGGCAGTGTCTCGCTCTCGGCGCGCACTGCGTGCAGATCGACTTCACCGAGGGCCGGCTCGCCGTCAAGCTCGATCCGACCGGCGCGCTGCTCACGAGCTTCATCGACCTCAACAATCTCGCGCTCACGCGATTTTCGCCCGCCGAGCGCGCGCGCATCGGCGTGCACACGTGCCCGGGCGGCGATCTCGATTCCACGCACAGCGCCGATGTCGACTACGCTGAATTGCTGCCGAGCCTGTTCCAGCTCAATGTCACCAATTTCTACATTGCGCTCGCCGGTGAAAACGATCCGCAGCGCGTGCTGACGGTCATCCGCCGGCACATGAAACCGCAGCATCGCGTATTCGTCGGCGTGGTCTCGCCGATCGATCCGCGCATCGAGTCGCCCGAGACGATCTGCCAGCGCGTCCTCGCAGCGGCGGAGTACATCCCAATGGAGCAACTGGGAACGACCGACGATTGCGGCTTCGCGCCGTTCTGCGACGACACGTCGACGTCCCGCGACGTCGCGTTCGCCAAGATCCGCGCGCGCGTCGAAGGCACGGCGATGGCTGCCGCGCGTCTCGGTCACTGACGATGACGCCGGCGTCCGACGAGCAGGCACTGCTGCATTCCGTCGCGCTGCAGAACGCGGCGACGATCCTGCAGGCGCGCCAGCGTGCCGAGCACGATTTGCTGGTCGCGAAGGAGCAATTGCGCGTTTCCCATGAGCGCGTCAACAGCATCCTCGAAAGCATCACCGATGGCTTCGTGCTTCTCGACAATCAGTGGCGCTTCACTTATCTCAACGCCAAGGCCGAGGAAATCTTCGGGCCGTTGCAGAAGTCTCGCGGGTCGCTGATCGGCAGCAGCCACTGGGACGCGTTTCCCGAACTGCGCGGCACCGACGTCGAACGCGCGTATCGGCGTGCCGCCGACGAAAGCCAGGCGGTCGAGCTCGAAGTCTTCTATCCGTCGCTCGCAAGCTGGTTCGAAATGCGCGCCTACCCGTCACGCGAGGGGCTCACGCTCTTCTTCCATGATGTGACCCGGCGCAAGGACGCTGAAGGGCTGCTGACCGCAGAGAGGCGAGTGCTGGAGCTGATCGCCAAGGGCGCGGCGCCCGCCGAAGTGCTGGAAAGGATCGCGCGCGGCGTCGAGGAACATTCGCGGGACCGAGTGCTGTGCTCGGTGCTGCGTGTCGACCCCACCGGCACGCAACTGCTTCGTGGCGCGGCACCCAGCCTGCCGGACACGTACATTTCAGCGATGGAGGGCATTCGCATCGATGCGAGCGCGGGCCCGTTCGCTACCGCGGCCCGCGAGCGGCGAACGGTGGAGATGCCTGACATTGCCCGCGATCCGCGCGCGGCCGATTACCGCGAGCTGGCAGCCTCCCACGGCATCGCGGCGTGCTGCTCGATGCCTATATTCTCGTCGAAATCGGAGGTGCTTGGAACCGTCGCGATGCATTATCCGGAGCCTGGACCGCCCAGCGACCGCGACCGCCGGCTGATCGCCGGCGCCGCCCGGCTCTCCAGCATCGTTCTCGAACGCGAAGGCGGCGAGGCCGCGCTGCGCGACAGCGAGGAACGCCTGAGCGCGACATTCGAGCAGGCGGCGGTCGGTATCGCCATCGTCGACCTCGACGGGCGCTTCCAGTTCACGAATCGCACGCTCAGCGAGATCCTGGGATTCCCGGACGACGAATTGCGCGCACGCAGCTTTAACGACGTCACGCATCCGGACGACATCGAGGAAACGCGCGCCAACGTGCAGAGGCTGGTCGCCGGCGAGGTGCAGAGCTACAGCCAGGAAAAACGCTACCTCCGCAAGGACGGCAGCGTGGTCTGGAGCCTCACGTCGGTGACGCTGATCCGCGACGCCGCCGGGATGCCGAAGCGGTTCATCGGCGTCGTCGAGGACATCAACCGCCGCAAGCAGGCCGAAGTGGCCTTGCGCGAGCGCGAATCGGAATTGCGCGCGCTCGTCGACTCCATTCCGCAGCTGGCGTGGATGGCGCAGCCCGACGGCGAAATCTTCTGGTTCAACCGGCAGTGGTTCGAATACACGGGCACGACGCCGGAACAGATGCAGCACGAAGGCTGGCGTTCGTTGCACGATCCCGAGATCCTGCCGCGGGTCGTCGAACAATGGCGCAAGTCGCTCGCCACCGGCGATCCATTCGAGATGGAATTTCCGCTGAAGGGTGCCGACGGCACGTTCCGCACATTCCTGACACGCGTCAATCCCGTGCGCGACGCCGACGGCAACGTCGTCCGCTGGTTCGGCACCAATACTGACGTCGAGCAGGTGAAGCGTGCCCGCGATGAGCTGCGCGAGGAAACGCGCGTGCTCGAAATGCTGAACAGGACCGGCACGACGCTGTCGTCCAACCTCGATCTCGAGACGCTGGTGCAATCGATCACCGATGCGGCGACCGAGTTGACGGGCGCCGCATTCGGCGCGTTCTTCTACAACGTCATCGACGGCAGTGGCGAGTCATTTTCGCTCTACGCGCTGTCGGGCGGGCCGAGAGAGGCATTTGCGGCATTCCCGATGCCGCGCAACACCGGGATATTCGGTCCGACGTTCCGCGGTGAGGGGATCGTGCGTTCCACCGACATCACGCGCGATCCACGCTACGGGCACAACGAGCCCCACCACGGCATCCCGGATGGCCACCCGGCGGTGCGCAGCTACCTCGCGGTGCCGGTGACCTCGCGGGCCGGCGAAGTGCTGGGCGGGATGTTTTTCGGACATCCCGAGTCCGGCGTGTTCGGCGAGCGCGCCGAGCGCGTCGTCGGCGCCATCGCGCTGCAAGCCGCCATTGCGATCGACAAGGCGAAGTTGTACCGCGCCGCGCAAGACGAGATCGAGCGGCGCAAGCACGTCGAGCGGGAGCTGCGACAGAGCGAAGTCACCCTCGACGCCAAGGTCGCCGATCGCACCGCGCAGCTCGCGGCGAGCAACGCGCAGCTGATCGCGGAAGCCGACAACCGTGAACGCGCGGAAGGACGCTTTCGGCTGCTGGTCGAAGGCGTCGTCGACTACGCGCTCTACATGCTGTCGCCCGAAGGCGTGATCACCAACTGGAACACCGGCGCGCAACGCATCAAGGGCTATGGCAGCACGGAGATCATCGGCCAGCATTACAGCCTCTTCTTCACCGACGGGGACCGAGCCGCCGGGAGGCCGATGGCGGCGCTCGCTAAGGCGGCGGCGGAGGGCAAGTTCGAAGCCGAGGGTTGGCGCGTGCGCAAGGACGGCACGCAATTCTGGGCGAGCGTCGTTCTCGACGCAATTCGCGACAAGGATGGGCGACTGCTCGGTTTCGCCAAGATCACGCGCGACATCACCGAGCGGCGCGATGCCGCGATCGCGTTGCAACGCGCGCAGGAGCAACTTGCGCAGGCGCAGAAGATGGAAGCGATCGGCCAGCTCACCGGCGGCATCGCCCACGACTTCAACAACCTGCTGCAGGTGATCATCGGCAACCTCGAAGCGGTGCAACGGCGCACCGCCGGCGGCAGCGATGACACGCGCCGGATGATCCAGGCCGCCGCACGCGGCGCGGAAAGCGCGGCGACGCTGACCAACCGGCTGCTGGCATTCTCGCGCCGCCAGCCGCTCAACCCGAAACCGATCGACGTCAACACGCTCGTCACCGGCATGTCGGACATGTTGCACCGCGCGCTCGGCGAATCGATCTCCATCGAGACGATGCTGGCGGGCGGCATCTGGCGGGTCGCCGCCGACGCGAACCAGCTCGAGAATTCGTTGCTCAACCTCGCGCTCAACGCGCGCGACGCGATGCCGACCGGCGGCGAGCTGACGATCGAGACTGTCAACGTGTTCCTCGATGCAGCCTACGCGAAGGCGAACACCGCGCCTGCCGGACCTCATGTGGTGATTTCAGTCAGGGACACGGGCACGGGCATGGACGCCGACGTGGTGGCGAAAGCATTCGAGCCTTTCTTCACGACCAAGGACGTCGGCAAGGGCTCGGGGCTCGGACTGTCGCAGGTGTACGGCTTCATCTCGCAGTCGGGCGGGCATGTGAGGATCTACAGCGAGAAGGGCGAGGGCACGACGGTCAAGCTCTACCTGCCGCGCCTGGTTTCGAAGGAAGCCAGCCACGAGGGCGCGGTGTCGGACGACCTGCCGCAGGGCCATCTCGACAGGCTGATCCTGGTGGTCGAGGACGATGAGGACGTGCGTGCGCACCTCGTGTCCATGTTGCACGAACTTCGCTATGCGGTTCTCGAAGCCGCCGATGGCGCCAGCGCGTTGCGCATGCTCGAATCGAATCCCGATATCGACCTGTTGTTCACCGATGTCGGCTTGCCCGGCGGCATGAACGGGCGCCAGCTCGCCGACGCCGCCCGACTGCAGGACCCGCAGCTGCTCGTGCTGTTCACCACCGGGTACGCGCGCCACGGGCTCGTTCACCAGGGCCGGCTCGAGGCGGGCATCGACCTGCTGCCGAAGCCTTTTACCTACGCCGCTCTCGCCAACAAGGTCCACCTGGTCTTCGCCGAGGCCCTGCGCAATGGAACGTTGCGATCGACGTGAACGCGTTGGCGAACGAAACCCATGACAATCGCAGCTTGCAGGGACGGATGAATGCGCATCCTGGTCGTTGACGACAATCCGGACGTCGCGAACTCGCTGGCCGAGCTGCTGCGCATCGACGGCAATGACGAAGTCAGGGTCGAGTTCAACGCCGCCGCGGCGATCGCGTCGATGCGCGAGTCGTTGCCCGACCTGGTGCTGTGCGACCTCCAGCTCGCCGACGGCATGGACGGCACGGCGTTCGCACGCTATTGCCGTCGCGATCCGCAGTTCAGCGGCATTCGCATGCTCGCGATTTCCGGGCATTCGGGCGAGGACGATCGCCAGGCTGCGCTCGCGGCAGGCTTCGAAGGACTTCTCGTCAAGCCGGTGGGATACGCGATGCTGACGGACGCCGTGCGCCACGGCGTTTCGGGCCAACGTCCGTAGCGCCAGCGCTTCGAGGTGGTTCGGAGCGTCAAGGAACCAGCACGACCGGAATATCGGAAAGGTGCAGCACCTTGGTGGCGACGGACCCCAGCACAAGATTGGGGAGGGCGCCCATGCCGCGCGTCCCCATCCAGATCATGTCGCAGGCGGAGTCACGCGCATGTTGCGCAATCACATGGGCGGGGTCGCCAACCAGCGTTCGCACGGAAAACGCGACGCCGGCGACGCGCAATATTTGCGCGCTGGGCGCAAGCGCGCGCTCTCCTTCTTCCGCGTAATAGCTCGTGACCGCGTCGCGGCTGACGACCAGCTTGGATGCCGCTCCCAGGTACGGCAGCGAAGCATGCACAGTCACCATGTCGATTTGCGGAGCTTCCCGGTAGAGGACGAGCATGTCAACGAGCTTGCGAGTGGCGCGAGATGAATTTTCGGAGCCATCCACCGCAACCAGGAATCTTGCCATGATTTACCTTTGATTGGAGACGCAACGCCATTTTTGAAGGTTCCGTGCTGCCGATACTTTAAACTGCCGCCGAAGGCGAGGGCGACGACGTGCGCATTCCGCATGCGCGCGTGCGGTTTCGACTCCGAAGCGTTCAAACTTCGAGTGCGTCTGCCTCACCTTCCTGGTAGCGTTGATCGCCGTGAGTCGGGCCAACGCAGCGCGCTAAGCAGCGTGTCGATTCACGGCGGCCGAACCCGCCAACAGCGGCTGTCGCACAGGAAATCCGTAGTTCCGCTGCATGAGTGCTTCGAGATCCAGCAGCGAGCGGTCGATGTTACGCAGGTGCGCCCGACTGCGGCAGCTCGACAACCAGTGGCGCATGCCCGCTATCCTCGAGGAACCGTTGCAGCGCGTCGCGCGGCAGCACGAGCGTCGCCGTATTGACCAGTGGATGCGCGAGGATCGCATCGGCCGACCACAGGTCGCGGTCGACGACGAGCTCGACCGCATGCGCGCCGTCGTTGACGAGCGCCAGGATGCTGACGGCGCCGGGCCCGACGCCGAGGTGCTGGACCAGGCGCTCGTCGGAGGCGAGCATCAATCCCTTGGCGTCGAGCAGCTCGCCCAGGCGCTTCAAGTCGATGCGCTTGTCCTGCGCAGTCACGACGAGCAGGTGACGCCTGCCTTTCTTGTCGCGAAGGAACAGGTTCTTGGTTGCGGCACCCGGCAGCGGGGGCACGACGCGCGCGGATTCGTCGCAGGTGAATACCGCCGGATGCTCGACGCGCACATAGGCGATGCCGAGCGCGTCGAGCTGTGCGTACAGGTGTTCGGTTGCTGTGACCTGCATCCGCCGATTGTAACGGCCGCGCGCCAATCGATCCGCGACAGTGGCGGCGCGACGTTTTGGAGCTCGCAATGGCGGTCTCGCCTTCAACGCGCCGGAAACGGCGACCGCAAGTGTCACCTCCAGTCCCTCGAGCACCCACGCACGCCGAACGCGACGACCACCCATCGGTGAAAGCGCGACCGCGGCAGCAGGTCGAGCCGTGCCGGCAGGGGTGTTGCGACGATGCTGGACGCGAGGGGCGCGGGAGGCTCCATAGAGACGCGGCGCGTGGGTGGCGATCGCGCGGCACGTTGGCCGCCACATTCGCATTGTAGGCAACCGCATGTCCATCCTCTGCCGGGCATCGGCCAGCGATGTTGTCGGCACGCCGATGGAACGGGGCTTGCTAGATCAGCGGCATGGCCACCATATCGCCGTCCCTTTCAGCACTTTCGCTCGAGCCCATGGAAGGGTCGTCGCGCACCTCCGGCACGCCCGTCGCCAACAGCAACGAGCCCGCGCCCGAGGCTGCGGTCGCCACCCGCCCGAGCACCGAGGAGCTCGCCGCATTCATGGCGACCGCCGCGCGGGAATACGAGACGGGCTGGATCGACCGTCCATTGTGGGAGTCGATCCTCGCGCAGTCGAAAGGCGACGAAGCGCTGGCGAAAGGCGTCTACCTGCGCACGCGGGCGACGATCCTGCAACTCGACAAGCGTGACAAGGCGGCGCAGGCGTCACCACAACCGCAGCGAAGGCATCCCCCGGCGAACGCCGCGCCGCAGCCCGAATCAAGCGAGCCCGCGCGTGCAATATCCACTCGGAAGATGCCTGCGCCATGGTTGATCGGCGTGGCGGCGTTCGCGAGCGTCGTCGTCGCAGTGGTTGGATGGGTGTTGCTGCGCAGCAGCCCGGCCGAGCTCTCGCAACCTGCGGACACCGAGCAGCCGTCGTCAGCCGCCACCGACGGACGCAAGGCGCCGGCGGTGCCCGTCGTTGCCGGCACGACGGCGACCGTGGTTTCCACCGACGATGGACTAGTGGACCGCATCGCGCGACTGAGCGAGGTGGGCAACTGGAATGTCGTCGTGCTGCTCTCGACCGAATGGACGCGCCGCGAGCCTGGCAATGCCCGCGCGTGGGCGCAACTGGCCACCGGCTATTCGAAGCTGCGGCAACTGGGCGAGGCGCTCGACGCTGCGACCAGGGCGACGACATTCGCGCCCGGCGATCCGCTCGCGTGGCGCACGCTCGGCGAGGTGAACCTGGACCTTGATCGCGCCGCCGATGCGCTGCGCGCGTTCGAGCACGCAGTTGCGCTCGACGCCAACGACACGCGAAGCCTGGTGCGCGTCGGCCTGCTCGACGCGCAGTTGTCGCGACTGCCCGAGGCGAAAGTTGCATTCGACAAGGCGCTGAGCGCCAGTCCCGACGACGTCGATGCGGCATGCGGCCAGGCGTTCGTGGCACGCCAGCAGGGGTTGCAGAAGGACGCGGAAACGATGGAAAGGGCGCTGCAGGCGCGCGGTCGCGATTGCCGCAGCAGCTCGCAAGGACAGGTTGCCAAGGTCGCGGTGCGCCCCCCAGCACCGGCGCGCGCTGCCACGGCGGCGCGCTGAGGATCTACCAGACGCGGCGCAGGCTCTTGCGCTCCGGCGCGGCCTGCGACCACTTGGAATCGCGGAGCCACGGCTCGACGTCGGCAACCGCGAGCGGGCGGCTCAACCAGTATCCCTGCACCATGTCGCAACCCAGCGTGCGCAGGAGTTCCAGCGTCGCCTGGTCCTCGACGCCTTCGGCGACGACGACGAGTCCCATGTTGTGACCGAGCTCGATCGTCGAGCGCACGATGATCGCATCGCTCGCGTCGTGCGCGAGTCCCAATACGAATGACTTGTCGATCTTGATCTCCTGCACCGGCAGGCGCCGCAGGTACGCGAGCGATGAATAGCCGGTGCCGTAGTCGTCGATCGCGATCCTGCATCCCAGCGCGTGGAGCCGCTCCAGGTTCCGGGTTGCATGGCCGGGATCGTCGAGGATCGCGCTCTCGGTGATCTCGAACGAGAACCAGCGCGCGACGCAGTCCTCGTGCGCCACCAGCGACTCGAACTTGTCCGGCAGCTCGCTGTCGATCAGGTCGCGCGCCGACAGGTTGATCGACACGTTCATCGGCAGCCCGCGGCGCCGCCACATCGCGCATTGCGCGACGGCGCAACCGATGACCCATTGCGTGATGACGCGGATATAGCCGGTCTGCTCGGCGAACGGAATGAACTCGGACGGCGGCACCAGGCCGCGCGTGGGATGCTGCCATCGCAGCAGTGCCTCGACGTGGTGCTCGGCATCGGCATGCAACGCGACCTTGGGCTGGTACACCAGCCGGAGCTCGTGGTTGTCGATCGCCTTGCGCAGGTCGCTCATCAACGACAGGCGCTCGAGGCTGTGCTGGTCGTAGCGGTCGTTCCAGACGACGATGCCGCGGTTGCTGCGCTTCGCCTCGTACATCGCGACGTCGGCGTGGCGCAGCAGCTTCGACGATTCGTTGCCGTGGTCAGGGCAGGCCGCCACGCCGATGCTGGCGCGGATGTCGACGACGTGTCCTTCGAGCGTCATCGGCGCTTCCAGCACGCGCAGGATCGCCTCGCCGGCGCGCCGTGCGTCGGCGACGCTCGCGCCCGGCAGCAGCACGGCGAATTCGTCGCCGCCCAGGCGCGCCACCGTCTCGCCGGCGCGCGCGACCACCGACTGCAGGCGCGCACCGACCTCGCGCAACAGCAGGTCGCCGATCGGATGGCCCAGTGTGTCGTTGACGTACTTGAAATGGTCGAGATCCATCAGCAGCACCGCCACCGCCTCGCCGCTGCGCGACGCGTTCGCGACCGCCTGCCCGAGGAGGTCGGCGAACATCGCGCGATTGGGGAGCCCGGTCAGCGTGTCGCGATACGCGAGGTCGGTGATCCGCGACTCGCGTGAGACGATGCCTTCCTGCATCGCGCGAAAAGCCACGGCGAGATCGCCGATCTCGTCGTTGCGCGGCGCGGCCGGCAGCGTCGTGTAGTCGCCGGCGGCGATGCGACGTGCGACGCCGGCAAGATCGCGCACGGGACGGCCGATACCGCGCGCAATGGCGATGCTGGCGATGATCGACACCGCGATACCGAGCAGCGAGATCAACGCGAGACGCCGCTGCAGTTGCCAAAACGGCTCCAGCGCGATCGCCAGCGGCTCCTGCAGCACGGCGACGACGTTCTCGTTGGAGACCACCGACAAATCGACCAGCCGAGAGACCGCCTCGTCGTCGTAGCGCGCGTTGCCGTTGACGTCGCTCGCGGCGAGGCGCCCCGCGGCCATGTCGCCGACCAGCATCGCGCGCTCCGCGTCGCCGAGCGTGCTCGCCTGGATCGCCCATGCGCCACCGCGCTGTCGCGTCAGGAACGAGACCTGCAGCCGCGTCAGCCGATTCAGGTCCTGCGCCAGCGCGTCATTGACCTTGAAGCCCGCGGCAAGCCACGCCACCGGCAAGGGCGCCAGCACCGGCACGACGACGAACTGGTAGAGCTGGCCGCGCAGCATCAGCATCGACGGCGCCTGCTGCGACATCTCGGACTTGTCGAGCAATTCCGGAAATGCGAAGCGCTGGCCGGTGGCGTTGCCGAGCGAATCGGCGATCACGCGCTGGTCGAGGCCGACCAGCATCGTCAGCGACGCGTCGATGCGCGTGCCATGGTTCGCCAATACCGAGGTGAGGGTCTCGCTGTCGCCCGTGGCGACGGCCTCGCGAAACGCATAGTCGGCAGTCAGCAGCCGCGCGCCCTGCACGAGGTGCTCGGTGTTCTGGCGCAGGAAGCGGTCGAACACGCGCGCGCCGGCGACGACTTCTGCGCTGACCGATTTATGAGCAGCGGCGACGCCCGCGTTGTTGATCAGGATGAATCCACCGACCTGGACGACGACCAGCAGCAGCAGGAACAGCGCGAGGATTCGCGCCTGTAGGCTGCGCAGCAGCAGGTTGTGAAAGCCCATGGGCGCGCGCCGCGTCACCAGTTGCCCGGATTGCCGCGCAGGGGATGGGCGCTATCGCCCGGCGGGTCGTTCAATGTCCTCAGAGGCCGTGCCGCACAGCCTGTGCTGGACACGCCGAGTCGATCCATTCGACGCGCAAAGCGGAGACGGCGGGTTTCGAATCCAATTGTCAGCGTCATGGCGGTGGAAATGCCTGCGATTGCACGGGTCGCCAACGCGCTCCGCGGAGTGGGTATGGTTCTTGCGATTCCTTGGTGCTTACAAAGCAATTTCCTTGCCTCGCCTCAATGATGGATACCAACCGGAAGCCATGCGCAGGTCCACTCTTCGAACCGGTTCCGCAGAATGCGCACGCCACGTCGCTACGTGCGCGTTGCTCGCATGCTTCGCTTCGCCCGCATCGGCGGACTGGACGCTCGACGCCGCTGCCGACATCACTTATGACAGCAACCTCAGTCGCGCCGCCGAAGCAGACGTCATTCATGGCGACAGCGCGGCGACCACAACTGTCGCTGCGCACAGCTTCGCTGCGCCAAATGCGTTCGATGGCGTGAGCTGGGGTGTCGAAGGCGGCTTCCAGCGCTATGCGCGCTATCGTGGCCTCGACAACCAATGGCTGGGTACAAACGCGACGTGGCGCCACAAGTTCGCCGTTGGACTGACGGCGCCATGGATCCTGGTGGCCGCCGACGCGCAGTTTCGTGATTACGACGACGAGTTGCGCTCGGGTCCGCGCATCGACGCACGGCTCGAGACGGGTCGGCGCTTCAACGAGACCTTCAGCGCGCGCACGGGTCTCACCTACGACGCGCGCCATTCGAACCACGGTGAGCCGGCGTATCCGCCGGTGTCCGGCCAGGTGTTCAATATTCACGGTCGAGGCGCCTACGTCGCCGTCGACTATGCCGTGATGCCGAACCTGCTCGTCGGGGCGATGGGATCGGTACGCCGCGGAGACGTGGTGGCAACGGCGTCCGAGGACTCTCATGTGTACGTGGGCGTCACCGCCGTGGTTTACGACGCGACCTTCGGCCACGGCCTCTACGCCTACCGGTTGCGCGGCACGACGCAGACTGCGTTGCTGACGGCAAGCTGGGCGCTCGACGATCACTCGTCGCTCGACCTGGGTTACACGCGGCAGGTCACCCGCGCCGTGGGGGGGCTCGACTACCGCGGCAACGCGGCGAGCCTCGCTTTCATCTATCGCTACTGAAGGGTGTCCGAATGCATTCGCCGAAGAACCTTGCATTGCTGCTCGCGTTGATCGCAGCGCCGGTCGTTGCGCAAACCACCGAAATTGCCGCGAGCGTGGTGGATACCAACGGCCAACCGGTGGTCGACGCCGTGGTCGTCGCGGTGCCGGTCGATGGCATCCAGAAGCTGCCCGAGCATCCGCGCGGCAGCGTTGTCGACCAGGTCGACAAGGAGTTCTCGCCGAAGGTGCTGGCCGTCGTCGCCGGTACGCCGGTGACGTTTCCGAACCGGGACAACGTTCGTCATCACGTCTATTCGTTTTCGCCGGCGAAACGCTTCGAGCTACCACTCTATGCCGGCGTCCCGGCGCAGCCTGTCGTATTCGACAAGCCGGGCGTGGTCGTGCTCGGCTGCAACATCCACGACTGGATGGTCGGCTATGTGTACGTTTCCGAGTCGCCGTACTTCGCGCGCACGGGCAAGGACGGCAAGGCGTTGCTGACCGACTTGCCGCCGCATGCCTATTACGTACGCGTCTGGCATCCGCAGCTCGACGCCGCGGAGGATACGACGCGCAAGAGCGTCGATGTCGCCCGCGGCCGCCGTGTCGACGTCGACTGGACGCTGAGGCTCAAGCCCGAGGTGCGCGTGCGGCGCGCGCCCACGCATGACGGTGGCGGCCACTACTGAGCCGCGCGCCGGCGTCGGCCGATGCGCGTAGCCCGGCTACCGGGGGCGGGGGCGGGGGCGCGGGCCCTTCCGGCTCGAGCGCAATGCATTCGCGCACCCACATGCGCGGCTCCCGCGCATTGCCTGCTGCGTCCATTATTGACAGCAAGGGTGGCGGGTTGTAAGATATATATAGTATACTGCTTTAACTGGATTACGCGCCGAAGCCCTCGGCGAGCGAAAGTTGGCCGATGCCGCCTCCCGTCTCAACGCTGCACGAGCCCGCGCCCGGCCTGTTGCCGAGGGCGCGTCCTGCACCGAGTCTCGACGCCTTGCTGTCGCTCGCGTTCCGGCCTCTCTACATCGCGGGCGCTGCATGGGCGCTGGTTGCAATCGGCATCTGGATCTACGCGCCCCAGCTGCTGACCGGGGAGCTGCAGGGAATCGCATGGCACGCGCACGAGATGCTGTGGGGATTCATCGCGACGGTTGCGGTGGCGTTCCTGATGACCGCCGCTGCCAACTGGACCGGCATCAATCCGCTGAAGGGGCGTGTGCTGGCGATCGCGTGTGTGCTGTGGGTGATCGCGCGCGTCGGCTTTCTCGTCGTCGGAGGCCTGGCATTCCGTATCGCGGCGACCGCTGAGCTGCTGTTTTTCCTGATTGCCGCGGTGGCGATGATGCGCGCGGTCTACAGTGCCGGCAATGCGCGCAACTATGCGGTGCCGTGGCTGCTGGTGGGCCTCGCCGCCGCGGACCTGCTGTACCTGCTCGCCGCGCGCGACGGCGACTTTGCGCTACTGATGCAGCGTTTCGACGCCGGACTGCTGGTGATGGCGATGATCGCGCTGCTGGTCGCACGCCGCGTGATTCCGTTCTTCGCGATGCGCGCGGTGCCTGGCCTCGCGATACCGATGCAGACGCGTATGGGCCAGGTGCAGCTTGCAGCCTGCGTGGCCGCCGTGGCGCTCGTGCTTGTGGGGATGCAGATGCCGGTGGCGATTGCACTCGCGATTGCCGGCGCGTTGTCGCTGGTGCAGGTGTGGCGATGGAAGCCTTTCGCCATCCGCCAGCATCCACTGCTGTGGATTCTCTACGCGGGCTATACCGGCCTTGGAATCGGTCTGCTGACCGCGGCGTGCGCGGCCGCTGGCATCCGCCATGTTCCGTTGGCGCTTCCCGTACATGTGATCGCAATGGCGGGTTTCTCCGTGCTGATCATCGGCATGCTGACGCGAACCGCGCTCGGTCACCTCGGGCTGCCGCTTACCGTCGATCGAGGCATCCTCGCAAGCTACGTGTTGATGTTTGCGGCCGTCGCATTACGTCTGGTCGCGCTGCTGCCTTCGACCTACGCCATGGCGGCGTTGCACCTGTCGGCGGCTGCGTGGATCGCGGTGTTTGCGCTCTATCTGTGGCGCTTCGGGCCGCTGCTGATCCGCCCGCGGATTTGACCCGCGCCGTGGATTGACCGCACCGGAGATCGCCATGCGCCTGACGACGATGACCGACTACGCGATGCGCCTGTTGATGTACGTGGCGCAGCGACCGGAGCGTCTTTGCACGATTTCGGAAGTGGCGAACGCATACGCGATTTCGGAAGCTCATCTGATGAAGGTCACGCACCGGCTTGGTCGGTCCGGCTGGCTGGAAACGGTACGCGGCAAGGGTGGCGGCATGCGGCTCGCGGCCGCTCCGGCCGACATCAACCTGGGCGCGGTCGTTCGCAGCGTCGAGCCCGACTTCGACATCGTCGACTGCTTCGCCAGCGACAGCAAATGCCTGTTGACGGGACACTGCAGGCTTACCGGCATCATCAGCGGCGCGTTGCAGAGCTTCATGCGGCACCTCGATCAGCATTCGCTCGCCGACCTCCTGCCCTCCGGAAAACCGGACACCCCGCACGTTCGGCCGGTCAGGCTCGGCAAGCGACGGACCGTAGCGGCCGCCTGACGCAATGGTTCGTCCGGCGTCCAATCACGTTTCAACAGCCCGAAAGGCATCCACCATGGCTCAACCACACATGCACCTGTCGCCCGACGCGATCTATCCGTTCGATGCACGCGGCATTGCCAAGCGCTTTCGCCACGCCGCGATTTTCGGTGCGCTCGATTCGCTGAACTCGGGCGAAACGATGCGCTTCGTCAACGACCACGATCCGCTGCCGTTGCTCGGCCAGCTGCAGACCCGTTATGGCGACGCGGTGACGATCGAGTATCGCCAGCGCGATCCGGGCGCGATCGCGATCGACTTCATCAAGCGCTGAGGCCGCACCGAATCCACTTTCCCCTGTCGACGGTAGCGGAATGCGGTGGGTTGAGTGCACAGCAGAGGCTTTCGATCGTGTCGCAGCGCCCCCATCTTGAGGATGCGAGCCCTTCCGACGATGGTGGCAGCACCCACATGGGCGGCGACAGCGCCGCCGACGAGGAAATCGAAACATGGCGATCACGCTGACCGAATCCGCCGCGAAACATGTCCGTGCCCAGCTTGAAAGGCGCGGCAACGGACTGGGCCTGCGTGTCGGCGTCAGGAACGTCGGTTGCTCGGGACTGTCCTACACCTACGACTACGCGGACGAAGTGCGTGACGGCGACCACGTGTTCGAAGCGTTCGGCGCGAAGCTTCTGGTCGACGCGAAAAGCCTGGCCTACATCGATGGCGCGAATTTCGATTTCGTCACCGAGGGACTGAAGCAGAGTTTCAGGCTCGGCAATCCGAACGTCGACAACACCTGCGGTTGTGGTGAAAGCTTCAACGTGAAGCCGGGAGCGATGAAGGAAATACCCGCATGACGACCGCGCTGCAAAACCTGGTCAACCAGCCCTACAAGCACGGCTTTGTCACCCCCATCGAGTCGGATGTCGCAGCCAAGGGACTTGGTGAGGACACGATCCGCCTGATCTCGGCGAAGAAGCACGAGCCCGCGTGGCTGCTCGAGTTCCGCCTGAAGGCGTTTCGCAACTGGTTGACAATGGCCGAGCCGGCGTGGGCCAACGTCAGGTATCCGAAAATCGATTTCCAGGCCATCAGCTACTTCTCGGCGCCAAAATCGAAGCCGAAGTTGAACAGCATGGACGAAGTCGATCCGGAACTGTTGCGAACGTTCGAGAAACTCGGCGTGCCGATGCACGAGCGCGCGGCGCTGGCCGGCGTCGCGGTCGATGTGATCTTCGACAGCGTTTCGGTCGCGACCACGTACAAGCAAAAGCTGGCCGATGTCGGCATCATCTTCGGATCCATTTCGGAAGCGGTGCAAAACCACCCTGACCTGGTGAAAAAATATCTCGGCACGGTGGTGCCGACCGGCGACAACTATTACGCGGCGCTCAATTCGGCGGTCTTTACCGACGGTTCGTTCTGCTACATCCCGAAGGGCGTCAAGTGCCCGATGGAGCTGTCGACGTACTTTCGCATCAACACCGAGGAAACCGGCCAGTTCGAACGCACGTTGATCATCGCCGAAGAGGGCGCATCGGTCTCCTACCTCGAAGGTTGCACGGCGCCGAAGTTCGACACCAACCAGTTGCACGCCGCGGTCGTCGAACTGGTGGCGCTGGACAACGCCGACATCAAGTACTCGACCGTGCAGAACTGGTATGCGGGCGACGAGAACGGCAAGGGCGGAATCTACAACTTCGTGACCAAGCGCGGCATGTGCCGGGGCGTCAATTCGCGCATTTCGTGGACGCAGGTCGAGACCGGATCGGCGATCACATGGAAGTATCCGTCGTGCGTTCTGGTCGGCGACAACTCGATCGGCGAGTTCTATTCCGTCGCGGTGACCAACCATCACCAGCAGGCGGATACCGGAACGAAGATGATCCACATCGGCAAGAACACGCGCAGCACGATCGTCAGCAAGGGCATTTCGGCCGGCCGGTCGAGCAACAGCTATCGCGGGCTGGTGAAGATCCTGCCGACTGCCGCCGGCGCGCGCAATTATTCGCAATGCGACTCGATGCTGATCGGCGACCGGTGCAGCGCCAGTACGTTTCCGTACATCCACGTGCACAACCACGGCGCGCAGATCGAGCACGAGGCGTCGACGTCGAAAATCGGCGAAGACCAGTTGTTCTACTTCGCGCAGCGCGGCATCGGCGCCGAGGAAGCCGTATCGATGATCATCAATGGCTTCTGCAAGGAAGTGTTCCGCCAGCTGCCGATGGAGTTCGCGGTCGAAGCGACCAAGCTGCTAGGCTTCAAGCTCGAAGGGAGCGTTGGATGATCCTGCAAGACAGCAGAACGCTGCTCGACGTTCGCGGGCTGTGCGCGACCGTCAATGGCGTCGAGATCCTCAAGGGCGTCGACTTCACGGTGAAGCGCGGTCAGGTGCACGCGATCATGGGGCCAAACGGCTCGGGCAAGAGCACCTTCGCCAAGGTGCTGGCTGGCCACAGCGCGTACCAGGTGACGGCCGGCGAAGTGCTGTTCGAAGGACGGGACTTGCTCGCGCAGGCGCCCGAGGCGCGCGCGCGCGCCGGCATTTTCCTGGCGTTCCAGTATCCGGTGGAAATTCCCGGCGTGGGCAACAGCCAGTTCCTGCGCCTGGCCTACAACACCGTGCAGGCCGAGCGCGGCAACGACGAGCTCGACCCGCTCGAGTTCGACGACCTGGTGCGCAACCGCATGAAGCTGCTCGAGATGAATCCGGAGTTCCTCGACCGCAGCGTCAACGAAGGTTTTTCCGGCGGCGAGAAGAAGCGCAACGAGATCCTGCAGATGGCGCTCCTCGATCCGAAGCTGGCGATCCTCGACGAAACCGATTCAGGGCTCGACATCGACGCACTGCGGGTGGTTTCGAAAGGCGTCAATCGCCTTGCCGGCAAGGACAACGCGATCGTGCTGGTGACGCACTACCAGCGCCTGCTGAGCTACATCGTTCCCGACTTCGTGCACGTGATGGAAGGTGGACGCATCGTCAAGACCGGTGGCAAGGAACTGGCGGTCGAGCTCGAGGAACGCGGCTACGACTGGGTCGGAGGCGAAGCCACTGAGAGAGCGCTGTCATGACCCCCAACGCGCTGGACGCCTGCGACTCGCCGGAAGCACTGCTCTCAGGACACGCGCATCCGCCGGTCGCGTCGGCGAGGCTCGCGTGGCTCAAAGTGCTGCGCGCCGAAGCGGTCGAGCGCGTTGGCGTGCTGAGCGTGCCGTCACCGCGTGACGAAGCGTGGCGCTTTACCGATATTTCGGCGCTGACCAAGGCCTCTTTCCAACCGTTGGACCTGCCGACCGCATTGCCGGCGAGCGACGCCGGGCACTTGTACATCGACGAAGCGACGACGCGGGTCGTCTTCGTCGACGGGGTCCATGCGCCGCAGCTATCGAGCGTCGGCGCGACCGATGTCAGCGTCAGCAACCTTGCGGCGCCGATCGTGGCGCATGCCCGAGCGATCGAGGCGAATCTTGGCCGCCACGCCCAGTTCCGCAACAACCTGTTCCCGGCGCTCAACACCGCGTTCCTGCACGACGCCGCATTGATCGTCGTGCCACTGAAGACGTCGGTCGCCGCCCCGGTGCACGTGCTGTTCATCGCGACGCAGCCCGGCATCGCGAGCCATCCGCGAATCCTGCTGGTGGCGGAGGCGGGTAGCGCAGTGACGCTGATCGAGGACTACGTCACGTTGCACCAAGGTGCGTACTTCACCAACTCGGTCGTCGAGGTCGCCGTCGGCGCCAATGCGAAAGTCGAGCACGTCCGCGTGCAGCGCGAGAGCGGCGAGGCATTCCACATCGGCAGCTGCGCGGTGTCACTCGCGCATGCGAGCCGCTATCACTCGGTGAACGTGGCGCTCGGAGCAAGGGTTTCCCGGGTCGCCCTCGACGTCCTGCAAACTGCCGAGGCAACGCAGTGCACGCTCGACGGCCTGGCGCTGATTGGCGGGCGACAGATCGCCGACACGCATACGTTCATCGACCATGCCAAGCCGCACGGCACGAGCCGGCAACTGCACAAGTGCATCGTCGATGGCGCCGCGCACGCGGTGTTCAACGGCAAGGTGATGGTCCGTCCGGATGCGCAACGGACCGATTCGGTGCAGTCGAGCCGCAACCTGCTGCTGACGGGAAAGGCAATGGTGGACGCCCAGCCGCAGCTTGAAATTTTTGCCGACGACGTCAAGTGCACGCACGGCGCGACGGTCGGCCAGCTGGACCGTGAGCAGGTCTTTTACCTGCAGAGCAGGGGCCTGTCGGAAGCCGACGCACGCAACCTCCTCACCTACGCGTTTGGCGCCGAAGTCATCGACCGCATTCCGGTCGCATCGCTGCGATTGCAGCTCGAGCAGACGGCGCTCGAGCGGACCACCTGCAAGCCATGAACGACATCGCGACGACTGTTGCCGGGACTCGGGTGGCGCGCCATTCTGCCTCGCCTTTCGATGTCGACCGGATTCGCGACGATTTCCCCATCTTGAAGCTTTTCGTTGCCGGCAAGCCGCTGGTCTATCTCGACAACGCCGCATCGAGCCAGATGCCGCAGCCGGTGATCGATCGCCTGGTGCGCTACCAGACGACTGAACATGCCAACATCAACCGCGCCGTCCACTACCTGTCGGAGACGGCAACCGCCGCGTACGAATCCGCACGGCGCAAACTCCAGCGCTTCATCAATGCACGCGACGAGCGCGAAGTGATCTTCACCAGCGGCACCACCGATGGCATCAACCTCGTGATGCAGGGCTGGGGACGCAAGTTCGTCGGCGAAGGCGACGAAATCATCCTCACCGTGCTCGAGCACCACTCGAACATCGTGCCCTGGCAGATGCTTGCCGACGAAAAAGGCGCGACGATCCGCGTGGTGCCGATCAACGATGCCGGCGAGCTGTCGATGGGCGACTACGAGGCGCTCTTCAGCCAGCGCACGCGACTGGTCGCGGTCGGGCACGTTTCGAACGCGCTCGGCAGCATCAATCCGCTCAAGCGGATGATCGCCTTCGCCCACGCGCATGGTGTGCCGGTGCTGGTCGACGGCGCGCAAGCGGTGCCGCACCTGGCGGTCGACGTGCAGGACCTCGACTGCGACTTCTATGCATTCTCGGGACACAAGATGTGCGGCCCGACGGGCATCGGCATCCTCTACGGCCGCACCGCGCTGCTCGAAGCGATGCAACCCTTCAAGGGCGGCGGCGACATGATCCATACGGTGACGTTCGAGAAGACCACCTACAACACGATCCCGCACAAGTTTGAGGCCGGCACGCCGCCGATCGCCGCGGCAATCGGGCTTGGCGCGGCAGTCGATTACCTATCTGCGATCGGCATGCCCGCCATCGCGGCGCACGAACATGCATTGTTGCACCATGCGACGCAAATGATCGGCGCGCTGCCCGGCGTACGCATCCTCGGCACCGGCAGGGACAAGACCGCGGTGCTGTCGTTCGTCGTCGAGGGTATTCATCCGCACGACGTGGGCACGCTGCTCAACCAGGAAGGCGTCGCGGTACGCACCGGGCACCACTGCGCGCAGCCGTTGATGAAACGGCTGGGTGTTGCAGCGACGTCGCGCGCATCGTTTGCGCTGTACAACACGATGGCCGACGTCGACGCGCTCGTCGCCGGCATCCACAGCGTGCAAAAGGTATTCGCGTGACCGGCAACCCCAGAGCGCTATACCAGGAAATGATCCTCGATCACAACCGCAAGCCGCGCAACTACGGCGCGATCGAACACCCGACGCATCACGCAGAGGGACTGAATCCGCTATGCGGGGATCACATCGACGTCGCGCTCGACCTGGCACGCGGCACCATCGACAACATCGCGTTCCGCGGCGAATCGTGCGCGATCTGCAAGGCGTCGGCGTCGATGATGACGGTTGCCGTCAAAGGCAAGAATAGGGACGACGCGCAGACGCTGATACACGAGTTCGTCGACATGGCCACCGGCCGGCTCGATCCCGCCGATAGCCGGCACATCGGCCGACTCGCCGTGTTCGGCGGCATCAGCGAACTGCCGATGCGCGTCAAATGCGCGATCCTGCCGTGGCATACGCTGCAGGCCGCGTTGAACGCCGTTGCCACCACGTCGACCGAGGCCGACGGCGATCCGATGCATATGTCGATGGGGGGCGCCTGAGGCTTCGTCGATTGAGCCAGCGAATCTTGAATGCCGAAAATTGCCGACATCGAAGACACGCCGAATCCGCGGGCGCTTAAATTCACGCTGCGCGAGCCGCTCACCTGGGGCGTCACGCGTTCGTACGAAGACGCCGAGCAGGCCCAGGGCGACGAGCTGGCGTGCGCGCTGTTCGCAATCGAGCACGTGACCAATGTCTTTTACGTCGATCGCTGGCTCACGGTCACGCAGGACGGCGGCGCCGACTGGAAAGACCTGGTTCGCGAGATTGCCGTGCCGTTGCGCGCCGCACCCGCGGCGCGCGACCAGTCGACGGCGACCGTCGCGGCGGCGAAAGACGCTTTCGCGCACCTGAGCGAGACCGACCAGGATCGACTCGTCGAGATCAACGTGCTGCTCGACCGGCAGATCAGGCCTTACCTGCAGGGCGACGGCGGCGACCTGTTCATTCTCGGGCTCTCCGGCAACCAGCTCACCGTTCACTACCAGGGCGCGTGCGGCACCTGTCCGAGCTCGATATCGGGAACGCTGCAGGGGATTCAGGATCTGCTGCGCACGATCGAACCCGAGATCGAGGTCATCGCGGCGTAGGATTCGCCCAATGCAAAGGAGCACATCGATGGACGGCCGGATCAACGCGGACAACGTGAAATTGAAGCGTGCGTACGAAGCACCCGCGCGCGACGATGGGACCCGAATACTGATTGACCGGCTTTGGCCGCGCGGCGTCAGCAAGGACGACGCGGCGCTCGATGGCTGGGCCAAGGCGCTGGCGCCAAGCGCCGGGTTGCGCAAATGGTTCGGCCACGACCCCGATCGCTGGGAGGAGTTTCGCCGGCGCTACAGCGCGGAAGTGCGGCAGCATGCCGACGAGCTCGCGCAATTGCGCGCGCTGGCGCAAAAGGGCGTCATCACGCTGGTGTATTCGGCCCGCGACGAAGTCCACAACGACGCCGTCGTATTGAAAGATCTTCTGGTGGGGAAGCCGCCGAAGGCCACACACCGGTCCACTGCGCATGCAGGCACGCCGCGCTCGCCGGCGTAGCCGACCCCGCGGCGCGAAAGACAGGACATGGCGAGCGAAACGGCATCGAGCAGGCGATTGCGGCAGGTTACGCACGAACCGGACTGCCGCGATCTCGACGGCTTGCTCGCGGCAGTACGCAGTTGCCGTGCCTGCGAGAAGCATTTGCCGCTCGGCCCGCGCCCGGTGCTGCGCGCCGCCGCGACCGCTCGCATTCTCGTCGTGGGCCAGGCGCCGGGCCTACGCGTCCACACGACCGGAATTGCGTGGGATGATCCGAGTGGCGCGCGCCTGCGCACATGGATGGGACTGGAGCCGTCGGGGTTCTACGACGAGTCGCAGATCGCGATCATTCCGATGGGCTATTGCTATCCGGGGCGCGGAAACGGCGGGGACCTGCCGCCACGTCCCGAATGCGCGACGTTGTGGCTCGACCGGTTGCTGGCCAAGCTGCCCCGGATCGAATTGACGCTGCTGATCGGCCAGTACGCGCAGCGCCACTTCCTGGGCAGGCGACGCAAGGGGACGTTGACGGAAACCGTCATGGCGTGGCGCGAATTCGCGCCACGCTATTTCCCGTTGCCGCACCCGTCACCGCGTAACACCGCATGGTTCCAGCGCAACGCGTGGTTCGAGCAGGAGCTGTTGCCGGTGCTGCGCGAACTCGTCAAATCGGTTCACGCACATTAACGACGAGACCCCGAGGTTGACGATGCAACGGCCGGTATTCCTGAACCTGATGCAGATCCAGATGCCGGTCGGCGCATTGACTTCCATCACCCATCGCATCACCGGCGTGCTCCTCGCACTCGGCATTCCGGGCGGCGTCTACCTGCTCGACCTGTCGCTGCAAAGCCCGGAGACCTTCGAGAGCGTGGTCCGTCTGTTCCAACGATGGTCATTCAGGGTCGTCGTGATCGTGTTCGTCTGGGCACTCGCGCATCATCTGCTGGCGGGGATCCGCCATCTGCTGAGCGACGTCGACATCGGCTCGCAGTTGCCGGCGTCGCGGCGCGCTGCCTGGATCGCCAATATCGGTGGAGTCGTGATCGCGCTGGCTGCTGCGGGAGCGTGGCTTTGAAGAGGGCGCTTAGCGGACTTCGCGCGTTGCTGGTGCAGCGCGTCAGTGCGATCTACATGCTTGTCTTCATCGTGTTCCTGCTCGCGCATTTCCTGTTCAATCCGCCCGCTTCGTACGTCGCTTGGCGCGCATGGATCATGGGGCCGGTGGTCGGCATCGCCATCCCGGTGTTCTTCGCCGCCCTGCTGGCGCATGCCTGGGTCGGCGTTCGCGACGTGATTCTCGACTACATTCGCCCCGCTGCCCTCCGCTTTGCCGCGCTCGCGCTGCTGGGCCTTGGCCTGATGGGCATCGGCGCGTGGGTCATCCGGATCCTGTGGCCGGGACGCGGCTGAACCGTCCCGAGACAAAGGCAGAAGACAGGAGGTTTCGTTGAGACTCTCGATATATCGCTTCAATCCTGAACGTGACAGGAAGCCGTACATGCAGGATTACGAGATCGAGCTTGCGTCAACCGACCGGATGCTCCTCGACGTGATCGTGCGCCTCAAGGCGCAGGACGATTCGCTGACGTTTCGAAAATCCTGTCGGGAAGGCGTGTGCGGTTCTGACGCGATGAACATCAACGGACGCAACGGCCTCGCTTGCGTCACCCCGGTCAAGGGCATCCGGGAGCCTGTGGTACTGCGTCCGCTGCCGAGCTTTCCGGTCATCCGCGACCTCGTGGTCGATATGACCCGCTTCTTCAAGCAGTATCACTCCATCAAGCCTTATCTCGTCAATGACGAGCCCGCTCCCGACAAGGAGCGCCTGCAGTCGCCGGAAGATCGCGACAAGCTCAATGGGCTCTACGAGTGCATCCTGTGTGCATGCTGCACGAGCCAGTGTCCATCGTCGTGGTGGAATCCGGAAACGTTCGTCGGGCCCGCGGGACTGTTGCAGGCTGAGCGCTTCATCGTCGACAGCCGCGATCGAATGACGCAGGCGCGCCTCGACGATTTGAACGATGTCTACCGGCTCTTCCGCTGTCGCGCAATCATGAACTGCACGGAGGTGTGTCCCAAGGGGCTGGTGCCGTCGCGGGCGATCGAGATGATCAAGCTGGCGATGGTGAAAGCGTCGATTTAATGGAAAAGCCTGGCAGGCAATCCGGTGACGAGGCGAGCAACCGATCACATCCCGGCGCGTGCGTGGACCAGCAGGGCTTTCCCTGCGAGTGGCGCTGCATCAACTTCCTGTGCGAGCGCGATGGTGTTGAGGGTGCGCGCGACTACTGCCGGCGCACGAGCAGCACGTATCGCAATGCCGTGCTGATGAGCCGCAAGCGCGGCCACGCGCACCCGCATTTCGCATCGCTGCCGGAGTATCGACGGGCGTTCATCGCGAGCTATCTCGATTTCAAGCGGTTTGCGATGGGTCGCGGTGGCATGCCGCTGTCAGCACCGCAGTCGTCGCAGCGACGTCATTGAACGTGACGCAGACCGCGCTCGCCGAAGGGCTGCTACGCGACGTCCGCCATTTCGCCGTCTCGGCGCGCAGTTGGCAGCCAGCGCCGGAGGAGATCGGCGGCTGACCTCGGCTACTTCGGCCGAGGGGGTTCGAGCGCGGCACCCGGCGCCGACAGCGTGCCGGCGCGCAGCTGCGTCACCGCTTCGCCCAGCGCGCGCGCGGCGTTGCGCACCTCCTCCTGCACCGCCTCGTCGCGGTCGAGCGCGTCGTGGCTCGTTGCATAGGGCTCGTAGTAGCCGATGAAGCGATCGAGCCGCGCCGCGGCTCCGGCGCCGATCAGTCCCATCCAGTCGAGCCAGTCGCATAGCGCGCGACGTACGCCTTCGATGCCCGCGACGTCGCCATGCACGACGACGCCATACGTGCGGCCCGCGAGGTGCTTGGGATACGGCCAGCCGGCGAGCTCGAGCGCCTTCGCTTCCGCGGCATTCTTGCCGTGCGTCGACGTGACATCGGGATTGCCGCCATCGGCGCAGACGAGCCGATCGATCATCAGCTTCAGCACGCTCGGCACCTGGTACCAGTGCACCGGCGTCACGATCATCACGCCGTGCGCAAGGGTCCAGCGCTCGTAGATCTCCGCCATCCAGTCGTTGGTCTGCCCGAGGGAATGATTGGGATAGCAGCTGCAGGGCCAATGGCACAACGGCATCGCCGTCGACACGCAGGCCTTGCAGGGATGAATGTGCCGATGGTAGTCCGACGTGATGAGACTGAGGTCGAGTAGGTCCGCGTCGATGCGCTTCTTTTTCAGAACCTCTTCCGCCAGCTTGGCGAGGCGATAGGTCTTCGACATTTCGCCGGGGCAGCTGCCATCGTTGCGAGGTGCGCCGCAGATCACCAGCACGCGGGAGCGCGTGGCCGGATCGCGCTGCAGCTTTTCCGCGGCGCGCAGCCGCTCGCGCGTTGCCAGCCATTCGACCGACGTTTCGTAGGCAGGATCCGCGAATCCCCTGCCGGCGGGCCGGGTGACCGGTGACTTGCGGCTGAAATGATAGCCGCTCCAGGCGGTTGCCTCGACTGATCGCATCGACGCGGGGTCTTTCGCGAACGCGGGGTCCGCGAGCGTTTGCGAAAACCGTCGCGTGAATTCGACACGCGTGAGCCTCGCGGGCGCCTGGCCCTTCCTGATCTTCGGCGTCATCGATGTACTTTCGAGTCGTTGGGGACGGCACCCTGGCTGCGTGCGATCATAGCGATCGGATCTTGACACCGGACGATGGGGCCGGCAACGCGTTGCCGCCCCAACTTGTTGACGCGTGAAGCAACGACGCATCGAAGACTATGCCGTCATCGGCAATTGCGAGACGTTGGCGCTGGTGGGGCGCGACGGATCGATCGACTGGCTGGGCCTGCCGCGCTTCGACAGCGCCGCGTGCTTCGCCGCACTGCTGGGTGACGAGGGCAATGGCCGCTGGCTGATCGCGCCGCGCGCGGGTGATGCGCATGTCACGCGCCGCTATCGCGGGGACACGCTGATCCTCGAAACGACCTTCGACACCGACACCGGCAGCGTTTGCGTCGCCGACTTCATGTCGCGCCGTCCCGGCGTATCCGACCTCGTGCGCGTCGTACGGTGCACGCGCGGCAAGGTGCAGATGCATACCGAGCTCGTGGTGCGCTACGACTACGGCGCGACGGTGCCGTGGGTATCGCGCCAGGAGGATGGACGGCTGGGACTGATCGCCGGTCCCGACCGGCTGCTGCTCGACACGACGGTGCCGCTGCGTGGCGAAGACATGCGCACGGTCGGCGATTTCACGCTCGCCGCCGGCGAGGAGGCGACATTCGCGCTGAGCTGGTCACCGTCGTTCCGCACCGCGCCCGATTCGCTGCACGCATCCGACGCGCTGGCACAGGTCGAGACGTTTTGGTCGAAGTGGGTCGCGGCGTACAAGCCCACCGGTGAATGGTCGGCGACCGTGCTGCGATCGTTGCTGACGCTGAAGGCACTGTCGCATTGGGAAACCGGCGGCATCGTCGCGGCGGGCACGACGTCGCTGCCGGAGAAGGCCAAGGGCTCGCGCAACTGGGACTACCGGTTCTGCTGGCTGCGCGACGCGACGTTCACGCTGCTCGCGCTGGTCGAGGCCGGCTTCCTCGACGAGGCCAAGGCGTGGCGCGACTGGCTGCTGCGCGCGGTTGCCGGCAACCCGGACCAGATCCGCATCATGTACGGCGTCGCCGGCGAGCGCCGGCTCGAGGAATACGAGATTCCATGGCTCGCGGGTTTCGAAGGCGCGCAGCCGGTGCGCATCGGCAATGGCGCCGCGGGTCAGGTGCAGCTCGATGTCTATGGCGAAGTGCTTGACGCACTGTACGTCGGCCGGCGCGCGGGGCTTGCCGCCGACGCGTCGAGCTGGGCGCTGGAAACCGCGCTGGTCGGCAATCTCGAGAAGATCTGGGATCAACCCGACAGCGGCATCTGGGAATCGCGCGCCGCGCCCACGCACTACACGCATTCGAAAGTGATGGCGTGGGTCGCCTTCGATCGCGCGGTGCGCTCGTCGGAGGAGTTCGGCCTCGACGCGCCGGTTGCCCGCTGGCGCGCGGTGCGCGATCGCATCCACGACGACGTCTGCCGACGTGGCTTCGACAGCACGCACAACGCGTTCATGCGCGCCTACGGGTCGAACGCGCTCGATGCCAGCGTGCTACTGATGCCGCTCGTGGGCTTCCTGCCGGCCGATGACCCGCGCATCATCGGCACGCTCGCGGCGATCGAGCGCAGGCTGATGCGCGACGGCCTGCTGATGCGCTACGACACCGGACCCGATCGCGACGACGCGCCACCGCGCGAGGGAACCTTCATCGCCTGCAGCTTCTGGCTGGTCGACAACTACGTGCTGCAGGCGCGCTACGACGACGCGCGCGCGCTGTTCACGCGCCTTCTGGCGCTGTGCAACGATGTCGGCCTGCTCGCCGAGGAATTCGACACCATCGCCGGCCGGCAGATGGGCAATTTTCCGCAGGCGTTCTCGCATCTCGCGCTGGTCAACAGCGCGCGCAACCTGACCGGCGCGCAGGGGCCAGCGCACCAGCGCGCGGCGGGGACCAGCGAGACCAAGGCATAGACCGACGATGCAAAAGTCGCCTTCCGATCCGCGGCAGCTGCCGCAGCCATTGCCGGACACGCTCGCCGCGCACGACGGCATCAGCTTCGGGTTGCAGGACGTCTACGGGCACGTCGCGCGCGTGCTGGTCGAGCTCGCCGACGAGGAGAACGGCGTGCTGCTGGTGCGCGAGCGTCTCGGGCAGCAGGACATCACCGACCGCGGCGGCGCGTCGCGCGAAGCGATCAGTCGCATCATGAAGGATCTGACTCATGGTGGTTACGTCACGACCGTTGGGCGTCAGATGGTGTTGCTGAAGAAACTGCCCGCGGACTGGTAGCCACCAGTTCGCGCCAACGCGGGTGCGCGCTCGTTCGTTATTGCGCTGCAGCTTGACCTGCGACGCTGCGGCACCTACTGTGGAACGCGGTTCCACAATGGCCGCCGACGCTCCCGATGATCTATTCCCCGACGCAACGATGCTTCGATATCCTCGAGTTGCTGGCGGCCGAGTCGGCGGGCCTGCCACTGACCGCCGTCAGCCGCAGCCTCGACCTGCCGAAAAGCGCAACCCACCGGTTGCTCTTGACGCTGGTCGAATGCGGCTATGCGACGCAGGACGATCACACGCAGCGCTACCGGCTCACGTTCAAGCTCGCGACGCTCGGCTTCCGGCTGCTCGCCGCGTCGACGCTGCAGGACGTCAGCCAGCCGGTGCTCGACCGCATCGCACAGGCAAGCGGTGATCTGGCGCGGCTCGCCGTTGTCGACGGCGAAGGCCTGCGATGGGTCGCCAAGGCGCAAGGCGCGCATTCGGGATTGCGCTACGACCCCGAAATGGGACTCGAGGTGGCGTTGAACGCGACCGCCGTCGGCCGCCTGTGGCTGTCGAGCCTGCCGGAGGCCGCAGCGATCGCGATCCTCGACCGCTATGAGCAGCGCGCGAAGCGCGCGCTCGGGCCGAACGCGCCCCGGTCGCGCGCCGCGCTGATCGCCAGGATGCGCGAATTGCGGCGGCGCGCGTACGCCGAGGCGATCGAAGAGGGCGCGCCGGGCGTTGCCGCCGTCGCCGCGCCGATTCGCGTCGCCACCGACGCCACCACGGCGGTCGTGGGAACCGTCAGCATCACCGGACCAGTGAGCCGATTCTCGCCGAAGCGCCGACCGCTGCTCGGCCGGCTGTGCGTCGAAGCGGCCAGCGAACTGTCCGAGCTGTGGCCGGTGCGCCAGTTCCAGCGCGCTGGCACGATTGCGGAGGGCTATGCCGATGTCCATGCTGCCTGACGCGGACGACGCTCCGCAGCCGGTCGCGCTCAAGCAGGGTGACACCGGAACCGCGGTGCCGCCGCGCTATGACGGGCCGAAGCCGCTGGCGAGCGCATTGACGAGCCTGACGCGCGGCGATTCGGCGTTCAGGCGCGATGGCCCGCGCGCCGACGTCGAATACCGCGACTTCGGTTGGGCCAGCGCCAGCCACGGCATTGTCGGCGCCAAGCACATCCGCGCCGTTCGCGCAATCGACGCCGCAACCGGATGGCATTGGCACGACATGACCGGACACTTCATCTATGTGCTGCGCGGGTGGATCAAGTTCCGCTACGCCGGCATCGACGACGTGGTGACGGTTCACGCCGGGCAGTCGTTGTCGCAGCCGGCCGGCGTCGCGCACAACGTCGTCGGACGTTCCGACGACATGGAAGTGATCGAGATCAATCTCCCCGCCACCTATGGCACCTGGGAAATGCAGCCGGGCGACGCCGTGGCGGCGCGCCCTGGAGCGGCGAAGTGAACGCGCAAGCCCCATCGGCGCGCAGCGGCGGCGCCGCGGGCCGCGCGAGCCACTGGCGCGCTCTCGGTGGCTGGTTGCGCAAGCGGGTCGGCGCGCTGGTCGTTTTCGCCGCGCTGTTCCTGCTGTGGGAATTCGCCGTGCATCTGTTCGGCGTCAAGGAGTACCTGTTGCCACCGCCGTCCAAGGTGTGGACCGAGTTCCTCAAGCGCTACACCGTGGTGATGCCCAGTGCATGGGTGACGCTACAGGAAATCGTCGCCGGCTACCTGCTGGCGGTGATCGTCAGCGTGCCGATGGCGCTGGCGGTCGCGCGCTCGGCGTTCATCGAGCGCGCGATCTACCCGGTGATCGTGTTCCTGCAGATCATTCCCAAGATCGCGATCGCGCCATTGTTCATCATCTGGTTCGGCTTCGGCTTCACGCCGAAGTTGCTGCTGGTGTTCCTGCTGTCGTTCTTTCCGATCGTGGTGTCGAGCCTCGCAGGCTTCAAGAGCGCCGATCGCGACGTGATGGATTTTGCGCGCACGACGGGCGCGTCGAGCTGGCGGCTGTTCTTCAAGATCCAGTTGCCGCAGGCGCTGCCGCACGTCTTCACCGGGCTCAAGGTCGGGGCGGCGCTGGCGGCGACGGCCGCGGTCGTGGCCGAATTCGTCGCCTCGGACAAGGGACTGGGCTACCTGCTGCTGCAGTACAACGGCAACATCGACACGCCGATGGTGTTCGCGACGATCGTGCTGCTGTCGTTGCTTGGGCTCGCCGTCTACTACGCCGTCGAGATCGTCGAACGTATCGCCATACCCTGGCACGTGTCGCAGCAACAGGTGGCGACGGACGCAACGCTTTGACATGCGACCGGCGCACGCACATTCCAACATTCGGGAGAAGCACATGAAACTGTCGCGTTGGCTGGGTAGTACGATGGCGCTGCTGGCACTGGTCGCGATGACGTCGCCGACGCACGCCGCGGACGCCGTGACGTTCCGCCTCAATTGGTACCTGGGTGGACTGCATGCGCCGTTTTACTACGGCAAGGAAAAAGGCTACTACGCCGCCGAAGGGATCGACCTCACGATCAACGAGGGCCGCGGCTCTGTCGCCACGGTGCAGGCGGTCGCCGCCGGCGCGGATACCTTCGGCCTCGCAGACTCGAGCAGCCTCATTCTCACGTCTTCCAAGGGCGCGGAAATCAAGTCGGTGATGTCGTTGCTCAACTCGACCGGCTATTCGGTCGTGTCGCTCGCGTCGACCGGCATCAAGACGCCCAAGGACCTCGAGGGCAAGCGTCTCGCCGTCACGCCTGGCGACCCGCTGGGACAATTGTTCCTGGCGCTGGCCGCGCACAACAAGCTCGACATGTCGAAGATCACGCTGATCCAGGTGGATCCAGCGGCCAAAGTGGTCAGCGTGCTGGAGAAGCGCGCCGACGGCCTCCTTGGCGGCGCCGATGACCAGTATTTCCTGATCAAGCAGCGTGGCGTGCAGCCCGCGGCACTGCGCTATTCCGAATATGGCGCCAACATCGTCGGCATGACGATCGTCGCCAAGACGGACCTCATCAAGTCGAACCCCGACCTCGTGCGCCGTTTTGTGCGCGCGACCGTCAAGTCCTGGGACGAGGCGAAAAAGAATCCTGAAGCCGCGGTGGACGCGACGCTCAAAGTCAAGCCCGATTTGAACCGGCAGTCGCAGCTCGAGCAGCTGATGGTCGACATCGATCTGCTGGATTCGCCGAACTCCAAGGGCCGCGTCGGCTGGGGCGCGAAGGCCGATTGGGACCAGACGCTGGACCTTCTGAAGCGCTATCGCGAATTGAAGACCGACCAGCCATGGACGGCATTCCACACGAATGAATTCCTGGCGCAATGAGCATCGGCGGCTCGCCTGCATGAGCCCGCCGGGTCGTCGCAATGGCCGACGTGCCCGATGAGCCGGAGCGCTGCGCGCGAAGGAACTCAAATGCCCGCCGCGTGGCGCCGCCGCGGATGAGCGCCGCATCCGGCTACGTCGCGCTGCACGCTGCCGGCAAGACGTTTCATCGCGGTAAGTCGTCGACGCTCGCGCTCGAGGCGGTCGACCTCGTCGTGGGCGAGGGCGAGTTCGTCGCCATCGTCGGGCCTTCGGGATGCGGCAAGAGCACGCTGTTGCGCATGGTGGCCGGGCTGCACCTGCCCACCACCGGCGAAGTGCGCGTCAATGGCAACGTCGTGACGCGAGCGCAAATCGAGCTCGGCATCGTGTTCCAGAGCCCCGTGCTGCTCGACTGGCGCACGGCGCTCGACAACGTGCTGATGCAGGTCGAACTGCGAGGCCTGGATCCGGCCGTGTATCGGGATCGGGCGATCGCGCTGCTGCAACAGGTGGGCCTGGGCGACTTCATCGACCGCTATCCTTACGAGCTGTCGGGCGGCATGCGCCAGCGCGTGGCCATCGCGCGCGCGCTGATCCACGACGCGCCTTTGCTGCTGATGGACGAGCCTTTCGGCGCGCTCGACGCACTGACACGCGAGCAGATGCGCCTCGACCTCGAAGCGCTGTGGCTCGCCACGCGCAAGACGGTGATCTTCATCACGCACTCGATAGACGAGGCGGTGCTGCTCGCCGACCGCGTGGTGGTGATGTCGCCACGACCCGGACGCATCGAGCGCACGATGGACATCGCGCTCGCGCGCCCGCGCGGACTCAACGCGCGGCGCGATCCGGAATTCATCCGCGCAGCGGATGCGATCACCGAGATCTTCCTCGCGCGCGGCGTGCTGCATCGCGTATCGTCGATCGCCACCGGAACCCCCAAGCCAGGAGTCGCCGCATGAGCACACTGACCATGCAGGGCATCATCGCCGCGCCGGCGTTGCCGATGCTGCCCGACTATTCGATCGACTGGGCGAGCCTGCGAACCTACCTGCGCTGGGTCGGGCGACAGCAGCCGACGGCGATCGCGATGAACATGGACGCGAGCGAGGCGCCTTCGCTAACGCGCGACGAGCAGCTCGAAGTCGTGCGCGTGTCGGTCGAAGTGCTGCAAGGATTGCCGCTGGTGTCGGGGCTCATCGCCGGCTCGACCGCCGATGCCGTCGACTGGGGCAATGCGCTCAAGGAAGCCGGTGCCCACGCGCTGGCGGTGTTTCCGCCGTTTCCGACTTTCCTCGGGAACCCGGTGCCGACTGAAATGATCTACCGGTTTCACAAGGAGATCGGCGACGGTGTCGGACTTCCGCTCATCGCCTTCCAGTTTCCCAAGGCATGGGGGCCCGATTTCCCGCCCGATTGCCTGGAGGCGCTGGTGAAGATTCCGCAGCTCGTCGGCTTGAAGGAAGCGTCGTTCGACACGACGAAGACGATCGAGACGATCGCCGCGGCGAAGGCGCTGCCGCGCAAGCTCGGCATCCTGACCGGCAGCGACACGTTCATCCTCGAGGCGATGATGATGGGTTGCGACGGTGCGCTGATCGGCTTCGCCGGAACGGCGACCGCGCAACTGGTCGCGATGCATGGCGCCGCCGCGGCGCGGGACTACGCGAGCGCATTCGCAATCTGGGACCGGCTCGGTCCGCTGGCGCGCTTCTGCTGGCGCGCACCGATCCGCGACTACCGACCGCGGATGAAGGAAGTGCTGAAGCTGCAGGGCCTCATTCCACATGCCACGGTGCGACCGCCACAGCTCGGCGTCGACGCCGCAGAGCGCAGCGAGCTGCGGCGGCTGGTACGCGCTGCGGGCCTCGTCGGGCGCGCGCCGATGCAGGCGGTCGCCGATTGATGACGGCCATGGCGGGAGGTAACATGACGCAAACGGCATTCACCAATGCCAAGGTGCTCGACGGCAGCGGCGCCGCGATGTTCAACGGCGACGTGCTGGTCGACGGCAATCGCATCGTCGAAGTCGCGCGTGCGGAACAACGGCTGTCCTGGCAGGGCATGCGCGTCGTCGATTGCGGGGGCGCGACGCTGATGCCGGGACTGATCGAGCCGCATGCGCACTTGAGCTTCATCGACCAGGCGACGCCACATGCCTTCACCGCGATCCCGGTGGAAGAGCACCTGCTGCTGTCACTCAGGCACGCGAAGCTCTACCTCGACCAGGGATTCACCGCCGCGTTCAGCGCCGCAGCGACGAAGCCGCGCCTCGACGTCGTCGTCCGCAACGCGATCCGCGCCGGTGATCATCCGGGGCCGCGACTGCTCGCCGCCAGCGTGCAGTTCACCGTGACCGGCGGCGTCGGCGACCTGCGGCAGTTGCAGCTCGACCCGGGCGATGCGATGTATACGAAACCCTGCGACGGCGCCGACGAATTCCGCCGCGCCGCGCGCGAGGCCTGCCGCGAGGGCGTCGACATCCTCAAGATCGTGCCGTCCGGCGACACGTCGACCCCGCACATTCCGTCGGCGAGCACGCTGATGACCGACGAAGAAGTGGGTGCGGTCGCCGACGTCGCGCGCCAGCAGCAGCGCCGTGTCGCCGCGCATGCGCGCAGCGCCGAGTCGATCAGGATGTGCGTGCGCCACGGCGTCGACGTCATCTATCACGCGACCTGCGCCGACGAAGCCGCAAAGGACCTTTTGGAACAGCACAAGGACCGCGTATTCGTCGCGCCTGCACTGTCGGTGACCTGGACGCGGCTGCACGAATCGGGCAAGTACGGTCTGCCGTCGAGCGACGAAATCCGCGCACGCATCGCCAACGACCTCGACCTGACGATCGAATGCATGAAGGACCTGCACCGCCGCGGCGTGCGCGTATTGCCGGGCGGCGACTACGGCTTCAAGTGGAACCCGCACGGCAACAACGCGCGTGACCTCGCGTTCTTCGTCGACCTGCTGGGATTCACGCCGATGCAGGCGATGGTCGGCGCCACGCGGATGGGCGGCGAGATCATGGGCATGCCCGCGGCACTGGGACAGGTTCGCAAGGGTTTTCTCGCCGACCTGCTGCTGGTCGACGGCGACCCCGTCGCCAATATTTCCATCCTGCAGGATCGCGAGCGGCTCGTCGCCATCATGCAGGATGGTGTCTTTCACAAGCCGCCGCCGGCCGACTTCGCGCGGCGGCGTCGCGCCGCGGCCTGAGCCCGCCACGACAATCAATCGCAATCCGGAAGGCAAGCCATGGACTATGGAATCAGGGGCCGCAAGGCGATCGTCTGCGCGGCGAGCCAGGGTCTGGGCCGCGGTTGCGCGATGGCGCTGGCGCGCGAAGGCGTCGACGTCGTGATCAATGCGCGCACGGCGGCGACGCTCGATGCGACCGCCGACGCGATCCGCGCCGAAACCGGCGTGTCGGTGACGGCGGTTGCCGCCGACATCACCACGGTGGAGGGCAGGGCCGCCGTGCTCGCCGCATGTCCGGCGCCGGACATCCTCGTCAACAACGCCGGCGGCCCGCCAATCGGTGATTTTCGCGACTGGGACGAAGGCGCGTGGATGAGCGCGGTCAATGCCAACATGATCGCGCCCATCATGCTGATCCGCGCGGTCGTCGACGGCATGATCGCGCGCCGCTTCGGTCGCGTGGTCAATATCACGTCACGCTCGGTGAAGGCGCCGCTCGCGCACCTCGGCCTGTCCAATGGCGCACGCGCGGGGCTCACCGGTTTCGTCGCCGGATTGTCGCGGCAGGTGGCGAAGCACAACGTCGTCATCAACAACCTGTTGCCGGGACCGTTTGCCACCGATCGCCAGGTGAGCGGCTTGCGCAAGCTCGCGGCCAAGGCGGGACAGGACTACGACAGCTTCGCGCAGGCGCGGATGGCGGAGGTTCCCGCGGGGCGCTTCGGCACGCCCGAGGAGTTCGGCAGGGCCTGCGCGTTCCTGTGCAGCACCGATGCAGGCTTCATCATCGGCCAGAACCTGCTGATCGACGGTGGTGCGGTCAACGTGACGATGTAGCGAGCGGCACGCGCGTCGCGAGATGTCGGGACAAGGGTGCTGCATGCGAGAGGTCACGCGCACGATCGACGCCACGGCAATGCAAGATCGGCCGCGAGGCGCGACGCCGGCATGTCCTCCGCTGCTGCAACGTAGGTGCCGACATGAAAGTCCGGTTCGGAGTCGATTCAACGATCGGTCGTGCAATGCGTATCCGCCGATTGAATCGACTCCGACCCCAATTTTAAGGCGCGACGAGCATGCCGATGTAAAATCGGCACCGCCATGATTTGTCGCATGACCGGCTCGCTGGCAGCACGTTTTCGCGTGAGCGCGCGTCGCACGCTGCCACGGGTCGTGATCGCGACCCTTTCGATCGCCGCCTCCGCGACCGTGCTCGCCGAAGTTGCAACGGCGGAAATTCCCGATTCGCTCGAGCAACGCCTCGCGGCGTGCGCCGCGTGCCACGGCAAGTCCGGCGAAGGCGTGCGCCGCAATGCCTACTACCCGCGCATCGCCGGCAAGCCCGCGGACTACCTGTTCCAGCAACTCGTCAACTTCCGCAATGGCAGGCGCGGCTTTCCGCAGATGGTGTACTTCGTCCGTCACCTGTCGGATGCGAACCTGCGCGAAATCGCCGACTACTATGCCGCGTTGCATCCGGGGTATCCGCCGCCGCCGGCGCGAGCGTCGGCGGCCACGATGGCGCGCGGCGCAGCGCTGGTCCGGCACGGCGATGCGGCGCGCGCGATTCCCGCCTGCGACGCGTGCCACGGCACGACGCTCACCGGCATGTTGCCGGCGATTCCGGGCCTCGTGGGACTGTATCCCGACTACGTGACGTCGCAGCTCGGATCGTGGCAGCGCGGCATCCGCCACGCGGCGGCGCCCGATTGCATGGCGACGATCGCGTCGAAGCTCGACGGTGGCGATGTCGTCGCGATCGCCGCGTGGCTTGCCGCGCAGCCTGCGCCCGCGTCGCCCTCGCCAGCGCCACAAAGTGCGCGCAAGTTGCCGTTGGCATGCGGCAGCCAGCAGGTCTCACCGCAAGCGGCGCCCACTGCGCAGCGCGCACTGGCGCGCGGCGAGTATCTCGCGCGCATCGGCGACTGCGTTGCCTGCCACACGGCGCGCGGCGGCGCGGCTTTTGCCGGCGGTCGCGCGATCGAAACGTCATTCGGCACGTTCTTTGCGCCGAACATCACACCCGATCCGCGCCATGGCATCGGCAACTGGAGCGCCGGCGATTTCTGGCGCGCGATGCACGACGGCCGTGGCCCAGACGGCACGCCGCTCTATCCGGTGTTTCCGTATCCGAGCTACACCCGTGTCAATCGTTACGACGCCGACGCGATTTACGCGTACCTGAGGTCGGTCGCTCCGGTGCCGTTGCAGAACCGCGCGCACACGCTGCGCTTTCCCTACAGCCAGCGAAAGTTGCTGCTCGCGTGGCGCGCACTGTATTTCGAGCCCGGCGAGAGCGTGGCGCAGCCCGCTGAATCGGCGCAATGGAATCGCGGCGCGTACCTTGTGCAGGGGCTCGGGCATTGCAGCGCGTGTCACGCGGCGCGCAACCTGCTTGGCGCGACCCTCGACGGACGTGCGCTCGCGGGTGGAGTCGTCGCCTCGCAGGACTGGTATGCGCCCTCGCTGGCAGGCGACCGCGAAGCGGGGCTTGGTGCATGGGAGATCGCCGACATCGTCGCGCTGCTGCGCGATGGCGTGTCGTCGCGGGGCGCGGTGTTCGGGCCGATGGCGCAGGTCGTTCACGACAGCCTGCAATACCTGACAGAGGCCGACGCCACGGCGATTGGCGTGTATCTCAAGTCGCTCGCGGGCGACGCGCGCGCGGCAATCCCGGGGCCGGCGCCAGCGCTCGCGGACTCCGCCAAGTCAGCCCACGATGCGGGCGCGAAGATCTACGACTCGCATTGCAAATCATGTCATCAGGCGGACGGCCGCGGCAAGCCGTCAGCCTATCCGCCGTTGGCGGGCAACGCGTCGGTGACGACGGCATCGCCGGTCAATCCAATCCGCATGCTGCTGTTTGGCGGCTTCCCACCGTCGACCGCCGGCAATCCACGGCCCTACGGGATGCCGCCGTTTGCGTATACGCTGGGCGACGAGGACGCTGCCAACGTCTTGACCTACGTGCGAACCGCGTGGGGCAACCGCGGCACAGCGATCAGGCCGACCGACGTCGCGCCTTATCGCGCCGTGCCATCGGATTGAACTAACATCGTCGGCGCGCGCATTGCCACGATGGAGATCAGCGTGCGCGAAAATGCAGTCGGCGTCATGAAAGCGTGAGGACCGGGGCATGTGCGGCATCGCAGGGTACGTGAACCTCGACGGTCGGCCGTTGCTGCGCGATGTCGATGCGCCGATTCTCGATGCAATGGCTGCGGCGCTCCATCATCGCGGGCCCGACGACACACGTTCGATGTTGTGGCAAAACGTCGGCTTCACGTTCAAGCGCCTGTCGATCGTCGACATCGGTGGCGGCGCGCAACCGCTGGAGGTGGCCGGCGGGCAAGTCACCGCGATGGTCAATGGCGAGATCTACAACCATCGCGACATCCGCGCCGGTCTCGCCAGCCGCCACGCGTTCCACACGCGGTCCGATTGCGAGGTCATTCCCCATCTTTATCTCGAGCGCGATCTCGACCTGTTCGCGCCGGTCAACGGCATGTTCGCCGTGGCGTTGCTGGACCGCCGCAAGCGCCGCGTGTTGCTGGCGCGCGACCGGCTTGGCGTCAAGCCGCTCTTCTACTGCGTAGCCGACGGCGGGCGCGTGCTGGTGTTCGCGTCGGAACTGAAGGGCCTGTTTGCGCATCCGGCCGTGCCGCGCCTGTTCGATTGGCATGCAGCACTCGCAGACGCCGCGAGCGGCGACCACGTGGCGCCCGAACATCCGTCCGGATTCAAGGGCATCGACCGCGTGCCGGCGGCCTCCATCGTCGACATCGATCTCGACCGCCGTACCGTCGAGACCCGGCGCTACTGGAGCCTGCCTTCGCATGATGACGTGCCGGCAACGCGACCGGCATCGCACTATGTCGACGGCTACCGTGCGCTGCTCGAAGACAGCGTGAAGCTGCGGCTGATGTCCGACGTGGGCTACGGACTGTTCCTGAGCGGCGGCATCGACTCCGCGGCGATCGCGGCACTCGCCGCGCGCGACGGCGCATTCCCGACGTTCAGCATCCGCAGCGCGAGTACCGAAGCAAGCGGCGACGCGGCAGCCGCGAGCGACGTCGCCGCGGCACTCTGCCTTCCCAACCACCAGCTGGAGTTCGACGAAGCGTCGCTCGTCGTCGAGCCCGGGCAATGGCGCAGCATCCTTTGGGCGTGCGAGCTGCACGCGCTGACGGCCGAGCAGCTGTTCAAGTTCCGTCTGCACGCCTTCGCCAGGCGGCGCTGCCCGGACCTCAAGGTCATGCTGCTGGGGCAGGGCTCCGACGAGTTCAATGGCGGCTATATTTCACACGTGCTGCGTCGCGACGGCCCGTGGCGGCCGGACGACTGGCACGAAGTCGGTCGACGCCTGCAAGGCCTGCGCGCCGCACACGCCGCCGCCGCCGCCGGTGTCGGTGCCGGCTTCCTCGACCTTTTCGGCAACGGCACCCTGACGCCGGAGTTCGCCGCGGCGGCGCCTGCATTGGAGCGGGAAACGACATGGACCCGGTACGTCCGCCATTTTCGTCGCAACCTCGATTACCATCTTTGGCACGAAGACCGCACGTCGGCTGCGCATTCGATCGAGAATCGCGTGCCGTTCGTCGACTATCGGCTCGTTGAGTTCGTCGCGCGGATACCGGAGGCGCTGCATCCGCGCCTGTTCGTCGACAAGCAGATCCTCCGCGACGCGTTGGTGGACCTGCTGCCGCAGCGATTGGCCGCGAGGCCGAAGGGATATTTTTTCTACGGCAAAGGTCAGGCGCACGCATTCCGGATGATGTGTTCGATCGTGCAACGCAACGGCGGGGAGCTCGTCGAGCAGGCGATCGCAGGCTCGGCGCGTACCGGCGGTCCCCTCGACGCCAAGCGCTTTCGCGCGCATGCGGCCGAAGTGGCCCGCGACCCCGATGGCGCCGGCGTTACGCGCTTGCTGTGGCTGGTGAACATGGGACTGCTCGCCGACATGGCCGATCGCAGCACGCCCGCGACGAGGGGCGCAGCGTCGTTGCCGGCGCCGGGCATCGGCTTGGCGGATCGCGCGCCCCGCAGCGAGCGGGAACCGGCGTCGCACCGGCAGGATATCGGTCACGATACGGTGGTTGCATTGGTCGCCGGAGTGACGCTCACGCAGGCCGAAGCGCCGGTCGGGAGACGCACGTCACCGGTCGTGCGTGTCGTCGCGGGCGCACGGTCCAGCGCCATCGATTCGCCGATGTGGGGACAGTTCCTGCTGCTCGTCGACGGCAAGAAGACGTTTCGCCAGATCGTCAGCGCGGGCCACCTCAACGCATCGCGGATGCGCAAGTGCGTGCGACGCGCGTTCAGCGAAGGCATCCTGGAAGTGCCTTCGCCGTCTTGCGCGCCGCCGGTATCATGATGGATCGTGATCGCCAAATGGGACGGGCCACGCACGACGCGATGCTCCATTGTCATCGTCCCCCTCGACCTCGGAAAGCAAACGCGTGAACACCCGCAACGACGAAACCTGGCCGCCACTGCCGCTGGGCGAGTGGCGCGATACCTGCGCGACGCTGCACCTGTGGACGCAGGTGGTTGGCAAGGTACGGCTCGTGCAGACGCCCTGGCTCAATCACTCGTGGCACGTTCCGCTTTACGTGACCGCGCGCGGCCTGACGACATCGCCGATCCCCTACGCTCACCGCACGTTCGTCATCGAATTCGACTTCATCGAACACAGGTTGCGCATCGATTCGAGCGATGGCGCCCAGCGCCAGTTGTCGCTGCAACCGCAATCGGTCGCGGATTTTCATTCGGCGGTCATGCGCGCGCTGGCCGACATCGGCATCGAGATCGCCATCGACCGGATGCCCAACGAGATCCCCGGCGCCATCCCGTTCGACGAAGACCGCGAACATGCCTCCTACGATGCCATCCACGTACACCGCTTCTGGCGCATCCTGGTTCAGGCCGATCGCGTGCTCAAGACTTTTCGCACCGGCTTCGTCGGCAAGTCCAGCCCCGTGCATTTCTTCTGGGGCAGCTTCGACCTCGCGGCCACGCGATTTTCCGGACGGCGCGCGCCATTGCATCCGGGTGGTGTTCCCAATCTTGCCGACGCCGTCGTGCGCGAGGCGTATTCGCACGAGGTGAGCAGCGTCGGATTCTGGCCCGGTGGCGGCACCGTCGACTTTCCGGCGTTCTATGCCTATGCATACCCGGAGCCCGCGGGCTTTCGCGAGGCGAGCGTGCGACCCGACGACGCATTCTTCAGCACCGAGCTCGGCGAATTCATCCTGCCCTACGACGCCGTGCGCGGCGCCGCGACACCCGATCAGCGGCTTCTTGAGTTCGCGCAGAGCACGTACGACGCGGCCGCCGACCTCGGCCACTGGGATCGCGCGGCGCTCGAATGCGGGCCTGGCACGCCGGGAACGCCGCGCACGGTGGCCTGATGGAGGCGACCACGGCAGCGGCCGATCCGGCCTCGCATCCGCCGGACCCGCACGCGCACCCGTTCGCCGCGCTCGCCCCGGAGCTGCATCCGCAATCCGCGCTGCGCGCGGCGGTGACGCGTGCGTGCCGGGTTGCCGAACCTGAATGCGTACCGCCACTGGTCGCGGCGGCGCGCCTGGCGCCGGGCCAGGTCGCCGACGTCCACGCGCAGGCGACGCGCCTTGCGCAGCGCTTGCGTGAACGCGGCGGCGCGGGCGGCAAGGAGGGGCTCGTCCAGGGACTGATCCAGGAATTCGCGCTGTCGTCGCAGGAAGGTGTCGCGCTGATGTGCCTTGCCGAGGCGCTGTTGCGCATTCCCGACAACGCGACGCGCGACGCGCTGATTCGCGACAAGATCGGCGATGCCAACTGGCAGTCGCACATCGGCCGCAGTCCGTCGGTGTTCGTCAATGCCGCGACGTGGGGACTGCTGCTGACTGGCAAGCTGGTATCGACGCATACCGAGGGCGGTCTTGCCAGCGCGCTGTCGCGCGTTCTCGCCAAGGGCGGCGAGCCGATAGTGCGCCGCGGCGTCGACATGGCGATGCGGCTGATGGGTGAGCAATTCGTCACCGGCGAAACGATCGCCGAGGCGCTCGCCAACGCGAAAAAGCACGAAGCCGAGGGCTTTCGCCATTCGTACGACATGCTGGGCGAAGCGGCGCTTACCGAGGACGACGCGCAGCGCTATCGCGCGCTTTATGTCGACGCCATCCACGCGATCGGCGTGGCATCGGCGGGCAGCGGCATCTATGTCGGGCCTGGCATCTCGATCAAGCTGTCGGCGCTGCATCCGCGCTACAGCCGCGCGCAGTACGCGCGAGTGATGGACGAGCTGTACCCGCGGCTGCGCGAGCTCGCGCTGCTCGCGCGCCGCTACGACATCGGCCTCAACATCGACGCCGAGGAAGCCGATCGCCTCGAGCTGTCGCTCGACCTGTTGCAACGGTTGTGCCGGGAACCGGCGCTCGACGGCTGGAACGGCATCGGCTTCGTGATCCAGGCGTACCAGAAGCGCTGTTCGTTCGTCATCGACGAGCTCGTCGACCTGGCGCTGCGCACGCGGCGGCGCCTGATGGTGCGCCTCGTCAAGGGCGCCTACTGGGACAGCGAAATCAAGCGCGCGCAGGTCGATGGCCTCGAAGGTTATCCGGTGTTCACGCGCAAGGCCTACACCGACGTGAGCTTCCTCGCCTGCGCGCGCAAGCTCCTCGCCGTGCCGGGCGCGATCTATCCGCAGTTCGCGACGCACAATGCGCACACGCTGGCGGCGATCCATGCGATGGCGGGGCACAACTACTATCCGGGACAGTACGAGTTCCAGTGCCTGTATGGAATGGGCGAGCCGCTGTACGAGCAGGTGGTGGCGCCAAAGTCCGCCGGCGGCCTCGCGCGGCCGTGCCGCATCTACGCGCCGGTCGGCACGCACGAGACGCTGCTCGCCTACCTGGTGCGCCGGCTGCTCGAAAACGGCGCGAACACGTCGTTCCTCAATCGCATCGCCGATGCGACGATCCCCATCGACGCGCTGGTCGCCGATCCTGTCGACACGGTCGAACAGATCGCCGCGGAAACCGGCATCATCGGCGCGCCGCATCCGCGCATTGCGTTGCCGCGCGCGTTGTTCGGCGATGCGCGCGTGAATTCCGCCGGCGTCGATCTCGCCGACGAGCAGCGGCTCTGGCTTCTTGCCCGGCGGATGCTCGACGCGCCATTGCGCTGGCACGCGGCGCCGCTGATCGACGGCGTCGAGCGCGACGGCGCCGCGTCGCTACTGCGCAATCCCGGCGATCGGCGGATGATCGTCGGCGACGTCGTCGAAGCATCGGCGGACGACGTGGCCGATGCGCTTGCCGCAGCCGCGCAGGGCGCACCCGCGTGGGGTGCAGTGGTGGCGTCCGAGCGCGCGGCCACGCTGCTGCGCGCAGCCGACCTGATGGAAGCCGACATGGACCGGCTGATCGGCCTGATCGTGCACGAAGCCGGCAAGACCTACGCGAACGCCGTCGGCGAAGTGCGCGAGGCGGTCGACTTCCTGCGCTACTACGCGACGCAGGCACGCGCCGAGCTCGGCGACGCCCGGCACGAGCCTCTCGGCGTCGTCGTCTGCATCAGTCCGTGGAATTTTCCGCTGTCGATTTTCACCGGACAGGTCGCGGCGGCGCTCGCCGCCGGCAATGCCGTCATCGCCAAGCCGGCCGAGCAGACACCGCTGATCGCCGCGCAAGCGGTGAAGCTGCTGCTGGCCGGCGGCGTCGCGACGGGCGCGCTGCAGTTGCTGCCCGGGCGCGGTGAAAGCGTCGGCGCGGCGCTCGTCGCCGATGCGCGCGTGCGCGGCGTGCTCTTCACCGGCTCGAACGCGGTTGCGCGCCTGCTGCAGCAGAGCCTCGCCGCGCGCGTCGATGCATCGGCGCGCCTGCCGACGCTGATCGCCGAGACTGGCGGGCAGAACGCGATGATCGTCGACTCGTCGGCGCTCACCGAGCAGGTGGTCAACGACGCCGTGGCATCGGCCTTCGACAGCGCAGGGCAGCGCTGCTCGGCGTTGCGGGTGCTGTGCGTGCAGGACGACGTCGCCGAGCGCGTACTGGCGATGCTGCGCGGTGCGATGCAGGAGCTGCGCGTCGGTGCGACTGCAGGTCTCGCCGTCGATGCGGGTCCGGTGATCGATGCGGAAGCGCTCGCCAGCATCGAGTCGCACATCGACAAGATGCGCCGCGCCGGACGGCAAATCTGGCAGACGCCGGTCGCCGACGGCGATGCGTTGCGGCACGGCACGTTCGTGCCGCCGACGCTGATCGAGCTCGAGCGCATCGGCGAGCTCGACCGCGAAGTCTTCGGCCCGGTGCTGCACATGGTGCGCTACCGGCGCGAGACGCTGGGCGAGCTCGTCGATGCGATCAATGCCACCGGTTTCGGACTCACGCTGGGCGTGCATTCGCGGATCGACGAGACGATCGACTTCGTGGTCACGCATGCGCGCGTTGGCAACATCTACGTCAATCGCAACATGATCGGCGCGGTGGTCGGCGTGCAGCCGTTCGGCGGCGAGGGGCTGTCGGGCACCGGCCCCAAGGCCGGCGGGCCGCTATACCTGCGCCGCCTGCTCGTCACGCCAAGTGAAGCTTCACCCGTCGCTGCGGAACGCGATGCCCTGTCATCCGCCGCACCGCGCACCGCGATCGATCCTGGGCTGCAATTGCTGCGCGACTGGCTCGCGTGCGACGTGTCGCTGGCGGCCGCCTTGCCTCGACCCGGCCCTCTGCTGCATGCGGCAGAACGCTCGCAAGCTGCGAAGTTGCGCGCAACCAGTGCCTCGCCCACGAAGCGGGAGAGTGATCAGGGTGAGGGGCGGGATGCCGGCCTCGTGGCTGCCGTGGATGCACTGGCGCGGGCGAGTGGCGAGCGAGTGCCGCAATTGCTGCGCGGACCCACCGGTGAGCGCAATACCTATGGCCTCTTTCCGCGACGCGCGGTGCTGTGCGTCGCCGACGATCGCGGTGACCTGCTGCTGCAGCTGGCGGCCGTCATCGCCGCCGGCAGCCACGCGGTGTGGATCGACGCTCCGCTGACACGCGATGTCCATCGCGAGATGCCGCCCGGTCTGCGTGATCGCGTGACTTTCGGCGACGTCGCCACGGGCACGTTCGGCGCAGCGCTGGTGGCGGCGCGGGCCGATGCGGTGGCGCGGCTCGGCGCAGAGCTCGCGCTGCGGGACGGGCCGATCGTGGGGCTGCAGGTCGCGACGCCCGGCGCGCGGGCGGCGAGGACCTATTCGCTCGATTCGTTGCAGGTCGAGCGTTCGATTTCGGTCAACACCGCGGCGGCCGGCGGCAATGCAAGCCTGATGACGATCGGCTGAGCCCGTGGGGGAGGCGTGTGCACCAACCGGGTGCGGGCGGCGGCGCGGCCTAATCGCCGCCGGCGGGCGATCGTGCGAAGTGGCGGAAATAGCGCGTGAACTCGGGCGCGATCCGCTGCAGCTCGCGTCGATGCATCTGCGCGAGGCGCCGCAATACGTGTCGGCCATGCACGGTCAACTCCAGCACTACGCGCCGGCGGTCGGGCTCCGTGTGCTTGCGCTCGACGAGACCCAGCTCGGCGACGCGGTCGACCAGCTCGACGGCGCTGTTGTGCTTGATCATCAGGAACTGCGCCAGCACCTTGACGGTGAAAGGCCGCACGTCGTCGTGCCCCTTGATCGCGAGCAGCGCCTGGTACTGCTGCGCCGTCAGTCCCAGCGCGCGCGACGCGTGCTCGCTGAAGAACTGGAATTCCCGGAACGAATGCCGGAACGCGGCGAGCATGCGGAATTCCTTGTCGGGCAAGATGGCCTTCATGGGCGCGGATTATTGGCACTCGCGTGAGGCGTCCGCCGTTTGCGCAGTCCCCGCCAGCCGGCCGCCCGCTTGTTGACATTGTATCGTCCCCCGATGTAAATTCAAGAAAGAATGTCGTGGTGCGATACAGTTTGCAGGCGCGGCGCTGCGCCGCAGCAAATTGGCGCGCGCCAGCGCATCGACGAGCACACGCCGGCGGCCAAGACCGGCGCAATCCGTGCAAGGTCCATTCTTTCCCGAGGAGTGTCACGATGAGCGATGGCGAAGACGGTTTGAGCGGCGCTGCGCGCCGTTCGTTTCTGAAGGCGGGCGCGGCAGCGGCGGGAGGTCTCCTGTTGCCGACGGGAGGACTCTTGCTGCCGAAGATGGTGTTTGCGGCCGACCATCCGGCGATCGGTACCTGGCCTGCCGGCTCGTCGGGCAGTACGGTGAGCATCGGTGTCGCGGTACCGCGCACCGGCGCCTACGCGGTGCAGGGTGAAGACGAGCTCAAGGGCTGGCAGCTCGCAGTCGAGCACATCAACGAAGGCCATCCGCTGATCAAGAAGATTTCGCCCAAGACCTCGAAGGGCGTGCTCGGCAAGGAAGTGAAGCTGGTCGTCGCCGACAGCGCCGCCAAGCCCAACACCGCGGTGCAGGCACAGCAGCGCTTCATCAGCGAGGACAAGGTCGTGCTGATGACCGGCTCGACCTCGAGCGCGGTCGCAGTCGCGACCAATAAACTTGCGCAACAGGAGAAGGTCCTCTACGTGGCCGGCATCTCCGGCTCCAACGACACCACCGGCAAGGACTGCGTGCGCTACGGCTTCCGCCAGAACTTCTACGGCGAGACCGCCGCCAACGCGATCGGCCCGGTCCTGGTGAAGGCATACGGCAAGAACAAGAAAGCGGCGTTCATGACGCCGGACTACACCTACGGCCACACCGTCACCAAGTCGGTCAACGATTACCTGACCGAGAAAGGCGGATGGACCATGGTGACCAACCAGATCTCGCCGCTCGGTGCGCCGGACTTCAGCTCCTACTTGCTCAATATCGCCAATTCCGGGGCCGACGTGCTCGTCAACGTGAACTGGGGGCGCGATGCCGTGCTGTCGATCCAGCAGGCGCAGAAGTTCGGCATTTTCGACAAGATGAAGCTGGCGGTTCCCTACCAGATTCCCTTCCTCGCACCCGAAGTCGGCGGCGGGCTGCTGGCCGGCGTTTACGCGGCGACCGACTACTGGTGGACGCTCGAGGACAAGTATCCGCTCGCCAAGATGTTCAACGACGCGTTCATGAAGAAGTTCGGCCATCACCCGGAATGGGGCGCGGAAAATGCCTACGTCAGCTTCGCGCATTGGGCGCACATGGTCGAACAGGCCGGCAGCTTCTATCCGCCGGACGTGATCAAGGTCTACGAGAAGGGCGAGACCCTTCCGTCCCTGCTCGGTGACGTGCACTACCGGCCGGAAGATCACCAGTGCGTGCGCCCGGTCGTCATCGTCAAGGGCAAGGCGCCCAAGGACATGAAGAACAAGGAAGACTTCTGGGAAGTCATCGAAGTCCTCCCTGGCGCTCCGCTGATGCAGAAACCGGACGCGTTCGGATGTAATCTCGGCAGCTACACCTGATCCTGTTGTTGCACGTCTGCCATAGACGGGCCTTGCCGCATGGCGAGGCCCGGCTTGGCGAGCAAGCCATTCATTTGTTAGATTGACCCTCGCACGGTCCGATCCGCAAGCGCTCACGCTGGGCGCCTGCGGATCGCCGCGCCTGGACAGCATTACCGTGCTCGAGGCCGGATGTGATTAATTGGGCTACCTTCGTATCGCAGCTGTTCAATGGCGTGGTGCTCGGCGCGCTGTTGGCGCTGATCTCGTCCGGCCTGACGATCATCTACGGCACCCTCGGGGTTCTCAACCTCGCGCACGGTGCGATGTTCATGCTGGGTGGCTACGCCGGCTACGTCGCGTTCACCTATACGGGCTCCTTCATCGTTGCGGTGGTCGTGGGCGCGTTGTTCGTGATGCTGGTCGGCGTGGTGATGGAGCGGCTCATCATCCGCCACTTCTACGCCCGCCCACCCGAGGACCAGCTGCTGGTGACCTTTGGCCTCGGAATGGTGTTCGTCGAGACCATTCGCTTCTTCTTCGGCAGCCTGTCGCAGGTGGTGCCGGCGCCATCGCCGTTCACGGGCATCACCTCACTCGGCTTCGTGCTTTACCCCACCTACCGACTCGCGGTGGTCGGTATCATCGCGGTGGCGCTGGGCGGCCTGTATCTGCTGCTCTATCGCACCCGGCTCGGCCTGGTCGTGCGCGCCGGCATCGAGGATTCCGCGATGGTGGGTGCACTCGGCATCAACGTCAATCGCGTGTTCATGGTGGTGTTCGGCATCGGCTCGATGGCGGCGGGATTTGCCGGCATCATCAACGCACCGGTGGTCTCGCTCACGCCTGACATGGGCGAGTCGATCCTCGTGCAGACTTTCGTCGTCGTCGTCATCGGTGGCGTCGGGTCGTTTCCAGGGGCGGTCCTCGGCGGCCTGATTGCCGGCGAGATCATCAGCATCACGGCGATGATCAACCCCGCCTATTCCTACGTGATGCTGTTCGTCGCCATGACGTTGGTGCTGCTGTTGCGGCCGCATGGACTGCTCGGCACGCGCAGCCGCGAATGAGCGCAGGCTCCTGATGACCAAGCGTCGTCCCTTCCTGATCGAGACCTTGACGGCGGTCGGCCTGATCGCCGCGCCCTTCGTCCTTCCCTATCTCGACTTCGCTCCCAACACCGTCAACCGCATCCTGGTCTGGGGTATGTTCGGGATCGGCTTCGATATCCTGTTCGGCTACACGGGGTTGCTCTCGTTCGGCCAGTCCGCCTTCTACGGCACCGGCGGCTTTGTCGCGGCCTATCTGCTCACCCGCGCCGGCTTTCCGCATGTCGTGACGGCGCTCGTGATCGGCATGGTCGCGGCTGCCGTCACCGGCTATCTGGTCGGGCTGGTCGCGCTGCGGCGGACCGGCATCTATTTCGCCATGATCACGGTGGCAATTGCGGAGGTGTTCTTCTTCGTCGAATTCTCACCGCTCTCGGAATTTACCGGCGGCGAGAACGGACTGCCCGGCGTTCCGACCCCGACCATTTATCTGGGCTTCACCACCATCCACTTCACCACCGGCTGGTCGCTCTACTGGTTTCTCGCGCTGTGCTATTTCATCGGCATCGTGATCGCGCTGCGCATCGTGCGCTCGCCCGTCGGCGCGATCCTGCGCGCAATTCGCGACAACCCGCTGCGGGCGGCTGCGGTTGGCCACAACATCCACAGCTACAAGCTCACCGCCTTCGTGATCGCTGCCGCATACGCGGGCTTTGCGGGTGGGCTGCTCGGCACGATGCAAGGCTTCATGCCGCCCGACGCCTTCATGTTCCAGACCTCGGGCCAGCTGATCATGCAGACCGCGATCGGCGGCATCGGCACCTTGTTCGGCCCGCTGGTCGGTGCTGCAGTGTGGTTGTTCCTGCAGGATTATCTGCAAGCGTCGGTCGGACTTGGCGCCACCTGGGCGCTGGTGCTCGGTGTGATCTTCGTGCTACTGGTGTGCTTCCTGCGGCGTGGCCTCATCGGCGGCATCGAGGACCTCTACAAGTACCTTAGCGGGCGCAACAAGCACGCCGAGCCGGAGCAGGAGGCTTCCTTCAGCGACGATGGCAATGACTTCGCGGGCGCGACAGCGGCGGTCGCGCCGATACCGCGGCACAAGCCGCATGCCAAACAGCCTGCCGGCCCGATCCTGCAGGTGAGCGGCCTGACCAAGCATTACGGCGGCCTGGCCGCCAACAGCGACATCGACTTCACCGTCAACCACGGTGAATTGCGCGGCGTGATCGGGCCGAACGGCGCCGGCAAGACCACGTTCTTCAAGATGCTGACCTGCGAGGTCCATCCGACCTCCGGAAAAATCGTCTTCGAGGGCCGCGACATCACCGGCATGACCATGACCGACGCCTGCCAGCTCGGGCTCACCAAGAGCTACCAGGTCAATCAGTTGTTCAACCGCCTGACGGTGCGACAGAACCTGACCATTGCCGTGCTGGCCGAGCTGCGCGGCAAGTTCCGCATCGACCTGTGGCGGCTGCCCGAAAGCATTCCGGGGCTGGCCGAGCAGGTCGCGCATAGCCTGGCGCTGGTCAACCTCACACGACGCGCCGACACGCCGGTATCGGCGTTGGCCTATGGCGAGAAGCGGCGACTGGAGATCGGACTGGCCTTGGCGACTTCGCCGAGCCTGCTGCTGCTGGACGAGCCGCTGGCCGGGATGAGCCCGCGTGAGCGCGTGGAGACCGTCAAGTTGCTGAAGACCATCAGCCAGGATCGCACCATGATCGTGATCGATCACGACATGGATTCTCTATTCGAATTGGTCGAGCGGGTCACCGTGCTTCAGGAGGGCCGGGTGCTGGTCGAGGGCACGCCGGACGAGATCAAGGCCAACCCGGTGGTCCAGGAAGCCTATCTTGGCGGGATGCACATGGCATGAGTCTCCTCGAAGTCTCAGGACTCAACAGCTACTACGGCGACTCGCACATCCTGTTCGACGTCGCGCTGCGCGTGGAGGCGCACGAGGTGGTGGCGCTGCTCGGCCGCAATGGCGCCGGCAAAAGCACCACCCTCAAGACGCTGATGGGCATGGTGAGCCCGCGCTCGGGCAGCATCGTGTTCGACGGCACCGACCTCGCGGGCAAGCCCGCGCACCGGATCGCGCAGGCCGGCATGCAACTGGTGCCGGAGGAGCGGCGTATCTTCGGCAGCCTCGACGTCGAGGAGAATATCGTTCTCGCCGGACTCACGGCCAAGCAGGCGTGGCCGCTGGAGCGCATCTACGAGATCTTCCCGAGACTCGCCGCGCGCCGCCGCAGTCGCGGCACCGACCTGTCGGGTGGCGAGCAGCAGATGCTGGCCATCGCCCGCGCGCTGGTGCGCGATCCCAAGATGATCCTGTTGGACGAGCCCTTCGAAGGCCTGGCGCCGGTCATCGTGCGCGACCTGCTGGTGATCTGCCGCAAGCTTGCGGACGCCGGGCAGACCATCGTGCTGGTGGAGCAGAACCTGGCGGCGAGCCTGGCACTTGCCAGCCGCGTCTACATCATCAACAACGGCCATATCGCACACGAGGGTTCGGCGGACGAGATCAAGGCCGACCCGCGCGTGCTGCACAGGTACCTGGGCGTGTAGTGGTTCCATGAGCGCGCCTGCGAAATCCGCGTGGGTGATCGGCCACGCCACCGTCAAGGACGAAGCCAAATGGGCGCTCTATCGCCAGAGCGTCGCGGCGACGTTCGTGCCGTTCGCAGCTGTGCTGCTGTTGCGGGGCCAGGTCGCCGACGTGCTCGACGGCACGCATCCGCACGCCGACGCGGTGGTGGTCGCGTTTCCCGATCTCGCCGCTGCGCGCGCCTGGCACGAGTCCGCGGCCTACCAGGCGCTGATACCGCTGCGCAAGGCCGCGGCGGATATCGACCTCATCATCGTCGAAGCCTGACTGCGCAGTGGGCGAAGGATCACGGTGAGGGCCGCAGCGGAACCTGCGGCTTCTTCGCGCCTTCGCCTTGCGTACGCAGCGCATCGAGCGACGCGCCCATCGTCAACGCCTGCGGATCGACCTTGACGTGCAGCAGCGACAGCGTGCGCGACTCGAGCGCGCGCGTGAACGCCGGCGCGAATTGCGCGGTGGCGGTGATGGTTTCGGCATGTGCGCCATAGGCGCGCGCCAGCGCGGCAAAATCCGGATTGACGATCTCGGTGCCGGACACGCGCGCCGGGTAGTTGTGTTCCTGGTGCATGCGAATCGTCCCGTACATGCCGTTGTCGATGACGACGAACACGATCGGCAGGTCGTATTGCATCGCCGTGGCGAGTTCCTGGCCGTTCATCTGGAAGCAGCCGTCGCCGTTCCATGAAACGACGATGCGGTCGGGATGCACGAGCTTGGCCGCGATCGCCGAAGGCACGCCATAGCCCATCGCGCCGACGTAGGGCGCGAGTTGCGTACGAAATCCGCGGTAGCGAAAGAGCCGGTGCATCCACGTCGCGTAGTTGCCCGCGCCGTTGGTGACGATCGCGTCATCCGGCAACTGCGCATCGAGCCACTGCACGATTTTCCACAGGTCGACGGCGCCCGGCACGGCGCGCGGCGCGCGCCATCCGTCGTATTGCGCATGCGCGGTCGCCGCGCTCGACCCCCATCGCGCGCTTGCAGGTGACGCGAGCGTCGCCATCGCGTCGAGAAAGCCGCCGGGCGTCGCGCAGATCGCATGCGCCGGCTGGAACACCCGACCGAGCTCTTCCGGTCCCGGATGAACATGGATCAAAGCTTGCGTGGGCAGCGGCGCGTCGAGCAGCGTGTAGCCTGACGTCGTCATTTCGCCCAGCCGCTCGCCGATGACCAGCAGCACGTCGGCATCGCGCACGCGTGCCGCAAGTGGCGGATTGATGCCGATGCCGACATCGCCCGCGTAGTGCGGATCGCGGTTGTCGAACAGATCCTGGTGGCGGAACGCGCAGCCGATCGGCAGGTTCCAGCGCGTGACGAAGTCGTGCAACCCTGCGCAGGCACGCGCGTCCCAGCGGCTGCCGCCGGCGATCACCATCGGCGCTCGCGCGCCGGCCAGGAGCTCGCGTACGCCGGCGAGGTAGCGCGGGTCCACCGACGCGGCAGCAGGCTCGATGCGCGGCACGATCGCGCAATCGGCGCGAGTGACCAGCATGTCCTCGGGCAATGCGAGCACGACGGGACCGGGGCGCCCCGACATCGCGGTGCGGTAGGCGTGCGCGACATACTCGGGAATGCGTTCGGCGCGGTCGATCTGCGCCGACCACTTGGCGATGCTGCCGTACATCCTCCGGTAGTCGATCTCCTGGAATGCCTCGCGATCGGCGAAGTCGCCGCCCACCTGGCCGACGAAGACAACCATCGGTGTCGAGTCCTGCGCCGCGGTGTGAATGCCGATCGCCGCGTTGGACGCGCCCGGCCCGCGCGTCACCATCGCGATGCCCGGCCGGCCGGTCAGCTTGCCGTAGGCTTCGGCGGCGAATGCCGCGCCGCCTTCCTGGCGACAGATGATGAAGCGCAGCGTGTGCTGCACGTCGTAGAGCGCGTCGAGCACGGCGAGGTAGCTCTCGCCGGGAACGCCGAACGCCAGCGTCGCGCCTTGCGCAACGAGGCTCGCGACGAGGATTTCGCCGCCGGTGCGTGGGGGCATGGTCGAAGGGGTCGTGGGTTTGCGCCGATTCTACGCGACGTGATGCGGCGCTCGCCTCTATAATCGCCGTCGACCCGCACAACAAAGGTCCCGGCAGCGCGCCGGGCACGCAAAAAACGAATGGACGTTTCCGCGACGGCATTCCACGCGCTTCTCTACATCGGCCTCGGCATCGGGCTTGCCGCGATCATGATGGGACTGCGCCGCGACCTGCGTCGCGCGGCCGCGGTGATGATCGCGATGATGCTGATCGGCGAAATCGGCCTCGTGCTGATGGACGCGTTCGGCGCATCGTCGGCCAGCGGCAAGGTCGCGCTGATCGCGCGCGAGTTCCTGCTGTTCCTGGTCGCGATGGGTTTTTTCCGCATCGCCGCGATGTTCCTGTTCCAGGGCATCCTCGTGGGGCTCGCCGTGCCGCGCATCCTCGCCGACCTGATCATGGCGGTGGTGCTGATCGTCTACCTGCTGGTACGCATCAGCTCCGGCGGCGTCGACCTGTCGGCGATCGCGATCCCGTCGGCGGTGATCACCGGCGCGCTGGCGTTCTCGCTGCAGCAGACGCTCGGCAACCTGTGGGGCGGCATTTCGCTGCAGCTCGACAACACCTGCCGCATCGGCGACTGGGTGCGCATCGACAACGTTTTCGGCCAGATCGTCAGCATCCGCTGGCGCTACATGTCGATCGCGACGAACGCCGGCGAGACGGTGATCGTGCCGAATTCGCAGCTCGTCACCAACAAGGTGCTGGTGCTGGGGCGACGCGGCGACGAGCGCATCCCATGCCGCCGTGACGTGCCGTTCGAAGTCAGCTTCGCCGGACCGCCGTCGCGCGTGATCGCCGTCGTGCAGGATGCCATCCAGCGCGTAGACACCGACAACATCGCGATGAGCCCCGCGCCGACCTGCATCTGCGTCGGTTTCGGCGATGGCGGGATCCAGTACATGGTCGTCTACTGGATCATCGACCTGACCCGCGATCGCAGCACCGACTCGCGCATTCGCGTGCACGTCTACGCGGCGCTCGAGCGTGCCGGAATGCGGCTGTCGTATCCGCATCGCGTGCTGCTGCGCCCCAACCGCGAGTCGGCGGAAGCAGTCACCGCGCGCGAGCGCGACGCGCGGCTCAAGGCGCTTGCGCGCGTGCCGTTGTTCGCGGCGTTCACCGAGCCGGAGCGCCTGGCGCTCGCCGACGACCTCGTCGCCCATCGCTTCGTCAACGACGACCAGATTTCGCGACTCGGCGAACACGCCGACTGCCTCTATATCCTCGCGGAGGGCACGGTCGGCGTCTTTGGCGCCGCCACCGCGCGCACGGAGCGTCCCAAGCTCGCCGAGCTGGTAGCACCCGACTATTTCGGCGAAATGGGCCTGCTGACAGGCCAGGCCCGCACCGCCAACGTCATCGCAGTGGGCGACGTGCTGTGCTATCGCCTCGACAAGCAGGGCTTCGACGAGATTCTCAAGGCGCGCCCGGCGCTGGTCGACGCGCTGTCCGAGGTTGTCGCGACGCGCCAGGCGGCCAACGACAAGGCGCTCGAGCTCTCCGCTGAAGCGCGTGCCCGGCATGCGAGCACCCGCGCCGCGGAGTTGATGCACCGCATTCGCACCTTCTTCGATATCGCCTGAGGTCGCGCGAACATCGCGCGTCGCAGGCGTCAGCGCACGAGATCCTCGCGGCGGATGGCGAACACGCTGTCGTCGGACGATGCCGTGGTCAGCCAGACCATCGGCAGGCGCGGAAACGCCGCTTCGACCGCATTGCGGCTGTGGCCGATCTCGACCACCAGCGTGCCGCGCGGATTGAGGAAGCGCGGTGCGTCCTTGACGATCGCGCGCACGATGTCGAGCCCGTCGTCACCGCCGGCGAGCGCGAGCCGCGGCTCGTGCCGGTATTCGGGGGGCAATTCTTCCATCGCCATCGCCGTCACGTACGGCGGATTGCTGGTGATGAGGTCGTAGCTCTTGCCGGTCAGGTTCGCGTAGACATCCGAGCGGATCAGGTTGATGCGACCCGCGAGCCCGTAGTCGCTGACGTTGCGTTGTGCAACTGCCAGCGCATCCGACGACAGGTCGACCGCGTCGATGTCGGCGTTGGCGAGCGCCGCGGCGAGCAGGATCGCGAGGCAACCCGAGCCGGTGCAAAGGTCGAGCGCCGTGCGCACATCGGCGCGTTCGCCGACGAACGCCGCAAGGCCGTCAGGCAGCAGCTCGGCGATGAACGAGCGCGGCACGATCACGCGCTCGTCGACGTAGAAACGAAACGCGCCGAGCCACGCCTCGCGCGTCAGGTAGGCGGCGGGAATGCGCTCGTCGATGCGGCGGCTGAGGAGCTCGTGCACGGCGACGCGTTCCTGCTGCGTCAGCGTGGCGTCGAGGAAGGGGTCCAGCTGGTCGAGCGGCAGGTGCAATGCGTGGAGCAGCAGGTACGCGGCCTCGTCCCAAGCCGACTCGGTGCCATGGCCGAACGCCAGCTCCGCCTCGTTGAAGCGCGACACCGCGTAGCGCAGCCAGTCGCGCAGCGTCGCGAGCTCGTGCGCCGGTGCGCTCATCGCGCCGCCAGCAGCTTGTCGAGTATCCTGCGATAGACGCCTGACAGCGCTTCGATTTCGGCGACCCCTACGCACTCGTTGAGCTTGTGGATCGTCGCGTTGACCGGTCCCAGCTCGACGACCTCCTTGCTGACGCCGGCGAGGAAGCGTCCATCCGACGTGCCGCCGGTGCAGGACAATTCGGGCACGACGTCGAGCGCTTCGCCGAGTACTTCGCTCACGACGTCGACCAGCCTGCCGCGCGGTGTCAGGTACGGCATGCCCGACGCTGGAAACGCCAGCCGGTACTCGACACCATGCCGGTGCAGCACCGCTTCGAGCCGCGCGACGAGATCCTCGCGCGTCGACGCCGTCGAATAGCGCCAGTTGAATTGCAGCTCGAGCGTGCCCGGAATGACGTTGGTGGCGCCGGTGCCGGCATGCACGTTCGAGCACTGCCAGGTCGTCGGCGGAAAGTACGCGTTACCGTCGTCCCAGCGCATGGCCGCGAGCTCGGCGAGTGCGGGCGCGACGCGGTGGATCGGATTGTCGGCGAGATGCGGGTAAGCGATATGGCCCTGCACGCCGTTGACCACCAGCGTCCCCGACAGCGTGCCGCGGCGGCCGTTCTTGATCATGTCGCCCAGCGTCGTCACCGACGACGGCTCGCCGACGATGCAGTAGTCGATCGTCTCATTGCGCGCGCGCAGTGCTTCGACGATGCGCAGCGTGCCGTCGGTCGACGGGCCCTCTTCATCGGACGTGATCGCCAGCGCGATCGAACCGGGTGCATCGGGGGAACGTGCGACGAACGCCTCGATCGCCGTGACGAACGCCGCCAGCGATCCCTTCATGTCGGCGGCGCCGCGGCCGTACAGCATGCCGCCGCGCACGTCGGCAACGAAGGGATCGGAGTGCCACAGGTCGAGCGGTCCGGTGGGCACGACATCGGTGTGCCCCGCAAAGGTCACCAGCGGGCCCGCACTACCGCGTCGCGCCCACAGGTTGGTGACGCCGTTCGAGCGGATCGTTTCGCAGGCGAACCCCAGCGGACGCAGGCGCGCGGCGATGACGTCCTGGCAGCCCGCGTCGTCGGGCGTGAGCGAGCGCCGCGCGATCAGCTCGGCGGCAAGGGCGAGTGTGGGCTGGGCGTGGGAATCCATCGCCGCATGTTAGCAAACGGCTACGCGCGATCGTAACTCGAACCGGCCGGGCGCGAGCCGCTGCAAGTCGCGCTGCGTCGCCCCCGCGACCCGTGGAGAGGGTCGGGGTGAGGGGAAGAGGGCGCCGCGAAAACGCGCGGTTACTGCGCGTGATCCAGCATCGCCGCGTCGATCGACACCGACGCGAAGTCGGCGGCATTGCGGCGATTCTGCGTGGTCTTGCCCTGGTCGTCATCCATCGCGTCGACGCGCGAGTTGGGCGAGTTCTGGTTGATCAGCCATGCGAGGTTCGTCGACGAATCAGAGGCCGCCAATGCCTCGTCGTAGCTGATCTTGCCGTCGAGGAACATCCGGCACAGCGCCTGCTCGAAGGTCTGCGATCCCGGGTACAGCGACTGTTCCATCGCTTCCTTGATCTGCGCGAATTCGCCGCTCTTGATGAGGTCGGCGATCAGCGATGTGTTGAGCAGGATCTCCACCGCCGGCTGCAGCTCGCCGTCGCGATTGCGGATCAGCCGCTGCGAAATGATCGCGCGCAGGCCGATCGACAGGTCGGACAGCACCGCCGAGCGCGCCTCGTGCGGGAACAGGTTGATGATCCGCGACAGCGCGTGATAGCTGTTGTTGGCATGGATCGTCGACAGGCAAAGGTGGCCGGTCAGCGTATGGATCAGCGCCGCCTGCATGGTTTCCTTGTCGCGGATTTCGCCGATCATGATGAGGTCCGGCGCCTCGCGCAACGCGTTGGCGAGCGCCAGCTGGTAGCTCTGCGTGTCAATGCCGATTTCGCGCTGGTTGACGATGCTCTGCTTGTGCTCGTACAGGTACTCGATCGGGTCCTCGATCGTCAGGATGTGACCCGGCTTGTTGTTGTTGCGATGGTCGATCATCGCCGCCAGCGTCGTCGACTTGCCGGAACCCGTGGCGCCGGCGACGAGGACGAGGCCGCGGCGCTCGACGATCAGGTTGAGCAGCACGCTCGGCAGCCGCAGCTGCTCGAATGGCGGGACGTTGCTTCGCACATAGCGGATCACCAGCGAGATCGTGCCGCGCTGGCGGAAGATATTGACGCGGAAATTGCCGACCGCGCGATCGAGGTGCGAGAGATTCATTTCCATCTCGCTCTCGAATTCGCGCGCCTGTTCCTTGTTCATCAGCTCGTAGGCGATGCGCTTGACGGTGTCGGGATCCATCGGCTGCGTGGAAACCGGCGACACGACGCCGTTGACCTTGAGGTTGATCGGCGCACCGCAGGAAATGAAGAGGTCGGAGGCTTGCTTCTCCGCCATCAGCTTGAACAGTCGGTCGAGGAACATGTCGGGAGCCTTTGCTCGAGTCTCGGGGCGCTGCGGGGCGCCGGATCTTCATGATGATGTCATGAAACGCCCAAGGCTGCCAGCGTGGCGGCGTCGGCGCGATGGCGGCCGGAAATCACCCACCGTCGCCACCGCGCAGGCGCGCACAGCCTCAAGACCCGGGTGTCAAGCAAGTTCCATGCTGGCCGCCCGTCAAAACACCCGGGGCGAGGCTACCCATGCATAGGCGCCATCGCCAAGCAGGAATTGCACTGCCAGTGCCGCCGCCCAGAACGCAGGGTATTCCCAGCCGCCGTCCTTGTTGGAAAAAAGCCAGCCGTTCTTGCCATGCACCATGACGATCGTGCCGACAATCAGCGGCAGCAGCACCAGTGCCGCGTAACGTGGCATGAAGCCGACGATCAGCGCGGCGCCGCCGGCAAACTCGGCAGCCATCGTCGCGTAGGCGAACCATCCGGGAACGCCCAGCGATTTGAAATACCCATAGGCGCCCGCAGGCTTGAAGACGAGCAGCTTGAGCAATCCATGCGCGATGAAAAGGATACCCAGGGCGACGCGCAGGAGCAGGGCGGCATAAGGCGCGGAGACTGCGTCGATCATGGCGGTGTTCCTTTCGGCAAGTGCGAGCATTGGTTTTGTCGCCGACAACCCGTGCATGCGCGGGATTCCGCCGAGGGGCACCAGCGCCCCTGCTACATTGTCGTACGATTGCAGCGCAAGCGCATGCCATCGTGCGGGCTTTCGAAGAACGTGACCGCAGTCAACTCGGGGATCGGACGTAGCTCCATGCTTGCAATCATCGGCGGCAGTGGGCTGGACACGCTGGCGAATCTCGACGGCGCGGTGCGCAAACCCGTGGACACGTCGTATGGCCCAGCCGGCGCGATGACGCTCGGCCGCCTTGGCGGCCGCGACGTGCTGTTCCTTGCCCGGCATGGAGACACGCACAGCATCCCGCCGCACCGGATCAACTATCGCGCCAACGTCCGTGCGCTGGAGGCGAACGGCGCCACCGAGATCCTCGCCGTCGCGGCAGTCGGCGGCATTCGCGGCCACGCGCCCGGTTCACTGGCGCTGCCGCAGCAGTTGCTCGACTATACGTCGGGACGTGATGCTACTTTTTTCGACGGCGGCGATGCGCCGGTGACGCACGTCGATTTCACGCAACCCTATTCGCCGCGATTGCGCGCCGAATGCCTGGCCGCCGCGGCGCGTGCCTCGGTCGCCATCGACGCCGGCGGCGTCTACGCGGCGGTCAACGGCCCGCGCCTCGAAACCGCCGCGGAGATCGACCGGCTGGAGCGCGACGGCGCGACAATGGTCGGCATGACCGGCATGCCGGAGGCGATCCTCGCACGCGAAGCGGGTCTCGACTACGCGGTGATCGCGCTTTGCATCAATCATGCAGCGGGCCGGGGCGACAGCGCCGACGCCATTTCGCAGCCTGCGCTGGAACGCGTGTTGCGCACCGGCATGGAGCAGGTTCGCAGGTTGCTCGTACAATTCGCCCTCGACAAAAAGGAATGACGGTGATTCGTGACGTCCTGCGGATGGGAGATCCGCGGTTGTGGCAGGCATCCGCAGCGGTGGCGAAATTCGCGACGCGCGAGATGGAAATCCTGCTCGCCGACATGCGCGACACGATGACCGCGCAGAACGGCGCGGGGCTCGCGGCGCCACAGATCGGCGTGCCGCTGCGCGTCGTGATCTTCGGCGTCGAGCGCAACCCGCGCTATCCCGACGCCGAGCCGGTGCCCTATACCGAGCTCGTCAATCCAGTCATCACGATGTTGACGAGCGCGATGGAAGGCGACTGGGAAGGATGCCTGTCGGTCCCGGGATTGCGCGGCGTCGTGCCGCGCTACACCGCGCTGCGCTACGAAGGCTTCGATCCGCAGGGGCAGCCGATACGGCGCGAGGTCACGGGCTTCCACGCGCGCGTGGTCCAGCACGAATGCGATCACCTGGACGGCGTGCTGTATCCGATGCGGATGCGTGATTTCAGCCAGTTCGGCTATACCGACATCCTATTTCCGGACCTTGCGCCGGGCACCGACGAGTAGCGCAACGCGCTACGGCTTGACGACCAGCGCCTCGTACAGCGACGTCTCCAGTCGCAGCAGCGCCTGCGCGTCGTGCAGCCGCGCACCGTCGATCAGGAACACGTCCTCGGCGCGATCGCCGAGCGTATTGATCTTGGCACTCGCCACATTGACGTTGGCGCGCGCGAGCAGGTACGCGATCTGCGCCAGCAGCCCGGGACGATCACCGGCGACGACTTCGAGGATGTAATGCTGGCCCTTGTCGTCGGCGAAGATCTGGACCTCGGGCGTCAACGGGAAATGCTTGAGGCGGCGCGACAGGCGGCCGGGCGTAGGGGGCTCAACCGGCTGCGGGTTGCGCAGCAATTCGCCGAGCTCGTGCTCGACGAACTGGATCGCCGTGCGGTACGTGGCATCGGGATCGGAGGGATCGTGAACGGCGAACGTGTCGAGCGCGTAGCCGTTGCGGGTCGTGTGCACCCTGGCTTCGAGAATCGACAGCCCGCTGCGCCCGAAGAAGCCGCAGATGCGAGCGAACAGCTCCTTCTGGTCGGGCAGGTAGATCAGCACCTGCAGGCCGCTGCCGGCGCGTGACAGGCGCGCCTTGACGACCGGTTCCGCCTTGTCGATGCGCCAATACAGATGGCGCGCGTGCCACGCGATCTCGTCCGCCGTGTGGCGCTGGAAATAGGCGACGTCGAGCTTGCTCCACAGCGCGGCTTCGGCACCATCGGGAACCGCATACAGGCGCAGCAGCTTGCGCGCTTCGTCCTGGCGCTGCTGCAGCGAATCCTGCAGCGTGCGTCCGGCCCCACCGCCGTTGAGCACGCGTCGCGTCGCGTTGAACAGTTCCTCGAGCAACTGCGCCTTCCACGCATTCCACACCTTGGGGCTGGTGCCGCGGATGTCGGCGACGGTGAGCAGGTACAGCGCCGTCAGCCGGCGCTCGTCGCCGACATGCGCGGCGAATGCCGCGATGACATCGGGATCGGACAGGTCGGACTTCTGCGCGATCGACGACATCTTCAGGTGATTGGCGACCAGCCAGCCGACCAGCGCCGTATCCTCGGCCGGCAGCGCATGCGCGCGGCAAAAACGCAGCGCGTCGTGTGCGCCGAGCGTCGAATGATCGCCACCGCGGCCCTTGCCGAGGTCGTGGAACAGTCCCGCGAGATAAAGCACTTCCTTGCGCTGGAAGTCGCCGATGAGCCGCGAGCACAGCGGGTACTCGTGCGCGTGCTGCGCTTCGGTGAAGCGCCGCAGGTTGCGGATCACCATCAGCGTGTGTTCGTCGACGGTATAGACATGGAAAAGATCGTGCTGCATCTGCCCGACGACGCGTCCGAACGCCGGCAGGTACGCGCCCAGCGCGCCGATCAGGTTCATCCGCCGCAGCTCGTGCGTGAGGCCGCGCGGCTCGCGAAACAGCGCGATGAAGCGCGCGCGGTTCGCCGGATCGCGACGGAACGCCGCGTCGATCCGGTGGCGGCTGCGCGCGATCGCCCGCAACGCACGCGCCGACATTCCCTTCAACTCGGCGTGGCGCTGCATCGTCAGGAACGCGTCGAGGATCGCGGAGGGCCGGCGTTCGAAAAGCTCCGGATCGGCGATGTGCAAAAGCTCGTCGACGGCCGAGAAATCGGCATCGATCGGCCGCAGCACGCGGCTTGGCGAGAAGATCCGCACGTGCAGGTTCTGCACCAGGATCGTGTTGATGAGTCGCACCGCCCGCGCGGCGCGGTAATAGCGCTGCATCAGCTGCTCGCTGGCGCGGCGCGTCGGCGTGTCGACGAGACCCAGCTGGTGCGCGAGCGCCGCCTGCTCGTCGAACACCAGCCGGTCCTCGCGCCGGCCGGCGAGATAGTGCAGGCGCACGCGCAGCGTCGATATCACGCGCTCCTGGCGCGACGCGCTGCGCGCTTCCGCCATCGTCATCAGGCCATCGTGCGCGAGCTCGCGCCAGGTTTGCCCCAGCCCTGCCGCCATCGCGATCCATAGCACCGCCTGCAGGTCGCGCAAGCCTCCCGGGCTTTCCTTGACGTTGGGCTCGAGGTTGTACGTCGCATCGTGATACTTGAAGTGGCGCTGCTGCTGCTCCAGCGCCTTCGCCGAATAGAACGTCTGGATGTCGAGCGTCGCCGCGAAGCGCTCGCCGAACGCTTGGGCGAGCTGCTTCGAGCCGGCGACGCGCCGGTGCTCGAGCAGGCTCGTGCGCACGGTGATGTCGGCCGCCATTTCACGCTCGCATTCGTCGATCGTCCGCGTCGCGTGCGCGACCTCGATGCCGATGTCCCACAGCGTGGCGAGGAAGCGCTGGATCGCGTCTGCGTTGGCGTCGCCGGCGGATGCGAGCAGCAGCAGGACATCGATGTCGGAATGTGGAAACAGCTTGCCGCGACCGTAGCCGCCGACGGCGAGCAATGCGCAGTTCGCGGGCATGCCGGACTCGTGCCAGACGCGGTCGAGCACACGGTCGATCAGGCGTGCATGCCCGCGCAACAATGCCGGCGTGTCGACGCGCGCGAAGAACGCCTCGCGCAACTGCGCTCGCTCGCGCTTCAACTCATCGCGCCACTCGCTGATCCGCGACGCCGCGGGCATCGCCGGCGCGTCGGGATGCGGCGTGGCGACGGAGTGCATGATGGGTCTCGCTACGAATCGAGCGGCGGAGGTGGCGGCGTACCGGCAGAAACGGTCAGCACCTCGGAGCCCTCGGGCGTGACCAGCACCGTGTGCTCCCATTGTGCCGACAGCGAATGGTCGGCGGTGACGATCGTCCAGCCATCCGCAAGGCAGCGGATGCCGGGGCGGCCGGCGTTGACCATCGGCTCGATCGTGAAGATCATCCCGGGCTGCAGCTTGAGCCCGGTGGCGGGACGGCCATAGTGCAGCACCTGCGGCTCTTCGTGGAACTGCCGGCCGATGCCGTGTCCGCAGAATTCGCGCACGATCGAAAAACCCTGCGACTCGGCGTGCTTCTGGATCACGTGGCCGACGTCGCCCAGGTGCGCGCCCGGACGCACGGCACGGATGCCTTTCCACATCGCCTCGTAGGTGACGTCCACCAGCCGCTTCGACTGGATCGACGGCGCGCCGATGAAGAACATCCGGCTCGAGTCGCCGTGATAGTCGTCCTTGATCACCGTGACGTCGACGTTGATGATGTCGCCGGCGCGCAACTTCTTGTCGCCGGGAATGCCGTGGCACACGACGTGGTTGACCGATGTGCAGAGCGACGCCGGATAGGGCGTGTGCCCGGGTGGCGCGTAGTTGAGCGTCGCCGGGATCGTGTGCTGCACGTCGACCATGTAATGGTGCGCGAGCCGGTCGATGTCGCCGGTGGTCACGCCGGGGACGATGTGCGGCGTCAGGTAGTCGAGCAGCTCGGACGCCAGGCGGCCGGCCTCGCGCATCTTGTCGATGGCATCTGCGGATTTGAGGGAAACGGACATGTGGGGATGGTGGGGGCGCAGGTTCAGGAGCGCAACAGTTCGTTGATCGCCGTCTTGGCGCGGGTTCTTGCGTCGACGCGCTTGACGATGACCGCGCAGTAGAGGCTGCAGCCGGTGTCCGCCGACGGCAGGCTGCCGGCGACGACGACCGAGCCCGACGGCACACGGCCATAGGTGACGGTACGGGTCTCGCGATCGTAGATCTTCGTGCTCTGGCCAAGGAATACGCCCATGCCCAGCACCGAGTTCTCCTCGACGATCACGCCTTCGACCACTTCCGAGCGTGCGCCGATGAAGCAATTGTCCTCGATGATCGTGGGATTGGCCTGCAGCGGCTCCAGCACGCCGCCGATGCCGACGCCGCCCGACAAGTGGACGTTCCTGCCGATCTGCGCGCAGGAGCCGACGGTGGCCCAGGTATCGACCATCGTGCCCTCGTCGACGTAGGCGCCAATATTGACGAACGACGGCATCAGCACGACGTTCTTCGCGATGAACGCGCCACGCCGCGCGACCGCGGGCGGTACGACGCGCACGCCGGTGGCCGCGAGCTCGGCGTCCGTCATCGCCGCGAACTTGGTCGGCACCTTGTCGTAGAACGCGAGCGCTGCGCCGGCGGCCGCACCGGCGCGCATCGCGACGTTGTCGGCAAGGCGGAACGACAGCAGTACGGCCTTCTTCACCCATTCGTTGACCTGCCAGTCGCCGTCGCGCTTTTCCGCGACGCGCAGGCGTCCCGCGTCGAGCTCGGCAATGACGTGCGCGACGGCGTCGCGCACCGCGGCTGGCGCGGTGAATGGCGTCAGCGACGCGCGCTCGTGCCACGCGCCTTCGATTTGGTCGATCACGGACTGCATCAGGGTTTTCCGCGCAAAAACGGCGATTTTAACGCGAAGGCGCGCCGTGAGCGCGTGGACGGCAAACGGCGACGCTACATCGCCTTGAAACGGTGCGCGAAGCTGCGCGAAACGGTGAGCGTCTCGGACCGGTCCTTCAGATGGATGATCGGCTGGTCGCGCCAGTCACGCTCGACGCGGGCGATGGCGTTGAGGTTGACGATCGTCGCGCGATGCACCTGCCAGAACGCGTCGGCGTCGAGCTCCTCGTAGAGCTCCTTGATCGGCTTCTTGATCAGGCCTTCGCCGCCGCGCGTGACGACCTTCGTGTACTTGTCCTCGGACTGGAAGTACAGCACGTCGTCGATCGCGATCAGCGTCATCGCATTGCCCAGCGACGCGCGCACCCACTTGAGCGACGCCGGCCGCTCTTGCGCCGCCAGCTTGGTGAGCAGCGCGCTGAGGTCGAGTGGTGCTGCACGCAGGCGCGACTTGAGGCGTGTGACGACCTTGGCGAGGCGGTCGGGCGCGACCGGCTTCAACAGGTAATCGACGGCGCCTTCCTCGAACGCCGCGACTGCATACTCGTCGTACGCGGTGACGAACACGACGTGCAGGCTGCCGGCGAGCGTTCGTGCGACCTCGAGGCCGCTGGTGCCGGGCATGCGGATGTCGAGGAATGCGATGTCGGGCTGGTGCGTGCGCGCGAGCAGCAGCGCCTCGTCGCCGTTCGACGCGGGACCGACGATGCCGAGCTCGGGCCACGCGTCGGCGAGCCGCGCGCGCAACTGCGCGGCCAGCATCGGCTCGTCTTCGGCGATCAGCGCCGACGGCATCAGGCAGCGTCCAGCGGCAACGTGATGGTCGCGACCGCACCGCCGGCGGGCGACGGCGCCAGCGTGAACGTCGCACGCTCGCCGTAAAGCGCGGCGAGGCGTTCGCGCACGTTGGACAGGCCGACGCCGTGGCCATCGGCGGGCGTCTCGCCATTGCCGACACCGTTGCCGGTGTCCGTCACTCGCACGACCAGCTTGCCACTGGCCGCGCTCGCGACGATCGACACGTGGCCGCCTTGCACCGTCGGCTCCAATCCATGCTTGACCGAATTCTCGACTAGCGAGATGAGCAGGTTGGGCGGGAACGGGTGCGCGCGCAGCGTCGCAGGGACGTCGACATCGAACGCGAGCCGCTCGCCCATCCGCATCTTGAGGATGTTGAGATAGGCCTCGATCAACTGCGTCTCCTGGCCCAGCGTCGTCGACGATGCACGCAATTGCGGCAACGCGGCGCGCAGGTAGGCGATCAGGTGTCCCAGCAACTGGCCCGCGCGCGGCGGATCGGTCTCGGTCAGGTACTGCACCGATGCCAGGGTGTTGAACAGGAAATGCGGCTCGACCTGCGCCTGCATCAGCTTCAGTTGCGCCTCCACCGCCTGCCGCGACAGCAGGTGGCGCTCGGCATTGGCGCGCTGCAACGCCGCGTCGGCGCGCGTTTCGCGGAACTTGACGTAGAAGAACAGGCTGACGAAAAGCCCGTTGAGGAACGCGGCGAATATGTTCATTCCGAATGTCGCCGCGTGCGCCACGATCCACGCGCGGTCGTAGCCCTTGACGATGATGACCAGCGTGACGCCGATCAGCACGCCGCTCGCCACCGCCAGCGCGAGCCGCCGGATCGGATTGGCGCGTTGCCACGGCGACACCGCGTTGACGCAGTACGCGATCGAGAATCCGTACAGCTGGACGGTGATGAACGGGTGCCAGAATGGCCGCGTGTCGTCGATCCACAGCACCGCGGCGATGCCGGTGTTGACCGCCGCGATCAGCGCGACCGACAGCAGCGACGCCTGGAAGCCGGCGACCAGCATCTGGCCAAGTCCGCGCGGCGCAGGTGCGATGGCGATCGTGTTCATGGCGGCCATTCTAGTGGCTCGATGCGGGTGCCGGGGACGCTGCGACGAGGCGCCGCGCGCCGGGACAGGACGCACCCGGCAGGGATTTTCCGAACCCTTGTCGCCTTCGACGACCGGCGGCTGCCGCGGCTCGAACTCAGGCTCGCTGCGCCGCGAACGCCAGGATGCGGCGGATGCCTTCGGCGCATTCCTCCGGCCGGGCGACGAGCGCGACGCGAATCCGGCCCTGGCCGGGGTTGATGCCGTGCACAGCGCGTCCCAGGAAGCTTCCCGGCAACACGGTGACGTTCTGCGTCGCATGCAGGCGGCGGGCGAATTCGACGTCGTCGCCGCCGACATCCGCCCACAGGTAGAAAGCGGCCTCCGGCATTGCGCAGGGCAGCACGTTCGCAAGCTGCGGCTGCAACGCCGCGAACTTGGCGGCGTAAAGCGCACGATTGGCGCGCACGTGCGACTCGTCGTTCCACGCGGCGATGCTCGCGTGCGCGACCGTTCCCGACATTGCCGAGCCATGGTAGGTGCGATAGCGCAGGTACGCCTGCAGCAGCGTCGCGTCGCCGGCAACGTAGCCGGAGCGCAAACCCGGCGCGTTCGAGCGCTTCGACAGCGAGCCGAACACGACGATACGCGCATAGTCGCGGCGCCCGCACGCGAGCGCCGCAGCGAGCGCGCCAAGCGGCGGGCGCGCCTCGTCGCAGAAGACTTCGGAATAGCACTCGTCGCTGGCGATCACGAAGCCGTGCTCGTCGGCAAGCGCGAAAAGGCGCTGCCACGTCGCCTGGTCAGTGACGCGCCCGGTGGGATTGTCGGGCGAGCACACGTAGACGAGCTGCGTGCGCCGCCAGACGCTGTCGGGAACGGCGTCCCAGGCGAGCGCGAATCCGCGCGCGGCGTCGGCGTTGACGCAGTGGGCTTCGGCGCCGGCGAGCAGCGCGGCGCCTTCGTAGATCTGGTAGAACGGATTGGGCATGACGACCACCGGCGCAGGCCGGCTGGCGTCGACCACCGTCTGCGCGAATGCGAACAGCGCTTCGCGGCTGCCGAGCACCGGCAATACCTGGCTCAGCGGATCGAGCGCCGGCAATTGGTGGCGCGTCGCCAGCCAGCGCGCGATCGCCTCGCGCAACGCGATCGGCCCGGCGGTCGTGGGATAATTCGACAATGCCGCGCTGCCTTCGGCGAGCGCGTCGATGATCAGTCGCGGAGTCGGATGCCGCGGCTCGCCGATCGACAGGTTGATCGGCGTGAGCATCGATGGCGGCGAATGACCGGCGAACAGTTCGCGCAGGCGTTCGAATGGATACGGCTGCAACAACGACAGGCGGGGATTCACATGCGGGACCGGATGATTGAGCGCCGCAGGATTATATCGACGCGATGAACGCCGCCCTCGACGCGCCGCGCGTTTCACGGAGCCTGTTGCCGCTGCTGGCAACGCTTGCGGCCGCATTGTTCCTCGCCTGGGTGATCGCCTACTGGGGCTGGCGATGGCTGGTGCCGGCGCCGCCGCAGGTGTTGCCCACCGAGCCGCGAGATCCCGTCGCGTCGATCGTGGCGTCGGGATGGCTTGCCGCCGACGCGCCGATTGTCGCAACGGGTGCCGCGCCGCCGTCGACGCTGTCCGGCGACGTGCGCCTGCTCGGCGTGTTCGCCGAGGCGGATGGCGGCGGTTACGCGCTGTTCCGACTGCCCAGCGGACCGCGGCTCGTCAAGAAGGGCGGCGAGATCGCCAGCGGCAGCACGCTCGTCGACATCGAGCCATGGACGATCCGCATTCGCGATGCGAGCGGCGAGCGCACGATCGCGCTGCGTCCGGTGGCAACCGCGCAGTCCGCGGCGTCGCCTCGCATCACGCCGGCGGCGCGCAACAATGTCGCCTGCACGCCGCCGACGGGATTTCGCGGACAGGTAGTCAAGCTCAACGCCGAATTGCTGCAGGGTCTCGCCACGCAGCCCGACGCGCTGCGCGCGATCGTGACGCCGGTGGCCGGCGGCATGAGCGTCCGCGACGACAGCGGATTCGCGCAGATGATCGGGTTGAAGCGGGGCGATCGGGTGCGGCTCGCCAACGGTATTCCGCTCGCCAGCGCCGACGACGTGATGGCGGCCGTGCTGACGCCGTTGATCGCCAACCAGCAGGTGCGACTGTCCGGCACGCGCGATGGCCAGGCGCGCGAGATGCTGCTGCTCAATGCGGGGACATGCCCCTGACGTGATGAGGTCAGCGCGCGATGGTCGCACGCCGCGCGGCGCGCGCGTCAAGCCACGCGATGAGATCCCCGGGAGTATCGAGCCATCCATCGGCCGGCCATTGGTCGGGCTCGGCATCGACGCCCATGTAACCCCAGCGCGCGACCAGCGTCAGCATTCCCGCGGCGCGTCCGGCGTCGATGTCACGCAGGTCGTCGCCGACGTAGACGCATTGCGCCGGCGCGATTGCCAGCGCTTCGGCGGCATGCAGCAACGGCGCCGGATGCGGCTTGGCGTGCGGCGTCGTGTCGCCGCTGACGATCACCGCCGCGCGCTCGACGAGCGCGAGCGCGGCGGTCACCGGTCCCGTGTAACGCACTGCCTTGTTGGTGACGACACCCCAGCGCAGTCCGCGCGCCTCGAGCGCGTCGAGCATGGCCGCGATGCCTTCGAACAATCGCGTGTCGTTCGCCAGCACGTCCGCATAGTGTGCGAGGAAGGCATCGCGAAACTCGACGTAGCGCGGATGCTCGTTCGTCACCTGCATGCCGGCCAGCAGCAGCCCGCGCGCGCCGGACGACGAATAGTGGCGCAGCGCCTGCGCGTCCACGGGTGCGAGGCCTTCGGCGGCGCGCAGCCGATTGAGCGCCGCCGCTAGGTCGGGCGCGCTGTCGGCCAACGTGCCGTCCAGGTCGAACAGCACGCACTGCACGGCGGTGCTCAATGGGAAACCTTCGCGCTTCGCGCTCCGGTATTCGCCCTTGGGACGGCCCGGCCGGCTCATGCCGCGAGCGCGGGCTTGCGGAACGCGGCCAGGTAGTTGACGCTGGTGTCGGCGCCAAGGCTGTACGCGCGTGACAGCGGGTTGTATTGCATCCCCGTCAGCTCGCGCATGTCCAGTCCCGCCGCGCGTGCATCCTTCGCGAGCTCGGACGGCCTGATGAAGCGCGACCAGTCGTGGGTGCCGCGTGGCAGCAGGTTGAGCAGGTATTCCGCGCCAATGATCGCGAACAGGTACGACTTGGGATTGCGGCTGATCGTCGAGAACACGACCGTGCCGCCGGGTTTCGCCAGCGTCGCACACGCGGCGACCGTCGACGCCGGCATGGGCACATGCTCCAGTAGCTCCATACAGGTGACGACGTCGAACGTTGCCGGCGCCTCCGCCGCCAGCGTTTCAGCGCTGACGAGCCGGTAGTCGACGTCGATGCCGGATTCCAGCCGATGCAGCTTGGCGACGCCGATGGGCTTC